>NZ_JAHKSQ010000017.1:0-16427 GCF_018862045.1 Roseovarius sp. PS-C2
TCGCGCGCGACCGCTACAAGGGATCTGCAAGAACTTGTCGAGATCGGTGCCCTCTCGCGCACCGGCGAACGTCGATACACGCGTTACTGGCTGAAGCTTGAGGGGCCGGGTGGGTAGTGCATCGTCGTCGTCGGCGGTCTGATCAGCGCATGACAAACGGGTTCGCCATCGGCGTCTGAGAGGTGCTGATCCATGTCGTTCTGGTTCTGGTGTAATCCAGCACCGCCTCGATCCCGGCCTCGCGGCCATAGCCCGACTGGTTGAAGCCGCCAAAGGGCGCGATGGGCGAGATGGCGCGATAGGTGTTCACCCAGCAGATACCGGCGCGCAGCCGATCCGACACGCGATGCGCCCGCGCCAGATTTTGGGTGAAAACCCCCGACCCGAGGCCATAGGGCGTGTCATTGGCCAATGCGATTGCTTCGTCTTCGGTGTCGAATGGCAAAAGCGACATCACGGGACCGAACATTTCGACCCTGAGCGTTTCCGTGTCGGGCCCGGTGCATTCCACCAGCGTCGGCGCCATATACGATCCGGGTCGATCAAGGGCGCTGCCCCCGAAACGAATGCGCGCGCCCTGGGACCGGGCGGTATCGAGCGTCTGTTCGATCCGCTGGACCTGTGCCTGCGTGCAAAGCGGTCCGACATGGGTGTCGGGCGAAAGTGGATCGCCAACCACGATACCGGCGGCCTTTTCTTCGATGCGCGCGATCAGTTCCTGGAAAACCGGACGCTGCACCAGCCCGCGCGAGCCAGCCACGCAGCTTTGGCCCGATGCGCCGAAATTGCCCGCGATCAAACCGTTCGCGGCCCCGTCCAGATTCGCATCGTCGAACACCAGAATCGGAGATTTGCCGCCGAGTTCCAGTGTCGTGACCGCAAAGTTTTCGGCCGAGTTGCGAACCACATGGCGCGCAGTGTCGGGCCCGCCGGTAAAGGCGATCCGGTCCACATCGGGATGGCGGGTCAGCGGAATGGCGCAGTTTTCGGCATCCCCCGTCACGACGGACACCACCCCAGGCGGAAAGCCTGCCTGTTCGATCAGCCGGGCCAGTTCGAACATCGGGGCGGGGGCCATTTCCGAGGCTTTGAGAACCACCGCACACCCCGCCGCAAGCGCCGGCCCCAGTTTGGTCGCGGTCAGGAACATTTGGGCGTTCCACGGCACGATAGCCGCGACCACGCCGATCGGCATACGGCGGGTAAAGACATGCAGGTCGGGTTTGTCGATGGGTAGAACCGCGCCTTCGATCTTGTCCGCGAGCCCTGCATAGTAGCGATAGTAATCCCCGACATACGCGGTCTGGCTGGCGGTTTCGGCCAGCAATTTGCCGCTATCCGTGGTTTCGATCCGGCCAAGCGCCTCGGCGTTTTGCTCGATCAGATCGGCCAGACGGTACAGCAGCTTGCCGCGTGCGGTCTGGGTCATGTCGCGCCAGGCAGGATCGTTCAGCGCCCGCACCCCGGCGCGCACGGCGCGGTCAATATCCTGAGGTGCGGCGCAGGCGAATGTGGCCCACTCCTCGCCTGTGGCCGGGTTGGTGGTGGTCATGGTCTGGCGTGTGGCGCCTTCGGCCCATTCACCATCTATGAAAAGCGGGTAGTGCGGTTTGTTGGTCATGTCTTTCATCCCTCACTGAAAGGCGGGCATCACATCGTCTATGAAACGCGCGAGCGAGGCGCGCTTGCGTTCGGTTTCCATGCCGGAATCGATCCAGAAGGCGAATTCGTCATAGCCAAGGTCCTCGTAACGCTTGAGCCGGTCAATCACCTCTTGCCTCGTGCCAAAGGCCAGATCGTGGCGCAGCTTGTCGGGGGCTATCATCGGGTTGGATGCGATTTCCTCGTCTGAAAGCTGTTTGATCAGGCCCTGCCGCACGGGACGTTCGTTTTTGAACCAGGCAAAGAAATAGGCGTAATAGCGTGAAATTTCCTGTGCGGCGCGGGCGACGTCATCGGTATCGCTGCCGACATAGGTGTGTTGCAGCAGCATGATCTTGGGGCGCGGGCCGGCATAGCCGTCACAGGCGGCGTTGAAGCGCCCTATCAGTGTTTCGACCTCGTCCATCCCCTGCCAAAGCGGCGTGACCTGAATATTGAATCCGTTATGGATGCCGAATTCATGGCTGTTGGGATCACGCGCGGCGATCCAGATGGGCGGGCCGTCCGGCTGAACCGGCTTCGGGGTGGCGGTGGTGGAGGGGAACTCGAAATAGTTTCCCTTGTGTGCGCAATCGCCTTTCCAGAGTTGCGGCAAGAGCGGGGTCATCTCGCGCATTCTCTGGCCTGCGTCCCAGGCATCCAGCCCCGGCATCAGGCGTTCGTATTCATAGCTGTAGGCTCCACGGGCGACACCCAGTTCGATGCGCCCGCCGGTGAGCTGATCGGCTGCCGCCGCTTCGCCGGCCAGACGGATCGGATGCCAGAAGGGGGCGATGACAGTGCCCGTGCCCAGCCGGACGTTACGGGTGTGATGGGCAAGATCGACCAACGGCAGGAAAGGGTTGGGCGCGATGGTAAATTCCATCCCGTGATGTTCGCCGGTCCAGATGGCGCGCATGCCGCCCTCGTCGGCCATTTTGCACAGGTCCAGGAAGTCCTTGTAAAGAACATCGTGAGGCTGGTCGGGGGTCAGGCGCTCGACATGGGCGAAAAGCGAAAACTCCATCGGGTGTCCTTTCAGGTTTGATGCGTGTCCCCCGTGCCTTCATCGCCGAGATAGAGCGTAAAGGTGCGGTTCCGGGTTTCGAGGGAAAATCGCGCCATCATCGTCGCGATGGCCGGTGTCGTGTATCGCTGGCCGGGCAGGTCCGGGGGGGCGATGCAACGCAGGGCGCCAGCCTTCGCAGGGGCCGCGCCTGTCGCCAGGACATAGGTGTGATGCGCCGCAAGCCTGCGGTCATCGAAGGCCGAATAGACGCGCCCGAGGTCGGCCCTGATCCCGCGCGCCACCAAACCCGCGTCAAGCGCTTCGAGTTGGTTTGTCCGGGTTCGTGCGGTGATCTGCGGCGGGCGCAAGCCGTCAGGGGTTTCTTCCAGCAGGATGCCCGCCGGGGTTTCGATGATCGCCCCGACAACTGCGCCTTGGGCAATGCTTTCGCTTGCTTCGCGTTCGAGCCCGAGGCTGAAATAACGCCCCCCGGCATAGCCCAGCCCCGCGTCGCCGCTATGGTCGAAGTCCTTCACCTCACCCAGAAGGATGGTGTGATCGCCTGCCGGGATCGCCTGATGCGTTACGCAGGAAAACCGTGCCACCGCCCCCCGGATAAACGGAATGCCATGCAGGTCGTTGCCATGCGCGGCCCTGGCAAAACGATCCCCCTTGAAACTGGCGAAGGTGTTCGAGACATCCTCTTGCCCTTCGGCCAGGACGCTGACCGCAAAATGGGTGGCGTTGTGAAAGGTTTCATACGACGACAGGAACCTGCCCGGACAGACCAGCAACAGCGGCGGGTCGAGGGAAACCGAGGAAAACGAATTTGCGGTAAAGCCGACAGGTGTGCCATCGGGCGCGCGGGTGGTCACGACCGTGACGCCCGTCATGAAGCTGCCGAAGGCATTGCGCAGCTCATTCGGGTTGAAATCCTTCATGGCTGGCACCTCAGCGCAAAACTTTCGAGCTGTCGGTTGACCGCGTCGGCATGTGTCATCGGCATCATGTGCGCCGCGCCGTCGATCACCTCGGCGTGCCCGTCAGGTGCCAAAGCCGCCATCGAGCGCGACATATGCGGGGTCGAATTGGCCTCTTCGCTGCCTGTCAGAAAAAGCGCCGGAATGTGCAGCCCGGCGAGCGTTTCGACGGCCGGGCCGTCTTCGAGCGCGAAAACCGAATAGGCGGCCTTGTAACCGGCGGGGTCGCAGCCCCGCAGCCAGCTTTCGCACGCGTTGCGTTCCGGCGATGGTTCATGACCGAACCAGCGGACCAGTGTTTCGCTCGGGTCCGCGACGTTTCGCCCATCCAGGGCCGCAACCCGTGCCGCCACGGCTTTGCGGGCAGTCACGCTGCGCCGGAAAATGGCATTCAGGGCCACCACGCCAAGCAGGCGGTCGGGGTGCCGCGCCGCCAGGTCGAGCGCGATCATCGCACCCATTGAATGCCCCACGACAACGGTGGGCTCATCCAGCCAGAGTGCGGTGAGCCCGGAATAATCCCGCAAGCACATGTCGCGTTGAACCGTGGGGCTTGCGCCGTGGCCCGGCATATCGGGGGCGATAACACTGAACCCGGAGGCGCGAAGCGCGTCGATCTGCGGGCCCCATGCCTCGGCCCTCAGGCCGACGCCGTGAAGCAGCAAGATCCGTGGGCCTTCTCCGGCGACGATGGCTGTCTGGGGGCCGCGCTTACACCGCGGCCGGGTTGTCCAGGTCATGGCCGAGATCCTTCAAATCCTGATAGCGGTCGCCGATGCGGTGATGCGGGCGGCCATTCATCGCAGCGCCCAGTACGACGACGATTTCGTCGGCGCGTGGAGCGTCGGGAATGGCGAACTGGATCGTCAGGTAATGCGACCTGCGCCCGGCATCGTTCTTGTCCATCAGGGGCAGCATGATCGGGGCGTTGGCCCCGCCGCGGGTGTTGGTGAAGGCGAGATAGGATTTTGCCGCGACGGCCTGCCGGTAATGATTGCCAAAGCGCAGCGTGTGGATCAGGCCCGAGGCATGTTCGACTTCGCCGTCGAGGTCGACGACCGCCGCCTTGCCATAGGCTTCGATCCTGTCGCCGCCACCGGCCAGTGCGATCATCCGTTCGGTCAGCATCTCGCCAAGCACGGGGCCGCAGGCGTGAATTTCGGGTTTCAGATCTTCGACATATCGACCGGCCCAGGGATTTCGGACAACGGCCGCTACGGCGAACATGCGCCACGGTTCTTTGGTGGGGCGAAAGCCCTCGATGAGGACCTGTTCGTCATAGGTGACAATTTTGCGGATTTCCGGCTGCATGAAGGGTCTCCTGTTCGTCGCGTGATCGTTTTCGGACGGGGCAGGGATTTTGACAAACGAAAGAAAATCAGGCTTAGACATTAGTAACACTAATATCTGGATTTATCATGGCACGATCCCTCCCTCCACTCACCTGGTTTCGCGCATTTGAAGCCGCCGCGCGGCATCTGAGCTTTACTGCGGCGGCGGCGGAAATCGGGCTGACGCAATCTGCGGTCAGCCAACAGGTCAAGGCACTGGAAACGCGGCTTGGCGTCGTCCTGTTCAATCGCAAACCACGGGGATTGGCGCTGACCGACGATGGGCGCCGACTGCTGCCGCAAGTAGGTGCGGCATTGGAGCGGTTGGCCATTGCAACCGAAACTTTCGATCTGGGGTCTCCCGACAAGGTGTTGACCGTCGCAATGTCGGTCAGCATGGCGCAATGGGTCGTCGCCCCGCGTCTTGCGGATTTCACGAACCGGCATCCGGGGCTGCGCCTGCGCATTCTCAGCGCGATCTGGCCCGATGACTTTCACAGTGCAATGGCCGACGTGGATATCCGGTTCGGGTCGGAGAAACAGGTTGGACAAGGAGCCCGTGAACTGACGCCGAACCGTCTGATCGCGCTCAGATCGCCAGAGTTGGAGGCGCCGCTTTCAGAGGCCGCGCTGATCGAGACGGTGGGAACGTCGGAGGGATGGAAAAGCTGGGGCCGGGAGGCAGGCGTTGACGGGCTGGAACCCACGCTTTTTGCGGACAGTTACGGCATGGCGCTGCAATTGGCGGTTCACGGCAACGGCATAGCCCTGGCGAGTGAACTGCTGGCGCGTCATGCCCTCGAGACGGGGCGGCTTGTGCGGGCGCATGACGCGTGGATTGCAGGCAAGGAAGGGTATTACCTGTCTGTCAACCAGCCCGGTGAAGCCGCCAGAAGTTTCGAAGAGTGGATTCTCGGTGAACTGATGGGGAGATGACCCCCAAGGGGATTGCCAGTTGGCCTGCGGCGCTGTGCGTGTTCAGCCACAGCGAAACGCCAGGGCTGAAAAGCTTTTCCTGGCCAGGCCGATCGACAGGTTCGGTGAACTTCGTATCGTGACCACGGACAAGCCGCGCAGCTAATTCCAGCCCTCGAGTTCAATTGCTTCTGCCCGCAGACAGGGTGACCTGCGCACTCTTATGCGTCGTGTTGCGGCGTTTTGTGATGAAACCCGCAAGATTTACGATCTTGTAGATACCGCCCATCCGTTCGCCACCTCAGGTGCCGCTCGATGAGATCTGAAATTACTCGTCGGGTGGCAGGGGCATGTTCAGAAGGATGGATGACAGGCATTTGCCGTGGGCGTCCAGGGACAGGGACCGTGTGACCCCGCCCTTGAGCGCGCCCTTGATGACGAAATTCATGGCGCAGAGTTGCGGCAAGACATAGCGGGTGACGGCGCTGGCGGGTTGGTTCAGGTAGCCTGCGACGCGTTCGGCGGTGACATCCCGGCGCAAACGGTCGAAATCCCCGGCATGGTAGGCGATGACGGAGATGTTCGAGGTGTCGCCCTTGTCTCCGGTTCGTCCGTGGGCGAGGTCATGCAACTTCATGGGGCTCTCCTGAAATGTCGGCGCGGATTGCAACGCTGTCCGAAGGGACCAGTGTCGAGGCTATCGCGATGATTTCGCGGACGGATTTGGTGACGCCGCCGCCTGCAGCCGGTCCGCAAAGGTAGAGGGCTTCGACCTCTTCCCCAATTTTGCGGGCGGTGTCGGCGTCGGCGCAGCGAGCCGTATAGCGCAGGCGGATGTCGTCATCGCCGCCGATAAGCTGACCAAGCCGTTCGTGAATTTCCGGGCCGGTCAGACGCTGATCCAGGATGGTACGGGCCAGTTCGGCACGTCCACGGGCATTGGCGCCCGCATAGGAAATCTGCCCCTCGCCCTGCCAGCCATCGCGATAGGCGACAGACACCTTGAGCATGCCTGACGGGGGATGCCCCATCGCCCCGCGTACCGCGACCCGATCCGGGCCGACGGACTCGAATGTGACACGGGAAAAATCCGCGATCACGTCCGGTTGCAGGTAACGCGCCGGATCGTGGATTTCATAGAGCATCTGTTCGGTGCAGGTTGCGGGCGTAACGATGCCGCCGGTGTCGGGCAGCTTGGAAACGATCGCGTTGCCGTCCGCTGTGACCTCGGCAAAGGGAAATCCGATATGGGCAAGGTCCGGCACGTCCTTGACGCCGGGATCGGCAAAGTAGCCTCCCGTGATCTGCGCCGAGCATTCAAGGAGGTGCCCGATCAGCGTACCGCGCCCCAGCTTTTCGTAATCGTCCATGGCCCAGCCGAAGTGATGCACCAGCGGCGCAAGAAACAGCGCCGGGTCCGAGGCCCTGCCGCATATGACGATGTCAGCCCCTTGTGAAAGCGCGTTCACGATACCGGAAATGCCGATATAGGCATTCGCGGATACGAGGCGATCCCCGAGCGCCCCGGCTGTTTGTCCGGTTTCGTCAAGTGTGAAACCGGCGATCCCGTCGGACACGTCATCGCCGGTCACGGCGGCGACCTTGAGGGAAAGGCCAAGCTCGGCCACTATGGCGCGCGCCTTTTCGGCGGCGGCCTGCGGGTTGGCCGCGCCCATGTTGGTGACGATTTTCGTGCCATGCCGGGCGCAGCCGGGCAAGGTTGCGCGCAGGCGGCGTTCGAGCAACGGATCATAGCCCGCGTCGGGATTTTTCAGCCGGGCCTCTTGCGCCAGTGCGATGGTGCGCTCAGCCAGGCATTCGAATACCAGCACGTCCAGCGCACCCCGGTCCGCGAGATCGGCTGCCGGTTCGATGCGATCCCCCTGAAACCCTGCGCCGCAGCCAATTCTGAATGGTGTCATGCCAGGGATTCCTTTTTCCGCCGGCCCAGTTTCCGCGCGCCAAAGTAAAGGGCGAGCGCAAGAATGGGGGTGATGGGGTGCGGCCAGAGCGCAAGCGCGATCACGACCAGCAACAGGGCGGTGTCGATGGGTCGGCTTCCGATGAGTGGCGCGCCGGTGAGCATGGCGGGCACCGCAAGAACGAGGACCGCGCCGGACAGGGCCGCCTGGGCTATCGAAAGGGCGCCGCCCTCCATCAGCATTCCGGGATAGAGCAGCAGCAGGAACGGCACCAGGTATGTCACCGCCCCAAGGCGCACGGCATGCCCCGCAGCCGGGAGCCAGTTGGTATTGGCAATTCCCGCGCCGACGAATACCGCCACGCAGACCGGCGGGGTGATGACGGAAATCGTCGCGAAGTAGAAGACGAACAGGTGCGCCGCCAGCGGCGATACGCCAACTGCGGTCATGGCCGGGGCCAACACAGCGGCGACCAGAACGTAAGCGGCGGTCGTCGGAAGGCCCATGCCCATGATCAGGCAGACAAGGCCGACGATCATGGCGACCAGCGGCACGCTGTCGCCTGCCATCGAGACGATCAGCGATGACAGCGTGACGCCGATCCCCGTCAGGTTGATCATCGATACCAGCACCTGTGCGCCGGCCAGCAGGACACCGATGATGACCATGCCCTTGCCCGCGTCTTCCAGCCCATCGACGATCTTGCCGATCATCTGGCGTGGGGACAGCCTGCCGGTTTCGGTTGCGACGAACGCGATCAAAAGGCCGACGATCCCGTAGAACGCGGCGGTGGCGATGGAGCGGCCAAGCCAGATGCCGATGCCAAGGCCGCCAAGCGCAAACAGGATCGGCGCGACACGACGCGGCGCGAGGATGGTGGCCCAGGCGGGCAGTTCATCCTCGGGGACGACGGCAAGCCCACGGCGCAGGGCCACGAAATGCACGGTCATGAAAACCGAGGCATAGAACAGGATCGCCGGGATGATCGCGCCAAGGATGATCGTGGTGTAGGGCATTCCAAGGATTTCGGCCATGACGAAGGCCGCCGCGCCCATGATCGGCGGGGCGATCTGACCGCCCGTGGACGCCACCGCCTCGACCGCCGCTGCGAAGGGGCGGGGATAGCCGAGCCGGATCATCATGGGGATGGTGAAATTGCCTGTCGTGGCGACATTGGCCACGGCCGATCCCGAAATCATGCCGAACAGGCCGCTCGCGATGGTCGCGATCTTGGCCGCGCCGCCGGGTTGACGACCGCCAAGACGCATGGCCAGATCCATGAACGCCTGCCCGCCACCGGAATGGAGCAGCAATGCGCCGAACAAGACGAAGGCTGCGATAACGGTGGCGGCGACGCCGGTCAGCATACCCCAGATGCCCAGATCGCCAAGATAGATGGTTTCGGTGACAAATGCGGCGTCAAAGCCGCGATGATGCAGCGCGCCGGGCAGCATGTCGCCGAACAGCGCATAGCTGAGGCCGACCACAACGAGGATCGGAAATATCAGGCCCACGGTGCGCCGCCCGAGTTCCAGAACGGCCAGAACGAGCCCCGCAGTCAGCGCCTTGTCCAGCGCGGTGGCCCAGGGCAGCGAGGTCATGATTTCATCATAGTTCCAGACGACATAACCGCAGGCAATCAAAACGAGGGTGCACAGCGCGAGGTCAATCGCCAGCCCGATTGGGCGCCAGCGTGTGCCGGCGCCCAGAGGGTAGAGTGCGAACCCCAGAGAGGCCACGAGCGCAAGGAAAAGCGCGCGCTGGATCAACCCTTCGAACGGGCCGGTCGCCGCCGTGTAGAAGACGAAGGCCCCCACCATGATGGCAAGCCCCTTCTGGATGTTCGCGAGGGTCATATCAGTCTGCCTTCAGCTTGGCAGGGATTTCCATACCCTGTTCCTCGAACCAGCGCGCGGCGCCCGGATGCAGGGGCACGGTGCCGTAGTCCAGTGTCATTTGGGCAAGGTCCGCACCCTTGAGCGAGGCCATGGCGTTGGCCTGTGCGCTGTCGTCGGCCATGATGGCGGAAACGATCTGATAGGCGGTTTCATCGTCCATGGACGACGGCGCGGCCACACCCACACCGAAGGCCCACGTGCTGTAGGCGGGGATGCCATCGGCGGCGCCTGCCGGGATGTCCACCACGGAAATGTCGGGCATTTCGGCGCGCAGCGTGTCGGCCTGTTCCGGGGTCAGCCCGATGACCGAGATATCGGTCGAAACGGCGATGTCCATGGTCGACCCATCAAGTTTCTGGCCGGACCCGGATTTCACGTAGCCCACCAGGCGATTGTCCTTGACCGCGCCGACGATATCCGTGGTCGATCCGCGCACGTAGTCGGCACTCAGGCCGAGCGTGTTGAAGACGGCTTCGGTTGTGGCTTCGGTGGAGCCGCCCTTGATGCCGGGGTTGAAGCGTTTGCCGGCCAGATCGGCAAGGCTTGCGACACCTGAATCGGCACGCACGACGACGTTTTGCGGCGCGTTGGTATAGACCCATAGCAGGCGCAGGTCTTGCGCGTTGCCTTCAAACGCGTTGGTGCCAGCCACGGCATGTTGCACGGTGTTCGTGGTCACGAGCCCCAGATCGACCTGCCCGCGCGCCATGCGGCGGATGTTGTCCAGCGTCGCGCCGGTTTCGACGACCGATGCCTTGAGCCCCTCGGCATTGTTGTTGATCAACTGCCCCACGGCGACGAAATAGCCATAGTGGCTGGACGAGGCCGAGGTCGACCCGATGAGCAGGTCGGTTTCCTGCGCGGTCACGGGCGATGCAAGAAGTGTTGCGCCAAGAAGCGCGGCGAGTGTGTGTTTCATGGTATCCTCCCTTGAATACTGGATGGCCCAAATGGGTCTTGCAAAGCATGCATCAAAGCCGTTTGTTGCAAGAATAGACAATTTCGGCATAATTGCTGCATGAAACGCAATAATGTGTCTTTGGCGGATTACATGGCGGTGCTGACCCTGCGGGAAACCGGATCGTTCCGGGCTGCGGCTGAAGAACTGCGACTGTCGCCATCGGCCTTGTCGCGGCAGGTGTCGGGGCTTGAAACCCAGCTTGAAACAAGGCTGTTCGACCGTGACACCCGAAACGTCAGTCTGACGGCCAGTGGCAAGGTGTTCGCGCGGATCGCCGAGCGCATGGTCAATGCCGTCAGGGATGCCGACGCCGAGTTCGACGCGCATCTTTCGGCGCGACACGGGCAGCTTACCATTGCGGGCCTGCCCTCGGTCACGGCGGCGTTGCTGCCGGAAATCCTGAGCCGGTTCACGTCACGGCATCCTGACATCGACGTGAAAGTCATCGATGCCCTGTCAGAAAGCGTCATCGACGTGGTGGAATCCGGGCGTGCGGAACTCGGGTTTACGGCGGGGACTGTTTCAACGCGGTCGCGGCTGGCGTTTCAGCCGTTGATGAACGACGCCTTCGTCGCCATCGGCGCACCGGACGGGCCGTTGCAGGAGGAGCGGCAATACGACTGGTCGGAGCTGGTCGAGATGCCGTTTATCGCCATGGCGAAAGGCACGTCCGTGCGCGAGTTGCTGGACAGCGCCTGCCTTCGGCTGGACAGGCCGCTTTCACCCCGCTTCGAGGTGGCGCATCTGGCGACGGCGGGTGCATTCGTTGCCGAAGGGCTGGGGATTACCGCCCTGCCGGAGCTGACGCTGCCGGTTTTGCCGACCGAGCGCCTTGTGCAGCGGACCATCAGGGATTTCGGCGCGCGGCGTCGCATCGGGCTGGTGCGTCAGGCCGGGCGGTCGCTGTCTCCGGCGGCGAATGCCTTCCTTGAGGTCTTGTCGCAGATCGTCCGGAAGCCTTAGCGCGGGGCCCATGGGCGCAATGGGAAGGCCGCGGGTCTGGAAAACGCGGGTTCTCCTTTCCATGTCATGACACACGGGTCAGACGGATATCGCGGTAACATAGGCCTCGCGGACTGCTGCATGCACATCGCGCGATGCGACGGCATCGCCAAGACGGTACACCCTGCCCGAAAATGCCCCGGATGACGTCAGATCGCGATACAACTCGTTCAGGGGTTGGGTGCCGCGTTCGACCACGATCTGATCGGCGTGGAGCGTTACCGCCTGTCCGCTGAAGCAATGGGTAAACCGTGCGCTGATGCCCCCGGCGTTCTTTGTGACGCTGACCAGTTCGAGATCGGGCATGACCCCAATTCCCTGTTCGGCAAAGCGTTTGCGGTAGCCCGAGTTGTCCTGATAGGGCATTTCCTGTGCAATTATCCCGTCGATGGTCGCGAAAGTCACCTTGCTGCCGGTTTGCCTGACGTGAAGGGCGCAGGACGGGGCAGGAGCGCGGCCCGTTCCATCATGGATCAGGACATGCGCCGCCGGGGTGACTGTGCCGGACAATATATCCCATGTGGATACGCAGAGTTCGGCACCGTCGATTTCATCGAGATCGGGAATGCCCCCCGTCGCGATGAAAACCGTATCCGGCGTTTCGGCCAGGATATCGTCAAGCTCGGCATAGCAGTTCATCCTGAGGTCAACGCCAAGCCGGTCCAGTTCCGCAAGACGCCAGTCGACGATGCCGATCAGGGCCTGCCGTTCCGGGCCTCGCGCGGCAAGGCCGAGCTGCCCGCCAGCCTGCGCCCCCGCCTCGAGCAGAACAACGTCATGCCCCCGCAACGCCGAGACCCGGGCCGCTTCGAGCCCGGCGATGCCGCCGCCGACCACGACGACGCGGCCAGGCGTTTCCGTTCGCTGGACGGTGTGGGGAATGCCGGGTTCGTTGCCGGTGGCGGCGTTGTGAATGCAGTTTGCCTTTTTGTAGAGACAGTACGAGGCACCGACACAGGGGCGGATGCGATCCTCGGTTCCGTCGAGAAGATGTTGCACCAGATGCGGATCGGCCAGATGCGCGCGGGTCATGCCGACAAGGTCCACGATCCCCTCGCGGATGGCGTGGCGGGCTGTCGCGGTGTCCCGGATGCCACCGGCGTGGATCAGCGGCAGAGTGGTTTCGGCGCGAAAGCGGGCGACGGAGGCCAGATAGGGCGCACCGGGCTGAAACATTCCCGGCATGTTGTCCTCGGACAGGACCAGATCGCTGTCCATCCGCCCGTAGATGGCGTCGAAGAAATCGACCAGCCCTTCGCGTTCGAACATCCGGGCCAGCGCGATGCCGTCTTCGGCGTTCAGGCCGCCCTCGGTGCCCTCGTCGATGACAAGCCGGATTCCGATGGCGATGCTGTCGCCCACGGCCTCGCGGATGGCTTCGTGGACCATCAGGCCAAAGCGCGCGCGATTTTCCAGCGAACCGCCGAATTCGTCGGTTCGCCGGTTGGCCAGCGGCGACATGAATTGCCCGATCAGGTGCCCGCCGCAGAGGGTTTCGACCCCATCAAGCCCGCCGTCGCGTGCGCGCCTGGCGGCATCGGCGTATTCGGCGATCACGCGGTCAATGTCGTCGCGATCCATCTCGCGGGGGAAGCCGCGACCACGGGTTTCACGGATGGGGGACGGGGCGATGGTGGGACGCCATTCGCCGTGAAAGGCGTTTGCACGGCGTCCAAGGTGGGAAATCTGGGTCATGACCGCAGCCCCCTGGGCATGAATGCGGGCCGACAGGCTTTGGAGATAGGGCAGGATGTGATCATCGCTCATGTCCAGTTGCCCGCCACCCCAGCTTGAGTCGCGCGACACCATCGCACTGCCGCCGATCATCGTCATTGCCAGCCCGCCACGGGCTTTTTCTTCGTGATAGGCCTGATAGCGTTCACCGGGCATTCCGCCATCGTCCTTCATCGAGGCATGGCTGGTGCTGACGATCCGGTTGCGCAGGTTCAGCGTGCCCAGAGTGAACGGTGCCAATAGCGGGTCGTTGCTCTGCGGTGTGGTCATGGGTCCCGATCCTTTTGTCGCGCCGACCACCCTCCACGAGAAGAAGGCGCCGTTACAGATTGAAAAATCGGGCAGACCCTATACGCTCAGCGTATGACTGAATTGTCTCATCTCATTTCTTCGCCCAAATCGCTGCTGGTTTTCGAAGCCGCCGCGCGACATGGCAGCTTTAGCCGCGCGGCGAAGGATTTCAACATTTCGCAGCCTTCGATCAGCCGCAACATCGCGCAGCTTGAACAGGATATCGGGCAACCGCTGTTCGTGAGGGGAGCAGGGGGCGCAAGCCTGACCGAGGCAGGGCAGTTTCTGTTTGCGGCGGCCAGCGAAGGGTTGACGCGCATTGCCGAAGCGGTGGCCGCGCTTCGGGCGCAAAGCGACATTCAAAGCCCGGAAATCGTTCTTTCGCTGTCCAATGCCTTTGTCACAAACTGGCTGGTTTCGCGTCTGGCCGTGCTGTCCGACAGTTTCCCCGAGGCGGTGTTGCGTTTTGATTTGGTGGCGGGAACGCGGCAGAAGGTGGCGGGTGAGGTGGACATCGCGACGCTCATTGCCGACCCCGCGCCGGGTGCCATCGTTCTGGCCCCGGAGGTGATCGTTCCGGTTTGCAGCCCGGATTATCTGTCGGCACATGGCCGCGTTGCCGGGCCGGACGCCATGTCTGGCGAAAACGCCGTCACGGGGCACCGTTTTCTGCATCTTTCGGATCACCCGAAATCGATCTGGGCGCCGGTTCTGGGCAAATCCGCCGCCGGCACAGGGGGCATTTGGCACGAGTTTTCGGATTATGCGGCGATCGTTCAGGCGGCGATGGACGGGTCCGGGATCGCGCTTGGCTGGCTGAGTGTCGTTGCGGGCAGTCTGCGAAGCGGGCGGCTTGTCCCTGCCTGGGACGGCGGCTGGATCGAAACCGGGCGTGTCGTTCAATTGCTGTCGACGCGTCCGGGGCCGATGCGTCCGATGGCGCAGGACATCGCGCGCTGGATCTGTGCGCGGATGGACGAAGATATCGAGGCCGTCGCCGATCTGGGGGCGGGGCCAAGGGTCCGGCGGCGGCCGCAGCATAATATGTGGGATGGTCCCGGTATTCGGTAGAAAAAGTCATTGAGTACGTCGCATGCTGGACGGGGCGCGCTGTATTGCCCTCTTGCGGATAAGAACCCCAGACAGGAAATACGTTTCATGCAGTCCGAAAACGATGATGTCAGAATAGGAACGGGGAGCCTGTGCGAAAGCGGGACCGACAGTGCCAGACGCTATGCCGCTTTCATGTCAAGGTCTGCACCGGAGGATGAAGAGCGGATTCGCGTGGATTCCTACAATGCGACCATCCGTCCGATCACGCCGGACGACCGGGCGTTGCTGCATGAGCTGACGCTTTCCGTTTTCTGGCGGCACAAGACCCGCGACCTGGACCTGTTCATGTCATTGGGGCAGGGCTATATCGCATTGGACGAAATTGGCCGGCCTCTGGGATCGGCGGTGTATTACCCGTTCGGGCCGGATTTTGCGGCGTTCGGGTTGGTAGCCACGATACCACGGTTGCAGGCCCAAGGGGTCGGGCGGCGTTTGTTGCGTCGGATTCTGAAGGATTGCGAAGGCCGCGATCTGCGGATCATGGCCACGAAACCGGTGTATTGGCTGAGTGAAGCCGCCGGGTTCGTGCCGGTCGGAACGATATGGCAGCACGAAGGCGTGGCGCGGCTGGCCCATCTTCCCGATCCGGTGTCAGGGCTTGAGATCTGCCCGCTGAAAGCCTCGCATATGCCTGTGGTCAATGCGCTTGATGCGCGGGCCTATGGGGCCGATCGCGAAATCATGCTGAACAAGTTGCTGGACCTTTCCGAAGGGGTCGTCGCGCTGCGTGACGGTGTGGTGCGCGGCTATGCGATGATGCGCCCGTTTGGCCGGGGCTATGTCATCGGGCCGCTGGTGGCGGATGATGACGACATGGCGATACAAATCTGTGCCTCGCTGATCCAGCGGCGCAAGGGGTGTTACCTGCGTGTGGACACGCCCCGGCAAAGCGGGCATTTCAAAGCGTTCCTTGCCGCCGCCGGTTTGGGTGCCCTGGATACAGTGACTGAAATGCGTATGGGCCGCTTCCGCCGGTCGACGGAAGGGCCGGTGATTTATGGTCTTGCCGCGCAGGGCCTGGGCTGACGCGAACGGGTCTTTTGGGGGGGCGTGTTATTCAGGACAGGCGATCCTTGAGCCCGAACCACATCCCGACAAGCGGAAGGAACCAGGGCTTGCCGTTGTGCAGCGGAATGCTGGGCCAGTCGAGGCCCGCAAGCGGGTTGCTGTCCGTCCGCCCCATGGCCATGTCGGCCAGGGACTGCCCGATCAGGGTCGACAATTGCGCCCCGTGGCCGGAATAGCCCATGCCGTAAATCATGCCGTCGGTTTCGCCCGCGCGCGGGAATCGATCCTTTGTCATGCCGACAAGCCCGCCCCAGCAATAATCGATGTCCACATCGGCCAGATGCGGAAATATCCCGGCCAGAGAGCGGCGCAGGATTTCGCCGGACGTGGCATCCGAGCGCTGATCCGACACCGCCGAGAACCGCGCGCGCCCGCCAAAGATCAGGCGGTTGTCCGGTGACAGGCGGAAATAGTTGCCGATGTTCAGTGATGTGATGTTGATTTCTGCTGAGAAGTGACCCGGTATTTTCACCGAGAACTGACCCACCCTTGTTTATGTCTCAGCGGTCATGTTGTGGTCAATGCAGGCGTCTCCTTTCTCTTTTTCTTTGCGGCCTCTGAG
>NZ_JAHKSQ010000018.1:0-15966 GCF_018862045.1 Roseovarius sp. PS-C2
CGCGCCGGACGCTTGAGCAATTTGAGGGCTCCGCGCCCGGCGCGCTTGCCCAAAACGAAACCGAAGACTATGAAAACCAGACCCGCAGACTCTCGTTATGAATGAGGGAGCCTCGGGGGGCAGGTCAAAGCGATTGCGCGACCAAATGTCTCCAGTGGAACATGTCCATTGCGGCGATTCAGGGGCACCACTACCAATGGCGACATTCTAACCAATAGGAGCGTAAAAATTGAAATCGTCACTGATTATCCCCGTATTTCTATCCATGGCATCACTGACTGCGTGTGTAGATACGACTTCGACCAACGCATCGGCTGATGCAGATGCCTGTGGTGCTTCTCAGTATCAAAACCTGGTTGGTGGCCCGTCTTCAGCCGTCATGACACTGAGCATTCCCGGAGACTCACGTCACTACGGAAGTGAAGAGAGCGTTGCCACCAACGATCCGACACGTTTGAACTTCGTTCATAGCGGTACGGCATTTGAAGCAGTAACAGACCCGAATTCCACCGTGCTGCGCGTATTTTGCGGCTAATGCGCTTCGTGCGGTAAAGTACTTCCAGGCCCTGATCGCGATTGGGGCTTGGGAATCTCTGAAACGGGTATGTCTGGCAAGCATTGAGCAACAAGGTGTTCTCCCCCCATTACTCCACAATTCGTTAACGCTATGTGTTGAGAATGGTAACGGATATGTTGAGCGGGACTTTTCATCATATTTGTTACCGCACTCAACAAAATCCGTACCGGCAATACGTCACCCCGAAAGAACAGCCTTCCGAACGGCCTCTAGAGCCTCATCCAGCGTGTCGGCTTCGCCATGCGTACCCGGAACCGTTTGCTTGAACCAAAGCCACACATTCCTGCCGGGGTTTTCCCTGTAATCCAGACGCACCCGACCAACTGGCAGGCCGTCGCGATGAACGATCCAATCGTCTTGAAGGATTCGCCCTGCAATTCTTGTGCGCTTTCGGGTCCACATGCCGCTGAGGTAGGTTGTCTATCTCGTTTGCCAATGGCTAGGGCTGTGAGGCTCGTTCCGTCAATCGGCAGGTCTGTTGTCGGCCTGCTGAAAGAACTCGCGGGCCTTGTCGGTCAACCCATAGCGCTCGATGTATTCCAACAGGATTTCCATCAGCTTTTCGTTCTCGGCTTTGTAGGCGGTCAATGTGTCTCGGCTTTGCAAGGTTGATCCCCGTTTGGAAATGTTGCAATTGCGCGAACAGTCTATTGCTTTTTCGAAAACAGTGCTGCTTTAGGTGGTATAAGAAGAAGCATATAAACCTGAGAGGCAGGCATGTTCGCAACCATTTTCAAGAGTGCGTACTATCAAGTTCAGGGTGAAGTTGTAGAAACCTTCGATGACGGCAGAGTCGCGATTTCGGTTGGTGGCCGGATCGTCAAAGGCTGGCCCGTCACGAAAAGCAAAGATGCAGTGAATTCAAAGCCAGTGTTTGCACCGGCTGAGATTTCACCGGCAGTAGCGGTGTAGCGGTAGCTTCCGGCTTTCCGGAGTTTCATACTGCTTGTACTTGCCGCCTGAATACCGAGGACAATCACGGGCCAGCCCTGCGCCGATAGCAAGTGCACCAATGTCTTCGTCCGACGCGGTGTAGCAAGTCCCGACCCAACGGTCATAGGTCTTGTCGCCATTCAGCCAGCATTTGACCGGCTTGCGCAGGACAAGCTTCTGCATCCAGCGCTTTCCGTCCCGACCGCCGCGCTCGTCCAGTTCCGGGCCGTCCACGCCGTTGAGCCTGACAGGCACGTTACTGACCTCGATGGTGTCCACGTCCCGCACATGGGTTACGCGACCCTCCAGCCATTGCCCTGCGGTGGCGGACAGGCCTGAACAGGTAAACGCCACAATAAAAAAGATGATGGTTCGCAACGCTACCCAATCGTTCATTTGCCCAGGTTCCTGCTGTGTTGCCGTATGCCTCAAATTCGCTATCGCCTTACCCCTTGGAGTTGGCGAGGCATTTTCCACCTTTGCTAATGCGCATCGCATGGCAACTCAACCATGCCATTGATCGGGATCAACGATTCAACAATCTGTTTCTGGTATAGTGGAAATCGCGACGGTGCTGAGAGTGGAGCGCCACGCCTATTTCGATCACGAAGGCTTACCGCCATATCGCCCGCGCCTGTCAGTGGCGCGGGCTATTCTTTTCATCCAAACCGTCCCGCTGCGTTGCTTCAGAAGCTGACGGAATAGCTTGCGCTCAAACCGTAGACATGCGTGTCCGAGCCAAGGCCACGGACCCGGCCATCGAGGCCAAGACGCCCGCGTTCGCCTACCGGTATATCAAAGCCGCCACCGATGGTCGCAGACCACTCTTCAGCCTCGTATCCGGTCGAAAGGTAAGTGGCAGAGCCGTCACCGTTCGTATCGGTATATTCTGCGAAAGCCTGTCCGTAGACACGCCCGCCAGAGGCCAGATCATAGCTCAGTTCGCCGCCCATTCGCGCGTTGAGAAAATACGGGTCGTCCACTGCTGCGAAAGGCAAGGCCGCCAGTCGTGAGATATCCTCCTGGCCAACCGACACCGCAGCCTCGGGCGTGATGCGGTAGCCACTGCCCAAAGCGAATTCGCGCGAGAGCGAAGCCGAGGCGCTGTAACGCTGCCCGGAGGTACTGTCGACAATTCCAAGCCCGGTGTTGAAGCTGTCATAGTCGGTGTAGGTATAGGCGGCCTGAACGGTCATCAGCCACCCGCCGACATTTGCCCCGAGATAAGGGGCAATCCAGTAAGAATCGCCGGACAGCGAGCCACCATTGGCAAAGTCGTTATCGAAGGTTCCGATACCGGCACTAATGCCGCCGACCCAGCCATTGTCAAAGCTATAGTCAACGCCGAATTGCTGGCGGGCCTGAAAGCCGGAAACATCGGGGTTCCAGTCGGCCTCCAGTTGATCCGCACTGGTATCGAACCACATCGCCCAACGACCGTTTCGGGAAACCCCCCTATTCGAAGTGGAGAAGCTCAGGACGGAAGCAGACGTTGCGGCATTCGTGCCTCCTGTTGCAGCACGCGATACCTGATCAGCGGTGGAAGAAGACATGCGCTGGCGAAGCTGTGTGAGGACAGCCCGGTTTTGGGCATCCGTCAGAATGACACCCTGCTGTGCCGCCTGAAGCTTGAGTTCCGCCAAAATCTGCGCATCCGTGATGATGGGGCCAGAAGGCGCTGCAGACACGAAGACGAGACTGACATCATCAAAGTAGAATGCACCACAACCGCTACAAGTTGCTACGTCGAATTCCAGAGTTTTGGTTCCGTCAGCGACCGTAACCGTAAAGGTTTCGGTCCTCCAGGCGTTCGGGCTCTGACCGCCGAAGGTAAGAACCGTTTGCCCATCGAAGAGCACACTGACGGAATTCGCTGGTGATGTGTCTGCCGTAGGACGAATCGCAAAACTAAGCGTGTAGGTCCCCGCACTTACATTTACGGCCTGTGAAACTGTCCCCGGCCCGCTATTGTCATAGATAACCATCGAATATGAGCCGGAGTTAGCGGTACTCGTGGTGGCATTAGCCTGTCCGTTGTTGATGCTTGTGTTCCACCCTGACAAATTACCACTTTCAAAGTCGCCGTTGATGATCAGGTTTTGGGCTTGGGCTGTGCTGATGGTGGAGATGGATGCCATCAATGCTACTGCGGCTCCAAATTTCGTATCACGCATAACTTTCCCCTAATATTGCTCAATATTCCTCAATGCGGCTCAAACTATCGCCATAGACGCTTTGAACAATTTGTCGTCGGGAGTTGTGCACGTTTCTTGTGCTTCTGTGCCATGTTCGACACAAAAATCGATGATTCATCAGGGAGTTACACCCATATGTTGCGTACATTTTCTGCACGCTAGATTCATAGTTGTGGCTTTGGCCCGGAAGGCGCGCTTCTTCAGCCTTCCGTCTCGCCCTTCAACGCCACCCCCGGCCCTGAAGCAACCTGCCCGTCATCAAGGAACTGGATGCCTTGGCTTTCTAGGGTCTTTCTGATTGCTTCTGCACTGGCGTGTTGAAGGCCACCCTTTTCAGTCTCAAAACGACTGATCGTCGTGAACGACACCCCCGCCATTTCTGCTAATTCGCGTGTGCCGATCCTTAGAGCGTTGCGGGCCATTCTTAGTTGCGCTGGCGTCACTGCTTACCTCGTATGTTATTTTGCATACAGGGTATTGACATTCAGCTAACCCTGTACTTATATTTAATACACAGTAAGCAAAACAGCAACAGGGTTAGAGCCATGCACTACGACCGCGCAGAAATCATGAAAGCCGCCTGGGTGATCGTTCGCCGGTTTCAGGGCAACGGCGAAACGCTTCCGGCCCTTCTGTCCCGCGCCCTGACCTCTGCATGGTTCACGGCAAAGCTAAACGCCAGTGCAGCGCCCCGGCAGCCCGAGGCTCTTGAAGCCCGCTCTGTCACCGACTTGCAGGCCCAAATTCAGGACATGGAAAACCGCGACACTCTGGGCCACGAGGGTATCCAGCGCCTTGCCGACTTGCGCGCAGCCTGCCGTGCCGCCGAACAGCGTGAACGCGCCGCCGCCGAACTGGAAGAAAAGCGCGCGCTCATCGCCAGTGCCGAGGGCCGGTTTGCCACTGTCGTTTTCACCAAGAAGGACGGAACGCGCCGTGTGATGCGCATCCAGCCCGCCAAGCTGAAATACCATGTGAAGGGCGATGCCGCCTGTGAGGCCGCTCAGAAGGCCGTGAAGACCCGCGCAGCCCGTCACCCAAACCTCATGCCCGTATGGGACACAGAAGCCGCTGCGCCGCGCTCTGTGAACCTCGAAACCGTGTCACGCATCGCAGTCAACGGCGCAGTCCACGAATACCCAATCCACTAAGCAGGAGAACAGAGAATGAGCGAACACGATATCAAAATGACCCGGCGGGAAATGCAAACGGAGGCCATGGTGATCAAAAGCCTGTTGGGTGCCGCAATTTCCCTGCACGCACGGTCTGACCCGCAGGATGCGATGACAGTGATTGAAATGGCCCATCGCTGCGCCCATCGGCTCGATATCGCACTGGATGCCGTCAACGCCCCGAAGGGCGAACTGGCAGACTGAACACAGAACCCCACAGGACGGACAATTGAGGAAAAACCGATGGAAGACCTGACCTTGCCCAAAAACGCCACGCTGTCTGACTGTGAGCATTATTCGATCATGCTGTGTGGCGTGATGGAGGGCGTGAACCACCTCGACAGCGAAGGCCACGACAATGCCCGTGTGGCGGTGGCCGAAGTCGCGGAAGCGATGATGAACCACCTCAGCGATGCCCTGCAAACCCTGTCGCAGCGCAAGAACCGGGGGAACGCGTAATGCTGGATACTGACAACACCGACACCTACTCCAAGGCTGCTGACCTGCACTCTCTGCTGCGCTGCGCAATGGTGGCCGAGGAGAACGAAACCTCCGGCCTCGATTGGAAGGGCCTTGAACGCGTCCTCGAAATGGGCGTGCGGATGGCCGCTGAACTCATGGATGACGTGGAAAAGTTGGAGCAGAAAGCGAAAGGGGGTGAAAACTGACGCCTATAGGGCAGGCAACGATTCAGACGGCCCGCAACCACGTGGGCCGTCTTTCTGTTCTTTGCCCGCAGTGCTTCACCGCATGACCTTCCACTACGACATAAACCGCCAATGGTCTGACCGGTTCTTGCCGCACATCAAGCAAATCGTCGGCGGCTATCTTCTGGAAGCCGCGCCCGATCCGATAGACTGGCACCAAGCGACCGACCTTCTGATGCTCGATGCCCGCGACATGCGGATTGCAGCACGGGTGCGCAGGCCGGGATACGCCACACAGTACCCGCACCAGTTCACCATCCGCTCACGCCTTCCGTCAGGCGCGCAGACCGAACTTTCCAAGATAGTGAACGGCAAGGGCGACTGGCTGTTCTACGGCCACGCCAACGCCTCTCAGACAGCGATTGAAAGCTGGTATCTGATCGACCTCAACGCCTTCCGGGCCGCACTGATCCGGCAAGGCGCACAGGGCCTTACTTGGGGCAACAAGTGCAACCCCGATGGAACGCGCTTTACCTGGTTCGATATCCGCAGCTTTCCGGCTGATCCGCCGTTGGTCGTGGCGAGCTCCGCTCAGATGGATTTCTGAACAATCGGCAGCCTTGTAGCCAGTTGCGCAAAGCTCTGAAAACGGCGCAATGATGGGTGCAAAAAAGTACTAAACCACGGTTGCCATCGGCAAGCTACAGCGCATCACCGGCGGCGTTATTGACAGGATGGAACGCCGAGTCGAAACTGTTCTGGTTGTATTGAAGAGGTTTGCAAATGAGACTCCGTGCAATTTTTGTCGCGTTAATGTTCTCTGCAACATCAGCGTTGGGCAACACGATTAGCTTAGACTTTGACAATGGATTTCTGCAGCAGGCTGACAATTACGGCTTGGGGGGAACATGGAATTCCGGGTTCAATCTGACCGCGACAACCGCTGAGTACCTGAGCCCCGGTGATATCGCAGATATATCTCGGGTAAGCACAAATGATACTGGTCACACAGTCAATGCGAATAGCCTCACCATTACAAGGGCGAAGAACCGAACATTCAGTTTACAGTCACTGAATATTCCGAGCTTCGTTACAAACGTATTTGCTAACTGGTATGGAACAGATAACTCGACAGGACTCGACTTTCGCAGCACTGCCCCGCTTCTGATGGACATTGTAAGCTTAAAGGGCGTCACCGCGGCTGGTCAGGTGGTCACACACAGCTTCCTACCCATGAACGCCTCAACAAGCCTCACGAGCGGGCCAGCCTACGCTTCTGCGATGTATTCTAGCGCCAATCCAATCTTTGATCTTAGCGCGCATGGGTTTGACGATTTGTTGTCTCTACAGCTTACTGCAAGTGCAAATACCTCCGAGAGTGTACTGTGCCGACCGGAAAATCTTTCCCAGGTCGATCCGAGATTTGCGGCTTCTGGATTCTGCGACGGTACGCTCGACCCGAATGGGCCTGTAAGCGATGTTAGTGCATGGACCTCTCTTGGTGGAAGAAACGATTTCGCCTATTTCGACTTTGCGGGAGTCAACGTTAGCGTTGCCGCGGTTCCTGTACCTGCCGCTGCATGGATGCTGCTTGCCGGTTTTATGTCTCTTGCATTCTTAAAACGGCGCGGCACACTGATCCGCAATTAGTCGTGGCGCGGTCGTTTCGTAATCAATGAGAAGTAATTGGCGGTAAACGCCACCCCCTGGCAGCTTTGGGGAACTAACTCAAGGGGTGGCTAACTCCTTACGAGCTAAACCTATGCTTGCACAGGTAGTCAGAAACTCAACAACTAAATCTCAACAAGGTGTCGTGGCGGCGGTTTTGCTCTCAGCGTTGGGCCTTGGGGCAGCCGTTGCCTCTTGGCTTTTACCTATCAGTCTCGGGGCGTCATCCGCTTGGCACATTGGAAGTTCAACAGAGTATTGCAGGCCGATTGGCAGCAGAATCCAGAAATTGGATTATCCTACATCGGCGCTGACTTGCCCAATGGTTTGAATCGAAATCACGCCAGTTGCAGGTGCAGTCAGTTATTGAGCCACCCCCAAGTCTCTGGGGATTTGTTCAAGGGGGTGGCTAGCTCAGAGCGAGCTATCGTTAACAATACATAACGAAAACGCGATATGAAGAAAATTCGCAATGATGAACAACTTTGTCAGGCTTGCTAAGTGCATCCTGAGGAAAGCGGTGCATTGGAGGTCGAGTGAGAACGATTTTGGAGGGCTATCAGGTTAGACTCAAAATCTGAGAATAGAGGGCGCGAACTTGAGGTAGTTGTCCCCCATATGTCCCCCAAATCAAAATATGGGACACAGCTTGGCGGCAAAAAATCAGCTAAGTCATTGATTTCAGTGGTGAGCCGTGCAGGATTCGAACCTGCGACCCACTGATTAAAAGTCAGTTGCTCTACCAACTGAGCTAACGGCCCACTAGGCGGCCTATCTAGAAAGACCGGGGCAGGGGGTCAACCCCGAAATTGCGTGTTTTTTTCGTGGATGCTGGATTCGTGTCGGGCGCGGGTTTATATGCCCGCCTATGAGCGCGCGAAACGATACCGATCTGGCCTTTATGAAGATGCACGGCCTGGGCAACGACTTTGTCGTGCTGGATGGGCGTGTGCGCCGTGTCGATGTCACGCCGGAACTGGCCGTTGCCATCGCGGACCGGCGTTTGGGGGTCGGATTCGACCAACTGGCGGTCATTTCCGACGGTCCGGGCGATGCGCATCTGACCTTTTATAACGCGGACGGGTCGACATCCGCGGCCTGCGGGAACGCCACCCGCTGTATCGCGCGGTTTCTCATGGACGAATCGGGCCGCGATTCGCTGCGTCTGACAACCGAGCGGGGGGAGTTGCGCGCTGTCGATGCCGGGGACGGTCTGACATCGGTCAATATGGGCCCCCCGCAACTGGACTGGCGCGATATTCCCCTGGCCGAAGAGATGGACACGCTGGAATTGCCGGTCGAGGGCGGCCCGACCGCTACGGGCATGGGCAACCCGCATTGCACGTTCTTTGTCGAGGATGCCACCGCCGTTCCTCTGGAACAGTTCGGCCCGCGTTACGAGCATCATCCGCTCTATCCCGAGCGCACCAATGTTCAGGTGGCCAGCCTGATCGCGCCCGATCACCTGCGCATGCGGGTGTGGGAGAGGGGGGTTGGCGTCACCCTGGCGTCGGGGTCGTCCAGCTGCGCCACCGCCGTGGCGGCTGCGCGCCGGGGCCTGACCGGGCGCAAGGTGCGGATCGACCTCGACGGCGGCACGTTGCATATCGACTGGCGCGACGACGGCGTGTGGATGACGGGCCCCACGATGCACGTTTTCGACGGGGTGCTGACGGCACAGTTCCTGCAGGGGCTGACATGACGCAGCCGCCCCGCTTCACCACGCTTGGATGCCGCCTGAACGCCTATGAAACCGAGGCGATGAAAGAGCTGAGCCAGCAAGCCGGTCTCGAGAACGCGGTCGTCGTGAACACCTGCGCCGTCACTGCCGAGGCGGTGCGCAAGGCGCGGCAGGAGATTCGCCGGTTGCGGCGCGAAAATCCCGAAGCGCGCCTGATCGTGACGGGTTGCGCCGCCCAGACCGAGCCCGAGAAATTCACCGCCATGCCCGAGGTCGATGCGGTCATCGGCAATACCGAAAAGATGCAGCCCGATACCTGGGGCCGTCTTGCGGCCGATTTCATCGGCGAGACGGAAACGCCGATGGTGGACGACATCATGAGCGTGACGGAAACCGCCGGGCACCTGATCGACGGGTTCGGCACCCGCAGCCGCGCCTATGTGCAGGTGCAAAACGGATGTGACCACCGCTGCACCTTCTGCATCATCCCCTATGGCCGGGGCAATTCGCGCAGCGTTCCGGCGGGCGTGGTGGTGGACCAGATCAAGCGTCTGGTCGACCGGGGCTATAACGAGGTGGTGCTGACCGGCGTGGACCTGACAAGCTGGGGCGCCGACCTTCCTGCGCAGCCGCGTCTTGGCGATCTGGTCATGCGCATTCTGAAGCTGGTGCCGGATTTGCCGCGCCTGCGGATCAGTTCGATCGATTCGATCGAGGTGGACGAAAACCTGATGCAGGCCATCGCGACCGAGCCGCGCCTGATGCCGCATCTTCACCTGAGCCTGCAACATGGCGACGATCTGATTCTCAAGCGGATGAAGCGCCGCCATCTGCGCGACGATGCGATCCGGTTCGCCCAGGACGCCCGCCGCCTGCGCCCCGAGATGACCTTTGGCGCGGATATCATCGCGGGGTTTCCGACCGAGACCGAAGCGGCCTTCGAAAACTCGCTGAAACTGGTGGAAGAGTGCGACCTGACATGGCTGCATGTCTTCCCCTACAGCCCGCGCCCCGGCACCCCCGCGGCGCGAATGCCGCAGGTGCACGGCGCCGACATCAAGGCACGCGCCGCCCGCCTGCGCGAGGCTGGCGAACGGCAGATCGCCCGTCATCTGGCGGCGCAACAGGGGCGCACCCACAGCGTGCTGATGGAAAATCCCCGCATGGGGCGCACCGAACAATTCACCGAGGTGAGTTTCGACAGCGACCGCGAAGAGGGCCACATCGTCTCCGCCACGGTGACCGGGACGCGCGGACAGCAACTGGTAGCGGCCTGATAGAGGCTGACAATGCTGGACAGGGCCTGTGCGGCCTTCTAGCGTGAGCCCGTCATCAACAGGAAAGTCCGCGCCATGAAACTCATCTCGTCCGGTACGTCCCCCTTCGTGCGCAAGGTTCATGTGCTGCTGCATGAAACCGGGCAGTATGACGACCTTGAAATCGCCCCCATCCCCACCAGCCCGTTCGATACCGCCCCCAAGGTGGCCAGCGCCAATCCCCTGGGCAAGATTCCGGCCCTGATCCGTGATGAGGGGCCGACCCTCTATGACAGCCGGGTGATCTGCCGGTTTCTCGACGACCGCGCGCAATCGGGTCTCTATCCCGAGTCCCGCCTGTGGGAAACGCTGACGCTCGAGGCCACCGCCGACGGGATCATGGAGGCGGCGATTCTCATGCTGTACGAGCACCGGCTGCGCCCGGCCGAGGCGGTGCTCGAGTCATGGGTCGATGCGCAATGGGACAAGATCGAACGCGCCGTGGAGGCACTCAACGCCCGTTGGACCAGCCACCTGCGCGGACCGCTCGATATGGGGCAGATCGCCGTGGGCTGTGCGCTGGCCTATCTGGATTTCCGCCACGATGCGCGCGGCTGGCGCAAGGGCAATGACGCGCTGGATGACTGGTTCGCGCTGTTCTCGCAGCGGGACAGCATGAAGGCGACCCAACCCGCCGACTAAAACGAAAACGGCGGGTCAGACGACCCGCCGTTTCACCGAGTCGCGTTTCACGACATCAGAAGCTGTAGCTGACCCCGATATTCACCGCGTGAGTCAGAAGTTCGGTGTTGAGCTTGCCGGGCAACTGGCCGAAGGCCGGGTCGATGGTGATGTCGTTATCCGACCAGACGGCCTGATATTCGCCGAACAAAGCCCAGTTTTCGGTGAGGTCGTATTTCAGACCCGCGATGGCCCGAACGGCAGGCCCGGTCGTTTCATAGCCGAAGGTGCGCACGCCGGACCCCAGAACCTGAATGTCCACATGCGGGATGGCCACACCGATCCCCGCGCCGACATAAGGCGTGAACTTGGGCGTTGCCTTGAACACGCCGGGCCAGCGTTTCATCACGTTCGCGGTAATGATGTTGTGGCCGTCCGACAGCTCCAGACGGCTGACGCCGATCGCGGCCATATCGGCCTGTGACGCATAGGCCTTGGTGTGTGTGCCTTCGATACCGAACCCGATATCGTTGTCCAGCCACCACATCGCGCGACCGCCATAGTAGATCGGGCTGTCGAACGGTTTGCCTTCCCAGTCGACCGACCGGCTGATCGGGGCGCCGCCGGGCAGATAGCCCGATCCGGTGCTGCCATCCACACTTTGCGTGCCGACATAAAGGCTGAGTTCCATCTCCGCTGCGGCAGGGGCTGCAACGGCTGTTGTGGCCAGGATGGCCGCGGCTTTGACGACGTTTTTCATCGTGGAACACTTTCAGGTATAGGGAAATTACTGGGGCCTGTGTATACCCGCTTGACGCGATGCTCAAGCGCGACACTTGCGCGCTCCGCTCAGATAGGCGTCATTGCGTACTGGACTGACAGTTCAAGCCCGGCTAAACAGCGACGCGATACGGGGGCGCGGATTCCGTGCCCCGCAAGTGGAAAAGGCCGGTTCCGGCTTTGAAAATGGAGTAACCCCGTGTCCCACGCAGACGAACACGAAGGCACCCGGAGGGATTTCCTCTACTACGCCACAGCCGGCGCCGGTGCCGTAACCGCAGGGGCCGCTGTCTGGCCTCTTGTCAATCAGATGAACCCTTCGGCTGACGTTCAGGCGCTCAGCTCGATTCGTGTAGATATCTCGGGCGTCGAAGAAGGCACCCAATTGACGGTGAAATGGCTGGGCAAGCCCGTGTTCATCCGCCGCCGCACCGCCATCGAGATCGAGGACGCCCGTTCGGTCGAGGTCAGCGACCTCCCCGATGGTATCGCGCGCAACGAAAACATCGAAGGCGAAGTTCCGGCAACGGACGAAAACCGCGCCCTGGACGAAAACGGCGAATGGCTGGTCCAGATGGGCGTTTGCACGCACCTGGGCTGCGTTCCGCTTGGAAACGCCGGTGATTTCACCGCCGAAGGCAATGTCGGCGGCTGGTTCTGCCCGTGCCACGGGTCGCACTACGATACGGCGGGCCGTATCCGCAAAGGTCCGGCTCCGGAAAACCTGCCGGTTCCCGTCGCCGAATTCGTCGACGAATCGACGATCAAACTGGGATAAGGAAACGCGCTCATGTCCGGAATTCCGCACGATCATTACGAACCCAAGACCGGCGCCGAGAAATGGCTGCATTCGCGCCTTCCCATTGTCGGTCTGCTTTATGACACCCTGATGATCCCCACGCCCAAGAACCTGAACTGGATGTGGATCTGGGGCATCGTTCTGACGTTCTGCCTGGCGTTGCAGATCGTCACCGGCATTATCCTCGTGATGCACTACACGCCGCATGTCGATCTGGCCTTTGCGTCCATCGAACACATCATGCGCAACGTGAACGGCGGTCACATGATCCGCTACTTGCACATGAACGGCGCGTCGCTGTTCTTCTTTGCCGTCTACATCCACATCTTCCGCGGTCTCTACTACGGCTCCTACAAGGCCCCGCGCGAAATCACGTGGATCATCGGCATGCTGATCTACCTGTGCATGATGGGCACGGCCTTCATGGGCTACGTTCTGCCGTGGGGACAGATGTCGTTCTGGGGCGCCACGGTGATCACCGGCCTCTTCGGCGCGATTCCCTTCATCGGCGAACCGATCCAGACATGGTTGCTGGGCGGACCGGCGGTGGACAACGCCACGCTGAACCGGTTCTTCTCGCTGCATTACCTGCTGCCCTTCGTGATCGCCGCGCTGGTCGCGGTGCATATCTGGGCCTTCCACAGCACCGGCAACAACAACCCCACCGGTGTCGAAGTGCGCCGCGGCTCCAAGGCCGAGGCCGAGAAGGACACCGTTCCGTTCTGGCCATATTTCGTGATCAAGGACCTGTTCGCGCTGGCCCTGATCATGGTGGTGTTCTTCGCCATCGTCGGCTTCATGCCCAACTACCTGGGCCACCCCGACAACTACATCGAGGCCAATCCGCTGGTGACTCCGGCGCATATCGTGCCTGAATGGTACTTCCTGCCGTTCTACGCGATCCTGCGCGCCTTCACGTCGGATGTCTGGGTCGTGATGTTCGCAAGCTGGATCACCGGCGGCATCATCGACGCCAAGTTCTTCGGCGTGTTGGCGATGTTCGGTGCCATTGCCGTCATGGCGCTGGTTCCGTGGCTGGATACCTCCAGCGTGCGCTCGGGCCGTTACCGCCCGATGTTCAAATGGTGGTTCGCGCTGCTGGTCATCGACTTCATCGTCCTGATGTGGGCCGGGGCCATGCCCGCCGAGCCGCCCTATTCGATCATCTCGCTGATCGGTGCGGCCTACTGGTTCGGGTATTTCCTGGTCATCCTGCCCCTGCTGGGCGTGATCGAGAAACCGCAACCGCAGCCCGAAACCATCGAGGACGACTTTGCGTCGCACTACCCCAAGGCATCCGGTGAGGCGGGGCAATCCGCTGCAACCCCTGCCGAATAAGAAAGGACACGGGATAATGTTCAAGAAACTCGCGATTTCCGCAGTTGCCGCCCTGACCCTTTCGGCCGGGGGCGCACTGGCCGCCGAAGGGGGCCACGTGCATGACGTGGACTTCTCCTTCGAAGGCCCGTTCGGCAAATTCGACCAGAACCAGCTGCAACGCGGTTTGCAGGTCTATACCGAGGTCTGCGCGTCGTGCCACGGCATGACATACGTGCCGATGCGCACGCTGGCCGACGAAGGTGGCCCGCAACTGCCCGCGGATCAGGTCCGCGCCTACGCGGCCCAGTACGAGGTGTTCGACCCCGAACTGGACGATTACCGCCCGGCCAAGCCGACGGATCATTTCCCCGAAGGCAACGATCCCAACGCGCCCGACCTCAGCCTGATGGCGAAAAAACGCGCCGGGTTCCACGGCCCCTACGGCACCGGCATGGCGCAGCTGTTCAAGGGCATGGGTGGCCCGGAATACATCGTGTCGATCCTGACCGGCTATACCGGCAAGGACAAGTTTGAAGCTGGCACGACCTTCTACGAAAACACGGCCTTCCCCGGCGGTTGGATCGCTATGGCGCCGCCGCTTTACGGTGAGGACGTGGAATATGCCGATGGTCACTCCAACGACCTGCATCACGAGGCCGAAGATGTGTCCGCCTTCCTGATGTGGGCCGCCGAACCCAAGATGATGGCCCGCAAACAGGCCGGCCTGACCGGCGTGATCTTCCTGACGGTGCTGACAGTGCTGCTGTATCTCACGAACAAGCGCATCTGGGCCCCGATCAAGGGCAAGAAGATCGGCTAAGCGTCACGGACCTTGGATACCCTATCGGAAAACCCCGTTCATCTGGACGGGGTTTTTCTTTGCGGGAAACTCTTGGAACCCAGCGCGTAACGGTGTTTCGGTCAGTAAGGTCGGGCGGTTTCCGAAAAGATTAACAGGTGTCAGCCCCGGCGCAGCGTGTCGCCATAAGTGATCGTCGGCTCCAGTTCCACGCGAACCGGCTCGGCGGTTTCCGGGTGTTCGACACGGGCCGCGATGATCTCGGCGGCCCGGCGTCCGATCTCGAGCCTGCAGGCATCCATCGTGGCCAGTTCGCGCGGCAATCCCTTGAGCAGGTCCAGACCGTTGAACCCGGCCAGACCGATCTGGTTGGGAATGTCGATGCCCTGTTCCATCAGGTACATCAGCCCGCCAGCGCCGATCTTGTCATTGGAATAATAGATGAAATCCAAATCGGGGCTGCGCTTGAGAATGGTCTCGGTCATCTCGCGCCCCTTCACCAGCGCGGACCCCCCGGAGTAAAACTCCTGATCGGCCACTTCGATCCCCGCCTTGGCCAAGGCCTCTGTGAACCCCTCGAACCGCTTCCGCGCCCGGTGGTCCAGCGGCATCTTGGTGCCCAGAAACCCGATGCGCTTGTAGCCCGCTTTCAGGATCGCCTGCGCCATCTGCTGACCGGCCCGGCGGTGCGAGATGCCGACCACCGAATCCACCGGCGTGCCGTCCACATCCATGATTTCCACCACGGGAATCCCCGAAGCCCGCAGCATCGCGCGGCTGGCATCCGAATGTTCCAGCCCGGCGATGATCACCCCGGAGGGTCGCCAGGACAGCATCTCGTAAAGAACCTTTTCCTCTTTCTCGGGCAGGTAATCCGACAGCCCCACAACGGGCTGCAAATCGGTGGTTTCCAGAACCTGTGTGATGCCCGTCATCACCTCGGGAAACACCATGTTCGACATCGACGGAATGATGACCGCCACCAGATTGACCCTCTGGCTGGCCAATGCGCCCGCGATCTTGTTGGGCACATAGCCAAGGCGCTTGGCGGCCTCCAGAACCCGCTGGCGCGTCGCCTCGGAGACATCCCCACGATTGCGCAACACGCGGCTGACGGTCATTTCGGATACTCCCGACGCCTCGGAAACATCGCGCAGGGTCAGGGGGCGTTGGTCGGGTCTGGTCACGGGCTGTTGTCCTGAAAGGGTTTTCCAACTGTTACCGCGAACACTCGGACAGGATCAAGCGCGACGAAATCCACCGATGACAAACCCCGCGCACCGCGCTAAACGGGGCGCAGCGGCCCCGTGGCTCAACTGGATAGAGCAGCCCCCTCCTAAGGGGCAGGTTGCAGGTTCGAATCCTGCCGGGGTCGCCAAAAACGCCTGAAAAATATGACTTATTTACAGGGCTTTGTGCAGATGCTTGCAGAAACTCCCGAGAGCTTTCGGGCCGAAT
>NZ_JAHKSQ010000019.1:0-15219 GCF_018862045.1 Roseovarius sp. PS-C2
CGCGCCGGACGCTTGAGCAATTTGAGGGCTCCGCGCCCGGCGCGCTTGCCCAAAACGAAACCGAAGACTATGAAAACCAGACCCGCAGACTCTCGTTATGAATGAGGGAGCCTCGGGGGGCAGGTCAGTTCACACCGAAGCATCGTAACCGCTGATTTTCAAGTATATGATCCCGAATAGGCCGCCGCCTAGGTACTGGAATTCGTAGCCTTCGATGACTAAACACGTCGAATACCCCCCCCAGAGGATGTGAGGCATGGACTGGAGTAGCTATATCCGTTCGTTCGTGGTCCTATTCTGTATTCTTGATCCTTTTTTTATGCTTTTCGTTTCAAAAGATACTTCAAAGATTGTTGTGGGAAAAATCCATGCCCTGATAATAATCCGGTCTGCCATTTACTCGGCTCTGTTTCTGCTTGTGACAATGGCAGCAATTTCTGGCTTAATTCTCATTCTGGACTACCGTCAGCAAGTATATGAGATTTGTGGTGCAATCGTCGTGGCCACCTATGCAGTGCTAAATCTGTTTTTCCCGGGTGATCGCTCTCTTGCACGGCGAGAACCGCCAGCTGTCATTGCAGTTGATAAGGTACTCCAAGCGCTTTCCATACCTGGCTTGGTCGCTATTGCATTTTTAGTTTCCGAAACACAGGGTATGCTGAATCATCGTTCATATGTCAGTCTGACTGGGTTTTTGCTCGCGTTCCATTTCCTGGTTACCTTGCGGATTTGTGCAAAATACAAGGAGCGACCGTGGCTTCCAGTACTCAGCCGCTACACGAATCTCATATTGCTTATAATTTCTGTCGATATCGTTCTTTCGGTTCGCTGAATCGCGTAGAAATATCTCGTTATACTTCATACTTTGCATCGGTAAAAAGTGATTATCGGGACTTATGCGTGCCTGTAGTCAATAGCTTGGTTGCATCAATGCCACGCTTCTCCGCGCTTGTGCGAACGGCGTCCTGAAGCACCTCGCTGCGCTTGAGGAGACGAACGAAACGCGCTTCATCAAGCACCAGAAGCGTCGAGGGCGCAATGGAACGAACCTCGGTCCGAGGCGTCTTTTTCATGAGGATCGCCATCTGGCCAAACATCTCCCCCCGCCCCAATCGCCAAGTCTGGCCTGCAGTTTCCAGTTCGACGGCTCCAGATGCAATAAAGAACACACTCTTTCCGACGGTGTCTTTGCCGACGATGAGTTCTCCGGCATTTGCATAGCGTGTCCTGAATGCATGACTCAGCCGCTTCAGGCTCTTATCGTCCAGGTTTGCGAAGAGAGGGAACTGCCGAACCAGTTCAATGCGCTGCAAGGCAATGTCGAGATGTGGACGTTCTTCCGCTGCGGCGCGGTGCGAGGCAAGGCGCTCCATGAGTTTGGTGTAGACTTCTGCCCCGATCAGGCCATCCTCTCGCATGGCGACGTATTCACGTTCTTCAAGTCGCAGCGCGGTCCGGCGGATGAAGCGCCGTTCGAGTTCTTCGGCATAACCGGGGTATTGCAGGCGGAGACCTTCGAGCGCGGTTTCAACCGCGTCAATCCGGCGTGATAAGAGTTCATGGAGCAGATCGGACAGCCGCCGCCCATGAATACGACGGATGCGGCCATCGATGAAGGCTCCCAAGTCCCGCAAAACAAGACGCTGTGAAAGCAGAAGCTCGAACCGGTCCGCTGTCATTGTGGCAAGCGGGCCCGACAGATGAAATCTGTTTTGCAAAAAACCTGCCGCCCGAAATCCCCGCCCATAGGCAACGCTACGTCTCGCGGCGCGATTATAGCCGCTGCGTCCTCCGGAACGTGCACCTTCGATCAGGCGGTCGGCATCCGATAAAACCTGTTCCGCCATTTTCGCCGAGATCGTTCGCTCGCGAACCTTGGCGAGAATTGTATCGCGCTCGTGACCGGCCAGCGCTATCAGACCAAGCGTCACCCGGTCCCGGTCGAGGATATCGGTGCTGGCTTCCGCCTTTTTCACGGCGTCGTCCAGCCTTTCCCCAAAGCGTTTCGCTTCGGAGCGCACTATATCCCGGCTCAAATCGTAATTCTCAGTGGTGTGCGCCACATCCTCGCGCACAGTCTGAAGCGCCACGGCGACGACCTGACGCGACAGAGCCTCATCTATCGGCGACAGCCGATCCAGCCCGAGGCGGCCGATCATCCAACGCAACGTCGTACCCTGCACAATCAGCGTGAAAAGCGTAAAGCCCGTAGCAAGGATACCGACCACCCGTTGAATTCCGTCGGGAACCCGAAAACTTTCGGTTACCGCAAGCGCCAGGGCGAGTGTCACCGCCCCTCTCAGCCCGCCCCAGAGGATCGCAACCCGATATGGTCTGTCGACCGAGGGAGAGAGCCGAAGGAGAGACAAGAGCGGCAAAAGACCGAACAGGATGACCGCCCGTGCCGCGATGGCCGCGAGGATAACTACGCCGACAAGAACAAAATCATCGACGCGTACCTCTTCCAGCATCCGAGGGATCAGGAGTGCGGCGAGAATAAAGATCAGCGCCCCCGCCCAATGGGCAAGAACATCCCACAGATCCCGCAGGTTGGTCCACGCCTGGGGCGGCAAACGTCCGGGCCCGGCAAGATTTAGTGTCAAACCGGCAGCGACCACGGCAATCACGCCGGAGGCGCCAACGCTTTGTTCGGCCACGACATAGGCGAGATATGGGAGCGCGACCGAGATAGAGATAACCGCCAGTTCATGATTGCTGAACAACGCCATGATCCGAACTGAAATCTGTGCGATCATCCAGCCCGTGAACGCCCCTCCCGCGATCAGGAGCGGAAAACGGGCGAGCGCATCGGTGAGGCTCGGATCGGGCGTGCCCAGCATCACGAAGCCCATGAACAGACCAAAGAGCGCAATAGCCGCAGCGTCGTTCAGAAGGCTCTCACCTTCGATGATCCGGGCAAGCCGACGCGGGGCCGAGATCGACCTGAAAATCGAAACCACCGCCGAAGGATCGGTGGTAGACACGATAGAGCCGATCAGCAGGCAGGCAGCCAATGGCAACGTACTTGCCCAGGAGAGGGCATAGCCGATGCTAACAGTCGCCACGACCACTGCGACAACCGCCATCATCAGGATCGGCACCCAGTCGTCCAGCATCCGGCGCAGGTTCATGCCTAGGGTCGCCTGAAACAGAAGTGTCGGCAGAAAGACGTAGAGGAAGACATTCGAACGAATCGGAAGTCCGAGGATTGCCTCCGCCACGGAATTCAGCGCATCTGTCAGTTCTGTTTGAAGAAAGAAGATCGCACTGGCACCGATACAGACGCCGAGAATAGCGAGGATAACGCTATAGGGGAGCTTCAGTCTGGCCGCCAACGGCTCCGCAGCCCCGATCACGAGGAAAAGAGATGCGATAATAGTTGTAACCAATACGATGCTCATAGCATTGAATTACCACAACGATCACCGAACGCAGTTGGAAAATGCCTTCATTCGTAAGAGCGTCGTGCCTCAATGTCGGCCAAATTGGTGACTGCCGGTCCTCACGTCAGATTCAAACAGAATATCTCCTTCTCCCGATTTGATTTCTGACAGTGGGTGTTCGAGAGCAATGGATTCCATTCCATTAGCTCCGTTTACGTGAGGGTGCTGATATCGATCGTCTCAGGTTGCGGTCATTTGTCCGACCTCTTGGCTCGGTATGTGTAGCCGCTAGCCTCTATGAAGCCCGCATGCCGCATCCCAATTAAACGGTCGAACTTAGGTAACCGATGATGTTGGAATATCACAGGCGCGACATTTGCCTGTTCAGGCTGCACGTAGCATGGCCGTATCGTGGTAAGGTTAAACACGGAGACACAACATCTCCTATCTTCCTGTTAGACTGGCCGGCTCATTTGAGCCGGTCCTTTTTTACAGAGATCAAACTTCGCCAGATGAATTTCAGACTTCTACGACAGCCAAGCACTTCCCAAGTTCGAGACCATGCGAGGTACGCAGCGGGTTGTGGCGTAAGTTCAAAGGCTTGCGTGAACTGCTCACTGTCGCAGAAAGGGATCACAAGATCACATTTTTTTGTTATTTAAAACAAATGGATAGACGAAAATATTCGCGATACCACTAGATGCCCGAGCTCCTCTTGGAGTCGGGCACGACGACGCGTGTTGAACTTGGCTTTCAGATGCGCATCAGAGGTTGCAACAGGCGCGGGATCAGGCTGTTGAAGCGAAGCGGCGCATCGGTTGCAGCCAAACATATGCAGGGCGCGCCGGGCTCCGCGACAGGCGTGTGCTCGAGCGTGTCATCGGCAACCTCCAGGTCACCAACGCCAAACCTGCCAATCTCGTCACTGAACGCGCCCTGCAATACCAAGGTCAGTTCGATCCCGTTGTGGCCATGATCCGGAACGGCCTTACCGGGCGGAATGTACAGCAACCGGGCGCTGCCTTCATTGTCTGCATGCAGAAGGGTCTGGCGCACGCCGCCGCCGACAGACTTCCAGCGCGGCAGCTTGCCTTTCAGTACCTCCATAACCGGACCGGGAAACACGCCCGAGCGCTCGAAGGTGGGATCGGTCTCAGGCAATGGCACATCGTCAAGTTGGTCAAAGACCGCCTCTTTCGTTGAGCCGGACACCATCTGCAACGTTTCCCCTTCAAGCAAAGCCCCGCCGACGGCCTCATGCGCCCCCAACCCGGCACGGCATTCGTCGCATAGCGAGACATGTGCCGCGACAACCAGAGCAAACGACTGCGGCAAAGATCCTGCGGCATAGGCCACCAACATGGCTTCGGGGATATGGTGATTGATCTGCGACATCTATCGCATTCCTTTTAGCTCATGGCGCAATCGCTCCAGACCAAGCCTTATACGGGACTTCACGGTCCCGAGTGCAAGACCGGTCTGGTTACTGATTTCCTTGTGGGTAAATTCACCCAAATAGGCCTTTTCAATGAGGTCACGTTGATCGGGTTTAAGCCGGTCCAGCGCAAGCTTCAGCTGTCCAGCTTCCTGCTCCATCGCCAAAATCTGGCTGGCATCGTCTTCGATTTCATCGACCATCTTGATTTCTTCGGGTAGTGGGCGGTTTTCTTTTCGTGCCAGATCGATGCGGCGATTGCGGGCGATCTGGAATATCCAGGCAGACACCTGTGCACGATGAGGGTCGAACGTGTCTGCTTTGCGCCAGACGGTCAGCATAACCTCTTGTACAACATCCTCGGCAGCACTGTTGCCAAGGCCGGACCGCATAACGAACCCTTTCAAACGCGGCGCAAAATGGTCGTACAGAAGCCCGAACGCAGCGCGGTCACGCCGATCGCGCACGGCCAACATCAGCACGGTCTGATCAGAGAAAATCGGCTCTGTTGATTGCGGCACGCAAGTTTGCTCCCTGTCTGGATCAGCCTGTAAACCCTGCAAATGAGCGCAAAGCGGTCGGCTCCGTGGCAGCGTGAGTGATGCGTTTTTAATCATAGACTGACTACGCTGCGGCGGAAAAGCCGGATCAATTTTGATCTGAACGTTTTCCCGCGCCGTAATGATTCAGATTAAAAAAGGAGCGCCCATGTCATTTGATGCTCAATCCATCTGCCCACAACGTATTGCCGTTGTCGGTGGTGGCATTTCCGGTCTCGCGGCGGCATACCTGCTGGCGTCGCACCACGCCGTCACTCTCTTCGAGGCCGAGCCGAGACTTGGTGGACACGCGCGCACTGTCGTGGCCGGACACAATGGCGACCAACCCGTCGATACCGGGTTTATCGTGTTCAACTATGCCAATTATCCACATTTGACGCGAATGTTCATGGATCTCGACGTGCCGGTAAAGCCGAGCGACATGAGCTTTGGCGCCAGCATCGACAATGGTCGCGTCGAATACGCCTTGCGCAGTCTGCGCGGTCTGCTCGGTCAAACTCGCAATCTGACGCGGCCCGGTTTCCTGCGCATGGTTCGCGACATCACATCGTTCAACGCACGGGCCGAAGCGGTGGCGACCGACGACACCATGACGATCGGCGATCTGGTCGAGAAGCTGGGCCTGGGTGCGTGGTTCCAGCGCTATTACCTGTTGCCGATTTGCGGTGCGATCTGGTCAACTCCCCCAACAGAGATTGCCGGTTTCCCAGCCCGCACACTGGTGCAGTTTTTTCGCAATCATGCGCTGCTGAGCGCCGGGGGCCAACATCAATGGTGGACTGTCGATGGCGGCAGCATAGAATATGTGCGCCGGCTGGAACACCGACTGCGCGGAAACGGCGTAGCAATCCGTAAAGCGACACCGGTAGCTTCGGTCACGCGCAATGGCGTTCAAAGCGTGGTACACGTTGAAGGACAACCGGCAGAAACGTTCGATCATGTTGTCTTTGCCTGCCATTCCGATCAGGTGCTGCGCATGCTGGCGCAGCCCACCCAACAGGAAACCGCGGCACTTTCGGCAATCCGGTATCAGGACAATACGGCAGTGCTGCATTGCGATCCGGCCCTGATGCCCCGTCGCCGGGCGTGCTGGTCAAGCTGGGTCTACAACGGGGACACTTCGCAAGAGGCGCCCTCGATGGGCGTGACCTATTGGATGAACCGATTGCAGAACATCCCGGAAAACGACCCGCTATTCGTGACTCTGAACCCGGTGCGCGAGGTAGCTGCGGACAAGACCTATGACAGCACCGTTTTTCGCCACCCTGTATTCGACCGCGCCGCGATAAAGGCGCAAAGTGCCCTGCGTGACCTTCAAGGCGCGAACAACACCTGGTTCGCCGGGGCCTACACCCGCCACGGATTTCACGAAGACGGGTTTGCCAGCGCCGTGCGCATCGCCCGCCAGATCGACCGACAAATCGCATGAGACGGTTTCCAGAACATATCCCGGCGACGACCAGCCACAGCCGACGCGGCGGGCCAGACCATGCGTTTCGCTATGGCGTGGACTATGTTCTGATCGCCCCCGAGTCCGACGACGGCCCTGCCCTGTTTTCGCGCAATCGATTCAATCTGGCCTCCGTGCATGACCGCAATCATGGCGGCAGACCCAAGGCTGGTAAGGGCGCAAGCTGGGCGCGCACAATTTTTGCCGGACGCGGGTTAAGCGACGCCGATATCTTGTTGCTGACGCAGCCATGCTTTCTGGGCTATGTCTTTAATCCGGTCAGCTTCTGGCTTGCCATGAAGGACGGGAAGCTGTGCGCTGCGATTGCCGAGGTGACCAACACATATGGCGACAGGCACAGTTATTTCTGCGCCAACCCCGACCTTGCGCCGCTTGGCCCGCGTGATCGGATCAAAGTTGAAAAGCTGATGCATGTCTCGCCCTTTCAAGAGATCGCCGGCGATTATGCGTTCCAGTTCGACATACGCCCCGAGAAGGTCTCCATCCGCATTGATTTCCGCAATGGCAACACCGGACTGGTCGCCACGTTGACCGGACCACGCGCGCCACTGACCAACACCGCGATCTTGGGCGCCCTGCTGCGCCGCCCGGCAGGGGCCCTGCGCACCATAGCATTGATCTACTGGCAGGCGTTGCGCCTGAAACGGAAAGGCGCGCGCTTTCGTGCCCGCCCCGTACCGCCAAATCAAGAGGTAAGCTGATGCTGTTCCTGAGCAAACAAATGAAACGCGACTTTCTGGACAGTTGCCAAGGCATCCACACCGACAGCCTGCGGCTACGCACACCCGAGGGCGAGATCCATGATTTCGGAAGCGGCGGAGTACAGGCGGAACTACATTTGCACGACTGGTCTGTGGTCACCTCCATTGCCACACGTGGCAGTGTAGGCCTTGGCGAATCCTACGTCGCAGGGCTATGGGACACGCCCTCGATCGTCGATCTCAGCACGGTGGCACTACAAAACCTCGACCGGCTGAACACGTATGCTGATGGCAATTTCTGGAACGGATTAAAGATGCGGCTGATCGATCGTGTCCTACGCACCAATTCGCGCGGGGGGTCGTCGCGAAACATTCGCGCTCACTACGATGTGGGCAATGAATTCTACCAGCTATGGCTGGACCCAGGCATGACCTATTCCTCGGCGTTGTTCCTGCCGGACGACACCGACCTTCTGCGCGGACAGAACCGCAAATACGACCGCATCCTTGGCAAGTTGAGTCAGGGTGAACGAGTGCTTGAAATCGGCTGCGGCTGGGGCGGTTTTGCCGAACGCGCCGCCGATGAGGGCCGCCATGTAACCGGGTTGACTGTTTCGCCCAGCCAGAAGGGCTATGCAGATGCCCGGCTTGACGGGCGAGGGGAAATTCGGCTGCAGGATTACCGCGATTGCGACGGAAAATTCGACAATATCGTTTCGATCGAGATGATCGAGGCCGTCGGCCAACGCTATTGGCCGACTTATTTCGCTACGCTGAAAAATCGGCTGGCAGAGGGTGGCCGGGCGGTGGTTCAGGCAATCACCGTCCAAAACGCGAATTTCGATCTCTACCGATACAATTCGGATTTTATCCGCCAGCATATCTTTCCCGGCGGTCTGTTATTATCGGATGCGATAATAGCGGATCAGGCGCGCAAGGCCGGTCTGATATTGCGTGACAGTTTCTCGTTTGGCCAGGATTACGCCCGCACCTGCATGGCCTGGTCCGAACGGATGCAGGCACAAGACACCAGTATTCGCAAGCTCGGCCATGGCGATGCCTTCCTTCGCTCCTGGCGCTACTACCTCGATATTTGCACTGCCACCTTTGCCACCGGACGGACCGATGTGGTGCAGGTCGAACTGGCGCACGCATGAATCTGGAAGGTAAGACATACTGGATCGTCGGCGCTAGCGAAGGTCTGGGCCGCGCCCTTGCACAGGCGCTGGATACCGCGGGGGCCCGACTGATCCTGTCGGCGCGGAGTGGTGAGCGGCTGACCTCGCTGGCCAGCACTCTGCGCGACGCAACAGCGCTTGAAATGGACGTGACCGATCCGGCGACAATCGCGCGAGCGATGAACCTGGCGGGCGCGGTGGACGGTGTGATCTACTCTGCGGGGCAATATACACCGATGAAGGCGCAGAATTGGGACGCGACCGCCGTTGAGGCAATGTGCGAGGTCAACTTCCTTGGAGCGGTGCGCCTGCTCGGGCATGTGGTTCCGCGATTTGCGAAGGAAAACCGCGGCCACATCGTTCTGATCGGCTCTCTCGCCGGGTTTCGCGGGCTGCCCGGAGCCATCGGCTACGGTGCCAGCAAGGCCGCACTGATGCATCTGGGCGAAACCATCTATGCCGATCTGCGTCGAACCGGTGTCAAGGTTCAGGTGGTGAATCCAGGGTTCATCAAGACGCGGTTGACCGACAAGAACGATTTCAGGATGCCGTTTATCCAGACTCCGGAAGAGGCCGCCGCCGATGTCCTGGCAGCGATGCAAAGCGGACGTTTTTCGACAAGCTTTCCGGCCCCGTTCTCGTGGCTTTTCCGCGTTGGGCAGATCCTGCCAAGCAGTTTGTTCTATCGCATCTTTCGATGATCGCGTGCCCCGCTCACCATACCACCTGTTTGCCGGCCCAATCGAAAAAGCCGCCTGTATCTGCCGTCGACAACCCATCCATCACGCGCAACAGGTTTTGCGCGGCCTCTTGCGACGAGACACTTACATGATTGGGGTAATCCCTGGTAAAGGCGGTGGCAACCGTGCCGGGGTGCAAAGTCACACAGATTGCCTGACTGTGGCTGCGCGCCACTTCTATAGCCGCGGTGTGAACCAGTTGGTTTAGCGCCGCCTTTGAGGCGCGATAGGAATACCAGCCCCCAAGCCGATTGTCGCCGATCGACCCAACCCGCGCGGACAGCACTGCAAAAACCGACCGCCTGTCGCGCGGCAACAGACGCAGCGCATGCTTCAACACCAGCATCGGCCCGGTTGCGTTCAAAGCGAATTGTGCGGCAATCGCCGCGGGATCGAGAGATTTCAGCGTCTTCTCCGGCCTGTACCCAGCCCCTGACAGCGCGCCGGTTGCGACAACGATCCTGTCAAACCACCCGTCCAGTCGGTCAAGGCAGTCTGCAACGCTCTTCTCATCCACAATCTCCAAACCATCGATGCTGCGCGACAATGCGACCACGCTTTCCCCGCGACTCTCAACATTGTGCACCAATGCACCACCAATACCTCCCGATGCCCCCACAATCAGCGTTCTTTTCATACTTGACCGCCCTCAGTTCAGAAACAGAATCGCACCGTTCAATATGGATGCAAAGCCTACCCAAACGGCATAGGGTGCAAACGGCAGTGCAGACATGCGATCGCGACGCCACATCAGGATGATGAAGGCTGCGATCGCCCCCAGAACCAGTAAAATGACGGCAAATGCCAAACCAATTCTGTGAGCCGCGAAAAAAACCGGCGACCAGGCGAAGTTGGCAATCATCTGCACGATCCACACTTTCATCGCGAGCCCGGAGCGATCACGCTGCCAAGTGCGCCAACCTCCCACAGCAATGGCGATGTAAAGCACGGACCATACCGGCCCGAATATCCAGTTCGGCGGATTGAACCACGGCTTGATCAGGCCAGCATACCAATCCCCCGGCAAGGTAGACACGCCGATAGCCAACCCACCGCCGAAAACGACCGATACGAACACCAAGAGGGCGCCAATGTTGCTGACATCTTTCAGAGAATATTGCGAGAGGCCCACATCGTTGTCTTCAAATTTCTGCATTTGATCATCTCGGCTATGCGCTACTGTTCTATGACTTTATCGACAGCATCTGCGACGCCATCGGGCTGAATTCAGCACTCCGCACACACTGGCAATCCTTGCTCCGACATGCGCCTTATCTGCGGAACTCCATTCTCCCGCGAGTGTGTCCATCCCCTCGCCGGTTTTGCTCCTCAGACTGTCGCGCCCCTTGTCCAAGCCTTCTCTCAAATGAAGGCCCGCGTCAGTGTGACCCCGATCCACGCGGAGAACCCTGTCAGGACCGCACCCCATGCCACATCGACAACGACCATTTGCAAGGACCAGTCGCGCAAGATGGCATAGTTGGTGAATTCGAATGTTCCGTAGGCCAACGCCCCAATAATGGCCCCATTGATTAACGCACTGACGGGAACACCTGCCCGCAGTGCCGGCAGCGACACGAACCATAGCACCCCGCCAACATAGAACAGATAGAACACGATTGCCGGCAGCAGGCGGATATCATTCAAAAGCCAATCGCCGATATGCTCTTTGAACAGCGGATTCATGACCGTTTTCAGCATTACCGCGTCGAACACCAAGAATAACGCGGCGGTAGTCAAATATAGAATGACAATCTGCATCTGCGCCTACTCCAGCTTGTTTAAATGTTGATACGCCACAAGCCCGAAAGCAGATCAGTTTCGATCTTCAGATTTTTATCCAGAGGACAGGATGACGTATCGGAACGATCCGACTTGTTGAGTTAATTTGACAACACCCAGAAAAACGCTGATCCATGCAACAATGTCATTGTGAACTGAATCGCAATACTTTTGCCCTGCCCATTCCGTATTGCGGAACGGACAGGGCGTCATGACTTACGCTTCAATGTGGTCGTACTGGCCTGTGGGCTTTCGCGCCTCGGGCAACCTGCGATCTAAACCAAGTAACAAGACGATGTTCTTAGCGACATAGATTGAGGAATAGGTTCCTACGACCACGCCAAAGGTGATCGCCAGCGCAAAGCTTCGGATCACATCTCCGCCGAAGAACAGCAAAGCGAGCAAGGCAACCAAGGTGGTCGCTGAGGTCAGAACCGTCCGGCTAAGTGTTTCGCTGGCCGACAAGTTCAGCAGGTCCCGCAACGGCATCGCGACATAGCGCCTGAGGTTTTCGCGGACCCTATCGAACACGACGACGGTGTCATTTATCGAATAACCCAAAATCGTCAGCAAGGCCGCAACAAAGGCCAGATCGATCTTCAGCCCCAGCAGCGCAAACAACCCGAGCGTCAGCAATACGTCATGGGTGAGGGCAACCACTGCACCGACGGCAAACTGCCACTCGAAGCGCATCCAGATATAGCCGAGAATCGACAGAACCCCAGCCACCACCGCTAGTATCGCCGCACGGACCAGCTCTGGAGAGACCTTGCCACCAATGCTTTCGGTTGCCGTAACGCGCAGGTCCGGGTCGACCTGCAACAGAGCGTTGCGGACCTCCTGCAACTGACTTGACGACAGCGCAGCCCCCATCTCGCCGTCGGCTGCCAGACGCAGGTTGGCGACATGGTCACTGCCATCAACGCCTGCGCCAAACACCTCGGATACTGCAACATCTGCCAGCGCCAGATTGCTCAGCGCCTCCCTATAGCTTTCCAACTGCAAGACATGCGGTGTCTCGATCCGCACGCTAGTACCGCCGGTGAAATCGATCCCAAGGTTCAGGCCAATGAGTGCGATCATCAGAACTGAAGCCAGCATAGCCGTTGCTGACGTCCCGACCGCAATCCATTGAAGACGGAAGAAATCTATCACCGATTGCCGCCCAAGAAATCCAAACAGGCCGTTCAACGGCAATCGGGGTGGACGGCGCCATTCCAGCCAATTTTGCAAGATGAGCTTGGTGATAACCAATGCCGTGAACATCGATGTCAGGATTCCCAGCCCCAATGTAACGGCAAAACCCCGCACCGGTCCGGCCCCCAGCAGAAACATCAGCCCAGCTGTCAGCAACCCGGTCAGGTTCGCATCGAGGATCGACGAGAATGCGTTGTCGAACCCTTTGCCAACCGCGCGCCACAGGTTGCGCTCACGCCGCACTTCCTCGCGTATGCGCTCGAAGATCAGCACATTGGCGTCAACAGCCATGCCTAGCGTCAGGACCATGCCCGCAATCCCCGATAGCGTCAGGGTCGCACCCACGCTCGTCAGAACGGCCGCAAGGATCACCATGTTAATCCCCAGTGCGGCCACACTCACCAACCCCAACCCGCCGTAGCAGGCCACAATCAGAACACAGACAGCCACCAGCCCGACCAAGGCCGAATTCAGACCGGCCGCGATGCTGTCGCCGCCAAGCTCCGGCCCAACCGTTTTTTCCTCCAGAAAGTTCAGTTCTGCCGGAAGAGAACCTGACCGCAATAGCGTCGCCAGCTGAGTGCTCTCCTCAACTGTAAAACGCCCGGTAATAATGCCGCTTCCGCCTCCAATGTGTGACTGAATGACCGGCGCCGACAGAACCTCGTCGTCCAGCACAATGGCAAAGGGGCTGCCGATATGGGACGCGGTGAAATCACCGAACGCCCGTGCCCCTGCCGCGTCGAAACGGAAAGACACCGCCGGACGGCCGTTCTGATCGAAACTCGCCTGCGCATCCGTCAGATGCCCTCCGGACACCACCGACCTGGGGTCCAGACGATACATAATCTCGGGCTCCCCCGCCTGAGACAAGACTAGTGAATCTTTAGCCGTGCCAGCACCATTTGGCAGGACCGCATGGAATGATAACTGCGCGGTCGTGCCGATGAGGACCTTCAAGGCATCTGCATTGAAGAACCCCGGCACCTCGATCAAAATTCGGTTAACTCCCTGTCGCAGGATGGTAGGCTCCCGGGTCCCGGTCTCGTCGATCCTGCGGCGAACGGTTTCCAGGCTTTGCGAGACAAGTTGTTCGCTCAGTGCCTTGTAGCCCGCTGCGGAATACCGCACCGTTAGGAAGCCATTGTCCTCAGTCACCTCCAGATCGGGCATCATTAGGCCAGTGGGCCCCGCGACATGGATGGCAAAACCTGCAGCAATCCGGGCTGCGATGTCGCCAAAGCTGTCCGGCGACACGGCAACACGCAGTTCGCCAGCGGGTGCCTGCAGTTTTTTTGATCCGGACTGCATTGTCTCCCTCTTCGCGCAGTGCGTCCCTCAAGGAAGGCCATAGCGCGGTAAGGCGTTGTTCAATTGCGCCGGGCACGTCAACCTCAGCAAGAAGATGGGCGCCACCGCGCAGGTCCAATCCCAGATTGATAAGATTGTCAGGCAGCCATCCGGGCCAGTCACCCTGGCTGCTGTTTTCAGTGGCGGTTTTGTGCGTGTCAACACGTGCATAAAATGCATTCGGCAGTGCCAGCCAGATACTTAGCAGGCAGATGCCCCAAACGCCGAGACGTTTGAGCAAAGTCGGTCGTTTCATGATCTCTCCAAAGCAGAGGGAGACCCGCGGCCTCGCCAGCCCTGCCGGTTCAGTGTTCGATTTTTTAAGGAGGCAAACGCCATCGCGCCCCTATTTCGTAGGGCAGTCAGGCGCGTCGTGAGATCATATCAACCGGAGGCGCACGGGACGGGTGCGCTTGGGGAAATTGCGGCACGAAAACAGGTGGCGCCCGTGGCGCGGCCAGCAACAGAATGAGCCTTTCAGGCGGCAACGGCGGCTCGGAAGTGGCCACACCAATGCCATCAATCCCACTACCGCTGACGGCTGCTACCTGATCGGGTCGCTGAGTCCGGGCCTGTTTTTCGGCGGTGACGGCGGCCCGCTGAATCAGGGATTGTTGTAGTTGCTCGACACCGGGCGCTGTCGGCATCAAAGGACGGTGAACCGTTTCCCCTAACAGCCCCGCAACCAGAAAAACCACGACCAATACGGTTTTGGCGAAGGCCGAAGGGAGACGGGCGCAGTTGCTCATTTCTGGCAGTTAGCCGCTGACAGGTGCGCTGTCAATCGCGCGAGCCTGACTGTTGCAGTCATCCGATGTTTGCAGCCTGCCATCCCGTTTCCGAGCGCTCTGAACTGCTGGCAAGAGACAGGGTTGAGGTGAATCCAATAACGCGCTATTATGTCACTGCTCCGGTTGGGCGAGTATATTACGAGCTTTGGCTCAAGGAGAGCATTTTACACAATTGGTTTTGTAGGCGTTCCGAGTTTACTTGGGTAGGTTGGTTTTCCCAACCGGTGCACCATGAATCATAGTAAACGCGCCATTCGTACCGTCTGACTGAGACTTTGGAAATGATCTAAGACACCTCGCTAAAGACATCGTTAACGACGTGTTTTATGCGGGGTTGTCGATGTGTGCAGAAATTCTTGGTTTGGAGCGGCGGCGTTTCTGGCGCGATGAAGGAGCCCTGTGCGGTACGGAGCGAAATGACACTCTCTCATGAGCGTTTTCTTGTTTCCTGACACGCCCGAAGATTGCATTGAACGATTAGAGAACAAAATAGGCCCTCTCCGCCGACGATGCACTACCCACCCGGCCCCTCAAGCTTCAGCCAGTAACGCGTGTATCGACGTTCGCCGGTGCGCGAGAGGGCACCGATCTCGACAAGTTCTTGCAGATCCCTTGTAGCGGTCGCGCGCGA
>NZ_JAHKSQ010000002.1:0-528618 GCF_018862045.1 Roseovarius sp. PS-C2
CGCGCCGGACGCTTGAGCAATTTGAGGGCTCCGCGCCCGGCGCGCTTGCCCAAAACGAAACCGAAGACTATGAAAACCAGACCCGCAGACTCTCGTTATGAATGAGGGAGCCTCGGGGGGCAGGTCAGCTCCACTACTTCCAATTTTTATAGCTAGCCAATCAACGTCTGAAGAAACGCAGACTGATGAAGTCCGATCCTTGATGGCCCAAATATCTGAACTCCATACCAGATTGGACGGAAAGACCGCGACACTCTCTGGCGGCTTGGGCACATTAATTGGAGACACAATATACTTTCAAAGTGACCTTGGGCGTTTCGAAGTTCAATTCGATGCAGGAAGAGAGGCAAGGCGGCTAATTGAGGGGTGTGAAATACCCCTTTTTGGGAATATCGATAGTCGTTGTGTTTTTGAAGTCGACGCTGAATTAAGGGTGTCGGAAAGCTATAGTCTGGCAGACGGTGGTGAAGTTGAATTAATCGTCTATAACGTCAGACAATAGCGGCGGAAAAACCTAAGCGTCTCCGCTTCAAAGCACCCAGCCCGCACCCCGACGCAGCCCGCGCGAACCGTGGCCCGAACCACCCCGGGAGCTGTCCTTTCGCGGGTGAGTGTCGGCTTTAAAGCTGCGGGGATCGTTCGGGGACGCGTGAGACAGCCGCCTTCGCCGTCCCCCGTCAGGTCACCTGCAGGACCCTTCCTTTCTGTTTTTCCGACCAAACCGCCCCCGGATAATGCCCCGGTCGGGAGCGTCGTCGGCGGTTTCGGATGGTTATCTTCGGCTTCGAAGGTCTCCTACCACCCCAGCCAGGTCCTTCCGAATGATCAACCGATGAACCGCGCGGGATGCCCCTCGCTCGAAAGTGCCCCGAACGATGCCCCCGCTCGGGGTGTCTCGGGTGACGGGTTCGACCGGCTCGGCGAGGCCTGTCCCACGCGGTCGTCGTCAGAGGTAGTCCGGATCGGACCCGTAGGCCCAGTGCTCCCAGTCGTCGCGCTTGTTGTCCCGCTGCGAGCCGATCTCCAAGTGGTCGGGGTTGATGCAGCTACGGTTATGGCACCGGTGGCGGACGACGCGGTCGCGTGAGGCGATCTCCTCGTTCAGGACGCAGTAGATGAAGCGATAGGCCTCCCACTGGTGTCCGTTGAAGCGGACCTTCTGGGGCTTCACCGTGTCGGTCACCCGACAGCCATTCTCATCCACCCGCGCAGCCTCAATGAGAGAGAAGGCCCGTCGCCGGGCCTCCTCAAGATGGTTTTCGATTATGTCACGAAACCGTTCCTCGCTGTCGTCTTCGAAGTATTCCAACATTATCTTCTCCTTACGATCATCAGCGGGTCCGGTTCCGGTGATCAGTCAAATGCGAGACGCACGTCTGTGGCCATTCCGAAATGCTCCGCAAGATTCTCTTCGAAGCCGTCGGGACCTTTCAGCTTTCCGCGATCCGCGCAGTAGCCTTTCTCTACCCATATTGCTCTCACGTAATCGCATCCGCCCCATTTGACTTTGTCTTTCCACCAACCAAGTTCGGACATCAGATGTTTGGTGGATGAGATGTTGCCATCCAAGTCCCCCTTCACGATCTTGACGATGTCCTGCTCAGGCAACGCGTGGATACCTTGTTCGGCGAGGTATTCGCGCAGCAAAGTCTTTCGCGTCGCTTCCGATGCGCCGTGAACCCGCCTCATCAGCGGTGTGGCATCATCGACGACGTTTAGAGTCTTCGCGTTGAAGCCCGGAGACTGCTTCCGCGCCATAAGCGCCCGGTAAAGGGCGGCGATCTTACGGTCGTCCTGCATGAACTCGTGTAGTCCTCCAACAATCCCGGAGAACTCGAGCGCATTCTCCCCGGATGCGTGGCCGTCATGGTCGATCTCGATCAGGTAGTACCTGCGATCTTCGGCCTCGATCCAGAGTGGCAGGTGGTTGGTCGTGAACAGGAAGCAGCAAAACTGCTTTACCCTTTCGGCGTCTACCCCCTTTCGTTCGGAAACGGTCTCAGTCTCGGTGATGTAAGTCTTCAACGCATTACCTTGGGACGAGCCACCCTTAAGGTTGACTTCCTCCGAGATCACCAGTTTGCTGGTCAAGACCGGCATGTTGAAGCGTCCTGTGAGCTTCTCAACGCTGTTCTGGACCAAGGTGTTCTCCTCGCCGAAGAGCCTCGCCACCAGCTTGCAAAGCGTACTTTTCCCGGAGCCTTTCGTTTCCGAGTAGAGCAGCGGTGCCCAAGCCGGTTTGTCGTCTTCATTCTGCAAGCTCCAGGACAGCCAATCCAGGAACTTTTCGCGCTCCTCGTCGCGGGTGAAGAAGACATCGAGGAAGTGTCCCGCAAGACCGAAATCCGCTTTCACGTCTTTCTCGTCCCGATAGGCAGGCTTTTTCCACGTGTTGACCTCTACGGTCCCGTTTCGCCATACGTATCGGTCGTCATGCCGGGGACGACAGACCATGCCTCCGCTCCAAACCGGAATCGACTGTTCCCGGTCGAAGTGCTTGGCTTCGAAGGTCCGTCTGAAGACATCCTTCAGGATCGCAGGTTCGCAGTACATTTTGCCATACTCCTCCTTGATCCTGATCAGACAGGCATGCTGGACGTCGTCTTTCGACAGCTTTACGTTCAACCGATCCACGGCGAAGTATTTGCTGTCTTTGCGGACGTACCACGAGCTGATCGCCGTCGAGAGAGCGCTTACCGCCGCCTCGCGATCTTCGTCCGTGGTCTGCCTGTCATCACCTCCAACTTTCTGAGTTGCCGTTTCGTTCTTAACGAGTTTCAATTGTTCAGTCATAGAATTTGGTTCGCCTTATTATTATTGATTATGCCGTCACGAACACCGCGACGGTGGCTTTGAACCTCCCGCTTCAACCTCTTCTCGCGTTTCCGAAACGCTTTATCAGGAGGTTCGTTGAAGTTTCGGGGAAACCGCCACATCTCTGGTTGGCGGGTCTGCTGCGTACTAGTCGGTGGCCCCTTTCGCCGCAACAAGGAGCGAGACATAGGAGCGCTCCCGGACGTGTTCAAGAGGTCGGCCCCAAAAAAATCCACGCGACCGCGTCGTCCGCCACCGGTGCCATAACCGTAGCTGCATCAACCCCGACCACTTGGAGATCGGCTCGCAGCGGGACAACAAGCGCGACGACTGGGAGCACTGGGCCTACGGGTCCGATCCGGACTACCTCTGACGACGACCGCGTGGGACAGGCCTCGCCGAGCCGGTCGAACCCGTCACCCGAGACACCCCGAGCGGGGGCATCGTTCGGGGCACTTTCGAGCGAGGGGCATCCCGCGCGGTTCATCGGTTGATCATTCGGAAGGACCTGGCTGGGGTGGTAGGATTCGAACCTACGATACACGGTACCAAAAACCGCTGCCTTACCACTTGGCTACACCCCAACGGTGACGCGCTAATTACTCTGGACCTCAGGGTGGTTCAAGGCCCGAAACGAAAAAAATCCAGCTTTCTTGAAACTGCCGTCAATCGAGGATTTCGTCGGCGCGGATGCCCCATATATCCGTTTTGGGCGCCCAGCCTTCATAGCCGCCTGCGGATAATTCACACCAGTCGCGCTGGCAGGATGAAATCCGTGCGATGACTCCGAGTTCCAGCCGGGCGATGATCATGGTGTCGGGTTGCGGGCGCGACAGAAGGTCCAGCATTTCTTTCTCCACGATCACCGTTCGGACACCGGACAGGAGAGAGTAGTGAACCCACCCGCCCGCGCCGTCGCGGTCGCGCACCCGGCGCCAATGGCCGTGTTCCGCAGTGATTTCCAGCGGTGCGTCCTTGCGTTTGAACACCCAGTCGATGCGATGCGTCAGGCTGGGGCCGCGACGAATGTTCGCTTCGCTGGCTTTCATCGAAACGAACCGGGGCAGGGGAAGGTTGGTCACGGGGCCGCGCTCCTGTGCCCCGGAGGTCGAAGGGACCAGGATTGCGCCTGCCGACAGCAGAAGAACGCTCAGCAGCGAAAGCACTGATTTCATGTCTGGTATCCGATTTCTGCCCGCGGATGCGATGGGGTTCTTGTGCCCCGCGCTTTCCTGCGCCACTCTGACATCAGACAAGAGCGATTGAAAGGGAAAGGAGGGGCCCGATGCCATCTGAACGCCTGAGTGTTGTCGTAACGCGACGCTTGCCTGACGCGGTCGAACGGCGGATGCAGGAATTGTTCGACGTTACTCTGCGCGAGGATGACAGCCCGATGAGCCGCTCCGAACTGACGCGGGCCGTCCAGCAGGCCGATATCCTGGTGCCGACCCTGACCGACCGGATCGACTCGACCCTGATCGCGCAGGCGGGAGATCGGTTGAAGCTGATCGCGAATTATGGCGCGGGGGTCGATCATATCGATGTTCAGACCGCCCGGCAGCACGGCATCCTGGTTTCCAATACCCCCGGTGTGGCGGCCGACGATACCGCGGATATGGCCATGGCGCTGATTCTCGGTGTGACGCGGCGTATCCCCGAGGGGCTTGCGATCATGCAATCGGGAGATTGGCAGGGATGGTCGCCCACGGCCCTGTTGGGCGGTCGTGTGGCGGGGCGCAGGCTGGGTATTCTGGGGCTGGGGCGAATCGGTCAGGCGGTCGCCCGCCGCGCATCGGCCTTCGGTATGCAGATCCACTATCACAATCGCCGCCGTCTGCGCCCGGAGATCGAGGAAGAACTCGAGGCCACATATTGGGAGAGCCTGGATCAGATGGTGGCGCGGATGGATGTGATCAGCATCAATTGCCCGCATACGCCTTCGACCTTTCATTTGATGAATGCCCGGCGACTGAAGCTGATGAAGCCTGACGCTGTGATCGTGAACACCAGCCGGGGCGAGGTGATCGACGAAAATGCCCTGACGCGCATGTTGCGGGCGGGCGAGATCGCTGGCGCGGGGCTGGATGTCTATGAGAACGGAACGGATGTGAACCCGCGTTTGCGTGAACTCAACAACGTTGTTTTATTGCCTCATATGGGATCGGCGACGGTCGAGGGGCGTCTTGAGATGGGCGAAAAGGTGATCCTGAACATCAAGACTTTCGATGACGGGCATCGTCCGCCCGATCAGGTGGTCCCGGCGATGTTGTAGCATCATGCCCGGTGCCTGTGTCCCGGTCGGGCAGGGAGGCGCAAAAGATGAAGTTACTGCACATTCTCGCTTGTTTCATGTTGGCGGGCGTGCCGGTATGGGGGCAGCAGGCGGCTGATACGGTCGCGCCCGAAGGGGCCGGTGCGGGGCTCGTTCAGGTGTCTCCGGCAGTCAGTGCCGCGCAGGATACCAAGGCCGATGGCCGTGCGGTTGTTGCCGAAAACTGGATGGTGGTTGCCGCGAATCCACTGGCCAGCGATGCCGGGGCAAAAGTGTTGAAAGCCGGCGGGACAGCTGCGGATGCGATGGTGGCGGTCCAGGCCGTTCTGGGGTTGGTCGAGCCGCAGAGTTCCGGGCTTGGAGGCGGCGCGTTCCTGGTCTGGCGCGATGGCGCGACGGGTGAAATCACCACATTGGATGGCCGCGAAACCGCGCCTCTGGCGGCGACGCCACGGCTGTTTCAGGATGCCGAAGGTCAGCCGCTGTCTTTCTACGATGCGGTTGTCGGCGGTCGGTCGGTCGGGGTGCCGGGGACGCCTGCGCTGATGCAGTCGGCGCATGACCGGTGGGGCCGAGCAGAGTGGGCCGGATTGTTCGATGATGCCATTCGGCTGGCCGAAGACGGGTTCGAGGTCAGCCCGAGGCTGGCGTTGATGGTGGCGGGGGATGCGCTGAAATTATCGCGTTTCGAGTCGACTCGCGCATATTTTTTCCCCGATGACAGTTTGCTCGAAGTCGGTACGCGCCTGCAAAATCCGGCTTATGCACGCAGTCTGCGCAGCCTTGCCGAAGAGGGGACCGACCCCTTTTACACAGGCGATATCGCAAGGGACATCGTTCGGACGGTGCAATCCGCGCCGGGCAATCCCGGTGTGATGAGCGAGGTCGATCTGGCCATTTACCGGGTCAGGGAGCGTGATCCGGTTTGTGTTCCGTATCGTGTGTATGAGGTCTGCGGTATGGGGCCTCCGTCATCGGGGGCGCTGACGGTCGGGCAAATTCTGGGGATGCTGGAGCCATATGACCTGGCGGAGATGGGGCCTGACAGTGCGCGGGCATGGCGACTGATCGGCGATGCCAGCCGTCTGGCTTTTGCGGACCGGGGCCGATACATGGCGGACAGTGATTTCGTGCCGGTGCCGGTTCAGGGGTTGGTGTCGCGTAACTACATGAAAACACGTTTAGAATTGTTGCGTGGTGACGATGCCTTGCCCGAGGTGGCGCCCGGAAAGCCCGAATTCGACCATAGCCTGAACTGGGTGGACGACGCGGCGATCGAGTTTCCTTCGACTTCGCATATCTCCATCGTGGATCGGTATGGCAATGCTTTGTCGATGACGACGACGATTGAAAATGCCTTTGGGTCGCGTCTGATGGTGCGCGGGTTCTTGTTGAACAACGAACTGACCGACTTTTCCTTTCGAAGTCATGAAGACGGCGTTCCGGTGGCCAACCGGGTAGAGCCGGGCAAGCGGCCGCGTTCCTCGATGGCGCCGACGATTGTCTTGAAGGATGGCGAGCCGGTTTTGATCGTGGGCAGCCCGGGCGGTAGCCGGATCATCGGCTATGTGGTCAAGGCGATCATTGCGCATCTGGACTGGAAAATGGATGTGCAACAAGCCGTTAGCCTGCCCAATCTGGTCAATCGCTTCGGTGTGTTCGACGTCGAGGCAGGCCGTGTATCGCCCGGTTTGGCGTCGGACCTTGGGGAGATGGGATACGAGGTGTCGCAGCAGCCTCTGGTTTCCGGCCTGCATGCCATTTCCATTGGCGAGGTGTTGCGTGGCGGGGCCGATCCAAGGCGCGAAGGCATCGCCCTGGGGGAGTGAACCGGCCCGAATCGAGCCATGAATCCGTATCGGTATAACGTCGGTATCGTGTCGGTATGACGTCGGTATCGTGTCGGTATGACGTCGGTGCGCGACCGGACTGGTGTGAGTGTGCCGATCAGTCGAACTTGCCCGAGGGTGCCAGAACGGTGGCCTCGCCGATCAGGACCTTCTTGCCGTTCACAAGGCAACGGCAATCCAGTTGCACGCGCCGCTTGGCGTGGTCGATGCCGATGACCTCGACTTCGGTGAAAACCGTGTCGCCGGGGCGAACCGGCCCGAGGAATTTGAGTGTCTGGCCCATGTAGACGGTGCCGTGCCCCGGAAGCTGTTCACCGATCACCGCTGAAACCAGCCCGGCGGTCAGCATGCCGTGTGCGATGCGCCCCTCGAAAATGGTATCCTGCGCATAGGCGTCATCCAGATGGACCGGGTTCCGGTCGGTCGACACCTGCGCGAACATTTCGATATCCTCGTCCGTCACGACTTTGCGCAGGCTGCGCGTCATGCCCATCTCGATTTCTTCGATGGTGATGGTTCCGCGCGGCAAGTTATCCAACATTCGACCCTCCTGGTTGGTCGGTGGGTAATAATCGAGACGCTATTGCGTCAAATGTTGGAACTTTATTGCTTTGCGGGCGCAGAAAATCAAGGCCTATTTTACCTAGCGAAGCTGCCCGATGGTATAGGTCGGGAGCATTTTCTCGTTTTCCAGAAAGGCAGTTAGCGCCTTTTCATCGGGTTGGTGCGACGTTTTGGTTTCTGTCGCCGCCAGCCCGCCGGAAATGAACAGGGAATCGATGTCTTCCCCCAAGGCACCAGCGATGTCGGTGTGAATCCCGTCTCCGATCGCCAGAATTGCGCTGTTCTCCACGTCATGGCCGGTTGCGGCCAGACGGCGGCGGGCCAGGTCGTAGATCGGCGGATGGGGCTTGCCGAAATACAGGCTTTCGCCGCCCATTTCCGTGTAAAGCCGCGCCAGGGCCCCGGCGCACCATTCACGGTGATCGCCCCTGTCGACGACGATGTCGGGGTTGGCGCAAAGCAGTTTCAGCCCCTTCTGCTTGGCGTACAGGAAATCGGGGCGATACACGGCAGGATCGGCGGTGGGGTCGAACGGGCCGGTGCAAACGATGCCCTCGGCCTGATCCAGAGGTACGAGCCGCACATCGACCGGGTCTTCGATGACCTGCAGGGGTTCGAAAAACCTGGTGTCGCGATCTTCGCCGATGAAATAGACCTTTTCACCGACCATGCCGCGGAACATCGCTGCGCGGGCGCTGTCGCCCGAGGTGGCGATGCTGTCCCAGCAATCGCGCGGCACGCCGAAATGATCCAGTTGTTTTTCCACCCCAAGACGCGGGCGCGGCGAATTGGTGACCAGAACCACCACGCCCCCGGAGTCACGGTAGGTCTGCAGGGCGGTCACGGCGGCGGGCAGGGCGCGCACCCCATTGTGCACGCAGCCCCACAGATCGACGAACAAGGCGTCGTAACGGTCTGAAATCTCGGAAAGCGATTGAATAATCTGGGTCATGGTTCTTCGTATGGGAATAGTGGGAGTGGTTCCCTAGCTATGGCAGCGCGGCAACGGATTGGCCACAGGGAATTGTCTTCGTGTTTTCCACCCCGCGCCGATAAGGTTTTCATACGCTTGCAGATTCATTTCTTGGGCGGAGTGGTAATCCGTCTATGTCTTGAAAGAATGCCGGTTCCGCTTTACGCCCGGACCTCGTTGAGTGGGCAGGTGTCCGACGAACAGGAGAGTCTGAGTGGGATGAGGAGTGCTGTGTTGAAAGCGAAGGGAACGCCATGAGCGCGGCACGCGATGCTTTCGTTGCCGCCATGCGGCAGGTGGCGGCCACGGTGACCGTTGTGACGAGCGATGGCCCGGCCGGGCGTATGGGCGCCACGGTAAGCGCGTTTACCTCATTGTCGGCTGATCCGCCGACGGTTCTGGTGTGCCTCAAGACCGACAGCCGCATCGCCAAGTCGGTTGCCGCCAACGGTGTTTTTACAGTCAACGTATTGCACGAGGATGCAATCGAACTGGCGCGGCGGTTTGCCGGGGCTTTCGACGATGAAACGCCTGACAGGTTTCATGGAACCGAGGTGACCCCGACCGAATTCGGGCCGATCCTGCCGCGTGCCACGGCGTTTACCTGCCGGCTTGAGCAAAGCTATATTCACAGCACTCATCTGATCTGTATCGGCGCGGTGACGGGCATTTCCAATGCCGGGGAAAAGCCGCTGACCTATATGCACGGTGCGTTTCACGTCGTTCGTCCCAAGACGGACCGTTGAGCGCATGAAAAACGCCCGCAGCCGGGGCTGCGGGCGCTGATCTGTGTGCAGACCGTTTATGAGTTCAGACGGCCAGGTTCGGAATGATCTGTTTCTTGCGGCTCATCACGCCGGGCAGAACGACGCTGTCGCCGTCCACTTTCGCGCCAAAGGATTTCTCGGCCACGGTTTTCACCAGATCGTTGGGCACCAGCAGGGTGGCTTCCTCGTTGAGGATATCGACCACGAACAGCAGAACCTGATCGACGCCATCCTCACCTGCGACGGTGGTCATGCTGTCCATCAGGCTGGCCTTGCGGTCCAGAACGATGCCGGGCGCGGTGGTTTCCAGAACGCTGACCCGGAACTTCGTATCGCCCACGGCATATTCCTTGGAATCCATACGCAGCAATTCGGCGTCGGAAAAGGCGCTGACATCCGATTTGGCGGCAAACATTTCGGCGGCGTAATCGCCGATATTGACGTTCAGGTCGGCGGCCAGCTTGTTGGCGACGCCACGGTCGTGGTCTGTGGTGGTGGGGCTGCGGAATTCCAGCGTGTCGGACAGGATGCAGGTCAGTGCCGCGCCTTTGATGGCTTCGGGCATTTTGGCGGCGTCATCGCCCATCAGGTCGACCAGAATTGTCGCGGTGCAGGCCAGCGGGCGCACGGTGATGTCGATGGGGCCTTTGGTTTCCAGGCCGCCGACCAGTTTGTGATGGTCGATGATCGCACGCACATCGGCGTCGTTGATGGATGCGGGCAGTTCGGCGGGGTTGTTGGTGTCGACGATCACGCAGGGCTGATCGGCTTCGACATCGTCGATGATGCGCGGTTTGGGCAGGTTCCACTTGTCCAGCATGAAGGCGGCTTCGGTGTTGGGTTCTCCCAGAAGGACGGGCTCGGCCTTGGTGCCCTGAACCTCATTGAGGTACCAGGCCCAGACGATGGGCGAGCCGGTGGAATCGGTATCGGGGGATTTATGGCCGAAAACGAGTTGCGTCATTGTCGCTGTCCTTGAACGTTTGGAACGGATTTGCGCGCCTTATAGGGGCATGATCCGTGCTTGTCACCCATCCATGCCGCGCTGCGGCGGCGCGGATCGGCCGGGGCTTGCCGACCGCCGGATGATCGGTGGCAGGATATTTCAGAACGGCAGGCGCTCGATCGTGAAACCTTCGTTCTCCAACAGGTGCAGGACGCCGTTCTCGCCGGGCAGGTGCGCCGCGCCGACGGCGGCGAACAGGACGTCCTCGGGCGCGTTCAACAGAACGTCGATCCAGCCGGTGTTGCGGTCGGTCAGCAGCAGGCGTTCAAAGCGGTCGAAGTCTTCTTGCGCGGCGTCGCCGCCAAACGTGACCGAGACGGCGCGCGAATAGCTCCAGATCAGGGCGATTTCCTGATTCAGATAGCGTTGCCGCAGGGTATACGCCATGTCGTCGGGATTACCGGGCCAGGCAAAGAACAACCGGATCATGTCGAGTTGCTCGTCCATTGGGAAACTGTCGAGCATCTCCAGCAACGTGCGAAAATCTTCCAGAGACCGGGACGGCGTGCCACGAGAGGCGGCATGATCGCCGATCAGTTTGTCGATCCCCGCACCGTCCATCGCGCCATTGCGTGCCTCGCACGGGCCGATGCCCAGCATCATCGCGGCCCAGACCGGTTTGAACTTGGCGGCAAAGAATGGCGGGATGGTGCGGGCGCGCATTTCGTCCGAGAAACGCTGCCACTCGTCCTCTTCCAGCAGGTCGGGCAGGGTTTTGCCCTCCGTGATGAACATCAACGAGGGGTCTTCGGCCAGCGCGCGTTCCATCGCGGACTGATCGTCGTTCGAGACTTCCAGATAGACGGCTCCGGCGGTCTCGATCATCGGTTTCAGGTTTTCGAGATGCCGCAGCGTTTCATCGTGTGGGAAATGATACGTGCCGAATAGCGTGATCCGCGTGTCGCCACGGGTGGCCTGCCACAGCAGCCCTTCGGAATGCGGCATTGCTGCGGCCTGCGATTCGAGCGCATCGCGTTCGGTCTTGGGCATGGCTGCAATCAGGTCGGTGCCTTCGCAGCGGGCGAAGGCGGCAAGGGGTTGCAGACTCAGGACCAGAATGATCAGTGCACGCAGCATCGTCTTCTCCTGTGGGGAACGGGCACAGGCTAGAGCGCCGTGTGCTGGCCTGCAATCGGAGTTCCAAAAAATTTTGCCGGACTTGTTGACAGCTTTGGCGGACCTCCTTAGCTATGCGCCGTTAGCACTCGAATACGAGGAGTGCTAACGGCCCCGTGACGGGGCCGTTTAGGGAGAAACTTTGAGCCAAGGAGCCAAAGACATGGCATTCAAACCGCTGCATGACCGCGTGCTCGTCCGCCGCGTTGAAAGCGAAGAGAAAACCGCAGGCGGCCTGATCATCCCCGACAGCGCCAAGGAAAAGCCCCAGCAGGGCGAAGTCGTCGCCGTTGGCGAAGGCGGCCGCAAGGACAGCGGCGAACTGATCGAGATGGCCGTGAAAGCCGGTGACACCGTGCTGTTCGGCAAATGGTCGGGCACCGAGATCACCCTCGATGGTGAAGAGCTGCTGATCATGAAGGAAAGCGATATCCTGGGCGTTATGTCCTGATCGCCTTATCCGTAACGCACACTACTGAACTGATAGTCAGGAGAGACACACATGTCTGCTAAAGACGTCAAATTCGACACCGATGCCCGCAACCAGATGCTGCGCGGCGTCAACATCCTGGCCGACGCGGTCAAGGTGACGCTCGGCCCGAAAGGCCGCAACGTGGTTCTGGACAAGTCCTTTGGCGCACCGCGCATCACCAAGGACGGTGTTTCGGTCGCCAAGGAAATCGAACTGGAAGACAAGTTCGAGAACATGGGCGCGCAGATGGTCAAAGAAGTGGCCAGCCGCACCAATGACGAAGCCGGCGACGGCACCACCACCGCCACCGTGCTGGCTCAGGCCATCGTCAAGGAAGGCATGAAAGCCGTGGCCGCGGGCATGAACCCGATGGACCTCAAGCGCGGTATCGACCTGGCCACCGCCAAGGTCGTCGAAGCGATCAAAGCCGCTGCGCGTCCGGTCGAAAACTCGGACGAAGTTGCCCAGGTCGGCACCATTTCGGCCAACGGCGAAGCCGAAATCGGCCGTCAGATCGCGGATGCGATGCAGAAGGTCGGCAATGACGGCGTTATCACCGTCGAGGAAAACAAGGGTCTGGAAACCGAGACCGACGTTGTCGAAGGCATGCAGTTCGACCGTGGGTACCTGTCGCCCTATTTCGTCACCAACTCGGACAAGATGATTGCCGATCTGGAAGACTGCCTGATCCTGCTGCACGAGAAGAAACTGTCGAGCCTTCAGCCGATGGTTCCGCTGCTCGAGCAGGTCATCCAGTCGCAGAAGCCGCTGCTGATCATCGCCGAAGACGTGGAAGGCGAAGCCCTGGCCACGCTGGTGGTCAACAAGCTGCGCGGTGGTCTGAAGATCGCTGCCGTCAAGGCTCCGGGCTTTGGCGATCGCCGCAAGGCCATGCTGCAGGACATCGCAATCCTGACCGGCGGTCAGGTCATCAGCGAAGACCTGGGCATGAAGCTGGAATCGGTCACCATGGACATGCTGGGTTCGGCCAAGAAAGTGTCGATCACCAAGGACGAAACCACCATCGTCGACGGTGCTGGCGACAAGGCCGAAATCGAGGCGCGTGTGGGCCAGATCCGCACCCAGATCGAAGAAACCACCAGCGACTACGACCGTGAGAAGCTGCAGGAACGTGTTGCCAAACTGGCAGGCGGCGTGGCCGTCATCCGCGTTGGCGGCATGACCGAAGTCGAAGTGAAAGAGCGCAAGGACCGTGTCGATGACGCGCTGAACGCGACCCGCGCGGCCGTTCAGGAAGGCATCGTTGTCGGCGGTGGCGTGGCCCTGATCCAGGGTGCCAAGGTGCTGGAAGGCGTCGAAGGCGCCAATGCCGATCAGAACAACGGTGTTGCCATCGTGCGCAAGGCTCTGGAAGCTCCGCTGCGCCAGATCGCCGAGAACGCCGGTGTCGACGGTTCGGTCGTGGCTGGCAAGATCCGCGAAAGCGACGACGTCAAGTTCGGCTACAACGCTCAGACCGAAGAATATGGCGACATGTTCACCTTCGGCGTGATCGACCCTGCCAAAGTGGTTCGCACCGCTCTGGAAGACGCGGCATCGGTTGCCGGTCTGCTGATCACCACCGAAGCGATGGTGGCCGACAAGCCGCAAAAAGACGGCGCTGCCGGTGGCGGCATGCCCGACATGGGCGGCATGGGCGGCATGATGTAATCATCCGCACATCTGTGCTAACGGATCGGGGTCGCCTTTCGGGGCGGCCCCTTTTCTTTGCGAGGATGCGATGACCAAAACCCCCGGTTTCACCCGTGACATGCGCCCCGGCGAGGAGGCCGGTGTGGAGGCCCTGCTGCGTCTTGCGTTTGGCGGCCTTGATGAGGCGCGGTTGGTTGCGGCCCTGCGCAAAAGCGGTGCGATGGCGGGCGAGATGGTTTTGCCCTGTGATGGCGAGATTGTCGGGTATTACGCCCTGTCGCGTTTCATCCGTCCCAAAGGCTGGTTGTGCCTTGCACCGGTGGCGATTCACCCTGACTGGCAAGGAATGCGGCACGGCAAGCGGATGATCGGCCAGTTGACGGAATGGGCGCGTCTGAGTGGCACTTATGTTGTCGTTCTGGGCCAGCCCGCGTTCTATGGCAAGGCGGGGTTCAGTCTGGACCGTGCGGCAGGGCTGACCTCGCCCTATCCGATCACGCAGACGTTGCTGGCCGGTCCGGGACAGGATGTGCCAGAACAGGCACTGACCTATCCCAAAGCCTTCGAGGGACTTTGATGCGCCTCTTCCTCCTGGTCGCCCTGACAATGGGGGCCTTTGCCGCCAATTCGGTTCTGAACCGGCTGGCCCTGGCCGGGGGCACGATTGATCCCGTCAGTTTCGGCACGATCCGATTGGTGGCCGGGGCGGTGATGCTGTTTGCTCTGGTGATGCTTTTGCGCGGTGGTTTGCGTCTTTCGGGGCCGGGGCGCATTGTCGGTGGGCTGTCTTTGTTGGTTTATATCTATGGGTTTTCGCTGGCCTATACCGAACTGGATTCGGGACTGGGTGCGCTGATCCTGTTCGGAGTGGTGCAGATCACCATGTTTTCGGGGGCGGTTCTGGGGGCCGAGACCCTGCCGGCCCGCCGCTGGATCGGGGCAGGGCTGGCTTTTGCCGGTCTGGTCTGGCTGTTGTTGCCGGGGCAGGAGGCACAGAAGAGTGTCAGCCTTTGGCACGGAGCGTTGATGGCATTGGCGGGCATCGGGTGGGGGATTTATTCCCTGAATGGCCGGCGCAGCGGTGATGCATTGCAGGCGACCGCCGCCAATTTCATACTGAGTGCGCCCGTGGCGCTGTTGTTGGCGGCGGTACTCTGGGTCAAAGGGGACGGCAGCCAAATTGGTGGGCACGGAGCCGTTCTGGCGATCGTGTCGGGGGGCGCGACCTCGGGGATGGGATATGCGTTGTGGTATACTCTTTTGCCGCGTCTGGAGGCCTCTCTGGCGGCGGTCGCACAATTGACAGTGCCGGTTCTCGCCATGCTGGGTGGGATGCTGTTCCTGTCCGAGCCTCTGACCTGGCGTTTTGTCAGCGCCGCAGGAATGGTCATGGCCGGGGTTGCACTGTCGGCAATCCCTAAACGTCAAAGCGGATCGCGATGATCTCGAGTTCGACGGTGCCTGTGGGCTTTTGCCAATCCACAACGTCGCCGACACGGGCCTCCATCAATGCCCGCGCCAGCGGCGAAAAGGCTGCAATCAGGCGCTGAGCGGGGTCGGATTCATCCTCGCCCACGATGGTGTAGGATGTCTCGATGCCGTCCTCATCCACGACGGTCACGGTGGCGCCAAAACTGACATGGCCGGGTGGGTCTTCGGGCGGTTCGACCAGAATGGCCGAGGCCAGCCGGGCCTCGACATAACGCAGGTCGCGTTCGGCCACGGCCAATGGGTAACTGTCGGCCATATAGTCGCGATTTTCACGCAGGCGGGCGATCTCGGATTCCAGTTCGTCAGCACGCGCCTTGAGTTGCGCCATTCCTCGCGGAGTGACGTGGTTGGGGTGCTCACTGATCGGAAGGTCGGGCAGGCGCTGTGGCGTCGTGCCGTCCTCTTCCTTGGTAAAGGCCTTGTTCATCGTGTTACTTCACCGGTATTGCCGGTGGATCATAGCCTACAGCGTCTCAAAACGCGAGATTGGTGGGCTACCGGGTTTTCGTCGCCATCATCCGGCATGGGAACATGCGCCCCTTTCAAGCGATATTGGGGCTGTTGCAACGGGGCAAATAAGCCTATCTCAAGTGGCATGAAAGCGATCCTCGCCACCCTTGCCCTGATCCTGTCCGCGCCCGCTGCGCTGGCCGATTGCGTTGTCTTGCTGCATGGGCTGGCGCGTACCGACGCGTCCTTCATCGTCATGGAAGAGGTCTTGCAGGCGCAGGGGTATACGACGTTTCGCCCCGACTACCCGTCGACCGAGTTGAACATTCATCAACTGGCCGAAGAAACGCTACCCTATGCCGTGCGGGTCTGCGGGGATGCCCGTATTCATTTCGTCGCGCATTCGATGGGGGGGATTTTGCTGCGGTTCTGGTTGCAGGACCATCGCCCCGAACGAATGGGGCGCGTTGTCATGCTGGGGACGCCGAACCATGGCTCGGAACTGGTGGACGAACTGGGCGGCCTGGAGTTGTTCGAGTGGCTGAACGGCCCTGCGGGCATGCAGCTTGAGACCGGGCAGAACGGCGTGCCCGAACAATTGCCGCCGGTGGATTTCGAACTGGGGGTGATCGCGGGGACACGCTCGCTCAACCCGTATTTCTCGACCCTGATCGAGGGCGCGGATGACGGCAAGGTCTCGGTCGCCTCGACACGCGTCGAAGGTATGGCCGATCACATCACCCTGCCGGTCACGCATACATTCATGATGAACAATCCCTTGGTGATCGCGCAGACCGAAGCCTTTTTGCGTGACGGCAAGTTCGATCACGAGATGGGCATAGGCGATCTGTTCCGGGGAGGATCACAATGACGATGCCCGATTTGCGACTGGTCGGAGCGCAGGTGCTGACCTCTGATGGCCTGGCCGATCAACCGCTGGTGCTGTCGGAGGGGCGCATCGCCGATGGCGGCAAGGCGCGGGACGTGGACCTGAGCGGGTTCATGGTGATGCCCGGTATCGTCGATATTCACGGCGACGCGTTTGAAAAACACCTCGCGCCTCGTCGTGGCGCGATGAAGGATCTGGATCAGGGCCTGATCGCGACCGAGGCCGAACTGGCGGCAAGCGGGATCACCACCGCCATTATGGCGCAGTTCTACAGTTGGGAAGGGGGGATGCGCGGGGCGGAATTTGCCGGGCGTGTCTTTGCCGCACTGGAGCAGGTACGTGATCGCCTGGTGACTGATATGCGTCCGCAATTGCGGTTCGAAATCTCGATGACCGGGGAGTATCCGGCGGTGACCGAGATGGTGGCGGCGCACCGCATTCCCTATCTGGTGTTCAACGATCACCTGCCGCACGAGGAGCTGGCCAGGGGCAAACGCCCGCCGCGTCTGACAGGGCAGGCCCTGCGGATCGGGCGGAACCCGGAAAAGCATCTGGAATACATGCAGGCGTTGCACGCCGGAATGAACGAAGTGCCGGCCATGCTGGACGAGCTTTGCACCGATCTGACGGCGCGTGGGGTTCTGTTGGGCAGCCATGACGATCATACTGCGGACGATCGCGCCGCATGGCGTGCGCGCGGGGTGCGGATTGCCGAGTTTCCCGAAACCCTGGAGGCCGCCGAGGCCGCGCATGGCGCGGGCGATGCGGTGTTGCTGGGCGCGCCCAACACGGTGCGGGGCGGGTCGCACAAGGGCAATGTCAGCGCAACGGATCTGGTGGTGATGGGCTATTGCGATGCTTTGGCGTCGGACTATCATTACCCCTCGTTGCGCCGTGCCGCGCTGCAACTGGCGGACAGCGGCGTTCTGGATCTGGCCGGAGCCTGGGGGTTGATTTCCAGCGGTCCCGCACGGGTTTTAGGGCTGGCGGACAGGGGCGAGTTGACAGCTGGCAACCGGGCCGACTTGGTCGTTCTGGACGCTGAAACCCGCAATGTCTGCGCCACCCTTTCAGGCGGGCAGGTCAGTTACCTGAGCGGGGAGGCCGCGCGCCGCTTTCTGGCCTGAGCGATCAGGCCGGGGGTGTGTCGCGATAAGGTGCTCCGCGATAGCGGAAAACCCCGGTTGCCGTCGCAAGCAGCGCGCCGGTCTCGTCACGCACCTCGCTTTCGGCAAAATATGTCTTGCGCCCGCCGCCGGTGACACGCGCCGTCGCAATCAGCCGTTCCCCCTGCGCTTGCCCCAGGTAGTTCACGGTCATCGAGAGGGTCAGCGCCATCTGGTGCAGGTTCGGATCGCCCGTGAAACATCCGGCAAAGCCCATCGCGGTGTCCAACAATGTCGCGTGCAGCCCACCATGAGGCAGCCCCTGACGATTGCGGATATTCGGGGAATTGGCGGTCTCGACCCGTGCCCAGCCTTCGCGCCAGCCGGTCATCTCGATTCCCAGATGGGTCGCTATCGCCGAAGGCGCTTCGAACAGGTGAGAATTGTCGTCGTTCATCGGTTGGTGATCTCCAGCCCCTGACGGGCGAATTGGGGCGTATCCGCGCCCGGTTGCAGTCCGTATTCAGGAGTCGACGCGGTCCTGTTCCGCGCGTCTCGTGCCCCCTGCACGATAGCGGCCATGCGGAAATGACAGAAGGCGCGCCAAAATTCAAACCTTTCGATACACGACCGTTTCCCGTGACGGCGATCTTCGTCAGGGGAAAGTTCGAGGAGGGCGAAGATGGCGAACTTGCGATGCACTGGGGCAGTGGCGGGGATGGTCGCCGGTCTCATTTCCATTGCGGGCCTTGACCTCGGCGGGCCAAGGCCGCATGAGCAGAGCAGGGAAAACGAGGTGCTGCCATGACATTCGACAGATCGCTCAAGATCGCCCCCTCCATTCTGAGTGCCGATTTCGCCAATTTCGGTCAGGAGATTCAGGCCGTCGAGGCGCAGGGGGCCGATTGGATTCACGTGGATGTCATGGACGGGCATTTTGTTCCCAACCTGACATTCGGCCCGCCGATGTGTGCCGCGATCCGCAAGCATATCAATACGGTCATGGACGTTCATCTGATGATCGCGCCGGTCGATCCTTATATCGACGCCTTTGCCGAGGCAGGGGCGGATGTGCTGACAGCGCATCTCGAGGCGGGACCGCATGTCCACCGGACCTTGCAGGCCATTCGCGGAGCGGGGTGCAAGGCCGGTCTGGCACTGAACCCCGGAACCGGGATCGAGGATGTCGATTACCTGCTCGATATGGTGGACCTGATTTGCGTGATGACCGTGAACCCCGGCTTTGGCGGACAGAAATTCATTCACAGCCAGATCGACAAGGTGCGCCGCCTGCGCGAGAAAATCGGCGATCGGCCCATCCATATCGAGATTGACGGTGGCATCACCCCCGAAACCGCCCCCTTGATGGTCGATGCCGGAGCCGATGTTCTGGTTGCCGGATCGGCGGTATTCAAGGGCGGCAGCGTCGATGACCCGGCCCCCTATGGTGAAAATATTCGCGCCATCCGGGCCGCCTGCGGAAGCTGACCGGAAACACGGCAAGTTTTCTCTGGCACCGGGGCGGACCGCGGGGCAGAGTCGGGTCATGGATTTACAGCAACGACTGACGGCGGAAATTGCTGCGCGGCGAGATGATCTGGTTGCGCTGACGCAGGATTTGATCCGCATTCCCACGCTCAACCCGCCGGGAGAGAACTATCGCGAGATTTGCGATTATCTGGATCGCCGCCTGTTGCGCGCCGGGTTTCATACCGAACTGATCCGCGCCAAAGGCGCTGTCGGGGACAGCGACAAACACCCGCGTTGGAACATCGTCGCGCGCCGCGAAGGGCAGGGCGCGGGCAAGTGCGTGCATTTCAACAGCCATATCGACGTGGTTGAGGTGGGCCATGGCTGGACGGTCGACCCCTTCGGCGGTGAGGTCAAAGAAGGCCGCGTTTACGGGCGGGGGGCCTGCGATATGAAAGGCGGGCTGGCGGCCAGTATCGTTGCGGCCGAGGCCTTTATTGCGGTTTGCCCGAATTATTCCGGCGCGATTGAAATCAGCGGCACGGCGGACGAGGAATCCGGCGGCTTTGGCGGTGTCGCCTATCTGGCCGAGAGGGGCTATTTCACGCCGGAACGAGTCCAGCATGTCATTATCCCCGAACCGCTGAACAAGGATCGCATTTGCCTCGGGCATCGCGGTGTCTGGTGGGCCGAGATCGAAACCAAGGGCGAAATCGCGCACGGCTCGATGCCGTTTCTGGGGGATTGCGCGGTGCGGCATATGGGGGCTGTCCTGCGCGAAATGGAAGACAGCCTGTTCCCGGCGCTTGCCCGGAAACGCACGGATATGCCCGTTGTGCCCGAAGGCGCACGGCAATCCACGCTGAACATCAATTCGATTCATGGCGGCGAGGCCGAACAGGATGCCGACTATACCGGCCTGCCAAGCCCCTGCGTGCCGGATCGCTGCCGCATGGTGATCGACCGGCGGTTTCTGATCGAAGAAGATATTGCCGACGTTCAGGCCGAAATTCGCGAGGTTCTGGAAACCGTGCGGCGTGGGCGGCCCGGTTTCGACTATGACATTCGCGAGTTGCACCGCGTCCTGCCCACGATGACCGAAAAAGACGCCCCGGTGGTCGGGGCGGTGGCGCGCGCTGTCCGGCAGGTGTTCGGGCGAGAGGCCGATTACGTGGTCAGCCCCGGCACCTATGATCAGAAGCATATCGACCGGATCGGTCGGTTGAAGAACTGTATCGCCTACGGGCCGGGCATTCTGGATCTGGCGCACAAGCCGGACGAATATGTCGGGATCGACGATATGATTCAGTCAGCGCAGGTCATGGCGCTGGCCTTGCTTGAGCTTCTGTCGCCTGAGGGCCACGCCTGATTTCGCTGTCCCCGACAGCCTCGTATACGGCGTTTGGGGCGCGCGCTGGTCGCCGCGTATTTCGGGAATGATGAAACCGGTGGCGTTCAGATTGCGATATTGTCGATCAGCCGGACCCCGGCCAGCCAGGCGGCGGCGAACAGGCGCGCGGGGCGGGAGGGGGTATCGAGCAGGCTGAGATCGTCATTGGCGCGGATTTCAAGGTAATCGACCTCGGTGAAGCCCGCATTTTCCAGCCGCGTGATGGCCGCGCGCTGCAATTCCCCGAAAGGTTGCCCGGCGGCGAGGCCCTCGGTGATCTTTTCCATTTCCTCGTGCAGGCGTGGCGCGGTGACGCGCGCGCGATCCGACAGCAGCAAATTGCGCGAGGACATGGCCAGCCCGTCCATTTCGCGGATCGTGGGGCAGCCATGTACGGTGATCGGAATGTCCAGATCTCCGGCCATGCGGCGCACCACCTGCAATTGCTGAAAGTCCTTTTCGCCGAAAAACGCATCTGTCGCCGCGCTTTGCAGGAACAGCTTGGTCACGACTGTTGAAACCCCGTCGAAATGGCCCGGACGGTGCGCACCCTCCATCACATCGGTCAGCCCGTCGACCGAAACCGTCGTGGAAAACCGATCAGGATACATCTGATCGGCATTGGGCACATACAGGCTGTCGACCGCGAAACGGGTGAGTTTGCGGGCGTCGTCCTCTTCGGTGCGGGGATAATTCTTGAGGTCGTCGGGATTGTTGAACTGCTTGGGATTCACGAAAATCGTGACGACCACCCGGTCGCAGGTCTTTTTCGCGGCTTCGACCAGCGACAAATGTCCGTCATGCAGCGCGCCCATCGTGGGAACGACGCCGATGGTCTCTCCGGCCCGAATCCAGGGCAGGGTTGTGGCGCGCATCTCGGCCAGAGTGCGCATGATGGGGGCAGGAGTGTTCATTTGCCGGGGGCCTTGTCTGCAAAGGTATGTTCGGAGGCGGGGAACTGGCGGGTGCGAACCTCGTCGGCATAGGCGGAAATCGCGGCTTTGCCGTCCTCGCCCAATGTGGCGTAGCGTTTGACGAACTTGGGTTTGAAGGCGGTGAACAGGCCCAGCATGTCATCGATCACAAGGATTTGACCGTCGCAGCCCGCCGAGGCGCCGATACCGATTGTGGGAATGTCGATTTCATCCGTGATCTGATCGGCCAGTGTGGCAGGGACTTTTTCCAGAACCACGCTGAACGCACCGGCGTCGGCAATGGCACGGGCGTCGGCGCGCAGGGCGTCGGCCTGATCGGCCCGGCCCTGGACCTTGTAGCCGCCAAGTGTGTTGATCGACTGCGGCGTCAGGCCGATATGGGCCATGACCGGGACACCGCGCGCGACGAGAAAGGCAATTGTTTCGGCCATGTGCCGTCCGCCTTCCAGCTTGACCGCTGCCGCGCCGGTTTCGCGCATGAGCCGGGCGGCGTTGGCAAAGGCCTGTTGCGGGCTTTCTTCGTAGCTGCCGAAGGGCATGTCTATGACCATCATCGTAGTGGTCAGCCCACGGGCCACCGCCTGCCCGTGCAGGATCATCATCTCCATGGTCACGCCAAGGGTCGAGGGCATGCCGTGCAACACCATCCCCACCGAGTCGCCAACGAGAGCGAAGTCGCAGATGCCGTCCATCATTTTTGCCATGGGGGTCGTATAGGCCGTCAAACTGACAATCGGCGTGCCGCCTTTCATCGCCCGGATATCGTCGGGCAGGGGGGCGGTTTTACGGGCGGTTGCGCTCATGATGTTGTCCAGGGTTCTGCTGCGTCGCAGCGCGGAATATCAAGTTTACAATCCAAAAGCCACTGTCGTGTTGATCGTATAGGTTGGACCTTTGTGGCTTCAGGGGCATCCGTCGCTGCCTTCACCGGCTCAGGCGACCCCGGCGCGCAGGGCGTCGTGGATATGGACGAGACCGCGCAACTGCCCTGTGTCGTCCACGGCGAAAAGCGCGCTGATCTTGTTGGCGTTCATCACGCCGAGAGCCTCGGACAGCAAGGCGTCGGGTGAAATGGTGCGCGGGCCGCGGGTGGCAACCTGGCCGGCGCTGTGGTCCATCAGATTTTCCAGATTGCGCCGCAAATCGCCGTCGGTGATGACACCGGTCAGGCGTCCGTCCTCGACAAGCGCGGCAACGCCGAATCCCTTGGCCGTCATTTCGAGCAGGGTATCGCCCATGGGCGTGTCTTCGGCCACGATTGGCAGGTCGGTGCCGGTATGCATGACCGAGGAAACCTTGAGCAGTTGCGCCCCAAGGGTGCCGCCGGGATGGAAGGCCAGGAAGTTTTCCCGCTCGAACCCGCGCAAGCGCATCAGGGCCACGGCCAGCGCATCGCCAAGCGCCATCGTGCAGGTGGTCGAGGTGGTGGGCGCCATGCCGATGGCGCAGGCCTCGGGCGCATCGGGCAGTTGCAGCAGGTGGTCGGCCTGCGTGGCCAGCGTGCTGCCGGATTTCTTGGTGATCGCGATCAGGGGAATCGAAAACCGGCGGGTATGGGCGATGATGTCGGCCAGTTCGCGGGTCTCGCCGGAGTTGGAAATCAGGATCACCGCGTCCTGTGCCGTGATCATACCTAGATCGCCATGGCTGGCCTCGCCGGGGTGCACATATTGCGCCGGGGTGCCGGTGCTGGCCATCGTGGCTGCGATCTTGGCGGCGACATGACCGGACTTGCCCATGCCCGACACGATGACGCGTCCCGATACCGTGAGCAGCAGAGAAACGACATCGTCAAAGGCCGGTGGCAGGTGGTCGTGCAGGATACCCAGGGCATCGCGTTCGATCATCAGGACATCGCGGGCGATTTCGGTAGGGCGGGGCGTTGTCGTCATGGTCCGGCTCCGGTTTGGTGGTTGCGGTCATAGCGCGGGCGCGCATCGAGGCCAAGCCCTGCCGCAAACGGGGGCTGGTGCATCCGGTGAGGCCGCTCTAACGTCGCGCTCATGACGGATGCGGACATTCTTGACAGCAGATACGCTTGGGTGCGGTTGGCTATTTCCCTGACGATAGCCACGATCGGCAATGTGGGGATGTGGGCCATCGTCGTTATCATGCCCGCAGTGCAGGCCGAGTTCGGCATTGCGCGCGCCGATGCAGCCTTTCCTTATACGATGACGATGGTGGGGTTTGCGGTTGGCAATCTGCTGATTGGGCGGATCGTAGACCGGTTCGGGATCACGGCGGCGCTTATTGCGGCGGCTCTGCTTATTTCGGGCAGCACTGCACTCGCTGCGCTCAGCCCTTCGGTTCTGGTGCTGTCCGTTCTCCAGTTGCTGATCGGCTTCGGCACATCGGCCAGTTTCGGGCCGCTGATCGCGGATGTATCCCTGTGGTTCCTGAAACGGCGGGGTATCGCCGTGGCAATCACGGCGAGTGGCAACTACCTGTCCGGGGCGATCTGGCCGGTCATTCTGGCCGGAGTATTGGCCGAGGAGGGCTGGCGCGCGGTCTATGTGGTGTTGGCGATCGTGACGGTTACGGCCATGCTGCCGTTGGCGTTGTTGCTTCGGCGGCGCGTGCCGCTTGGGGCGCGTGCCCATGCCGATCAGGTATCGGGACTCAGGGCGCAGGCCGCGGGATTTTCGCCGCGCATCCTGATGCTTTTGCTAGGGGTTGCCGGGATCGGTTGTTGCGTGGCGATGTCGATGCCTCAGGTGCATATCGTCAGCCTGTGTGTCGATCTGGGATTCGGCCCCGCAGTCGGCGGGCAGATGCTGTCGCTGATGCTGCTTGGCGGGGTCGTGTCGCGGTTGATTTCAGGGCTGGTGGCCGACCGTCTGGGCGGGGTGATGACCCTTTTGATCGGCTCGGGCCTGCAATGTCTGGCGTTATTCCTGTACCTGCCCGCAGGCGGGCTGGTGTCGCTTTATACCGTCAGCATGATCTTCGGTCTGTCGCAGGGCGGGATCGTGCCCAGCTATGCACTGGTCGTGCGGGAATACATGCCCAGCCAGGAGGCGGGGCAGCGCGTGGGGTTCGTTCTGATGATGACCATCCTCGGCATGGCGCTTGGCGGCTGGATGTCGGGCTGGATTTACGATGTGACGGGCAGCTATCAGATGGCGTTCATCAACGGGATTGTCTGGAACTTTCTGAACATCGCGATCATGGCGATGATCCTGATGCGGACACGACCACGCAAACCCCGCAATGTGGCAGTGGCCTGATCCTAACCTTCGTGGACAACCTTGATATGCTGCTCGCCACGCGCTTCGGCCAGGGAGATCTGTTTTTGCCGTTCGCGGAAACGGGCCTTGTCCTCGGGCGTCGTTTCGTGGGCGCACAGGTGGCATGACACGCCGTGTTCGTATTCGGGGCGTTTCATGTCCTCGGGCAGGATCGGGCGGCGGCAGGCAAAGCATAACTCATGCGGGCCTTCCTGCAGGCCGTGCCCCACCGACACGCGACCGTCAAAGACAAAGCATTCGCCCTTCCATGTGCTGTCTTCCTGTGGAACCTCTTCGAGGTATTTCAGGATGCCACCCTTGAGGTGGTAGACCTCATCCACCCCTTGCCCCAGAAGGTAGTTGGTGGATTTCTCGCACCGGATACCGCCGGTGCAGAACATGGCGATGCGCTTGTTGTGAAAGCGGTGCTTGTTTTCCTCCCACCAGGCGGGAAAGTCGCGGAATGAGTCCGTTTTGGGATCGACCGCGCCTTCGAACGTGCCGATGGCGACTTCGTAATCGTTGCGGGTGTCGATCACGGCCACATCCGGGCTGAGGATCAACTCGTTCCAGTCCTGCGGGTCAACATAATGCCCCACCCGCGCCAGCGGATCGACATCGGGCTGACCCATCGTCACGATTTCTTTCTTCAGGCGCACCTTGAGGCGGCGGAAGGGTTGATCGTCGCTGGTGCTTTCCTTCCACTCCAGATCGGCACAGCCGGGCAGGGCACGGATATGGGCAAGCACGGCGTCGATCCCGGCGCGGGGTCCGGCAATGGTGCCGTTGATCCCTTCATGCGCCAGCAGCAGCGATCCGGAAATCCCTTGCGCATCGCACAGATCGTACAGCGGCCCGCGCACTGCGGCGGGGTCGTCAAAGCGGGTGAAATGATAGAGGGCGGCAATCGTGTACATGACGCGGGATTTAAGCGGACATGGGCCTTTGGGCAAGTGGACAATATGGCGCCGTTGACGCAGTCTGGGAACAGCCCACCTTACGGGACAAGGAGGCCCGGAAACATGACCCAAGCCCTGATCGTGATCGACGTGCAAAATGATTTCTGCCCCGGCGGCGCCCTTGCGGTGGACGATGGCAATCAGATCGTCCCCGGTATCAATGCGCTGATGGAGGAGTTTGCGACTGTGGTCCTGACGCAGGATTGGCATCCGGCAGGGCATTCTTCGTTCGCATCCTCGCATCCGGGCATGGCGCCTTTCGAGATGACAGAGATGCCATACGGCCCCCAGGTTCTGTGGCCCGATCATTGCGTGCAAGGCACGATGGGGGCCGCGTTTCATTCCGATCTGAATACCAACCGGGCCGACATGATCGTGCGCAAGGGGTTTCGCCGCTCTATCGACAGCTACTCGGCGTTCTTCGAGAATGATCACAGGACACCCACGGGCTTGCATGGCTATCTGGAAGAACGCGGGATTTCCGAACTGACGATGGTCGGGCTGGCCACCGATTTCTGCGTGAATTTTTCGGCGGTCGATGCCGCGATACTGGGCTATGACGTGCTGGTTCGGGAAGGACTGTGCAAGGCGATCGACCTTGATGGATCGCTTGAGGCGGCGATGAACGGGATGAAGGATGTCGGCGTCAGGATCGCCTGAGCGATGTCCGGCCTTGTTCGCGAAATAGAAGCCTGTCGTCTTTGTGCCGAAAGCTTTTCCCGGACCGAAACGGCCCACGCGCCCCGGCCCGTTGTCTGGTTTCGCCCCGGTGCGCGTATCCTGATTGCGGGGCAGGCCCCCGGAATGCGGGTGCACAAATCGGGCAAGCCGTTCGATGACCCCTCGGGCGACAGGCTGCGCGACTGGCTGGGGATGAGCGTGGACGAGTTTTATGACATGTCACGCGTGGCGGTGGTGCCGATGGCGTTCTGCTTTCCGGGATATGACGCCAAGGGATCGGATCTACCACCGCCGAAAATCTGCGGCCGGACATGGCATGACAAGGTCATGCAGGAATTGAGCGAAGTGCGGCTGTCAGTGATCGTTGGCGGGTATTCGCAACGCTATCACATGGGCGTGCAAAGCGGTGTGACCGACACGGTAAAAGGCTGGCGGGACCATGCGCCGCGCCTCTTTCCCTTGCCTCATCCGTCGTGGCGCAATACCGCATGGCTGAGGCGCAACCCGTGGTTCGAGGAGGATCTTCTGCCGGTGTTGCGTGGCAAAGTGCGCGAGGTTCTGGATGACTGACACCACCGTTCTGGATGCCGCCCACAGGGCGATGGAGGCCGCACCCGAAGACGCACAGGCGCGGCTACGGTTTTACGAGACCCTGGCGGCGTCCGAGTTGTTCCTGTTGCTGGAGGAAGAGGCCAGCGGGGAAACCGTGACGCCAAGGGTGTTCGAGGTGGAAGGGCAGGGTTTTGTTCTGGTTTTCGACCGCGAGGAACGCCTGGCCGATTTCGCGGGTGGCGAGGCCCCTTATGCCGCGCTGTCGGGACGTGCCGTGGTGGGTATGCTCGCCCCTGAAAAGCTGGGTATGGGCGTGAACCTGCAAGTCGCGCCGTCGTCGATCTTGCTGCCGCCCGAGGCGATGAACTGGATGGCCGAAACGCTGGCGGGCGATCCTGCCGAGCTGGAGGCCAAAGCACAGGCCTTTCATGCCCCCACCGGATTGCCCGACAGCCTGCTTCAGGCTTTGGATATGCGGCTGGCCAGTGCGGTGGGACTGGCCGATCTGGCTTATCTCGTGGGCGTGACCTATGACAGCGGGGCAAGGGGCCACATGCTGGGGGTCGTGGATGCGGTGCCGGGGGCCGAGGGCGCTTTGGCGCGTGCGGTGTCCGATGTGCTGAGCTTTTCCGGGCTCGAGGCTGCGGCGCTGGATGTGGGGTTTTTCCAAGGGTCCGATCCGGTTGCGGCACGACTGGCGCGGGTGGGGTTGCGGTTCGATCTGCCGAAACCGGAAGCGGACGCCCATGTGCCGGGCGCCAATCCGGGGATGGACCCGAACCGGCCACCGCGTCTCAAGTAAGCGGAGAACCCTGACAGGCGATCGCGCCGATCAGTAGCCTAAATCGCGGTTCACAAGGTGCAGGAACGGCCTTCCGGCTTCGCCGCGCCGGATATTCTCGGCTATCACGCGCGATGCCGAAGCGGGCCGTGTTTCCGAGGCAATATGCGGGGTGACCGTGACTCGGGGATGGGCCCAATAGGGATGAGAGGCTGGCAATGGTTCTGTGCGAAACACGTCCAGCGTCGCATGTCCGATCTGTTCCGCGTCCAACGCCGCAAGCAACGCCTCATCGTCTATCAAAGGCCCGCGCCCCGGATTGATGATGACCGCCCCTTTGGGCATCTGGGACAGCGTTTCGGCATTCAGCACGTTTTCGGTGTCAGGCGTATGCGGCAAAAGCAGGATCAGGATTTGCGCCGTGGACAGGGCCTTTTGCAAGCCGGTCTCGCCTGACAGGCAGGTGATTCCGGAGACATCTTTTTGCGAGCGGCTCCAGCCGGTGACGGGAAAGCCCAGGTTGGCCAATGCCTCGCCGCAGGCTTGCCCCAGTGTTCCAAGCCCAAGGATGGTGACAGGACGATCACAGGCCAACGGTGGCACCTCTTTGCGCCACACCCCGTCCTGATTGAGAACATGCAGGTCGGTGTTCAGATGATGGCGCAGAGTGTGGCCGGTGACCCACTCGACCATGCCGCGTGTCAGGCCGTTGTCGACCATGCGCGCCAGCGGCTGAGTCAGGGTGGGATTGTCCACGATCCCTTCGACCCCCGCCCAAAGATTCAATACGGCCCTGGTGCGGGTGTAAGGCGTGAAATCCTGTAGGTCGCTATTTGGCGCATAGACAATGTAATCCACCTGCTCTGGGGCGATGTCGGTGGCAAGGTTCACGTCCAGGGCGGCCTCTGAAAACGCCCTTTTAAGAGGGGTTTCGTAGGTGGTCCATCGGTCGGGGCTGGCCGCGAACAATACATTGACGGGCATCGGTCTTACCTCGGTTTGTGAATATGGGCGCTCTGGATCAATCCAAAGCCGATCATCAGCACCAGCATGGCCGATCCGCCGTAGCTGACCAGGGGGAGCGGCACGCCGACGACAGGCGCCAGCCCCATGACCATCGACATGTTGACGGCGAAGAACAGGAAGAACGTGATCGCGATTCCCAGGGTCAGGAGCGAAGAAAACCGATCACGGTTGTTCAGCGCCGTGGCGATGCAGAACACGAGGATCAGCGTATACAGACCGAGCAGGGAGACACCACCGATGAAACCGAATTCTTCGGCCAGCGTGGTAAAGATGAAGTCGGTATGTTTTTCCGGCAGGAAGTTCAGCCGCGATTGCGTGCCTTGCATGAACCCACGCCCCGTCCATCCACCCGAACCGAGTGCGATCTTGGACTGGGTGATGTGATAGCCCGCCCCCAATGGATCGGAGGAAGGATCGAGAAACGTGTCGATCCTGCGATACTGGTAGTCGGCCAGCAATTGCCAATCTGTGCCACGGCTTTGAAAGACCGCCGTGACCAGTGAAATTCCAAGCGCGATGACGGCGGCGAAATAGGCCCAGTGAACCCCGGCGACAAACATCAACACCCCGCCCCCGGCAATCAAAAGGATCGAGGTGCCAAGATCGGGCTGGCGTAAAACCAACCCCACCGGCAGCAGGATCAGCCCGACCGGAAACAAGACCCACAGAGGACGTGACACGCGGCTCATCGGGAGCCAGTCATAGTAGGCCGCCAGCATCATGATCAGCGTGATCTTCATCAGTTCCGAAGGTTGCAGCCGCATGAAACCGAGGTCGATCCAACGCTGCGCCCCCATGCCGACGGTCCCGAAGAACTCGACCGCCAACAGCAAAAGCACCGATATCACATAGGCCAGTACGGCCATGTTGCGCCAGAACCAGATCGGGATCACCGCCACCATCAACATCATGGCAAAGCCGAGCGCATAGCGTTTCATCTGCGGTTCGGCCCAGGGCGTAAAGGACCCGCCCGCCACCGAATAGAGCATCAGAAACCCGACGCCCGCCACAGTGGTCAGCAAAATGGCGAGCGGCCAGTTCAGATACAGAATCTTGCGTAACCCGCTCGGTGTCGTTTTGACGGTGTACTCGAGATAGCTCATGCCCGATCGCTCCCGCTGCCATCCTGCGAGGGGCGGGCGCGGCGTAGCTGCTCTTGTTGCGTCTCGATACGGCCCCGGTCCTTGGCGGGATAGGCCGTCAGGGGCGGGTCTTCGCCATAAAGGGCCTGCAAGGTAATGTCGCGGGCGATGGGCGCGGCGGCTGTCGAGCCCCCGCCGCCGTGTTCGACGACGACTGCAACGGCCACCTTGGGCGCATCGAACGGGGCGAAATCCACGAACAGGGCGTGATCGCGTCTTTCCCAGGGCAGGTCGGAATTTCGGGTTACGCCACGCGCGCGTTCGGCCGCGGTGATATTGCGGACCTGACTGGTGCCGGTCTTGCCCGCCATGCGAAAGGCATCTTCGATGATGCGGCTGGAATAGGCCGTGCCGCGGCGATTGTTCGAGACAGCGAACATCGCCTTGCGGACCTCGCGCAGGATGTTCTCGTTCAGGCCAAGGTCTTCGCCACGGCCTGTGGGTTGTTCGACGCCGTCGATGGACTTGATCAGGCGCGGGGCAACCTGACGGTTGGTCGCCAGCCGTGCCGTCATCACGGCAAGCTGAAGCGGGGATGACAAAACAAACCCTTGTCCGATGGCCGCATTGACGCTGTCGCCGATCACCCAGTCATTGCCCTTGTTGATCAGCTTCCAGTCCTTGGTGGGGGCCAGCCCCGCCGCAACGGAGGTCATCGGCAGATCGTGCTGGACGCCCAGTCCCAGCCGCCGGGCCATGGCGCTGATCTTTTCGATGCCGGTGCGCAGTGCCAGTTCGTAGTAATAGACGTCGCAACTTTCACGCAAGGACCGGTGCAGGTCCACATTGCCATGACCGGCGCGTTTCCAGCAGTGGAACCGGCGCCCGCTGACTTCGAGGTGGCCGGGGCAATAGACGGTTTCGGCGGGATCGATCTGTCCGTCTTCCAGTGCAGCGAGGGCGGTGACCATCTTGAAAGTGGAGCCGGGGGGATAGATGCCCTGCACCGCCTTGTTCGGCAGGGGACGGTATTTGTTGTCGAGCAGCGCCTTGTATTCGGTCACGGAAATGCCGCGCACGAACAGGTTGGGATCGTAGCTGGGGGACGAGGTGCAGGCCAGCAGATCGCCTGTTTCGCAGTCGATCACCACGGCGGCGGCGCTTTCTTCGGCCATGCGGGCGTGGGTGTAGGATTGCAGGGCGTTGTCGATGGTGATCTGCAAATCGGAGCCTGCCTGGCCCTCCTGGCGATCCAGTTCGCGCATGATACGGCCCGAGGCGTTGACTTCGACCCGCTTGTTTCCTGCCTTGCCACGCAACAGGTTTTCGCGCTGTGCCTCCAGCCCGATCTTGCCGATCTGGAACCGGGGGATCAGAAGCAGTTGATCGGGGGCGTCAATCTGTTCCAGATCGCGATCACTGACCGGACCGACATAGCCGATGACATGCGCGTAATCGGTTCCCTGAGGATAGCGGCGGGACAGGCCGACTTCGGGGGTGATGCCCGGAAGGGCCGGGGTATTCACCGCAACCCGGCTGATATCGCCCCAACTGACCCTGTCGGCGACGGTTACGGGGGTGTCGCCACGCAATTCTCCCAGATCGCGGCGGGCGCGTTCCAGTTCATCGGGGTCCAGTTCGACCAGCCTGGCGAGACGGTTGATGACCTCGTCGATATCGCCGGCCTCTTCCCGAACCATGGTGATGCGGTAGCTGGGGACGTTTTCCGCGACAACGGCGCCGTTTCGGTCAAAGATACGGCCACGGGCCGGAGGGATCAGGCGGATCTTGATGCGGTTTTCTTCGGCCAGCAGGCGGAACTGGTCGGCCTGATCGACCTGCATGAAGCGCATCCGCAGTCCCAGCACGCCTACGAAAGCGGCCTGCGCACCGCCGAGAATCATGGCGCGCCGGGTGATCCGGCGAAGGCTTTCGGCGTTATCGCGGGGTGGGCGTCTCATGTTCGGCCTCCCAGTGCGTCGACATCGCCCGGAGCGATTTTGCGCACGCGCAGCACGGCCTGCGAAGCGAAGGCGACCAGCGGATAAACCACAAGCGTCGCCACCAGTTGCATCAGGCTCAGCCCGAGCGGCACCTGATCGACCAGCATGATGGTCAGAACGATCCGGTAGCCGATGGTCAGGGCAACCAGCGTTGTCGCTACATTCAACCATTCCATTGCAAAGGTCAGGTCGCGCAAACCTGCTTCACGGTTGCGCAGGGTTTGCGAACTGATCAGGACGAAGGCGGCCCACAGGCCGGGCGGACGCTGGAACAGAAGGTCGGCCAACAGGAACACACCGGCGATCAGCAGCGGCGGCACATAATCGGGGCGGCGCAGCACCCAGGCGAATGTCATGGCCAGCATCAGATCGGGCCCGGCCCAACCGCGCGGCAGGGTGTCGAGCGGTAGCAGATGCAAGAAAACCAGTGCCAGGCACAGCACCAGATAAAGAACACGCATGCTCCAGCGATTGGGGGATTTCCGCTCAGCCATCGCCTGCCTCGCCGATGGTGTTTTCGGGGGCCGGGCTTCCCGATGTGTCGGGCAGGATTTCCGGGGCGATCAGGCGTCCCGGTTGATCAATGGTTTCGTTGTTGTAGCTGCGCAGAACACGCAGGAATTCCAATCGTTCGTAATCGGCAGACAGGCGTACCCGCATGCGCCCGCCGGGATCCTGAGCCAGTTGCCCGACCAGAAGACCCGCAGGAAAAACATTGCCGTCGCCCGAGGTCATCACGCGATCTCCCGGCCGAATGGTTTCCGGGGCTTCGATGAAATCAACGATCGGCGCCGCCGTATTGTCGCCGATCAACAGCGCGCGCTGGCCCGAGGGCTGTATCGTTACCGGAATGCGGCTGGAGGTATCGGTCAGCAGGACGACACGCGCGGTATTGTTGCCGACACCTGAAATCCTCCCGACCAGTCCCAGCCCGTCCATGGCGGCCCAGCCATCGACGATCCCGTCCCGGCTGCCGACATTGATCAGCACCGATTGCCGGAAGGGCGAACCGCTGTCGGCCATGACCACACCGGTGACAAAGGTCAGGCGGGGATCGAGCTGCACGTTGTTCAGGTCAAGCAGGCGGGCGTTTTCCTGCTCCAGTTGCAGTGCGGCCTCTTTCCAGGCCTTCATCTGCTGCAGTTCGCGGCGAAGTTCCTGATTTTGCTGATAGATGCGTTGATAGCTTTGGAAATCACGCAGGATGTTCACGGTTGCCGTGACGGGCGCCATGGCCCAGTCGAAACTGGGAACCACCCGGTCCACCACCTGCGCGCGGAAGCGTTCGACCCGAGGGCTGTCGATGCGCCAGAGCAGAAACAGCCCAAGCAGGCACAGAAAGACGACGCCCAGCAACAATCGCTTGAGCGGGCCGGTAAAGTCTTCAGACTGTGCGCGGTCCTTTGCCAAGTTCGCCCCCTTTGCAGCAAAGGGTGGGTGTTTCAGCTGTCGTAGTCAATCGCGTGGCGCAGCTGTTTTTCGAACTCCAGCGCCTTGCCGGTGCCAAGCGCGACACAGTTCAGGCTGTCATCGGCAATTGAAACGGCCAGTCCGGTCTGCTCGCGCAGGGCGAGATCCAGATCGCCCAGCAACGCGCCGCCGCCGGTCAGCATCACGCCGCGGTCGACAATGTCGGCCGCCAGATCGGGCGGCGTGGCTTCGAGCGCGGTCATAACGGCCTCGCAAATCTGCTGTACCGGCTCGGCGAGGGCTTCGGCGACCTGAGCCTGGCTGATCTCGGTTTCCTTCGGGACCCCGTTCAGCAAATCGCGGCCACGGATCTGCATCGAGCTGCCGCGCCCGTCATCGGGCATGCGAGCGGTGCCAATCGAGGTCTTGATGCGCTCGGCGGTCGATTCACCGACCAGCAGGTTCTGCTGACGGCGCAGGTAGCTGATGATCGCTTCGTCCATGCGGTCGCCGCCCACCCGGACCGAACGGGCATAGACGATATCGCCCAGGGACAGAACGGCCACTTCGGTTGTCCCTCCGCCGATATCCACGACCATCGAACCGGTGGGATCGGTGATCGGCATACCCGCCCCAATCGCCGCGGCGATGGGCTCGGCAATCAATCCCGCGCGGCGGGCGCCAGCGGACAACACCGATTGACGGATGGCGCGTTTTTCCACCGGGGTTGCGCCATGAGGGACGCAGACGATGATCTTGGGCTTGGAGAATGTCGAGCGTTTGTGCACCTTGCGGATGAAGTGCTTGATCATGGCCTCGGCGGTGTCGAAGTCCGCGATCACGCCTTCGCGCATCGGGCGGATCGCCTCGATGCTGCCGGGGGTGCGGCCCAGCATCAGCTTGGCGTCTTCGCCGACCGCGAGAACCTTTTTCTGGCCGTCCTTGACATGATACGCCACGACCGAAGGCTCCGACAGAATGATGCCTCGCCCCTTCACGTAGACCAGCGTGTTCGCGGTTCCCAGGTCGATCGCCATGTCAGAAGAAAACAGACCAGGGATATTTTGGAAGATTGGCATTGGCGCTCGATTCCTGTCGTCGAATAGATGTACAGGCCCGCGACTCGCTAGTCGGGGCCGGATGTCCTTATAGTGCGGTGCAGCAAGCGGTTAAAGGGCCACTTTCCGAGGTTGAGCGTCAAATTGCCGGGAAGGGAAATGGTGCTGCTGGGGAGGATTGAACTCCCGACCTCACCCTTACCAAGGGTGCGCTCTACCACTGAGCTACAGCAGCACATCGTGGCGCGCTGATTAGACGCTTCTGTCCGACGGTGCAAGCGTAATCTGGACGCTTTTTTGCACCTGCTGTAGAGAAGGGACCATGAAAGAAAAACAGCCCGGCAAAAAGCCCGACAAAAAGGCCGCAGACCGCGAGGACCGTCTGAAAGCGGCCTTGAAGGCCAATCTGGCACGCCGTAAGGCGCAGCAGCGCGGCCGTGGGCCGGATAATTCGGCAAGCCCCTCCGAGGACAAGGACTAGAGCAGTATGGATTCGATTATCGTTGCGGGCAATGGCCCCTTGAATGGCCAGATCCCGATTGCGGGGGCCAAGAACGCCTGCCTGACCCTGATGCCGGCCACATTGCTGAGTGACGAGCCGTTGACCTTGACCAATGCGCCGCGGCTGAGCGACATCAAGACCATGTCGGCGCTGCTGCAATCTCTGGGGGCCGAGGTGTCGCAATTGCAGGACGGTCAGGTGTTGGCCATGTCCAGCCACGCATTGAACAGTCACGTTGCCGACTACGAGATCGTGCGCAAGATGCGTGCCTCGATTCTCGTGCTCGGGCCCTTGCTGGCGCGTGACGGGCATGCCGTTGTTTCGTTGCCGGGCGGATGCGCCATCGGGGCGCGGCCCGTCGATCTGCACTTGCGCGCGCTCGAGGCCATGGGCGCGGAACTCGAACTGAAGGACGGTTATGTCCATGCCAAGGCACCGGGTGGCTTGAAGGGTGGGACTGTGGACTTTCCGTTGGTGTCGGTCGGCGCGACCGAAAACGCACTGATGGCGGCCACGCTGGCCAAGGGGACGACGGTGCTGAAAAATGCCGCGCGCGAGCCCGAGATCGTCGATCTGGCCGATTGCCTGCGCCGCATGGGCGCGCAGATCGACGGTGACGGGACGGATACCATCACCATCCAGGGTGTCGACCGGTTGGGCGGGGCGACTCATCCTGTGGTGACGGACCGGATCGAGTTGGGCACCTACATGCTGGCGCCGGCAATCTGCGGTGGCGAGGTGGAATGCCTTGGCGGGCGCATCGACCTCGTCGGCGCGTTCTGCGAAAAACTGGACGAAGCAGGAATCGAGGTTTCCGAGACCGAAAAGGGCCTGAAAGTCGCGCGTCGCAATGGCCGCATCAAAGCCGTGGACGTCACGACCGAGCCGTTTCCGGGGTTCCCGACCGATTTGCAGGCGCAGATGATGGCCTTGATGTGTACCGCCGAAGGTGTCAGCGTTCTCGAAGAGAAAATCTTTGAAAACCGTTTCATGCATGCGCCGGAGCTGATGCGTATGGGGGCGCAGATCGACGTTCATGGCGGAACGGCCACCGTGACGGGGGTGGAACGGTTGAAGGGCGCGCCGGTAATGGCCACGGACCTGCGGGCCAGCGTATCGTTGATTTTGGCCGGTCTGGCTGCCGAAGGAGAAACGATTGTGAACCGCGTATATCATCTTGATCGTGGCTATGAGCGGGTCGAGGAAAAGCTCGGGAACCTCGGGGCACGGATAGAACGGGTGTCAGGACAGTGACGGACGATGCAACATTTGAAGAGGGGCGCGAGGCGCCGGTAAACCTCGGGGCGATGGACCCCGAGGATTTGCAGGTGATCTCGTCGCTTGTGCAGGACGCAGTCTTTCCGATCACGGAGATGACGTGGCGTTCTGGAGAGGGGCGTTTTGCCTTACTTCTCAACCGCTTCCGGTGGGAGGATCAGGGGCAGTCCCGTCATGCCCCCGAGCGTGTGCAATCCGTTCTGGCCGTCGACAACGTGTTGCGCGTTGCCAGCCAGGGTATCGACCGCTCCGACAAGGCGACGATTCTGTCGCTGCTGTCCATCGAGTTCCAACCGGGCGAGGAAGGGACGGGATACCTGTTGCTGACCCTGGCGGGCGACGGGGCCTTGCGCCTTGAGGTCGAGGCGCTGGAAGTCACGCTGAAAGACGTGACGCGTCCGTATCGGGCGCCTTCGGGTAAGACACCGGAACACGGGGATTGAGGTATCGGCCACCGGGCGTACATCTCGGGGCCGATGCCGGATATCAGACCAGTGACAGGGTGCGTCCGCACGCCATGACCGTCGCAGCTTCCCCGTCGCGCGGGGCACAACGCCTTCCACACTCTGCATTCTCCGTAGATAGGTCATGCTGAAAAGAATCTTGCCGCAAGGCTCGTGGCTTGTGCCGCGTTTCGGTTCGTTTTAAGGGTTTGCCCTGCAAGGAGAGGTGAAATGCCCGTCTATCTGAACGCGACCGACACCGGTTTCGAGACTGAGTTTACCGCCCTTCTGGGGGCGAAACGCGAAGAGTCTGCCGATGTGGACGATGCGGTTGCCGCGATCATCGCCGATGTTCGCGCGCGGGGCGATGCGGCGGTGATCGAATTGACGGCCAGGTTCGACCGGCTGGATTTGACCCCCGAAACGCTGCGCTTTTCCCGCGAAGAGGTGGATGCGTTGATCGCGGAGGTTCCTGCGCATGAGCGCGAGGCTCTGCAGATCGCTGCGGATCGCATTCGTGCCTATCACGAACGCCAACTGCCCGAGGATGTCAGTTGGACCGACGAGGCTGGTGCAACACTGGGATGGCGTTGGACGCCGGTCAGTGCGGCGGGACTCTATGTGCCGGGGGGGCTGGCCTCGTACCCGTCATCGGTTCTGATGAATGCGATCCCGGCCAAGGTTGCAGGTGTCAAGCGGCTGGCCATTACCGTGCCAACCCCTGATGGTCAGGCCAATCCACTGGTTTTGCTGGCCGCGCGCCTTTCTGGCGTAGACGAGATTTACCGCGTGGGCGGTGCGCAGGCGATTGCCGCCCTGGCCTATGGGACAGAAACCATCGCGCCGGTGGACAAGATCACCGGGCCGGGGAATGCCTTTGTCGCGGCGGCCAAGCGGCGTGTGTTCGGGCGTGTGGGCATCGACATGATTGCCGGGCCGTCGGAGATCCTCGTGATTGCGGACCGGGACAACAATCCAGACTGGATCGCGCTTGATATGCTCAGCCAGGCGGAACACGACGAAAGCGCGCAATCCATCCTGATTACCGACGATCCGGCCATGGCCAAGGCCGTCGAGGCCGCGATCGACCGGCATCTTCAAACGCTTGAGCGGCGCAAGATCGCCGGGGCCAGTTGGCGCGATTTCGGGGCCATCATCACGGTGCCGGATATGGATACTGCCGCCGAATTGTCGAACAGGATCGCGCCGGAGCACCTTGAACTATGCGTCAATGATGCGGAGGCTCTGGCCGAAAAGATCACTCATGCGGGCGCGATCTTCCTCGGGGCGTGGACGCCGGAGGCTATCGGCGATTACGTCGGCGGGCCCAATCACGTATTGCCCACGGCGCGTTCGGCGCGCTTCTCGTCGGGTTTGAGCGTGATGGATTTCGTCAAACGCACCACGATGGCCCGCATGACACCGGCGGCGCTGCGCGCGATTGGACCGGCTGCGGAAACGCTGGCCACTTCCGAAAGCCTCGAGGCGCATGGCCTGTCGGTGACGGCCCGCCTTAACCATTTGAACGAGCAATGAAAATGTCGCGTATCTGCCATATCGAGTTGGACGACGCCAACCTGCCCCCGCCAACCCCCGAGATCGAACAGGAGCGCAAGGTCGCCATGTTCGACCTGATCGAGGAAAATTCGTTTGCCCTGCCAAAACGCGATGATCGGGTGGTGCCGGACGGGCCTTATCGTGTTGGCCTGTCGATCCGGGACAAGCGGCTGGTCTTCGATATCCGCACGGAGGATGAAAACCCGGCGGCGGAGTTCCATCTGTCGCTGTCGCCCTTCCGGCAGGTGGTCAAGGATTACTGGCAGATTTGCGAAAGCTATTTCGACGCGGTCAAGAACATGCCGCCCGCCCAGATCGAGACCATCGACATGGCGCGGCGGGGGATTCACAACGAAGGCGCGCGTATTCTGGAAGAGCGGCTGGACGGCAAGGCCGAGGTCGACAACGATACCGCACGGCGCCTGTTCACGCTGATCTGCGTGCTGCATTTCGGGGGCTGATGGCGGTGGCCTGTGAGCTTCCCCAATCGGTCTTGTTTTGCTGCGATCATAATGCAGTGCGCTCGCCGATGGCCGAAGGTCTCATGAAAAAGTTTTATGGAACAGATGTTTACGTCCAGTCGGCGGGTGTCAAAAGCGACATGGAAATCGACGGGTTTTCCATTGCGGTCTGCGATGAGGTCGGGGTGGAACTGGCCCGGCATCGTACACGCAGTTTCGACGAGATGGAGCAATGGGGCGATGACCTGTCGTCGTTCGATCTGATTGTCGCGCTCAGCCCGGCCAGCCAGCGCAGGGCGCTGGAACTGACGCGGGTGTTTCATCTGGATGTCATCTATTGGCCGATCATGGACCCTTCAGGCCTTGGTGAGACACGGGAGGCCAAGCTGGACGCCTACCGGCAGACCCGCGATCAGATCATTTCCCACCTCAAGGAGAGGTGGGGCGAGCCGAGGGAAATGCAATGAATTCAACGGTCAAAGCCTATTTCGATGCGTTCAACAGGGGGGACGTGGCGGCGATGCTGGCCTGTCTGAGCGATGATGTGGCGCATCATGTGAACGAGGGGCAGGTTCGCACCGGGAAGGATGCCTTCCGGGCCTTTTGCGAGCATATGAATCGCTGCTACCGCGAAGAGCTGACCGATATGGTGATCTTCGACGCCGAAGGCGGGGCGCGCGCGGCGGCGGAATATGTGGTGAACGGGACGTATCTGGAAACCGATGAAGGCTTGCCCGAAGCGAACGGGCAAACCTACCGCTTGCCTGCCGGATCGTTTTTTTCGTTGAAAAACGGGCAGATAACGCGGGTCGTCACCTATTATAACCTGGCTGACTGGATGCGACAGGTCAAAGGATGATCCGGGTCGAGCGGCTGACGGGCGAGGAACTGGCCAAGGCGCTGGACGATGTGGCGCGGCTGCGGATCGAGGTGTTTCGGGCCTGGCCCTATCTATATGATGGGGATGAGGCCTATGAGAGACACTATCTACAGACTTATCGTGACAGCGAGAACGCCATTCTGGTGGCTGCCTTTGACGGGACGCGTCTGGTCGGGGCTTCGACGGGGACGCCTATGGAGGATCATGCCGAGGATTTCGCGGCGGCGTTTGATGGGCAAGGCATTGATTTGAAATACATTTTTTATTGCGCGGAAAGTGTCTTGCTGCCCGGATACCGGGGGCGGGGGATCGGGCATGCGTTTTTCGATGCGCGCGAGGCCCATGCGCGGGCGATGGGGCGGCGGTATGTGGCCTTTTGCGGGGTGATGCGCCCGGCGGATCATCCTTTGAAACCCGAGCAATATCAACCACTTGATCCATTCTGGCGCAAGCGTGGGTATGCGCCGGTGAACGGTGCGGTCGCGCAGTTTCGCTGGAAGGACATAGACCAGCCACAGGAAACGGAGCATCCGCTGCAATTCTGGATGCGGGCGCTCTGAGCGGCGAATCGGACTCAAGTCATTGGTTAACAAGGAAAAACCGTGTTCGGTATTGCATCGGTATCACGTCGGTGTCGCGTCGGTATCGGATCGGTAAATTCGCCGGGTTAACAGGGCGCGCGGCGAAATTCGTACAAAACCAACCCCTGTTTCGTACAAACCTGCTGTCACGCCCCGAAAGCATCAGACAGGTCGCGGACTGACCGGGAAATGGCGGGAATGCGACAGGTCTGGCGGGCAAAGGCGCGGACCATCGGCTATCCCCGATTGTTGCCTGCAGGAGGCCGCCGCGATGCATTCCAACCCGTTCAGCGATGGCGAACTGGCCCGCCGTGTGGCCGCGACCCGACAGCAGATGGAGGCGCGGGGGCTCGACCTGATCCTGCTGAGCGCGCCGGAAAACATCTTTTACCTGATCGGGCTGGATCACTGGGGGTATTTCGCGCCGCATGTTCTGATCGTGCCGTGCGAGGGCGATATGATATTGGTCACGCGCCAGATGGAGCAGGTGGCGATTGCCAACATGGTACGCAACGCGCACTTTCTTGGGCACAGCGATTCCGAAACGGCGGCGGATGTGGTGATCGGGCATCTGGCCGGGTCTTGTGCGGGCAAGGCCGTTGGCGTCGAGGCAGGATCGTCGGGGTTGTCGCTGGCCATGGGCGAGGCGTTGAAAGAGGGGATCGCCGGGGCCGAATGGCGCGACATCACCGGCATGGTGGATGCCCTGCGGCTGGTGAAATCACCCGAGGAGCAGGGATTCATGCGCCGGGCGGCCAGGGCGGCGGATGCGGGAACGCAAGCGGCGATTGCGGCCATTCACGATGGCGCGCAAGAGGCGGACGTTGCCGCCGAATGCCTGTCGGCCATGACGCGCGCGGGCGGCACCCCGCCGGGGTTCGGCCCGTTCCTGCGCCCGGCGGCCCGCATGGCCGAGGAGCATACCAGTTGGGGCGAGGGCACCCATGAAGGGGCGGTGTTTCTGGAAGTCGCCGGGTGTGTTGCCCGCTACAACGCGCCGATGGGGCGGCTGGTGAGTATCGGGCGGATATCCGACGAAGATGCGGCCGTGGCCGAGATCAGCAAGCGGGCCTTCGATGCGACGCTGGCGGCGCTGCGCCCCGGTGTGCGGGCGCGCGATGTGTACGATGGGTGGCAGGCCGTGGTGGATGCCGCCGGGATGCCGGAGTACCGGCGGCATCATTGCGGGTATCTGGTGGGGATCGGGTTTCCGCCGTCATGGACGGGCGGGCCGCGCGTGACGGGGTTGCGGCATGACTCGGACCTTGAGATGCAGGAGGGAATGACGTTTCACCTGATGTCGTGGTTCACCGAAACCGGGCGCGGGAATTTCTTTGTCTCCAACACCGTTCTGCTGGGGCCGGACGGGGCCGAAGTGCTGAACGATACGCCCTATGGGCCGCATGTCGTCTAGATGCCGGTTGTGGGCGGCGGGTGACGCCGCCTGTTTTTTTGGCAACAAAGGCCTTTGCGGGACTTCCCAGGGTGATTCGCGTCTGCTAACCTCTCGTTAATAAAAAAATAAAAGGCAGGCATACAGGCTATGAAAACGGGCTTTAGGGGCGCGTTTGTCATCTCCTGGTCGCAGACGGAAGTGGACGGATTGGTTTCTGCTCCGGTGCAGGCGCTGAGCGTCGGGGCCGCGTGGTCCTGGCGGGGCGATCTTGTCCGGGTGGATGGCCCAAATGAAGTACTGCGCCTTGAGCGGGCAGACGGCGATATGAATTGCCGCAAACGAGCGGCACGGCTGGTGCGGCGGTTGGTAGGGGCCGCGCGCACAAATCAGCGAAACCTGAACGAGGTCGACGTGGACGATCCGCTGACGGACAGCGGTTTCGTGGTCACGAACGGATCGCGCAGTTTCACGGTCACGATGATCGAGGTCGGGGGCGGTGCGCCGCCCTTGCTGTTGTTCGTGGACGATATCCCGCCTTCGGATACCGAAATGTGGGTGGTGCATCATTCCTTCGAGACGGCGCAGAAGGTTGCCTCGACCGGGCCGGAAACCGGCGGCGTGATCTGTTTTACCCCCGATACACGGTTGGAAACACCGCAAGGGCCGCGACTGGTGCAGGAATTGCGCGAGGGCGATCTGGTGCAGACCAAGGATAACGGCGCGCAGGAGGTGCAGTGGATCGGCAGCCGCCGGATGAGCGGCGCGCGCCTGTTCGCGATGCCGCATTTGCGGCCGGTGCGTATCCGGGCCGGGGCCCTGGGTGTGGAGCGGCCCGACCAGGAATTGCTGGTCTCGCCCGAGCATCGCATGTTGATCAAGGGTGACGAGGCGAGGGCCTTGTTCAACACGCCCGAGGTTCTGGTGCGGGCGCGCGATTTGATCAATAACGGCTCGATCGCGGTGGATGTCGCGGTGCGCGAGGTGACCTATATTCACCTGCTGCTGCCCGCGCATGGTGTGCTGTGGGCCAACGGGGTCGAGACCGAAAGCTTCCATCCCGCCAGCACGGCCTTGTCGACGCTGGATGCGGAGGACAGGGCGCGCCTGCTGGCGCTGGATGCGTCGCTGGAGGCCGAACCGCAGCGCTATGGCGGGTTTGCCCGGCGCAGCCTGAGTGCGTCCGAAGCTGCGGTTTTGCGGTATGAGGCGGCCTGATCCGGCAGGGTTCCGGCGTTTGGACGATGAGCGGTTGACTCTGCCCGGAAGGGGCGTATAAGCGCGGCTTCATTGGTGTTGGTGGCCCCCGCAAGGGGATTCCTGTCATTCCGGCAAATACCGGGAAGAGGACAACGCCCTTCGAAACCTGAACGAAGGAGATCAGCCGTGACCAAACGCACGTCTGCCAAGTACAAAATCGACCGCCGGATGGGCGAAAACATCTGGGGCCGTCCGAAATCCCCCGTCAACCGCCGCGAATACGGCCCCGGCCAGCACGGTCAGCGCCGCAAGGGCAAGATGTCCGACTTTGGCCTGCAGCTGCGCGCCAAGCAGAAGCTGAAGGGCTATTACGGCGATCTGACGGAAAAACAGTTCCGCCGCATCTATGCCGAAGCCGAGCGTCTGCGCGGCGACACCGGTGAATTGCTGATCGGCCTGCTGGAGCGCCGTCTGGACGCCGTCGTTTACCGTGCCAAGTTCGTGCCCACGATCTTTGCCGCGCGCCAGTTCGTTAACCACGGCCATGTCCGCGTGAACGGCAAGAAGGTCAACATCCCCTCCTACCGCGTGAAAGAGGGTGACGTGGTCGAGGTGCGCGACCGCTCCAAGCAGATGGCGGCCCTTCTGGAAGCCACCCAGCTGCCCGAGCGTGACGTGCCCGATTACATCGAGGCCGACCATTCCAAGATGACCGCCACCTTCGTGCGGACCCCCGGCCTGGGCGACGTGCCCTATCCGGTGATGATGGAACCGAACCTCGTCATCGAATTCTACGCGCAGAACTAAGCGTTCTGCATACGCTACGGAAAGGCCGCGACGGGGATGCCCGGCGCGGCCTTTCTCATTTGTGCCGATGTGCAGGAGTGGCAGAGCTGCCACGTTTGGACGTCAGCCTTTCGCCGTGTCTTTTGAAGCTGGCCAAGGCCAGGGGGCAAAGCTAGAACACCGGCAGGGGAGTATGCGCCATGACCAAGATCACGCCACAACCGGGTATTCTGGAGATCGACCTGTATCAGGGCGGGGCCTCGCATATCGAGGGTGTGTCGAACGTGGTCAAGCTCAGCTCGAACGAAAACCCGTTCGGTCCGAGCGAGGCCGCCAAGGACGCGTTCCGCAAGGCCGGGTTCGACCTGCACCGGTATCCCTCGACCGATCACCGCGCGCTGCGCGAGGCGATCGGCGAGGTGCACGGCCTCGATCCCGCGCGGGTGATCTGCGGCGCGGGCAGCGACGAGATCATCGCCTTTCTGTGCCAGGCCTATGCCGGGCCGGGCAATGAGGTGATCCACACCGAGCATGGCTTTGCGATGTATCGCATCGGCGCGCTGGCCAATGGCGCGACCCCGGTCGAGGTGCGCGAGCGCGAGCGGGTCACGGATGTGGATGCCATCCTGGCCGCCTGCACCGACGCCACGCGACTGGTGTTCATCGCAAATCCGAACAATCCCACCGGCACGATGATCGGCGAAGGCGAGTTGACACGGCTGGCCGATGGCCTGCCCGATCATGTCCTTCTGGTGATCGACGGGGCCTATGCCGAATATGTCGACGGGTACGATGGCGGCGCGCGGCTGGTGGAGAGCCGCGACAATGTGGTGATGACGCGCACCTTCTCCAAGCTCTACGGGCTTGGCGGGTTGCGCGTGGGCTGGGGGTATGGCCCGCAGCATGTGATCGACGTGCTGAACCGCATTCGCGGCCCCTTCAACCTGAGCCAGCCCGCCCTTGTCACCGCCGAGGCGGCAGTGCGCGATACAGCCTGGGCCGAGAAGTGCCGCAACGACAACACGCGGCTGCGCGCATGGCTGGCCGAGGCTCTGGCCGGGCACGGGGTGCCGTCGGACACGTCGATGGCGAATTTCATCCTTGCGCGGTTCTCCAGCCAGCAAGAGGCCGAAGCCTGCGACGAATACCTGAAATCCGAGGGGCTGATCGTGCGCCGGGTGCATGGCTACAAGCTGCCCAATTGCCTGCGCATCACCGTCGGCGACGAGCCCAGTTGCCGCCGGGTGGCCCATGCGGTGGGGCAGTTCATGGGGGATGAGTGATGGCGCAGGTATATGACCGCGTCGCGCTGATCGGTCTGGGGCTGATCGCCTCGTCGATGTTCTGGGCGATCAGGCGCGCGGGGCTGGCCGGAGAGGTGACGGGCTATGCCCGTTCGGTCGAAACCCGCGATACCGCGCGCGAAATCGGCCTGTGCGACCGGGTGTGCGACAGCGCCGCCGAAGCTGTCGAAGGGGCCGATCTGGTGGTGCTCTGCGTTCCCGTGGGCGCGATGGCCGCCGTTGCCGCCGAGATCGCCCCGGCGCTCAAGCCCGGCGCGACGGTCAGCGATGTCGGATCGGTCAAGAAGGCGGTGATCGAGGCCGTTGCCCCGCATCTGCCCGAAAACGTGCATTTCGTGCCCGCCCACCCGCTGGCGGGCACCGAGCATTCCGGCCCGCGCGCCGGTTTTGCCGAGTTGTTCGACAATCGCTGGTGCCTGATCGTTCCGGTCGAGGGCAGCGATCGCGATGCCGTGGCGCGGGTCGAGGCCCTGTGGCAGGGCATGGGCGCGCTGACCGAAGAAATGGATGCCGAGCATCACGATCTGGTGCTGGCCGTCACCAGCCACGCGCCCCACCTGATCGCTTACACGATGGTGGGCGTGGCCGACGACCTGCGCCGGGTGACCGATAGTGAGGTGATCAAGTATTCCGCCGCGGGCTTTCGGGATTTCACCCGGATCGCCGCCAGCGATCCGACCATGTGGCGCGACGTGTTCCTGAACAACAAAGAGGCCACGCTGGAAATCCTGGGCCGCTTCACCGAAGAGCTGTTCGCGCTGCAACGCGCGATCCGTACCGGTGACGGCGATCACCTGTTCGAGTATTTTACCCGCACGCGTGCCATTCGGCGCGGGATCATTGAAGCCGGGCAGGATACGGATGCACCGGATTTCGGACGGGTGAAAAAAGGGTGACGAGATGCGCAAGGTTCTGCTTATCCCATTGATTTTGATGGGGTGTTCGATGATTCCCGGAGGCGGTCAGCAAGACCCGGTTATATCAAGCCGCGGATCGGTTTGCGGTGATCCGTCGATCAGGGGCGAAGTCGTCGGCGAAGTGCCGGGGCCGGGGGGCTGCGGGATACAGGCGGCTGTGCGCGTGCGCCGGATCGGCGGAATTGCGCTGAGCCAGCCGTCGGTCATGGAATGCAACACCGCGCGCACCCTTAAGGGGTGGATCGACCGCGACATGATTCCGGCGGTCGGCAAGACCGGCGGCGGAGCCACGGCCTTGCGGGTGCCGGCGCATTACGCCTGCCGGACGCGTAATCACCGCCCCGGCGCGCGCCTGTCCGAACACGCCAAAGGCAAGGCCATCGACATCGCCGCCATCCAACTAGCCGACGGGGCGGAAATTTCGGTGTTGAACGATTGGGGACGGGGCAAGCACGGGCGCATCCTGCGGAAATTGCACGGCGCCGCCTGCGGGCCGTTCGGGACGGTTCTGGGGCCCAACTCGGACCGGCACCATCAGGATCATTTCCATTTCGACACGGCCGAACACGGCTATGGGCCGTATTGCCGCTGAGGCATGCGGTGCGCAGTAAATGCGCACCCTACGACATTGCCGATATGGCTTTCTTCTTTTCAGGTAAACGAGATACCAACGATCAGGAGCCAGCCGATGGTCACTTTTGCGAACATCCTCCACACGCGCGGATAAAAGAAGCTGTGGTACTCCAGACATCGAGGGTCGGTTTTGTCGTTGGAGGCAGGGACTGGAAAGAAAATCGGGTCACGATAAGTGTTTTCCGTCCCATAGATTTCATTGCGCCTTTTCAGCGCTTGATCCCAGAACCCGCCGAAGGTTCTGACGATGTAGATGAAGACCGCAAAGATCAGCAGTGTCTTCCAGACATTCTCATAATCGAAGATCAAGACCCTCCCCCTCTTTACCTTGGGCCACCAGTGCCCGTTTTGCCGCGGCTTGCGATGCATCCGTTGCATTCGAAAAGACGCCCGTGAGCGAAAAACTCGCATTTTCGGCAAAGGATGCGTTTGTGTCGGTCACCTGTGGGTCTACGACAGCCATAATCGCACGCCTTTACTACAGTGCTTCATGAAAAATAACTGATCATGCCTGCTACGAATAATGCAGCAAAGACCCTGATCCCGGATTTGCGCGCCAGTCTGTAATACGCATCCGAATACGCCTTGTTGACGGGGTCGTCCTTATCGGGGCCGGGCAGCAAGCGGAGTATCCCAAAATTTCGATTTTCGGCAGAGTGGCCTTCAGGATAGAATTCGTTGTGTAGCTTCCTGATTTTGAACCAAAACCCATAACCATAATATCCCGCGTAAATGATTAACCCCAAAACGATTGCGCCAATCAGGGCCCCATAGTCTTCGGATCCGACAAAATCGTTCAGGGACGCCGCGACGAACGGCAAAGTCATTCTTGAAGTCCCCAAGAGGGCAAATACTTGTGCGAAAATTGACCTCTTTCAAACGCGCTGATGAGATCACGCATTCCTCCTGTGAGGCGGTAAATTTTGCTCGTTGCATAGCCATTGTGAAAACTCATCACTTACTCTCCGTCTTAAATTCTCTAATCAGCCTGAAGCCCGTGAAATCACGCCGGCTCGTCTCGGATGGGCGTGTCCTTCTGGCCGGGCGAAGATTATCCATTCCACTTTGAAACCCACCTCCCTTGGCAACGCGCCGATGTGCGTTTGCATTGACCGGACATGTCTGTGTGCGCGCCAGGTAGGCGCTATCAGTCGGCAATCCCAAATGCTCGTCTGACCAACAAGACCGGGTGAATTCCCACACATTGCCTGACATGTGACGCACCCCCCATCCATTCGCGGCGTCAAGCTCGTCCACGGCAACCACGGTATCGCGGTTCTTGAGATGCGGCAGGGGGACACCAAGGGTCTGTTCGGTTACGCGCCCGAGGAAATTGGCCTGAGTGCTGTCCAGATCGTCCCCCTGCGCAAACCGTGTCGTCGTGCCCGCCCGCGCCGCGTATTCCCATTCCGCTTCGGTCGGCAGACGGTAAACATCATCCCCGACCTGGCTGTTGACCCAGTCTGCAAACTCCACCGCATCCAGAAAAGAGACGTTGATGACAGGGTGATCTGGCCCCAAGGACACATAGCCGCGCTGACTGAGGGTGCGGTGATCGGGAACATGCGAACAGCCCCCCGCCTCGACACAGACCATCCATTCTGCATGTGTCAACTCGTTTCGGCCGATCGCATAAGGAATGTCCATCTCGACCAAGTGACGTGGGTGTTCATTTCGAATTATGTGTATCTCGTCACGCGCACGCTGGCGAAAGGTCGCGTCCTTGCCGAACATATCATAGGGGAACCGCGAGGACTCTTGCGTCGCCCCCATCATGAACGCCCCCGGCGGGATCACGATCATCTCCGGGCAAACGTCGCATTCTCGAAAGCGCTCTAACGGCGCGACGGCCTCCCCGGTGCTCAGTTGGTATGACCGATCGCTATCGGCATGTCCGGGTGCGGCACTGACGACAAGAATGGGAATACACACCCTCAAGCCCCGCTTGGCCGTTGCCAACTTCAGCCCCAAGGGAAAAGGAAGACAGGAAAGCAACACGCAAACGAACCGCACCAAACATCGCCCCCAAGAAAACAACTTATCGGCGATTGGAACTTCATCAACCTTATGAAGTCAACAGGCGGAACCGGAATTCGATTGTTGCGAGTTTCGCAACCTCAAAGCTCAGGTTTACGACGAAGGACGAGTTTGTGGCGGGTATATCGTGAATGTCGTGGGCAAAGCCCCCAAGGCCCTAGCGCAGGCGCAGCACCGGTGCGGGGCCGATGGGTACCGGCCCCAGGAAAACGCCGCCGTTGCGCAGGGTCAGCGGGATATCCAGTGTCCTAGGGTTGCCCGCCATTTGCGAAATCAGGCCCAGCCCGTCGGCCACGGTTCCGGCCATGCCCTGTGGCATCGCCCCGGCCTTCACCGCCAGGTCGAGGATATCGCGCCAGTTGCGGGCCTTGATCATGACCTCGCCCTCGGGGTGGCCCGAGGCATCGACGCTCATTTCGCCGGCCATCTGCAATTCCAGCCGGCCCCAGCGGGCCTCGGCCAGCCGGATGTCGATCCGGCGCGGTTGCGGGCGGGCGTCTTCGATGGCAGTGCGATCCCAGGGTTTGTCGAATTCGACGGTCAGGTCGATGTTGAGCGCATCGAAGGTTTCCGGCAGGCGCCCCGAAGGGTCGACGGTTTCGCGCCATGCAAGCGCGGGCGACAGGCCCTCGGCGGCCAGGCCCAGCCGATAGGTGGCAAGGTTTTGCATCGGGACGTGATCGGCGGCCAGCTGCAGCGCTTGCAGCGAGGTGTCGCCGCTGTCGTCGAGCGGGTGAATCACCAGTTCCTCGGCGGTCAGGGTGGTGCGTTGCAGGGCCAGGCTGGTGTTGGGTTCCAGCACGAGGCTGGCGCGCATGTCCTGGCTTTGCAGGTCGTATTTCGCCAGCGGGGTGGCAAGGCGTTGCGTCTCGGGCCAGACGGCGATCACGTGGTTGGGCCGGTAGCTGAGCGCGTTGATCTGGAATTGCGGCGCGTCCCATGCGAGCCCGGTGTCGGGGTCGGCCAGTGTGAGGCCGGTGACCACCGTGTCGAACCGGTTGGGAAAGCCTTGGACGCCAAGATCACTGTAATCTGCGACCCAGCCTTCGGCCCGGCGCTGATCGAACCACGCGGCAAAGCCCGATTGCACACCTGTCGAGCCGACGAACCAGTACCCGGCCCAGGCCGCAGCGGCGAGCAGAATCACGGTGATCAGGAATCTCAGCATTGCGCGCCCTTTCATGACGGTCCGCGATGGTGTTTAAGACTTCAAAAGCGCGAGGGACAGTAAAATGACGATGTGGGTCTTTGGCTATGGATCGCTGGTGTGGAATCCGGGCTTTGACGTGCAGGATCGGGTGATTGCCACCTTGCCGGGGTATCACCGCAGTTTCTGCATGCGCTCGATCCATCACCGGGGCACCGAGGCCGAGCCGGGTCTCGTGCTGGCGCTGGACGCTGCCGAGGGCGCGCAGTGCCGGGGCGTGGGCCTGTCGGTGGCCGATCACGAGCAGGATCAGGTGCTGGCCTACCTGCGCGAGCGGGAACTCATTTCGTCGGCCTATCTGGAAAAACGGCTGACCATTCATCTGGCCGATGGCCGCGAGGTCGAGGCGCTGACCTATGTGATCGACCCGGATCATGTGCAGTATTGCGGCGGGATGGATCTGGAAGAGCAGGCGCATATCATCGCGCGGGCCGTGGGCGGGCGCGGGCCGAACACCGAATATCTGTTCAACACGGCCGCTCATCTGGACGAGTTGGGCATCATCGATAGCGATCTGGCGTGGCTGACGCGGCGGGTGCGGGCGATCGGTGCATAAGCCCTTGGCTTGAAAGCCGTGTGCGCGTAGGGTTGGCGCAACGAGAACCAGAGCCGGGAGCCGTCCAGATGGACCAGCCGGACCGCGAGGTCGAGCCGCAGTTTTCACGCCCTGTTCGCCAGATCGTTCTGATGCTGATCGTTCTGGGACTGACAGCCGCCGGGGCCTTTCTGGCCCTGCCGCGGGTGTTGCCGGTATTTCAGGCCAATCCGTGGCTGAACGGGTTCATCCTGTTCGTGTTCGTGATCGGCGTGGTGGCCTGTTTCTGGCAGGTGTTCCAGCTGATCGGATCGGTCCGCTGGATCGAAGGGTTCGCCGCCCAGTATCCGGGCCACGAGATGATCAAGGCGCCGCTGTTGCTGGCGCCGCTGGCCACCTTGTTGCGCCAGCGCGGCAAGCGGATGCAGATCGCCTCGACCTCGGCGCGGTCGATACTGGATTCGGTGGCGCAGCGGATCGACGAGGCGCGCGAGATTACGCGCTATATCGTCAACATGCTGATTTTCCTTGGCCTTTTGGGTACGTTTTACGGTCTGGCCACGACCGTTCCGGCGGTGGTCGACACGATCCGCAGCCTTGCCCCGCAAGAGGGCGAAGGCGGTGTCGAGGTGTTCAACCGGCTGATGACCGGGCTGGAGGCGCAGCTTGGCGGCATGGGCGTGGCCTTTGCCTCGTCCCTGCTTGGGTTGGCGGGGTCTTTGGTGGTGGGCCTGCTGGAATTGTTCGCCAGTCACGGGCAGAACCGGTTCTATCGCGAGCTCGAGGAATGGATGTCCACGATCACGCGGGTCGGCTTTTCCTCGGGGGACGGGGAAGGAAGCGGCGAGGCCGGTGCCGTGGCGCATGTGCTGGATTACATGGCCGGGCAGATGGACAGCCTTCAGACGGTGCTGACCCAATCCGATGTCAGCCGTGCCATGGTGGATGAAAAACTGGGCGTCCTGGCGGATTCCATCGAACGCCTGACCCACCGGATGAGCGGCTCCAACCCGGTGAACGCGGCCCTGACGCGGGTGGCCGAGGGGCAGGAACGTTTGATCGACGTCATTCAGGAACACCAGGTCAGGAGTGGGGGCGAGTCCGGTCTGGATGCCGAAAGCCGGATGCGCCTGCGCTCGATCGACGTGCAGATGCTGCGCATTCTCGAAGAGATCAGCGCCGGGCGTCAGGAAACCATGACCGAACTGCGCACCGATCTGGCGGCGTTGACCAAGATTTTCAACCAGATGCGCGACACGCGGCCCGGTATGACACCGCCCATGCATCCGAACGCCGACGACAGGCAGGAGAGCTAGGCGATGGCGCTGTCCCGGCGCACCGGCGCACGATTCCAGGCTTCGATCTGGCCGGGATTCGTGGATGCGATGACGGGGCTGTTGCTGGTGCTGATGTTCGTGCTGACCATTTTCATGGTCGTGCAATTCGCATTGCGGGAAACCATCACGGGGCAGGCCAGCAAACTGGATGAATTGTCGGCGGAGGTGGATGCTCTGGCGCAGGCGCTTGGGCTGGAGCGCGACCGCAGCGCGACGTTGAGCGAGCGCGTGGGCGAGTTGACGGTCACGCTTGGCGATGCCCGTGCCCGGCAGGAAGAACAGGCGGCGCTGATCGCGACCCTGCGCAGCCAGACCGAGGAGCAGGCCGCAGCCCTCGGTGCGGCGCAGGGCCGGATCGCCAGTTTCGAGGAACAGGTCGCCGGGTTGCTGTCGGAGCGGGATCGCGCGCTTGGGCAGGTTGCCGATCTGGAAAGCGAGCGGGAGGAGCTGATCTCGGAGCAGGAGGCGCTGCAACTGGCCTTGTCGAACCTGCGGGACGAGGTGAGCGCAGGTGAAGAGGCGGCCCGTCTGGCCGCCGCCAGGCGCGAGGCGCTCGAGGCTTTGGTGGCCGATCTGCGTGCCGATGCGGCGGACAGCGAGGCGGAGCAGGCGGAATTGACGCGGCAGGTCGGCGATCTCGAGGCCGAGTTGAGCGAAGAGGAAAAGGCACGTCTGGCCGAGGCCGCCGCCGCCGAAGCGTTGCGCGAAAAGCTGAAGAATGCCGATGCGGAACTGACCTCGATGACCTTGGCACTGGAGGAACAGCGCAAGCGCGCCGAGGAAACCCTGACGCTGCTGGCCGCTGCCGAGGTCGCGCAAGAGGACCTGGACGAACGCCTTGCTGCCGCGCTGCTGGCTCGGGAGGAGACCGGCGAGGATCTGGCGCAGAGCGAGGCGCGGATTGCCGAGCTCGAGGCGCAACTGGCCGAAATGGGCGATGTCGGTGATCTGCGTGCGCGTCTGGCCGCGGCCCTGGCGGCCAGGGTCGAGGCCGAAACACGCGCCGAAGACCGGATGAGCGAAGCCGAACAGCGCGCGGTATTGTTGGCGCAGGCGCGGGACAAACTGGCCGAGCAACAGGAGCTCGCCAGCGAAGCGCAGAAGCAGCAGGCGCTTCTGAACCGTCAGGTTGCCGCCTTGCGAGAGCAGTTGTCGCAATTGCAGGGATTGCTGGATGACGCGCGGGCGCGCGAGGCGGCCTCGGACGTGCAGTTGCAATCGCTCGGCAACGAGTTGAACACCGCGCTTGCCCGTGTCGCCGCCGAAGAGCGCCGCCGCCGCGAGGCCGAAGAGGCCCGTGCGAAATTGCTGGAAGAACAGAAAGAGGATCTGGAGCGCTATCGTTCGGAATTCTTTGGCCGGTTGCGCGACGTTCTGGGCACGCATCAGGGGATTCGGATCGAAGGCGACCGGTTCGTGTTTTCCTCGGAGGTGCTGTTTGCGCCGGGCGAGGCGGAATTGTCTGCTGCCGGACGCGGGCAGATCGCCAATGTCGCCGACATTCTGAGCGATGTGATCGACGATATCCCGCCCGAGATCGACTGGGTCTTGCAGGTGGATGGGCATACGGATGATGTGCCGGTGCGTCCCGGCGCGGCCTTTGCCGACAACTGGGAGCTCAGTCAGGCACGGGCGTTGTCGGTGGTGCGCTATATGATCGACGCGCTTGGGCTGCCGCCCGCGCGGCTGTCGGCCAACGGGTTCGGGCAATACCAGCCGGTCAACCCCGCCGACTCCGCGGAGGCGCGGGCGCAGAACCGGCGGATCGAGTTGAAATTTACCGGGAAGTGACGGTGATATCGGCGTGGCGCACGGCGATCACCCGCGCGTCGCGCGTCAGCCGGACATAGCCGCGATACTCGCCCTGGGGCCAGCCACCTTCGGGGGCGTGGCGCCCGAAGGCCCGGAACAGTTGTGCCCGCGGGGTTTCCAGAGTGATCTTCTGGCGGAAAACCTCGCCCTCGGGGCCAGCGGCGCTGAGGGTCAGGACATCGCCCGGTTTGGCATAGAAGGCGTGGCCATAGAGGACCAGTGCCTGATCCGGCGTGGTTTCGCGCACCCGTGCAGCGCCGGATTTGACGGCGTCGAAACCGGGGACCGCCGTGGAAAACCCGGCGGTGAACAGGCCCGCGCGGTCATAGCCGGGGGCATCGCGCCACATGCCCCCGCCCGAGGCCATGCCGCATGTATCGGTGGCCTGGGGCTGGAACGGATCGACGATCTGCCCGTCCTTCAGTACGCCCAGATGGACATGAGGCACGTTCGTTAGCCCGCTGAGGCCGACCAGCCCCAGAATATCGCCCGACTGCACCTTCTGGCCCTTTTCGACCGCGATACTGCCCTGTTTCATGTGGCAATAGAGCGTCTGCCAGCCATCGCCGTGGTCGATCCGCACGGCATTGCCGCATTCGCGCCCCTCGATGCCGGCGCGGTTATCCGCAGTAACGGCCACGTCCGTGACCCCATCGCGGGTGGCGGCCACGATACCCGGCGCGGCGGCCAGAACCCCGACGCCCTGGTCCATCGCCTCGAAGGACAACAGGACGATATCGGTGCCGCGATGGCCGTCGCGGCTTTTCAATCCGCAGGCATAATCGCGCTGTCCGTTGCCGGGATCGGTATCGACGTAATCCTCGACATAGCAGGTGTCGCCAAGCGCACAGTCGATGGGCAGGGACAAACGCGGCATTTCGGCGACCGCGGGGGCGGCCGCCGAAAGCAGGAATGTCCAGAACGCAGCCCGCAGGCCCGGCATCAGTCCGCCGTCAGCAAGGGCGGTTTCTTGCCCGACAGGCGCGGGCGGTCCGGCCCGGCGAGGTGCAGGTCGATCTGACCGTCCTTGACGCCAACCCTGACCACACCGCCCTTGGCCAGTTTGCCGAACAGCAATTCCTCGGCCAGGGGTTTCTTGATGTGTTCCTGAATGACGCGGGCCAGGGGGCGCGCGCCCATCTTGTCGTCATAGCCCTTGTCGGCCAGCCATTCGGCGGCGGGTTTGGTCAGTTCGATGGTCACGTTGCGATCCAGCAGTTGCGCCTCGAGCTGAAGCACGAACTTCTCGACCACTTGCAGGATCACCTCTTTCGGCAGCGGACCGAAGGAAATCACCGCATCCAGACGGTTGCGGAATTCCGGGGTGAAGGTGCGTTCGATCGCGGCGGTGTCTTCGCCCTCGCGGCGGTCGCGGCCAAAGCCCACGGCGGATTTCGCCTGTTCGGTGGCGCCCGCGTTCGAGGTCATGATCAGCACGACATTGCGGAAATCGACGGTGCGGCCGTTGTGATCGGTCAGCGTGCCGTGATCCATCACCTGCAACAGGATGTTATAGACATCCGGGTGCGCCTTTTCGATCTCGTCCAGCAGGAGCACGCAATGCGGGTGCTGATCGACGGCATCGGTCAGCAGGCCGCCCTGATCGAAGCCCACATAGCCCGGAGGCGCACCGATCAGGCGCGAAACGGCGTGTTTTTCCATGTATTCGGACATATCGAACCGCAGAAGTTCCACGCCCAGGGTATCGGCCAGTTGCTTGGCGACCTCGGTTTTGCCCACACCGGTGGGACCGGCGAACAGGTAGTTGCCGATGGGTTTTTCCGGCTCGCGCAGGCCCGCGCGCGACAGCTTGATCGCGCTCGACAAAGCCTCGATCGCCTTGTCCTGCCCGAACACGACACGCTTGAGCGTTTTCTCAAGGTCCTTCAGAACCTCGGCATCGTCCTTGGAGACGTTCTTGGGCGGGATGCGGGCCATTTTGGCGACAACCGCCTCGATCTCCTTGGTGCCAATGGATTTGCGGCGTTTGGAGGCGGCCACCAGATGCTGGGCCGCACCGGCCTCGTCGATCACGTCGATGGCCTTGTCGGGCAGTTTGCGGTCATTGATGTAGCGCGCCGACAGGTCCACGGCGGTCTTGATGGCGTCATTGGTGTATTTGACGCTGTGGTGTTCCTCGAAATAGGGTTTGAGGCCCTTGAGGATCTTGACCGTGTCTTCGGTGGTCGGTTCCACCACGTCGATTTTCTGGAACCGGCGCGACAATGCGCGGTCCTTTTCGAAATGCTGGCGGAATTCCTTGTAGGTGGTCGAGCCCATGCAGCGAAGCTTGCCGCCCTGAAGCGCGGGTTTGAGCAGGTTCGAGGCGTCCATCGCCCCGCCCGAGGTGGCGCCCGCGCCGATCACGGTATGGATTTCGTCGATGAACAGCACCGCGTCGGGATGGCTTTCCAATTCGGTCACGACGGCCTTGAGCCGCTCTTCGAAATCGCCGCGGTAGCGTGTGCCGGCCAGCAACGCGCCCATGTCGAGGCTGTAGATCGTGGTGTTGGCCAGAACTTCGGGCGTGTCGCCCTTGACGATCTTGTGCGCCAGGCCTTCGGCGATGGCGGTTTTGCCGACGCCGGGATCGCCCACCAGGAGCGGATTGTTCTTGCGGCGGCGGCACAGCACCTGAATGCAGCGCTCGACTTCGGAATCGCGTCCGATCAACGGGTCCACGTCGCCGCGGCGCGATTTCTCGTTCAGGTCGACGCAATATTTGGCAAGCGCGGATTCACCGGCTTCGACCGCGTCGGATTCGGACTGCGTATGTGTGCTCTCGGTGTCGTTCTCTTCGGCGCCGCTGACAGGGCGGGCCTCGCCATAGGCGGGGTCCTTGGCAACACCGTGGGCGATGAAATTCACCGCGTCATAGCGCGTCATGTCCTGTTCTTGCAGGAAATAGGCGGCGTTCGATTCGCGCTCGGCGAAAATCGCGACCAGCACGTTTGCGCCGGTGACTTCGGTCCGGCCCGAAGACTGGACATGGATCGCCGCGCGCTGGATCACGCGCTGGAAGGCGGCGGTCGGCACGGCCTCGGAGCCTTCGATGTCGGTCACGAGGTTGGAGAGGTCCTCGTCGATGAACTCGACCAGGGTGCCACGCAAATCTTCGGTGTCGACGCTGCATGCCTTGAGAACGCGGGCGGCGTCGGGTTCGTCTATCAGTGCCAGCAGAAGATGTTCGAGCGTGGCGAATTCGTGCTGGCGGGCATTGGCCAAGGCCAGTGCCGCGTGGATTGCCTGTTCCAGCGTGTTCGAGAATGAAGGCACGAGGATGCTCCTTCTGATCTGGGTCGGAGACGTCGCCCCCGACCGTGGCCTCATAGTATTAAAGTTTGGTCGATATGGCCGTGGCTTCAAGTTTTTTTTGGACAAATCCGTTCACTTTCGCGGCGTGAGGCGGGATTTGCGGCATATCGGGCATCAGAACCGGTCCTTGCGGCGCCGGATTTCGGCAAACACCTCGGCTGGGTCCTTGCCGGTCATGTCGAGGTTGGCCTGAATCGCGGGGTCTGCGGCGCGCAGAAACGGATTGGTGGCCAGTTCCTCGGACAGTTTCGAGGGAACGGTGGGGTGGCCCTTGGCACGGGCGGCGTCCACCGCGGCTGCACGTGATGTAAGCGCGGGATTGTCGGGGTCAATAGTCAGCGCGAATTTTGCGTTCGCCTGCGTGTATTCATGGCCGGAATAGACGGTGGTTTCGGGGGGCAGGGCGGCGAGCTTGGACAGGCTGTCCCACATCTGTTCCATCGTGCCCTCGAACACCCGCCCGCAGCCGAGCGCCATCAGGCTGTCGGCGGTGAACACGGCGGCGCTTTCGGGGAAATGAAAGGCGATATGGCCGACGGTGTGGCCGGGCACGTCCATGACACGGCCGGTGGCGTTGCCGATGATGATCGTGTCTCCGTCCTCGACCGCGATGTCGAGGGGGGGCAGGCGGTGGGCGTCGGCGGCGGCGCCGATCACCCTGGCGGGCGCGTTTTCCAGCAGTTCGGGAAGGCCATCCACATGGTCGGCGTGATGATGCGTGATCAGCACATGACTGAGAAGCCACTCTTTTTCGTCCAGCATGGCGAGGATGGGCGCGGCTTCGGGGACGTCGATGGCCGCGGTCATGCCGGTATCGGGGTCATGCGCCAGGTAGGCGTAATTGTCCGAAAGGCAAGGGATGGTTTCGATCTCAAGGGTCATGGTGTTTTCCCGATTGCCGGTTAATGTTAAACCAAGACTGACCGATCATGGGCTTGGCTGCAATGCATCTGGACGTGCAGGACCTTCGGAACTTCTATTATCGCAGCCGATTGGGGCGGGCGGCGCAGAAGGCGGTGCGTGAAGAGGTGCTGCAGTTCTGGCCCGAGGCGCAGGGGCAGACGGTGGTGGGGTTCGGATTCGCGGTGCCCTTCCTGCGCCCCTACCTGCAGGATGCGCGGCGGGTGATCGGATTAATGCCGGGACCTCAAGGGGTTATCAACTGGCCGCAGGGGATGGCGAATGTCTCGGTGCTGTGCGAGGAGACCCTCTGGCCGTTGGAAACGGGCCGGGTCGACAAGCTGCTGGTGATGCATGGGCTGGAGACCAGCGAACACCCTGGTGCATTGCTGGAGGAATGCTGGCGGGTGCTGGGGCCGGGGGGATCGGCGCTGTTCATGGTGCCGAACCGGGCCGGGCTGTGGTCGCGCTCGGACAAGACGCCGTTCGGATATGGGCGCCCCTATTCGCAAAGTCAGCTTGAGAACCAGTTGAAATTGCACAGCTTTCTGCCTATCGGCCATGCGACAACCCTGTACCAGCCGCCCTCGGAAGGGCGGTTCTGGCGCAGGACGGCGGGGATGTGGGAGCGGCTGGGCGGACGGTTCTCGATGGTGGTGTCGGGGGGCGTACTGCTGGTCGAGGCGACCAAGCGGGTGCAGGCCCCGTCGGGGCCGGGATTGCGCGAGACGGTGCGCCGCCCGCTGGAGGTGCTCAAGCCCAAACCCAAGCCCGAGGCCAAGCCGGTCTGAGTTTCGTACGTTTTGTACGATGTGTACGCGGGTTTTGTACGAAAATCGGGGGGTGTTCGGAAATTTGCGTCCAACAGGGGCGCAAACCGGGGCGCTTGGGGCGTTGCGGAAACCGGCGCGCATCGGGGTAACGCCCGGTTAATCAGTTTGCGTCATAACCGGGGTGTCGGCGCGAGGTGGCGCTTGTGGCGACTGTCTGGAGGGAGGCCGGAGCCGACAAGGGGGGCTATGCTTAAGCCGTCGGCATTTTCCAAATGCGGGTAAGAGATTGGCTGTAAAATCTGGCAAAAACATCGTGATTGTCCAGCCTTCGGAGACAATCGTTAATGTGGCAAAAACAAGTCGACTTTACGACGGAAACATGGTTGTCTGCTGCACTATAGTTAACTCTATCGGCCTGCGGTTGTTTAGGTAGTTTTTTGGGGATTTGGATAATGAGATTGAAGTTTTTTGGAACGATTGGAGCGGCAGCGATCATGGCGCTGGGTTTATTCGCGGCAGGTTCTGCAAGTGCTGCCACACTCCAGTTCAGTAATCCGGGCAGTACGACGGCGCGTGCCCAAGTTGACTGCTCGTTTTGCGAGGTATGGTATATCAGTGGCTCGGATTATTCCGCTGAAAACTGGGGGAATGGATTCTGGAACGGGGAAGGCCCCGGCCCTGACGGCACGCTCTTTTCCAGAAGTCTGGTCAGCGGGACTGGCAACGATGACACGTCGCGCCGCGCTATAACAAACCTTGTACTCGGAACAAACTTCGTTGCAACGGACCGTACGGAAACTGGCGGCAATGCCAGTGTCTGGACCAGTTCTGCCGAAGCGCTGTTGGTGTGGATCGGCACGCAGGGCAACCCCAGTTCGCCGGATGTCTATCGCTACGCATTCATTCGCAACCAAGTAGCCGACAACACGTTCACCTGGACCGGCCTTTCAGGCGGTGGCGGCGGAAAGAGCGGTTACGATGGGTTCGGTACTGTGTCACCTGTTCCGCTGCCCGCGGCGGCGTGGATGCTCCTTGCCGGTCTTGGCGGTCTTTTCCTCGTGAAGCGGAGGACGAACGCCGCGGTGTGAGCGGTATTTCGTATCGGATTTTGGAATGGGGCGGCTGATCGGGCCGCCCCTTCTTGTTCCACTCTGTCACTGGATTGGTCAGGTCGCCTTTTTCCTTGATACCGAAAGACGGCACCTCGTCACGGTCTTTGTCGGGAAGTCGAAGCGGATTGCAACTGCACGGCGGCAACCGCTTCATCCTGTATTGCAACCATCCGCGCAAGGTGAGGTTGCTGGTCGGATCGAGCCCGTTTTGCTTAGTTCCAAGCGCGAAACAGAGCCGAAGGCGCCGCGCATCGCCATACCGCCCCTATGGGCTGGCGATGCGTGCACAGGCAATGGCAGCTAATCCCGCATAGCGACCATCGGCACCATGTCCGGCGATTGTCAGGATTGAAACCGCAGAGGTCTTCCCACCTGCGCGAAATAGAGGCCGAAGGCCGCCGCGCATCGCCAGACCGCCCGCACGGGCTGGCGATTGGGTGAGGTCCGCGCCCCGTTCTGGCCTCTTTCGGATTTGGCTGGGATAAACTGCAAAGAATGGCCGTTTGATCGCCATCCCGCGGTCTGGCGATGCGCGGCTTACGTTGAAAAACAGCAAAGTCCGCATAGCCGCCTATGACACCAAGTGAGGCTGGTGCCGAGCGAGCTTGTGCAGGTCTTTCTTCTGGCACGAAACAGCCGCCGCAGGCCTCTGAGTATCACCGGGCTATGGTTCGCTCTCAATATTGACAGTTTCATGCGGTATTTCCATGTTCCAGTCATGGAAAGTGATTTTGATCTGTCCCTCCTCATCAAGCTGACACCGTTTGGTATCCTTCTTCTCCTCGCTGTCTACTTCAATTTCATCCGACTGGACCCGAAGGGAGTGAAGCGGCTCGACAACGCGTTGAGAAATAATCGGGCGGTTCAGGCCATTCGAAACTATTTTGCCGGATAACAAGTCCCCGTCAGGCCCGTGCGCGGATCAGGCCGGGCAGGGAGCCGAGGGCGATGCCGATGCCGTCGGCCAGCAGGTCGGCCCATTCGGCGGAGCGTCCGAAAGAGGGCTGGATCAGTTCGATCGCGCCGCCAAAGGCCAGCGCCAGGGGCGCGAGCCAGAGCGCGCTGCGCGCCCGCACCCATGTCAGCGGCAGGACCAGTGCGGCGAAACCCGAGGCATGCATGACCTTGTCCATGTAAGGCATCGGCGGGCCGGGCGGCCCCGGCGGGCTGAGCGTGCCCCAGCCGATCAGGAGGGCGAGGGCGAGGGTGAGGGCGACAGCGGTTTTGTACGGCACGGGCGGGCGATCCTTGTGAAATCGGAGCGCGGACCGGGTTACACCGCCTTGCCGGGGGTGAAAACACCGGGTTTCGGGTGATAGCGATAACGACCGCGCCCGCCGCGCGGGCAAGGGTGACGCGAAGGAATCGCGAAAAGTCGGAAAATTCATAACATTTTCAATCGGCAAATTTTGCGCAAACGGTCGCACTTGGCGCAAGTGTATGAAAACATGTGGTATTCGATGGTGTGCAATGGTTTTCCTGTAGCTTGCTAGGTGCGCAAGGCTCTGCTACACCGCGTTCAAATTTCGGTGTTTTAATATCTGAATACCTGTCAACGCCCCCGGACGCATGGAAATGCTGTGCGCGAAACCGGGGCCAGAAAATCGGAAGGGTGGACGTGTCCGAACCAGCTTCGATCTCCTCCGGCATCGCCGAGCGCTATGCCACCGCCATTTTCGAGATTGCGAAAGAGAGCGAATCTCTGCCCAAGCTTGAATCCAACATTGCCGATCTCGCCGCCGCGCTGGACAGCAGCGAAGAGCTGCGCGAGGTCATCGCCTCGCCGGTGCTGTCGCGCGCCGGTCAGGGCAAGGTCATGGCCGCACTGGCCAAGAAGATGAAACTCGAACCGGCGATGGGCAACGGGCTGGCCGTGATGGCCGGGAAGCGCCGCCTGTTCGTGCTGCCGCAGCTGCTGACCCGGCTGTCGGACATGATCGCCGAGGACAAGGGCGAAGTCACCGCACAAGTGACCAGCGCCAAGGCGCTGACCAAGACACAGGCAGACAAGCTGGCGAAGACGCTGAAGGCGCGCGTGGGCAAGGACGTCAAGATCAATGCGACCGTCGATGAAAGCCTCATCGGCGGTCTCGTCGTAAAGGTGGGCTCGAAGATGATCGACACCTCGATCCGCTCGCGCCTGAATTCCCTACAGAATGCAATGAAAGAGGTCGGATAAATGGGTATCCAAGCTGCAGAGATTTCTGCGATCCTGAAGGACCAGATCAAGAACTTCGGCCAAGAGGCCGAGGTGGCCGAGGTCGGCCGGGTTCTGTCGGTTGGTGACGGTATTGCGCGTGTATACGGTCTGGACAACGTCCAGGCCGGCGAACTGGTCGAATTCCCCGGCGGTGTCATGGGGATGGCGCTGAACCTCGAAGCCGACAACGTGGGTGTCGTGATCTTCGGGTCGGACCGCGAGATCAAGGAAGGCGACACCGTCAAGCGCACCAAGTCCATCGTGGACGTGCCCGCCGGTGACGAACTGCTGGGCCGCGTCGTGGACGGTCTGGGCAACCCGCTGGACGGCAAGGGCCCGATCAAGACCGACAAGCGCCTGCTGGCCGACGTGAAGGCTCCCGGCATCATCCCGCGTAAATCGGTGCACGAGCCGATGGCGACCGGCCTGAAATCGGTCGACGCGATGATCCCGATCGGCCGTGGCCAGCGTGAGCTGATCATCGGCGACCGCCAGACCGGCAAGACCGCCGTGGCGCTGGACGCGATCCTGAACCAGAAATCCTATAACGACGCCGCCGGCGACGACGAGGGCAAGAAACTCTACTGCGTCTACGTGGCCATCGGCCAGAAGCGTTCGACCGTGGCGCAGCTGGTGAAGAAGCTGGAAGAGTCGGGCGCGATCGAATATTCGATCGTCGTGGCCGCCACCGCGTCGGACCCCGCGCCGATGCAGTTCCTGGCGCCCTATGCCGCCACCGCCATGGCCGAGCATTTCCGCGACAATGGCCGTCATGCCCTGATCGTGTACGATGACCTGTCCAAGCAGGCCGTCGCGTATCGTCAGATGTCGCTGCTGCTGCGTCGTCCGCCGGGGCGTGAAGCCTATCCGGGTGACGTGTTCTACCTGCACTCCCGCCTGCTGGAGCGTTCGGCCAAGCTGAACGAAGACAACGGCTCGGGCTCGCTGACGGCGCTGCCGATCATCGAAACGCAGGGCGGCGACGTGTCGGCCTTTATTCCGACCAACGTGATTTCGATCACCGACGGGCAGATCTTCCTGGAAACGGAACTGTTCTACCAGGGTATCCGCCCGGCCGTGAACACCGGTCTGTCGGTGTCGCGTGTGGGCTCGTCGGCCCAGACCAATGCGATGAAATCGGTTGCCGGTCCGGTGAAACTGGAGCTGGCGCAGTATCGCGAGATGGCCGCCTTTGCCCAGTTCGGGTCGGACCTCGACGCCGCCACCCAGCAGTTGCTGAACCGTGGTGCGCGCCTGACCGAGCTGATGAAACAGCCGCAGTATTCGCCGCTGACCAACGCCGAGATCGTCTGTGTGATCTATGCCGGGACGCATGGCTACCTGGACAAGATCCCGGTGGATCAGGTGGGCCGTTTCGAAGAGGGCCTGCTGAACCACCTGCGTGGCAAGCACCAGGACCTGCTGGACTTCATCACCAAGGACGACCCCAAGGTGAAGGGGGACGCCGAGGACAAGATCAAGGCTGCGCTGGACGAATTCGCCGCCGACTTCGCATAAGGGGGAGATAAGGCAATGCCGAGTCTCAAGGACCTTAAAAACAGGATCGAGTCGGTCAAATCGACCCGCAAGATCACCAAGGCCATGCAGATGGTTGCCGCGGCGAAACTTCGCCGCGCGCAGGACGCTGCCGAGCAGTCGCGCCCCTATGCCGAGCGGTTCAACGCCGTCATGGGCAAGCTGGCCGCCTCGGTGGGGGACAGCGACAGCGCACCCAAGTTGCTGCGCGGGACGGGGTCGGACGACGTGCACCTGCTTGTCGTGCTGACCGCCGAACGCGGGCTGTGCGGGGGCTTCAACGCCAATATCGCCAAGCTGGCGAGGGCCGAGGCCGAAGATCTGCGCGCCAAGGGCAAGACCGTGAAGATCATCACGGTGGGCAAGAAGGGCCGCGACGCGCTGAAGCGCGATCTGGGCGAGCTGTTCATCCACCATGTCGATCTGAGCGAGGTGAAGAATATCGGTTATGCGGACGCCCAGACGATCGCCGCCGATGTTCTGAGCCGGTTCGACGTGGGCGAGTTCGACGTGGCCAAGATCTTCTACTCGAAGTTCGTGAACGTCGTCAGCCAGGTGCCGACCATGCAGCAGGTCATCCCGTTCCAGGTGGACGCGGATGCAGCCGAAGAGGCCCCCGAGGCCAGTGTCGTTTACGACTATGAGCCGGACGAAGAGGGCATTCTTGCCGATCTTCTGCCGCGCGGCGTGGCCACGGCGATCTTCAGCGCGCTGCTGGAAAACGGCGCATCGGAACAGGGCGCGCGGATGTCCGCCATGGACAACGCCACCCGCAACGCCGGCGAGATGATCGACAAGCTGACCATCGAATACAACCGTTCGCGTCAGGCCGTCATCACGAACGAGCTTATTGAAATCATTTCGGGCGCTGAGGCGCTCTGACGAGAAACCGGAGAGACGAAACAATGGCAAACGCAAAAGGCACAATCACTCAGGTGATCGGCGCCGTGGTGGACGTTCAGTTCGACGACCACCTGCCCGAGATTCTGAACGCCCTCGAAACCGACAACAACGGCAAGCGCCTGGTTCTGGAAGTTGCCCAGCACCTGGGTGAAAACACCGTGCGCACCATCGCCATGGACGCGACCGAAGGTCTGGTCCGTGGTCAGGAAGTGGGCGACACCGGCGGCCCGATCACCGTTCCGGTGGGCGACGCCACCCTGGGCCGCATCCTGAACGTCGTGGGCGAGCCCGTTGACGAAGGCGCACCGATCAAGGCGAAAGAAAGCCGCGCGATCCACCAGCCCGCGCCGGAATTCAGCGAACAGTCCACCGAATCCGAAGTCCTGGTGACCGGCATCAAGGTGATCGACCTGCTGGCGCCTTACGCCAAGGGCGGCAAGATCGGCCTGTTCGGCGGCGCCGGTGTGGGCAAGACGGTTCTGATCATGGAACTGATCAACAACATCGCCAAGGTGCACTCGGGCTACTCGGTGTTCGCCGGTGTGGGCGAACGGACCCGTGAGGGGAACGACCTGTATCACGAGATGATCGAATCGAACGTGATCAAGCCCGACAACCTGGAAGACTCGCAGGTGGCGCTGGTTTACGGCCAGATGAACGAGCCGCCGGGAGCCCGTGCCCGTGTTGCCCTGACCGGCCTGACGCTGGCCGAGCAGTTCCGCGACCAGTCGGGGACCGACGTTCTGTTCTTCGTCGACAACATCTTCCGCTTTACGCAGGCGGGGTCCGAGGTGTCGGCGCTTCTGGGTCGTATTCCTTCGGCTGTGGGCTATCAGCCGACGCTGGCCACCGACATGGGCGCGATGCAGGAACGCATCACCTCGACCAAGCAGGGCTCGATCACCTCGATCCAGGCCGTCTACGTTCCCGCGGACGACCTGACCGACCCGGCCCCGGCCACGACCTTTGCCCACCTCGACGCCACGACCGTTCTGAGCCGTGCGATTTCGGAACTGGGTATCTACCCGGCTGTGGACCCGCTCGACTCGACTTCGCGCCTGATGGACCCCTCCATCGTGGGTGAAGAGCACTACAAGGTGGCCCGTGACGTTCAGGGTATCCTGCAACGCTACAAGTCGCTTCAGGACATCATCGCCATTCTGGGCATGGACGAACTGAGCGAAGAGGACAAGCTGACCGTGGCCCGCGCCCGGAAAATCCAGCGTTTCCTGTCGCAGCCCTTCGACGTGGCCAAGGTGTTCACCGGCTCGGACGGTGTGCAGGTGCCGCTGGAAGAGACGATCAAATCGTTCAAGGCCGTTGTGGCCGGCGAATACGATCACCTGCCCGAGGGCGCCTTCTACATGGTCGGCGGCATCGACGAGGTGCTTGCCAAAGCCGAGAAGATGGCTGCCGACGCGGCCTGATGAACGCCTGTCCGACCCCGGATCGCTTTGGTCCGGGGAAGGGCAAGACAAGGAGGCCCGAGAATGGCTGAAACAGTGCAATTCGATCTGGTGTCGCCCGAGCGGCGTCTGGTCTCGGTCGAGGCGACGGAGGTACGTATCCCCGGTGCCGAGGGCGATCTGACGGCCATGGCCCAGCACAGCCCGCTGATCACCACGCTGCGCCCCGGTATCCTGACGGTGTCGGGCCCCGAGGGTGAGGCCGAATACATCGTGACCGGCGGTTTTGCCGAGATCGGCGGCGACAGCGTGTCGGTTCTGGCCGAAAAGGCGATCCCGCGCGGTGACATGACGCAAGAGCATTTCAAGGCGCTTGTGGACGAGGCCACCGACAAGCTGGCCAAGGCGCAGGAAACCTTCGTCAACGAGCCCGGCCCGGTGGACGACGCGGCCAAGCTGCTGTCGGACATGGTGGCGATGGGGGATCATATCGGCCTGTCGGCCAACTGATCCGCCGCGAGACCGCGAGATAGCGAAAGGCCCGCCCGGTGTGGCGGGCCTTTTGCTGTTTGGGGGCAGGGGTCAGACGTGTTGCGCGCCGTTCACTTCGATTTCTGCGCCCGACACGTAAGAGCTTTGATCGGAGCAGAGGTAATAGATGGCGTCGGCCACTTCGGAGGGTTGGCCGAGGCGGCGCAGGGGCAGGCGTTCGACGATCTTGTCGGTGCCTTCGCTGAGGATGCTGGTTTCGACCTCGCCGGGTGCAATGGCGTTGACGCGCACGCCCGAGGGGCCGAAATCATGCGCCATTTCGCGGGTCAGCGCGGCCAGGGCGGCCTTGGAGGTGGCATAGGCGGCCCCGGCAAAGGGATGCACCCGCGACCCCGCGATCGAGGTGACGTTGACCACCGCGCCGCGCGCTGCCGACAATTCGGTGATCAATCCGCGCGCCAGCACCACGGGGGCGAAAAAATTGACGTGGAACACCTGCCCCCAGGCATCGAGTTCGGTGTCGATGGTGTTGAGCCGTTCACCCTGCGGCCCCTTGGGCGAGATGCCCGCATTGTTGACCAGCGCGTGCAATTTCCCGCCCTCCAGCCGGGCGCGGATTTCCTCGACGGCGGCGATGGTCTGGCGGGGATCGGACAGGTCGACCTGGATGTGATCCCGCTCGCCGCTGGGCCAGGGGCAGTCGGTGGAAAAGGGTTGGCGCGAGCAACTGATGACACGCCAGCCCTCGTCGGCGAATTTTCGCACCGTGGCGTGGCCGATTCCGCGGCTTGCGCCGGTCAGGAGCAGGGTCTTGCGTCGGGCGGTGTCTGGCATGGGGGCGGTCCATCCTGTTGATCCGAAGGCGATTTTGTGGGCGGGGCGGGGCGATTGCAACCGGGAAACCAGCAGCGGATGCGGCGGGATTCCGATTTTGCCTTTTCGCCTTCTCAATCCTGCCCAAAAGACGTATTACAGCAGGCCGGGAAAGCTAGGCGGCGCGATGAAACATCTGACCAGTCAATCTATCGGAATCGATCAGGGCGATGACGTGCTGTTCTCGGATTACGAGGATGGCGGCGAGATGTGGACCGGGGAAGGGGCGCGCGAGCGGCGCAAATCCCTGACCTTCCGCGAGCCCTTCAGGTCGGCGCCGGTGGTGCATGTTTCGTTGTCGATGTGGGACATGGACAGCGCGACCAATGCGCGTGCGGACGTGACCGCCGAAAAGATCACGGCCAACGGGTTCGACGTGGTGTTCCGCACATGGGGCGATACGCGCGTGGCGCGTGCGCGCATCCGCTGGATGGCGATCGGAGAGTTGCAGCACGAGGACGACTGGCAGCTTTACTGACGCGCCTTGCGGCGGATCGCCCCGCGTATGGCGGCGGGGCGAGGCCCATACCAGTCGGATCAGTGGCCGAACTGGCCCTCATAGATCGGTTCGAGCGTGGGCGTGTCGAACAGCGACGACACCGACGTGCCGTTCCAGATGTTCAGGATCGCCTGCGCCAGAATGGGCGCGGTGGGGATGATGCGGATGTTGGGCGCGGCCTTGACCGCGTCGGTCGGCTGGATCGTGTCGGTGATGACCAGCGATTTCATGACCGAGTTGGTGATCCGTTCGACCGCCGGGCCGGACAACACGCCGTGGGTGATATAGGCGTGGACCTCGGCGGCGCCTTCATCGAGCAGCACCTGCGCGGCCTTGCAGAGCGTTCCGGCGGTATCGCAGATGTCATCCACGATCACGCATTTCTTGCCGGTCACGTCACCGATGACGGTCATTTCCGCGACTTCGCCGGCTTTCTCGCGGCGCTTGTCGACGATGGCGAGCGGCGCCTCGATCCGCTTGGCCAGTTCGCGGGCACGGGCCACGCCGCCGACATCGGGGGATACGATCATCACGTCATCGAGCGAGTCCCGGAAATGTTCCTTGATGTCGAGCGCAAAGATCGGCGCGGCATAGAGGTTATCGACGGGAATGTCGAAGAAGCCCTGAATCTGGGTGGCGTGCAGGTCCATCGTGAGAATCCGCTCGATCCCGGCTTCGACCAGCATGTTGGCCACCAGCTTGGCCGAGATGGGCGTGCGGGCCTTGGAGCGGCGATCCTGGCGGGCATAGCCGAAATAGGGGATCACGGCGGTGATGCGCTTGGCCGAGGAGCGGCGCAGCGCGTCGGACATGATCAGCAGTTCCATCAGGTTGTCATTGGCCGGGTTCGAGGTGGACTGGACGATGAACATGTCCTCGCCGCGGACGTTTTCGTAGACCTCGACAAAGACCTCCTGATCGTTGAAGCGTTCGACGCGGGCATCGACCAGCCCGACATTGACGCCGCGATGCATGGACATGCGGCGGGCGATCGCGGTGGCAAGCGGTTTGTTGGCGTTGCCGGTGATCAGTTTCGGCTCGGACGTGATCGACATTCGGAAAGGTCCCCAGGTGGTCTTTGATAACAGATTCGTGACGTTGAACTTCGCTTAGCATGGGCGTAGCGTCGGGCAAAGATATGCCTAGGGGGTATAGGTTAAAATGGCCCGTCACATCGACTATTATTTCTCGACCCTGTCGCCTTATGCCTATCTGGCGGGCGGTCGTCTGGAAGAGATCGCGCAGAAACACGGCGCAAGCATCACCTACAAGCCGCTGGACATCATGCAGCTTTTCCCGCGCACCGGCGGGGCCGCCCCCAAGGACCGGCACCCGGTGCGCATGGCCTATCGGGCGCAGGAATTGCCGCGTCAGGCGAAAAAGGCGGGTATGGCGCTGAATTTCCAGCCCGCGCACTGGCCGACCAACGCCGCGCCTTCGTCCTATGCGATCATCGCGGCGCAGGCGGACGGATCGGGCGATCTGGGGGCGCTGGTGCATGGGGTTTTGCGGGCCTGTTGGGCCGAGGATCGCGATATCGCGCAGGACGACGTGATCCGCGACTGTCTGGAGCAGGCGGGATTCGATCCGAAACTGGCCGATAGCGGGCTCTTGAGCGGGGCCGAGACCTATGCCGCCAATCTGGAAGAGGCGGTTGCCGCCAATGTCTTTGGCGCGCCGTTCTATGTGGTCGACAGCGGGCAGAGTTTCTGGGGGCAGGACCGGCTGGAGGATCTGGACATGCATCTGGCGGGCAAGCTGTAGCTCATGCCACGGGACGAGCGGGCGGGGTTTCCGACCTATTGGACGACATACGGGAAGGGCCCGCGCAACGCGTTGGCGATCCATTGTTCGCTGGCGCATTCCGGCAGTTGGGGGGCGATGGCGCAGCACCTGTCGGACAGGCTGAGCTTGCGGGCCTTCGACGTTCCCGGCCACGGGCGCAGCGCGTCCTGGGACGGGCGCGGCGAGATTCAGGAAGTGACGGCGCGCATTGCCGCCGATCTGTGCGAGGGGCGGACCGATCTGATCGGGCATTCCTTTGGCGCGACGGTCGCCTTGCGGCTGGCGGTGATGCGCCCCGATCTGGTGCGTTCGCTGGTGTTGATCGAGCCGGTGTTCTTTGCCGCCGGGTTTGCCGATGCGCCCGAAGCGCGGGCGGAATTCGAGCGGGACATGGCGGATTATGCCGCGGCGATGGCGCAGGGCGACCGGATGGCGGCGGCGCGGGCCTTTACCGACCTTTGGGGCAACGGCGCGCCCTGGGAGGCGATTCCCGAGGTGCTGCGCAACTCGATGGCGGCGCAGATGCCGCTGATCGAAGCGACGGAGCCGGTTCTTCATGACGATGCGGCGGGCCTGTTGGACGAGGGTGTGTTGCAGGCGGTAAAGGTGCCGGTCTTGTTGATCGAGGGGAGTGAATCGCCCGGCATCATCGGCCATGTCAACCGGGCACTGGCGGCGCGGCTGCCGGATGCGCGGCGCGCGGTCATTGTGGGGGCCGGGCATATGGCGCCGATCACCCATCCTGCGCAGGTCGCCTCCGAGGTGTTGCGGTTCTTGTGAGGGGGCTTGGCGCCTAGCCCCTGGCGATGTCGAGGAAGCGGTCGATCGCGTCTTCGGCGATCGACCAGTCGCAGACGAGGCGCATGGGCAGGGGCGCGTCGGGATCGCCGGTTTCGAGCGGGCCGCCGTTGAGACCGTAATGCGCGCCGGCGGCGTGCAGCCGTTGGTGGGTGGCGCGCGACAGGGTGGCAAAGATCATGTTGGCCTGCGGTTCGGCCAGAAAGTGACAGTCGGGCAGGGCGCGCAGCCCGTCGGCCAGCCGCGCGGCGCGGGCGTTGGCGGTGCGCGCGGAGGTCAGCCAGAGATCGTCGGCGAGATAGGCCAGCATCTGCGCGGCAAGGTAGCGGTGCTTGGACAGAAGGTGCCCGGCGCGTTTGCGGCGCAGTTCGAACTCCCATGATTTTTCGGGGTTGAAGAAGATCACCGCCTCGACCTCGAGGCAGCCGTTCTTGGTGCCACCGAAGCTGACGGCGTCGATCCCGGCCTTCCATGTCATGTCTGCCGGGGTGCAGCCCAGAACGGTGAGCGCATTGGCGAACCGCGCGCCATCGAGATGCACGGGCAGGCCGTGGTCGGCGGCGGTTTCGGTGACGGCCGAAAGCTCGTCCAGGGTGTAGAGGCGGCCCATTTCGGTGACTTGCGTGAGCGAGACCGGGCCGGGTTGCGACACGCCGACATCGCCCGGAGGGCTGGCGGCGATGGCGCGGGCTAGGTCGGCGGCGGTCATCTTGTCGCCGGTGCCGACGGGGATCAGTTTCGCGCCGCCGGTGAAGAATTCCGGGGCGTGGCATTCATCGCCGTAGATATGCGCGCGCGGGGTGCAATAGATCGCCTGCCACGGGTGCGCCAGCGTGGCCAGCGCCAGCGCGTTGGCCGCCGTGCCGGTGGAGACGAGGTGGATCTCGGCCTGCGGGGCCTCGAACAGCTCGCGCAGGCGGGCGCCGGCCTGTGCAGTCAGGTCGTCGGCGCCGTAGGAGCGGGCAAAGCCGGTATTGGCGTGGGCGAGGGCCTCGATCACCTGCGGGTGAGCGGGGCCGCAATTGTCGGAGGCGAAATTCATGTGCCGGGTTCCTCGATCAGGTGGTCTTCCCACTCGTCGTCGGAGACTTCGAATTCCGGCACGGTGCGGCTTTGCATGGAGATGCCCGCATCGTGCACGGATTGCGCGTCGCCCGAGATCAGCGGGTGCCAGTCGTAAAGCGGCTTGCCCTCGTTCAGCAGCTTGTAGGCGCAGGTTTCGGGCATCCAGTAGAGGTGCCCCTGAAGGTTGCGCGCGGTGAGGGTGATGCATTCGGGGACGAACTGATGGCGGATGTCGTATTGCGCGCAGCGGCAGGTGGTGTCGTCGAACAGGCGGCAGGCGACGCGGGTGAGGGCGACCTCGCCGGTATCTTCGTCTTCGAGCTTGTTCATGCAGCATTTGCCGCAGCCGTCGCAGAGCGCCTCCCACTCCTTGCGGGTCATCTTGTCGAGCGGGGTGGTTTCCCAGTAGCGCGGGCGCAGGCCGCTGCGGTCGATGGGGTCGTCGGTGCTCATAGCGATCCGAGGATGTCGCGGGCTTGCGCGCAGTCGGCGTCCATCTGGGTGATGAAGGCGTCGAGGCTGTCGAATGTCGCCTCGGGGCGGAGATAGTCGATCAGGGCGATGGACAGGTCCGCGCCGTAGAGATCGCCGGAAAAGTCGAAGATGAAGGTTTCGAGGTTGGGAACCTCGCCGTTGAACATCGGGCGCACGCCGAGCGAGGCCGCGCCGTGGTAGTGGCCCGCATGGGGGCCGTCGAGCACATCGACCAGCACGGCATAGACGCCGAAGCGCGGCGGGTGCAGCCCGGCGATGGACATGTTGGTGGTGGGGTAGCCCAGTTCGCGGCCGCGCTGTTCGCCGCCCACGACCGGACCTTCGATGCGGTGCCAGTGGCCCAGCATGGCGGCAACGTCGCGCGGGCGGCCCTCGCTGAGGGCCTGACGGATCGCGGTGGAGGAAACCTGCCCCGTCTTCCCCTCGATCAGCTCTGCGATGGTGACGCCGAAGCCCATGTCGCGCCCGAACCGTTCGAGATCGCGCGCATTTCCGGCGCGGCCCTTGCCGAAACAGAAATCCGCGCCGACGACCACATGGCGCAGCCCGAGCCCGTTGGCGATCACGTTGCGGGCGAAGTCATGGGGCGACAGGGCGGCCATGCCCGCGTTGAAGTTCAGTTCGTAGAGTTTTTCGACGCCCAGTTTCGCCAGCCGGTGCGCGCGCGCCTCGCTTCCCATCAGGCGGAACGGGGGGGCGTCGGGGGCGAAGTATTCACGCGGGTGGGGTTCGAAGGTCAGGACGCCGAGGGGGGCGTTCACGGCCTGCCCTTCCCGGCGGGCGATGTCGATCACCGATTGGTGGCCAAGGTGCACACCATCGAAATTCCCGATGGCGACGGAAGCGCCCCGGTTGGCCTGATCCACATAGTCGAAGTCGCGCACGATTTGCATGGCGCAGGGGTAGCCTCAAGCGCCGCCGGGTGCAAGCAGCACGGGCCTTGACCTAATCGGTCAGATCGCGGGGAACGATGAAATCGACGGTCTGGCCGGTGCCGGGGGCGAGATCGGCCCAGTCGGTGACGGGAAAATCGGCCACCAGCGTGGCGCAGGTGGGGTAGGTTTCGAATCCCGGATGGGGCGGAGGCGTGGCCACGAGGGCATGGGCGAAATCCGCGATGCCGGGGTTATGGCCCAGCATCAGGACGGTTTGGCCGCTGGCCTCGCGCAAGACGCTGAGCATCGTGGCCGGTCCGGCGTGGTAGAGCGTATCGGTGAAGTGTGCCGGGGCGTCCAGCCCGAGGCGGGCGCAGGTTTCGCGGGTGCGTTCGGAGGAGGAGCTGAGGATCTGATCGGGCAGGAAGCCCTGGGCGCGCAGCCAGTCGCCCAGGGCGCGGGCCGAGCGGCGCCCCCGGCCATTCAGCGGGCGGGCGTGATCGGACAGCGCCGGGTCGTTCCAACTGGATTTCGCGTGCCGCATGAGAATCAGTCGAAGGGTCATTGGAATGCCCGCATGTGAAAGGCCGATTGCGATTCGACCCTGCCATGGGTGCGGCTGACCGGGCAAGCACGGCGCACGGCGCAGCCGCGCGTCAGGCAATCGTTGCCCGTGCGCTCGAGATCGGCCTTGCATGCGGCCACGTCGTAGTCCTGTGGCGAGAGGGCATCGACGGGGCAGGCCGTAAGGCAGGGACGGTCGGCGCAGCTGGTGCACGGGTTGGGGGCTGGCGAGGGCAGGTCGATTGCATGGGCAAAGCCGAGTGCGCCCCGGTACGAGATCATCAGCCCTGCGCTATCGTGCACCAGGAGCCCGACGGGCGAGATATGCGCGCGCCCCGAGTCGCGCGCCCAGCCGGTGAAGGGCTGCCAGGGCGGGCCGCCGAAGGGAAAGAAGGCCCGCGCGCCAAGCTGCGCGGCCAGCGCCCCGATCACGCGGGAAGACCAGCGGTCAAGCGGATCGGGCCGGCCGTCGCCATATTCCGGCGTGGCGGTGAAGCGGGGCCAGAAGCCCGGTTCCAGCGGGCCGAGCAGGATCAGGGTGGCAATGCCGGGCGGCAGGCTGTCGGCATTCGCGACCCCGCCGAAGATATCCAGCCCGGCAGCCTGTGCCGCCTCGGCGATCTGCGGCAGGGCGGGGGCGGTCATTTCGGGCGGATCAGCGAGCCCGCGCCGTGTTCGGTGTAAAGTTCCAGCAACACGGCATTGGGCGCGCGCCCGTCGAGGATGACCACGGCGCGCACGCCGCCCTCGATTGCGGCAAGGGCGGTTTCGGTTTTCGGGATCATGCCGCCCGCGATGGTGCCGTCCTTTGTCATTTCGCGAATCTGGTCGGCGGTGAGTTCGGTCACCACCTCGCCCGAGGCATCGCGCACCCCGTCCACATCGGTGAGCAGCAGCAGCCGGTCGGCCTTGAGCGCGGCGGCCACGGCCCCGGCGGCGGTGTCGCCGTTGATGTTGTAGGTTTCGCCGTCCCGGCCCGCGCCGAGCGGGGCGATCACCGGGATCGCGTCGTCGCGGAACAGGGTGTGCAGGATCGCCGGATCGACCTGGCTGGGGTTGCCGACAAGGCCGAGCCTGGGATCGGCGGGGTCGCAGGTGATCAGGTTGGCATCCTTGCCCGAGAGGCCCACGGCGCGCCCGCCCTGTGCGTTGATCGCCTGCACGATGCGTTTGTTCACCCGGCCCGACAGGACCATTTCCACCACTTCCATCGTCGCGGCGTCGGTCACGCGCTTGCCGCCGACGAAATCGGATTTGATATCCAGCTTGTCCAGCATCTGGTTGATCATCGGGCCGCCGCCATGGACGATCACCGGGTTGACCCCCACCTGCCGCAGCAGCACCACATCGCGGGCGAAGGTTTCCATCGCCTCGTCGCTGCCCATGGCGTGACCGCCGAACTTGATGACGACAATCGCGCCGTCATAGCGTTGCAGGTAGGGCAGGGCCTCGGACAGGGTGCGGGCGGTGGCGATCCAGTCGCGGTTCATGTCACGTTTCTTCATCTTGGGCGTCCTTCGGGTTCACCCGGTTATCCTCATAAGCGCGGCGGCCTTCAAGGGGGATCGGACGGACGAGGGGGATCAGACCTTGGTGGCCGGGACGGGCGGGGTGACGGCGCGGCGTTTCAGGCGGGATTCGCGCCAGCTGATGAAGCTGACCGCGCCGACGATGACCGAGCCGCCCAGGATGACGAACAGATCGACGCCTTCGTCGAACACCAGCGCGCCCAGCAGGACCGCCCAGACCAGTTGCAGGAAGGTCACGGGCTGTGTGACGGTCAGCGGCGCGGCGCGGAAGGCCAGCGTCATGGTGTAGTGCCCTACCGTCGCGATCAGGGCAACGGCCATGAGAATCGCTAGCTCGCCCCAGGTGGGCGGCACCCAGTTCATCAGGGCCACCGGGGCCAGCCCGATGGTCACGGCAATCGAGAGCATGGCCACCACGATTCCGGGGCTGGCGCTGGCCGAGGCGCGTTTGGCGATCAGGTAGGAGGCGCCGAAAAAGATGGCGGTGAACAGCATGGCGAGGTGGCCGGGGCCGACCTCGCGAAAGCCGGGGCGCAGGATGATCAGCGCGCCGATCAGGGCCGCGACCACGGCCATGATCCGCCGCAAGGCTAGGGTTTCGCCCAGAAACAGTGCCGCGCCGATGGTGACATAGACCGGCGAGAGATAGTTCATCGCGGTCACGTCCGCGATGGGGATGCGCGCCATGGCATAAAACCACAGCGCCACGCCGACGGTATGGGCCAGCCCCCGACCCGCGAACAGCGTCCATGTGGTGCGGTCGAAATTCGCGCGGCGCAACGATCCGAGTACGGGGATCAGGAAGACCAGCCCCAGCAGGTAGCGCAGGAAGGCCGCTTGCGGTGCGGGAATGCGGGTGCCCAGAATTTTGACGAGGGCGGTGACGCCGACGAACAGCATCCCGGTCACCACCATCCAGAAGATACCCCATCCGGGGCGCGTTGCCTGTGTGTCCATGCGCGCATTAAGACTCTGGCGTGCCGGATTGTCGAGCAGGTTCCCGGAGATCGGGACAGATGAGGCGTGCCCGTCAAACGGCCACGCCTGATTTTTTGTTCGCGGTTTCCGGTCCACCGTTCATCCGGGGATACATGTGGACCGGCAGAGCAGGGATGTTTCCCTGCTGTCGCGATGCTCTAGAAGTCCGAGGACAGCGTCAGGTCGAGCCCGAAATTCTCGTAGCGCGACTGACCGAGGCCATCGTAGAAGGTTGCCGCGCGCAGGAGTGCGCCCGAGGCGAATTCGTGGCTGAACCCGAGCCGGACCGCCCCTCTTGTGCCTTCGTAGGTGGAGCTGATGGCCTGGGCCACTCCCGAGCCGCCGGCGTCGCTCACGATACCGGAGACGCCGCCGAAGATCAGGATGTCCCTGTAGGGCACGGAAAAGTCCAGGCCGAAGGAAAACTCGGTCAGCCACACGTCCTGGGACGGGATGAAATTGCCGTTGCCGTCCATATACGAGGATTGATCGTCGGTCGTATGGGACAGGATCATGTTCGGTATGTAGGTGACATTGCCATACTGCAATTCGCCCGCCACCTTGGCGCGTGCAAGGACACGATCCGACGAGAAGCTGTCGGTGTAGGTGCCGATCGGAGAGACCCTGTTGTCGGACTGCCCCGCCAGAACGCGCAGGTCGAAATAGAGCGGCTGGTCGGGTGCGCGAACGAGAAGATAGGGGCCGACAAACCAGCCGGTGCCTTTCACCGACGCGAGGCCGTTATCCCATTTGGAATGATCGAACTGCAGCATGCCGCCGAGGAAGATATCCGGCGTCAGAGCCCAATGCGCGCCGACCGCGCCCAGTGCGTAGGAACCGTCGGCCCCGTCGATATCCGACCAGCTTGCCGAAAGCGTGGCCCAGACCGGCTTGTCGGGGTTGCTTGCAATATCAATGTTTCCGAAGCCGCGCGTGACCTCGGCGTTGAAACGGGCGCCGCCACTTCCCGAGAGGAACGGGATCAGATCCGGCTGATTGCTGACGAGACTGCTGGCCCGGTTGAGGCCGAAACGCGCCCGCGCTTCCTGTGCCGCTTTGGTCGTGTCGATCTTTTTGGTGTTTTGCTGAACACCGACAAAGCCCGAGCATTCCCAGTTAACCGTATATCGAAGGCTCGTGACCGAGCCGCCGCCGCCATCGTATGTTTCTTGACCGGGGGTTCCGCAATAGCCGCAAACAGTTCCGCAAGTGCCGCCCTGGTTCGTGACGCTGGTATAACCGACAGATTGGCAGGCCTCGACCGCGTTATAGGTGCCGGAAGTATTGGCCGAAAGCCATGCGGTATTCGTATCCGCACGACAGACTGTCCAAGGGCTACCGGATTGTACGCCTGTCGTTCCGCCGGTGCCAACCGCCGGAGGCGGGCTGCTTTGCGCGAAGGCCGCTCCTGTGGCGAAGGCAAGAATGATGAGAATTAGTTGAGCGATCCGCTCGATACGGCGAAGTGCAGTTTGTGCCATGTGTACCCACTGAAAATTGTTTTTTAGTAACTGTTTAAGTAGAAATCACAAAAAGTTTACTGCGTCCAGCCGGACATATGGAGAAGCGAAAAATCCCTCCGAAAGTGACACGCATGCCACTTCCCAAGGCCTTGACGGGTTGTATTGAACGTCAGCGGCTGCGCAGGTGCCTGAGCAGGGATTGCGAGGGGTAGCCATCGGCGGCGACGCCGATCGAGCGCTGGAAGGCGCGGATCGCGTTGACGGTGTTGGGACCGGCGATGCCGTCGATCTTTTCCAGGTCGTAGCCCTTGCGGCGCAGGAGGCGCTGCATTTCCTTACGCTCTTCGAAGCTGAGCGGATCGTATCCGCGCGGCCAGCTTGCCTGAATCGGCGGTCCGCCGATCAGCCGGTCCGACAGGTGCCCCACGCCAAGCGCATAAGCGTCGGAATTGTTGTAGCGCTTGATGACGTCGAAATTGGCGAACACCATGAAGGACGCGCCCTGTGGGCCTGCCGGTTGCAGGATGCGGGCCGATCCGTAATCGCGCACGGGCCGCCCGTTGATGTCGGTGACACCGCGTGTGGCCCAGTCCGAGGGCATCCGTTTGGTATTGCCGAAGGACGCGCCGCGCGGCATCCGCACCTCGACGCCCCAGGGCATGCCCTTGCGCCAGCCGAACCGCTTGAGATAGGCCGCCGTCGAGGCCAGCGCATCGGTGGGATCGTCCGACCAGATGTCACGCTTGCCGTCGCCGGTGAAATCCACCGCATAGGCCAGGTAGGATGTGGGAATGAATTGCGTGTGGCCCATCGCCCCGGCCCACGAGCCTTTCATGTTGCGCGGGGTGACATCGCCCGATTGCAGGATTTTCAGCGCCGCGATCAGCTGTCTTTCAAAGAACGCGCCGCGCCGCCCGTCATAGGACAGCGTGGCCAGCGCGTCGATCAGGGGGATGTCGCCGCGCCGTTCGCCATAGGTGGACTCCATGCCCCAGACGGCGGCGACCACCTGTTTTTCGACGCCGTAATGCGCCTCGATCCGGTTCAGGGCGCGGCGGTGACGGCGCAGGGCCTTCTGGCCGTTCTCGACGCGCACGGGGCTGGCGGCGTTATCGAGGTAATCCCAGATCTCGGATTTGAATTCCGACTGGTTGCGATCCTTGTGGACGACATCGGGCCTGTATTGCGCGCCGCGAAAGGCCGCGTCGAACACCCGCGCGTTGATGCCCTGATTGAGAGCCCGGCCGCGAAATCCCCCGACCCAGCGGTCGAAGGCCGCGTTCGAGGTGGATACCTGTTGGACCGATGTCTCGGTGGCGCGCGGCAGATCGGCCGGGCGCAGCACCGGGCGCAGGCTGCTGACGGGAACATCGACGGAAATCACCGTGACACCCGGCCCTGCCGCGCCGGGCCGCCCCTGCGGCCTGAGAGAGGTTTCGACCGCCGCTGCCTGGGCGGTGGTTCCGATGAGAATGCCTGCGATTGCCCCGCAGAGACCACTGATACGCATTGCCCGATCCTGCTTTTGCTTTTTCGGCATGGTAACGCGATTGTGCCCGATTCAAAAGCAATGATGCGGATTGCCGGGCGGCGATCTGCCGATTGTTTCCGAAGCGGGGCGGTTCAGCGGCGCTTGCGGTCCACCTTGCGTTTGGTCTTTGCGGCCTTGTGCCGGGTTTTGGCCTGCTTGCGGCGGGGCGGTTTGCCGCGTCCGCGCGCCGGACCTCGGGGCAGGGATTTGCCTTCGATGCTGACCAGTTCCAGCGCGATGCCGCCGGTGACGGGCGCGGCCTCGGACAGTTTGACCGTCACGCGCTGGCCCAGTTCTACGGTCAGGCCTGTATCGGCGCCCATCAGCGTGCCGGCGTCACGGTCGAAATGGAAGAACTCGCGCCCGAGGCTGCGCACCGGAATCAGCCCGTCGGCCCCGGTTTCGTCGAGCCGCACGAAAGCGCCGAACTTGGCCACGCCGCTGATGCGCCCGGTGAATTCCTCGCCCACGCGTTCGGACAGGAAGGCGGCAAGGTAACGGTCGTTGGTGTCGCGCTCGGCGGTCATCGAGCGCCGCTCGGTTTCCGAGATATGTTGCGCGGTGCTTTCCAGCCGTTCGATATCCTGCGGGCGCAGCCCGTCATCGCCCCAGCCATGCGCCGCGATCAGCGCGCGATGCACCACCAGATCGGCATAGCGCCGGATCGGCGAGGTGAAATGCGCATAGGCCTGCAGGGCGAGCCCGAAATGCCCGAAATTGCTGGGCGCGTAATAGGCCTGCGTCATGGCGCGCAGCGTGGACATGTTGATGACTTCGGCATGATCGGTGTCATCGGCGGCGCTGAGAAGCGCATTCAGGTGCGCGGTTTTCAGAACCTGCCCCTTGGCCAGCGTCAGCCCGGCGGCCTCGGCCACGTCGCGCAGGGTGTCCAGCTTCTCGGGAGAGGGTTCTTCGTGCACCCGGAACAGCAGCGGGGATTTGCGCGCAATCAGGGTTTCGGCAGCGGCCACGTTGGCCAGCACCATGAATTCCTCGATCAGCTTGTGGGCGTCCAGCCGCTCGGCGAAATTGACCGACAGAACCTGCCCTTCGTCGCTGAGGATCACCTTGCGCTCGGGCAGGTCCAGGTTCAGCGGCTGGCGGCGCTTGCGCGCCTTTTCGAGCGCGGCATAGGCGGCGTAAAGCGGGCGGATCACGTCCTCCATCAGGGGGCCGCACTGATCGTCGGGATCGCCGTCCATCGCCTGTTGCACCTGCTGATAGTTCAGCGATGCCGCCGAGCGCATCAGCCCGCGCACGAAACGGTGCCCCACCTTTTCGCCCTGCGCGTCGATCTGCAAGCGCACGGCCACGCAGGCGCGCGGCACGCCCTCGTGCAGCGAACACAGGTCGCCCGACAGGCGGTCGGGCAGCATCGGCACGACGCGGTCGGGGAAATAGCTGGAATTGCCGCGCTTGCGAGCCTCGCCGTCCAGCGCGCTGCCGGGGGTGACGTAATGGGCGACATCGGCGATGGCGACCCAGATCACATGCCCGCCCTCGTTTTTCGGATCGTCATCGGCATGCGCCCAGACCGCATCGTCATGGTCGCGCGCATCCGCCGGGTCGATGGTGACGAGGGGCAGGTCGCGCATGTCCTCGCGGCCCTTGAGACCGGCGGGTTTCATGCGGTCGGCCTCGGCGATCACCTCGTCGGGGAAATCGTCGGGGATGCCGTGCTGATGGATGGCGATGAGCGACACCGCCTTGGGCGCCGAAGGATCGCCAAGCCGGTCCAGAACGCGGGCACGGGGCAGGCCCATGCGGCCCTTGGGGCCGGATTGCTCGGCCTCGACCAGTTCACCGTCCTGCGCGCCGCCGGTGGCGTCGGCGGGCACCTGCCATTCCTTGCCGTCGCCCTTGTCGATGGGCACGATCCGCCCGCCTTCGTCGCGTTTGCGGAAAATCCCCAGCACCTTGCGCGGGTTGGTGCCGATGCGGCGGATCAGGCGGGCGTCGTAATGGTGATCCTCGCCCTTGACCTCCTGCAGGCGGGCCAGGATGCGGTCGCCCTCGCCAAGCGCCAGGTCGCTGGCGCGCGGGATCAGCAGCACCACGGGTTCCACCCCTTCGCCATGCCATTCCAGCGGCCTAGCCAGCAATTCGCCGTCCGATGTCTGGCCGGATACCTGCAACACGCTGACCGGCGGCAGTTTTTCCGGATCGCGATAGGTCTTCTTGCGCTTTTCCAGATGGCCCTCGGCCTCGAGTTCCTTGAGGATGCGTTTGAGGTCGATCCGCGCAGCGCCCTTGATCCCGAAGGCCTTGGCGATGTCGCGTTTCGAGGTGAGGGTCGGGTTATCGGAAATCCATTGCAGGATTTCGTCCTTGGTGGGCAACTGGCTCATGCGGGTGGCGTAGCACGAATGAAAATGGCGCGCCATGTCGGAAAGCACCTGCACAGCGGGAACCGGGCTTTCTTCTTGCCGAAAATATCCTGGTGGGTGAGGGGCGTCCCGGAAACGATCCGGGAGATCGTTTCAGCCCCGAACGGGCGGAGCCCCGGACAGGCCCAAGGGGCGACGGGGGCAGCACCCCCGGCAACGTTCCTCACAGATCCCCCGTCAGAGCAGATCGGCGGCGCTGTCCACGTCGTTCAGCATATCCGTCAGCCCCACACGCAGCCCCGGAAGAGACGCGATACTGTCGGCGAGCGCGTGTTTGCTGGACCAGCGCACATCGCGAAACAGCGTGGCCGGGGGTGGGGCCGTGCGTTTCATCCCCACCAGCCAATAGCCTCCGTCAGGCGCGGGGCCGAACACCGCGTCATGAGTGCCCAGCAGTCCAAAGGCGCGGTCGATATGCGCCGGGCCGAGGCCGGGGATGTCGCCGCCCACGATACAGACCGGGCCGGGCGGCATCGTGCGCAGGATGCGGCCCATCCTGTCGCCCAGATCGCCCGGACCCTGCGGGATGCGCGGCAGGTGCGCGGGCCAGGCCCGGCTGGTCAAGCCGGCATGATCGGGGGAAACCGCCAGCACGAGGCGCCAGCGCGGATCGTCCAGCCGCCGCAGCAGCCCCGCGACCTGATGGCGAAACCACCATGCCGCGCCGATCATGCCGATGTCGCGGCCCAGACGGGTTTTCACCCGGCCCGGTCGTGGCTCTTTCAGCATGACGACAAGCTGGCGGCGGGCTGTCACAGGGGGCGGTCCATGTCGCGATGCGGGATGTCCGCGTCGAGATATTCGGGCCCGAATGCGGTGAAGCCCAGTTTCTCGTAGAACCCGATGGCGTGGGTTTGTGCGCCCAGCATCGCGCGGGCGATGCCCGGTTTGCCTTGGAGGTGGTCGAGGCAGGCGCGAATGAGCGCCGCGCCCAGCCCGGTGCCGCGCGCCTGTGGCAGGACGCAGACACGCCCGATCTTGCCGGTATCGCCCTTGTAAAGGATACGCGCACAGCCCACGGGCTGGCCGTTCAGGCGGGCAAGGATATGGTCGGCCCGATCGTCAAGCCCGTCGTATTCCTCGGTCTCCGAAACACCCTGTTCCTGGATGAACACGGTTTCGCGCAGGGCGTGGCAGGCGGCCTGATCGTCGGTCAGGCCAATGACCGGCGTCATGCGAAATAGTCCTGCAGGATGCGCGTGTAGATGGCTTTCAGCTGCGGGATTTGTGCGATCTCGACCCGTTCGTCGACCTGATGCATGGTGCGGCCCACGAGGCCGAATTCGACCACCGGGCAGTGATCCTTGACGAAGCGCGCATCGGAGGTGCCGCCGGTGGTGGACAGCTCGGGCGTGATGCCGGTTTCGGCCTGCACTGCGCGGGACACCAGATCCGAGAGCGGCCCCGGCGGGGTCAGGAAACTTTCGCCCGAGACCCTGGTTTTCATTTCGCCCGCGATACCGAACTCCTGCGCCACGCTATCCAGTTCGCCTTGCATCCATCCGATCAGGCCTGCGCTGTCATGGGCGTCGTTGAAGCGGATGTTCACGGTGGCGCGACATTGCGCCGGGATCACGTTGGTGGCCGGGTTGCCGGTGTCGATGGTTACCACGGCCAGCGTGGAGGGGTCGAAATGGTCGGTGCCGCTGTCCAGTTCGTGACTGGCCAGCCGGTCCATCAGCCGCGCCATGGCGGGCAGGGGGTTGCGGGCCCGGTGGGGATAGGCGGCGTGGCCCTGTTCGCCGGTCAGGGTGAACCAGGCGGTGAGAGATCCGCGCCGCCCGATCTTGATCATCTCGCCCAGTGTGTCGGGGCAGGTGGGTTCGCCCACAAGGCAGGCGTCCATCGCTTCGCCATTGTCGCGCATCCAGTCCAGCAGGGCGGCGGTGCCGTCGGTGGCGTCGCCCTCTTCGTCGCCGGTGATGGTCAGGATCAGGGCGCCGTTTTCGGGCGGCGTGTCGGTAACGAAATCGACCGCCGCCGCCACAAAGGCCGCCACGCCCGATTTCATGTCGGTCGCGCCGCGCCCCCAGAGGAAACCGTCCTTCTGTTCGGCGCCGAAGGGCGGCATCGTCCAGGCGGTTTCGTCGCCCAGGGGCACGACATCGGTATGACCATTGAATCCAAAGGTTTTCGCCGCGTCCTTGTCGCCCCAGCGGGCGAACAGGTTGGACACCCCGTTGCGATCCACCCGCGTGCAGGCAAAGCCCGCCTTGCTCAGCAACTCCCCGAGCAGGACAAGCGCACCGCCTTCCTCGGGGGTGACGGAGGGGCAGCGGACCAGATCGGCGGTCAGGGTGACGGGGTCGGTGGGGGCGTTGGGCATGGGGCCTCGGGCGGATTGATGGGTAACGTGACGGTTTGCCTAGCGCGCTTCGGGCCCAAGCGCAAATGCCGTTGGGCCGGGGCGGCGTAAGTGGTTGGCGAAACAGGCTTAACAGGCCTGCGCGAGTGTGTTAACCTTTCGGTAATAATAACCCGAGGCAGGGCAAAAGACAGCATGGCCGCAAAAGGCCCGCGATCGAGCGGACACTGAATACTGTCCATCACATAACGGCGGCGATGCCCGTCGTGCTGCGCTTTTGCGCTGTCCCGCATGCAAGAGTGTTGGGGCAGACAACATGGTGACACCCGCGGAGCTTCCGATCGATACATCGGCCAGCGCCATGCAGATGGCGAACGCGATCTTCGGGGATGGGGTAACGGTGGTAAACGCCTCTTACACGGGGGCGAACGGATCGTCGGGCATTTACAGCAATGGCGACAGCATCGCGCCCGGTGTGACCCCGTCCGACAGCGGTGTGATCCTGTCGACGGGGAACGCGGGCGATATCACGAACCCGCCCTCGTCCGGGTGGGGGTGGTGGAGCCAGCCGAACGAGGCCAACGAGGATCCCGACACATCGACCGACACATCGGGGCCGAACAACAACCCGATGTTCAACGCGGCAGCGGGCACCAATACCTATGACGCGTCGTTCATGGACGTGGATTTCATCCCCACCGGCGATACGATGACGATGCAGTTCGTCTTCGCATCCGAGGAATTCCCCGAGTACCAGACCGGAGTCTATCAGGATTTCGTCGGGGTCTGGGTGAATGGCCAGCAGGTCGAACTGTCGGTCGGGGACGGTGATGCGGACCCCAACAACCTGAACGCCACGTCGAACGAGAACCTGTATATCGACAACGCCAACGACCAGTACAATACCGAGATGGACGGGTTCACGGTGACCATGACCCTGACCATTCCGGTGGTGCCGGGCGAGTTGAACTCGATCCGCATCGGGATCGCCGATGTGGTGGACAGCCAGTACGATTCCAACCTGCTGATCGCGGGAAACAGCATTCAGACCACGCTGGTGGCGATGGACGATGCGACGACGTTGTATCCCGACGGGTCCAAGACGGTGGACCTGCTGGGGAACGATATCAACAACACCAGCGGGACGCTGAGCATCACACAGATCAACGGTCACGATGTGGTGGCGGGTGATGTGGTGACGTTGGCCACTGGCCAGCAGGTGCAGGTGAACGGCGACGGCACGGTCACGCTGTTGGGTGACGGCGATATCGAGAACGTCAATTTCACCTACGAGGTGAGCAGCAGTTCGGGGCAATCCGATACCGGGTTCGTCAATGTCGATTCCGTGCCCTGTTTCGTGGCCGGGACGCTGATCCAGACGCCGGATGGCCATGTGCCGGTGGAAACGCTGAGCCCCGGCGACATGGTCCTGACCAAGGACGAAGGCGCACAGCCGCTGCGCTGGATCGGGCGCCGCACGGTGGCCGCCGACGGAACCTTCGCGCCGATCCGCATCGCGGCGGGCACGTTCGGGGCGCATGACGAGGTGCTGCTGTCGCCGCTGCATCGGGTGTTGATCCGCGACAGCCTGGCCGAAATCCTGTTCGGTGAACCCGAGGTTCTGGTGGCAGCGCGCGATCTGGTCAATGACCGCAGCGTGCGCCGGGTCGAGGGTGGCGCGGTAGACTATGTGCACCTGCTGTTCGACCGGCACCAGGTGATCTTTTCGGGCGGTCTTGAGACCGAAAGCTTCCTGCCCGGCCCGCAGATCGCCAGCAGTTTCGAGGCGGAAATCGTCGCCGAGATATGCGCGCTGTTTCCTGAAATCGACCCGCTCACCGGGGAGGGCTACAGCCCGGCGGCGCGCCGCTGTCTGAAGCGGTACGAGGCGCAGTTGTTCCTGCAACAGGCACGGGTGGCCTGACCCGATGGGATGGGTCGCCATAGCCAGCCGATACGGCGGGCGCTTTGCGGCCGACGGGCTGGAGCGGGCGTCGTCTGGCGAGGGGTGTTCCGACATGCGGCTGATGCCGCGCGGCACGTTGTTGCTGGAAACCAAGCTGTCGCCGGACGGCCGCCCGCAGACCCTGCTGTCGTTTCAGCGCAACTACCCGTGGCCGGGCAGTTTCTGCCTGCGGGCCTTGCCCTGTGGCGGGATCATTCTGGTGGAAACGCAGGGCGAGGACATTCGCCATGCCACCTTGCCGCATCAACCCGACGGGCGCATGGATACGGTGCGTCTGACCTATAGCTGGGACGCTCCGGCGCGGTGGGGGCAACTGACGCTGGAACGTCCCGAAAGCGGCAGCCTGCATTCAGTCGATTTGCCGCCGCCCCATCCGATGCTGATGGCCGAGATCGCCGCCGTGACCACCGATCCCGAGCGCAGGGTGATGGATCGTGACGTGGATTTCTTCGCCGTGTCCGACCGGATCGAGCCGGTCGGCCCGATGCCGACGCTGACCAGCCAGGTGCCGATTGCCACCACGATGGGCGAGCGCAAGGCCGGAGAGCTGCGCCGGGGGGACGTGGTGCGGACGGAACACGGCCAGACGGTGCCGGTTCTGCGCTCGGTGTCGCGCACCGTGCCGGCCCTTGGCAGTTTCCGCCCGGTGCGCCTGCGCGCGCCCTATTTCGGGTTGCGCCGCGATATCGTGGTCGCGCCGCAGCAGAGGCTGGTGATCGGCGGCAGCCAGGTGGAATACATGTTCGGGCGCGAGGCGGTTCTGGTGCCGGCGCAATATCTGGTCAACGGGGTGTCGGCGCTTTACGCCAACGGGCCGGAACTGGTGACCTATCATCACCTGCTTTTGCCGGGGCACGAGGCGATCATTGCCGCGGGGTGCGCCGTCGAAAGCCTGTATGTGGGGCGGCTGCGGCGCAAGCCCGAGCAACTGGCCCGTTCGGTTCTGGCGCAGGCCGACCGCGCTCGCCTGCCGGAACACGCCAAGCCGGTCTGGCCGGTGCTGAAACCGTTCGAGGCGATCACGCTGGCGCTGGAGCGCGCGGCCTGATCCCCGGCCGGGGCGTTGCGTCAGTGAACCGTCTGATCGAAGAACGGGGTCATCTGCGCGACGATCACCGCGTTTTCATCCAGGGCGCGCTGCATCAGGTCGCGTTCCTCGTCGCTGATGTCGTGGCCTTCGGCCTCGCGTTCGGCCAGGGTGCCGTAGCCGGTGACATCGAGCGGCGCGGTGTCAGCCTGTTTCAGCACGGCCACGGTTTCGCGCACGGCCTCTTCTTCGTCCACGCCCGAGGCATAGACCATGAGCGCCGCACCCGTCGCCTGCTTGGGCAGGCCGTCGCCGTCCTTGCGTCCGATCTGCACGAGCAGGGTGTAGACCTGCTGCCGTTTCGGGGGTTTCGTTTTGCCGGTGCTCATGGGCGCGATCCTTTTTGCTGGTGACTGCCCTGCAATCGGCGGGCCGCGAAGTCAAGCGCGGGGTGGTCTTTTCGCCGGTCTTGAGGTGTTTTAGGCTGGAAGCAGGCCAGCAGGAGGAGACAGGTATGAAACGCGCCAAGGATATGGTGGCCGAGGCCAACGCCGTGATCGAGCATGCCCCGGCGGCAGAGATGATGACATTGCATGGGCGCGAGGACGTGACCTTTGTCGATCTGCGCGATCCGCGCGAACTGGAGCGCGAGGGCATGATCCCCGGTGCGTTCCATTGTCCGCGCGGGATGCTGGAATTCTGGATCGACCCGGAAAGCCCCTATGCCAAGCCGCAATTCCAGAGTGGTAACCGGTTCGTGTTCTATTGCGCGTCGGGCTGGCGGTCGGCCCTGTCGGCGCGCGTGGCGCAGGAAATGGGGCTGACGGGCGTCAGCCATATCGACGACGGGTTCACGGGCTGGAAAAAGGCCGGTGGCCCGGTCGGTGAGAAGCCTCGCAAAAAGTGAGGTCTGACAGGCGGGCGAGGGCGGTTGCCATCGTGTCCCCTAGCGATGGCGTTGCGATGGCTCATCCCGCGCGCTCCCCTGAGTATTTGGGGAAAGATGAAGGGGACCGGGTTTCGCGATTGGCGGGTCAGCCGCGCGGATCGAGCAGCTTGGCCAGGATGCGGTTGCGGGTGATCTGCCCGATTAGCGCGCCGTTTTCCACCACGCCGACCGCCATGTCGTGGCCTTGGCTGACCTCCATCACCTGTCGGATCGTGGCCTGTGGTGGCACGGTTTCGTCCGGGGTGCCGGTGGCCGGCTCCATCACGTCGCGGGCGCACAGAACCCCGAGCGGGTTCATATGGGCCACGAATTCGGCAACGTAATCGGTGGCGGGGTTGGTGAAGATGTCCTGCGGTGTGCCGCATTGCACGATACGCCCGCCTTCCATGATGGCGATCCGGTCGCCCAGCTTGAACGCCTCGTCCAGATCGTGACTGACGAAGACGATCGTGCGATTGAGTTTCTGCTGAAGCTCCAGAAGTTCGTCCTGCAGGTGGTTGCGGATCAGCGGGTCGAGCGCCGAGAACGGTTCGTCCATCAGCAGGATCGGGGCCTCGGTGGCGAAGGCGCGCGCCAGGCCGACGCGCTGCTGCATGCCGCCGGAGAGTTCGCTCACCTTGCGGTCGGCCCAGTCGGACAGGCCGACAAGGTCGAGCTGGTGGGCGATGCGCTGATCGCGTTCGGCGCGTGGCAGCCCGGCCAGTTCGAGGCCGAGGCCGACATTTTCGCGCACGCTGCGCCAGGGCAGAAGGCCGAACTGCTGGAATACCATGGCGACATGGTTCTGGCGGATGCGGCGCAAGGTGGCGGCGTCGGCGGTGGTGACATTGACCATGCCGGTGCCGTCATTCACATGCACCGCGCCACGCGTGACCGGGTTGAGCGCATTGACCGCACGCAGGAGCGTGGATTTGCCCGAGCCCGAGAGGCCCATCAGCACCACGATTTCCCCCTGCCCGACGGTCAGGCTGCAATCGTGAACGCCCAGAACCTGCCCGCAGCGGGTCTGGATTTCGGCCCGGTCCAGCCCGTCATCCATCAGCGGCAAAGCGGCGTCGGGGTGATCGCCGAAGACGATCGAGACATTGTCGAACTGCACGGCATCGGTCATTGGTCACGCTCCAGCCGCAGCATCCGGTCGAGAATGATGGCGACCACCACGATCATCAGCCCGGATTCGAAACCGAGCGCGATGTTCACCGTGTTGATGGCGCGCAGCACCGGAACGCCCAGCCCGTCGGCCCCCACAAGCGCCGCGATCACGACCATCGAGAGCGACAGCATGATCGTCTGGTTCAGGCCCGCCATGATCTGCGGCAGGGCATAGGGCAGTTCGACCTTCCACAGGGTTTGCCGGGGCGTCGCGCCAAAGGCCTGTGCCGCTTCGAGCAGGGGTTTGGGGGTCGAGGAGATGCCCAGATGGGTCAGGCGGATCGGGGCGGGGACCACGAAGATCACCGTGGCGATCAGGCCTGGCACCATGCCGATGCCGAAAAACACGATGGCCGGGATCAGGTAGACGAAGGGCGGCAGGGTCTGCATCAGGTCCAGAACCGGGCGCAGGCCGCGATAGAGACCGGGCCGGTGTGCGGCGGCGATGCCGATGGGCACGCCGATGGCCATGCAGAACACGCAGGCCGACAGCACCAGCGTGAGGCTTTCGGTCATTTCTTCCCAATAGTCCTGATTGAGGACAAAAAGAAATCCGAGCGCGACGAACAGGCAGGTTTTCCAGTTGCGCTGGAATAGCCATGTCAGGGCGACGAAGACGGCGATCAGAATCAGTGGGTGCGGGGTTTGGAGTATCCAGAGAAACCCCTCGATCATGCTGTCCATCGCGGCGGCGAGCGCATCGAAGAACAGGGCGGCATGATCCTGAAGCCACAGGAAAAAGATCTCGGCGGCGTCGCCAATGGGAATCTTGGTGTCGGTGAGCCAGTTCAAGCGGGGGCCTCTTGTGATTTTGGGCGGGGCCGAGGCGGGATGGAACCGCCGGGCTGGCCCGTGCCATGTGCGCCCGCGCCCCGCAGGGGGGCGGCGGGCATGTCAGGGGAATAACCCTGGCCGGATCAGAGGCCGAGGCCGGATTTGACCGCGGCCATCGCGTCACCGCCGTCCCTGGCGGTCACGCCGTCGAGCCAGCCGTCCAGAACGCCGGGGTTGGCCTTGAGCCACGCGCTGGCGGCCTCGGCGGGGTCGGTGCCGTCATTCAGGATCGCGCCCATGATCTCGTTTTCCATGGCCAGCGTGAATTCGAGGTTTTCCAGCAGTTTGCCGACATTCGGGCAGCTTTCGGCATAGCCCGCCGAGGTGTTGGTATAAACCGTCGCGCCGCCCAGATCGGGGCCGAACCACTCGTCGCCGCCGGTCAGGTAGGTCATGTCGTGATTGGCGTTCATCGGGTGGGGTTCCCAGCCGAGGAAGATGATCGGCTCGTCCCGGCGGTCGGCGCGGCTGACCTGCGCCAGCATGCCCTGTTCCGAGCTTTCCTTGACCTCGAAACCCGACAGGCCGAAGGCGTCGGCCTCGATCATGTCCATGATCAGGCGGTTGCCGTCATTGCCCGGCTCGATGCCGTAGATGGTTTCCTCCAGCGCCTCGGCGTGGTCCGCGATATCTGCGAAATCGGCGATGCCGAGGGCCGCCCCGGCGGCGTTGGTGGCCAGCGTGTACTTGGCGCCTTCGAGATTGGCGCGCACGGTGTCCACGGTGCCGGCCTCGCGATAGGGGGCGATGTCGCCTTCCATGGTGGGCATCCAGTTGCCGAGGAAGACGTCGATATCGCCTTCGGCCAGCGAGGTATAGGTCACCGGCACCGACAGAACCTTGATGTCGGTTTCATAGCCGAGCGCCTCGAGCACCGTCGTGGTCGCGGCGGTGGTGGCGGTGATATCGGTCCAGCCCACGTCGGAAAACGTGACGGTGTCGCAATCGGCGAGGGCAGGGCCAGCGGCCATCAGGGCGGCTGCGGTCAGCGAATATTTGAGGGTCATTCCGGATACCTCCGTTGAGCGGTTTCTTTTGGGGGCCTTGGAAAGGCTGCGCCGGCGCGATGGTTTGCGCCGGCGCGGTGTATGTCTAACGTGATTGCGATCCCGAAGGGATCAGACGAACCACCAGCGCTCGATGAAACGCATGCCGTCCACATCCCAGTTCGAGCTCATCTGCTCGGTATGGCCGACCTTGGTGGAGTTGCCGAAGACCCAGTTGGCGAACATCGGGATCACGACGCCCCCTTCGTTTGCCACGAGGTCCTGCATTTCGTAATACATCTGGCGGCGCTTGGCCTCGTCCAGCTCCGAACGGGCGTTAACCATCAACTCGTCAAAGCGGTCATTGCACCAGAAAGTGTCGTTCCACGATGCACCGCATTTGTAGGCGGTCGAGAACATCTGATCTTCGACCACGCGGCCCGACCAGTAAACCGAGACGAAGGGTTTCTTCATCCAGACATCCGACCAGTAGCCGTCATTGGGTTCGCGGACGGGTTTGAGGTTGATGCCCGCCTTGGCGGCAGAGGCCTGATACAGCACGGTCGCATCGACCGCGCCGACAAAGGCGGCGTCGGCCGCCGAGAGCGATACGTCGATGCTGTCGAGCCCGGCCTGCTGAAGGTGCCACTTGGCCTTGTCGGGGTCGTAGGTTTTCTGCTCCATCTCGGAATTGAAGAAGCGTTGCCCGCGCCCGATGGGGTGGTCGTTGCCGACCGAGCCGTAACCGAACAGGATTTTCTCGACCAGTTCTTCGCGGTTCACCGCGTATTTCAGGGCCTGACGCACATGATTGTCGGTGAAGGGATCGGCGCGGGTGTCCATGGCGAAAGTATAGTGCTGCGTGCCTGCGACCGAGTTGATCTGGATATCCGGTTTGCGCGCCAGCAGCCCGACGGTCTTGAGGTCAAGCCGGTCGGCCACGTCGACATCGCCGGACACCAGCGCGGTGGTGCGGGCGTTCTGATCGACCAGTGCCAGAATCTCGGCGCTGTCGAACCACGCGACATCGTCGCGCCAGTGGTTTTCGTGACGCTCCAGCGAATAGGAGACGCCGGGGTTGAAATTGGTCAGCTTGTAGCTGCCGCAGCCGTCGCCCGATTTCCAGTCGATGCTGTCGCCGTCGGCCTTGCAGATCGCGATGTGATAATCGCTGAGCGTGAAGGGGAAGTCGGCATTGCCGCCATTCAGCGTGATCACCACGGTATCGGTGCCTTCGGTGGCGATTTCCTTGATCGGAGCCACGATGGGGCCGGCGGCCGAGGTCGAATCTTCGCCGCGGTGGAAGTTGATCGAATTGACGATGTCCTGCAGTTCCAGCGGTTTGCCCGAGTGGAACTCGACGCCCTGCCGGATCTTGAAGCGCCAGACGGTGGCGTCGTCCGAGGCCTCCCAGCTTTCGGCCAGTTCGGGGATGAGCGAGCCGTCCTGCGCGACCTCGGTCAGGTGGCCGTGAATGGCGTAGGCCAGCGAGGTGGTGAAGCTGTTTTCATACGTGCCGGGGTTGAGCGTGTCGGTGGTCTGGCCGTGGCCGATCCCGGCGCGCAGGTGCCCGCCGCGCTTGGGCGCGGCCATCGCGCCGCCCATCGGCAGCGATGCGGCGATTGCGGTGGCGGCGGTGGTTTTCAGAAATCCGCGGCGGTTCAGCATGCCGCTTTTGATAAGTGCCATTACTGTTTCTCCCTGTTGTCGTTCGTCGTTTGTCTGATCGGCGGCCCGTATCGCGGCAAGGCGCGGGAGGGGCCGGTTTTCGGGGGTGTCGGGCGCTTTGGCCGGGCTTTCGGTCTCAAAGCGACACCCTGCATGTTTTTCCGACATTATGATGACGCGGCGATGACTCGCAACGCGTTAGTTGCCGGTGAGGTGGTGAATAAGGTGTTGCGTCCCCTTCGTGATTGCGACTGCAATTATTATTGATTGACGGGTCAATTAAACACGAATACTCCGGTCTGGCAACCAATGATGGAGGCCGCGGTGCCAAAGGTCGGAATGGAGCCCATACGCCGCTCGGCGCTGGTGGAGGCGACGATCCACGAAATCGGCGCGCGTGGCACTCTGGATGTGACGGTCAGCCAGATCGCACGGCGCGCCGGTGTGTCCAGCGCCCTTGCGCATCACTATTTCGGCTCCAAGGAACAGATTTTCGCCGCCGCCATGCGCCATATCCTGACGCTTTACGGGGCCGAGGTGCGTGGCGCGCTGATCATGGCGAAAACCCCGCGTGAGCGGGTCGAGGCGATCATTCGCGCCAGTTTCGGCCCCGCACAGTTCCGCACGGAAATGGTGTCGGCCTGGCTGAATTTCTATGTGCAGGCGCAGAAATCCGACGAGGCGCGGCGGTTGCTGCATATCTATCAGCGGCGGTTGCGTTCGAACCTGCACCATGCCTTGCGGCAGGTGCTGCCGGTCCACGCCTCGGACCTGACGCGCGGTCTGGCGGCCATGATCGATGGGCTTTACATCCGCCAGGCGCTGAGGATCGACCCGATCGAGCCGGAGCGCGCGATCGAAGTACTGATGCACTATCTCGAAATTTCCCTTAAAGCGGAGGCTGGCCAGTGACGCGCCCGAATATCCTGATTCTGATGGTCGACCAGTTGAACGGAACGCTGTTCCCGGATGGCCCGACCGAATGGCTGCACGTCCCCAACCTGAGAAAGCTGGCCGCGCGCTCGACCCGGTTTGCCAATGCCTATACGGCCAGTCCCCTGTGCGCGCCGGGGCGGGCGAGCTTCATGTCGGGGCTGCTGCCGTCGCGCAGCCGGGTCTATGACAACGCCGCCGAGTTCTGCGCTGATGTACCCACCTATGCTCACCACCTGCGGCGCGCGGGATACCAGACCTGCCTGTCGGGCAAGATGCACTTCGTCGGCCCCGACCAGTTGCACGGGTTCGAGGAACGCCTGACCACCGATATCTACCCCGCCGATTTCGGCTGGACCCCGGATTACCGCAAGCCGGGCGAGCGGATCGACTGGTGGTATCACAACATGGGCAGCGTCACGGGGGCGGGCGTGGCCGAGATTTCCAACCAGATGGAGTATGACGACGAGGTCGCCTATAACGCCACGCGCAAGATTTACGATCTGGGGCGCGGCCATGACGCGCGACCGTGGTGCCTGACCGTCAGCTTCACCCACCCGCACGATCCTTATGTGGCGCGGCGGAAATACTGGGATCTTTACGAGGATTGCGAGCATCTGCTGCCCGACGTGCCGGCGATGGCGTATGAGGATCACGACCCGCATTCCAAGCGGATTTTCGATGCGAATGACTGGCGCTCGTTCGATATCACCGACGAGGATATCCGCCGCTCGCGCCGGGCCTATTTCGCCAATGTCTCGTATCTGGACGACAAGATCGGGCAGATCATGGAGGCCCTCGAAGGGACGCGGCAGCAGGACGATACCATCGTGCTGTTCGTGTCGGATCATGGCGACATGCTGGGCGAGCGGGGCCTGTGGTTCAAGATGTCCTTCTACGAGGGCTCGTCGCGGGTGCCGCTGATGGTGGCTGCGCCGGGGATGGAGCCCGGTCTGGTCACCGATCCGGTCAGCAATATCGACGTGTGCCCCACGCTGTGCGATCTGGCGGGCGTGTCGATGGACGAGGTCGCGCCGTGGACCGAGGGGCATTCGCTGGTGCCTCTCGGGCAGGGGCGCCCACGCTCTGCGCCGGTGGCGATGGAGTATGCTGCGGAAGCCTCCTATGCGCCGATGGTTTGCCTGCGCGAGGGCAAGTGGAAATTCACCCGCTGTGCGCTGGACCCCGATCAGCTTTTCGATCTCGAGACCGACCCGAAGGAGCTGACCAACCTGGCCGGTGATCCGGCACATGCCGAAACGCTGAGCTATTTCAGCGATATGGCCGATGCGCGCTGGAACCTCGATCGGTTCGACGCCGAGGTGCGTGAAAGTCAGGCGCGCCGGTGGATCGTTTACGAGGCGCTGCGCAAGGGCGGGTATTACCCGTGGGATTACCAGCCGCTTCAAAAGGCCAGCGAACGCTACATGCGCAATCACATGGACCTCAACGATGTCGAGGAAAACCAGCGTTTCCCGCGTGGCGAATAGCCCGTTCACCGTTCCCCAAATACTCCCGCCGGAGGCGACATGACCTATGACACCCAACCCAAGGCCAGCCATTTCGTGAATGGGGCTTATCTTGAAGATACCGGCGGCGCAGCGATGGAGGTGATCTATCCCGCGACCGGAGAGGTGATCGCCAGGCTGCACGAGGCCACCGCGGACGTGATCGAACAGGCCATCACCGGCGCGCAGGCGGCGCAGGTGGAATGGGCGAAACTGTCGGGGATGGAGCGGGGCCGGGTGCTGCGCCGGGCCGCCGACCTGATGTGCGAACGCAATCACGACCTGTCGGTTCTGGAAACCCGTGACACCGGCAAACCGTTGCAGGAAACGCTGGTGGCGGATGCCAGCAGCGGGGCGGATGCGCTGGAATATTTCGGCGGGCTGGCGGCCAGTCTGACGGGCGAGCATATCCCGCTGCCGGGGGGGGACTGGGCCTATACCATGCGCGAACCGCTTGGCGTGTGTGTCGGGCTGGGGGCGTGGAATTATCCGACGCAGATCGCCTGCTGGAAGGCCGCGCCCGCGCTGGCCTGCGGCAATGCGATGGTGTTCAAGCCGTCCGAAACCACGCCCTTGTCGGCATTGAAAGTGGCCGAAATCCTGATCGAGGCGGGCGCGCCGGCGGGGCTGTTCAACGTGGTGCAGGGGGCGGGCGCCGTGGGCGGGCCGCTGGTGAGCGATCCGCGTATCGCCAAGGTCTCGCTGACCGGATCGGTGCCGACGGGCCGCAAGGTTTATGCGGCTGCGGCGGAGGGCATGAAGCATGTCACGATGGAACTGGGCGGCAAATCCCCCCTGATCGTGTTCGACGATGCGTCCATCGAGGACGCGGTTTCCGGTGCCATCCTGGGCAATTTCTATTCCTCCGGGCAGGTCTGTTCCAACGGGACGCGGGTGTTCGTGCAGCGCGATATCAAGGAAGCGTTTCTCGAACGGCTCGCCGAACGCACCGCCCAGGCGGTGATTGGCGATCCGCTGGACGAGGCCACGAATTTCGGCCCGATGGTCAGCGAGGGGCAGTTGCAGATCGTGCTGAACTATATCGAGGCGGGCAAGGCCGAAGGCGCGCGGCTGATCTGCGGCGGCGAGCGGATCGACCGGGCCGGTGCGTGGATCGAACCCACGGTTTTTGCAGATGTCACCGACGACATGACCATCGCGCGCGAGGAAATCTTCGGCCCGGTGCTGAGCGTTCTGGATTTCGAGGACGAAGACGAGGTGATCGCCCGTGCCAATGCCACGGAATACGGGCTGTCGGCAGGGGTTTATACGCGCGATCTGCAGCGCGGGCATCGGGTGATCGGGCAGTTGCAGGCGGGCAGTTGTTTCCTGAACTCCTACAACGACGCGCCGGTCGAGGTGCCCTTTGGCGGGGTCAAGGCCTCGGGGGTGGGGCGCGAGAACTCGAAGGCGGCGATCGAACATTACAGCCAGCTCAAGTCGGTTTACGTGCGCATGGGTGAAACCGAAGCGCCGTTCTGAGGATCTGTTTTCAAGGGAATATGACATGGAAGCGGATTATGTCATCGTCGGGGCCGGAAGCGCGGGTTGCGCCATGGCCTATCGTCTGAGCGAGGCGGGCAAATCGGTCTTGGTGATCGAGCATGGCGGCACCGATGCGGGGCCGTTCATCCAGATGCCCGGTGCGCTGAGTTATCCGATGAACATGAAACGCTACGACTGGGGCTATCGCAGCGAACCGGAACCGCATCTTGGCGGTCGGCGGCTGGTTTGCCCGCGGGGCAAGGTGATTGGCGGCTCAAGCAGCATCAACGGCATGGTTTATGTACGTGGGCATGCCTGCGATTACGATCACTGGCGCGATCAGGGGGCCGATGGCTGGGGCTATTCCGACGTGCTGCCCTATTTCAAGCGGATGGAGCACTGGCACGATGGCGGTCATGGCGGCGATCCCGACTGGCGTGGAAACGACGGGCCGTTGCATGTGTCGCGCGGGGGGATGGCCAACCCGCTGACACGCGCCTTTATCGCCGCAGGCGGGCAGGCGGGGTATGAGTTGACCGATGATTACAACGGCGAAAAGCAGGAAGGGTTCGGCCCCTTCGACATGACCGTCTGGAACGGGCGGCGCTGGTCGGCGGCCAACGCCTATTTGCGCCCGGCGCTGAGGCGTGACAATTGCGATCTGGTGCGCGCTTTGGCGCAGAAAGTCGTGATCGAAGAGGGGCGCGCGGTTGGGGTCGAAGTGCTTCGCAGGGGGCGGCGGGAGGTGGTGCGCGCGCGCTCCGAAGTGATCCTTGCCGCTTCGTCGATCAACTCGCCCAAGCTTCTGATGCTGTCGGGGATCGGTCCGGCGGCGCATCTGGCGGAGCATGAAATCGATGTGGTGGCGGACCGCCCCGGCGTGGGCGGGAACCTGCAGGACCATCTTGAACTCTATATCCAGATGGCGGCGAGCCAGCCGGTGAGCCTTTACAAGTACTGGAACCTGCCGGGCAAGGCCTGGGTCGGGGCGCAGTGGCTTTTCGGTAAACGCGGCCCCGGTGCCTCGAACCAGTTCGAAAGCTGCGGTTTCATCCGCTCGGCCGCCGGGGTTGAGTATCCCGACATCCAGTTCCATTTCCTGCCGATTGCCGTGCGGTATGACGGACAGGCGGCGGCCGAAGGGCACGGATTTCAGGCGCATGTCGGGCCGATGCGCAGTGTCTCGCGCGGGCGTATTTCGTTGCGCAGTGCGACTCCGGGTGACGATCCGGTGATCCGGTTCAATTACATGAGCGACGAAAGCGATTGGCGCGATTTCCGCAAGTGCATTCGCCTGACCCGCGAGATTTTCGAACAGGAGGCCTTCGCGCCTTATCGACGTCATGAAATCCAGCCGGGCGGCGATGTGCAAAGCGACGATGAACTCGACGGTTTCATCCGCGAACATGCCGAAAGCGCCTATCATCCGTGCGGCACCTGCCGGATGGGGCGTCCGGACGATGCGGATTCGGTGGTGGACAGCGAGGCCCGCGTGATCGGCGTGGACCGCCTGCGTGTGGCCGACAGCAGTATTTTTCCGCGAATCACGAACGGGAATCTCAACGCGCCGTCGATCATGGTGGGGGAAAAGGTGGCGGCGCATGTGCTGGGGCAGGGTATGCTGCCCCCCGACAATGCGCAGCCCTGGATTCATCCCGGCTGCCGCGAGGCGCAGCGATGAATCCTGCACAAGAGAGAGTCTGGGCTGCCTTTCTTTTGATCCGTGTCAAAGACGCATTCGGGTTCACGTCTTAGAATCGATATAAGGAATGGAAAGGAACGCTGCGACATGTCTCATACCCCCCATGAATTGCATGAGGAATTCCCCGAACTGGTTGGCAAAATCACCGAACTGAAACAGTCGGATCAGCATTTTGCGCGGTTGGCTGAGGAGTATCATGAAGTCAACCGTGCGGTTCATCGCGCCGAAACCAATGTGGAGCCGGTACAGGAACTGGTTGAGGTCGAGATGCGCAAGAAACGCGCCTCGCTCAAGGATGAACTGTATCGTCTGCTGACAGCTTAAAGCGGCTTTTTACCAGTGACTGGTTGAGTTGACGGCGGTCGGGTTTAACCCGCCGCCGTTTTTAATGCGCAGGTGTCAGCCCACCTTGTAGGGCAGCACGTCGCGCTCGTCGGGGGTGACTTGCAAACGGCGCTCCAGTGGCGGAACCGAGCGTTGGTGGCAGTCCGTGCGTTCGCAGATCCGGCAGGAAATTCCGATAGGTTCGAATGCGCGGGCATTGGTCGGGTCCAGATCGTCGGCATAGACGAGGGCATCGGCGTGTTTCACCTCGCATCCCAGAGAGATGGCGAAGCGCCGCACGGGGGCGCCGAAACTGCCGCCCGGCTTGCTGACATCGCGTGCAAGGCTGATATAGCGCACGCCATCGGGCGTTTCGGCCAGTTGCCGCAGGAACCGCCCCGGCGTTTCAAACGCGCGGTGCACGTTCCACAGCGGGCAGGCCCCGCCGAAACGGGCGAATTGCAGCCGCGTGGCCGAGTGCCGTTTGGTGATCGTGCCGGCCTGATCGACCCGCACGAAGAAGAACGGGATGCCCTTGGCCCCCGGACGTTGCAGGGTCGACAGGCGGTGGCAGACCTGTTCGATCGAAGCGCCGAAGCGATTGGCGAGGATTTCCAGATCGTGACGCGTATCCTGAGCCGCCTGAAGAAAGGCGCCGTATGGCATTTGCGCCGCCCCGGCAAAGTAGTTGGCGAGCCCGATCTTGGCGATCGCGCGGGCGGCGTCGGATTGAAACCGCGCCAGATCGAGCGTGGCCTCCAGCAGTTTGTCCTGTGTCAGAAGGGCCAGTTGCAACAGCATCTGGAAGGTGCGGGTTTCCGGCTCGGCCCGAGAGGACAGGTGCAGGGTTTTCGTTCCACGGTCGAAATGGCGCAGTTTGCCGCTGTCCGATCCGGCTATGGTGATGCCGAGGCTGGCGAGCTTGTCGGCGGCGTGGTCGCTGATCGTACGGCCGGGCGCTGCAGAGGTGGCAAAGCGTTCGGCGGCGTGATCGACGGCATCTATATAATTGTCGCAATAATGAAAGAAGTCGCGCACCTCGTCCCAGGGGCTTGGTTGGGTGCGCGCGTCTTCGCGGCCCAACGCCTCGTCGAGGCTGGCCAGGCGCTCGTGCGTTTGCCGGTAGGCGCGGTGCAGTTCCAGAAATGCGCGCGCAAAGGCCGGAGCATTCGACGCCGTCAGCCGCAGGTCGGCCAGTGGCGGCGGATCGTCGGCGAAAACCGGATCGGCCAGCGCTTCGCGCATGTCGCTGACCATGCGTTCGGCATCGCCGGTGGAAAGCTCGGTTACGTCAAAGCCGAACTCCTGCGCCAGGGCCAGAACCACGGTGGTGCTGACCGGGCGGTTGTTGTTTTCCATCTGGTTCAGATAGGGCAGGGACACGCCCAGCTTGACGGCGAAATCCTTTTGCGTCAGGCCGAGCCGCTGGCGCGTTTCGCGCAGCTTGGCCCCGGCATAAAGCTTTTGGGTGGGCATGGGCGTGGTCCGGATTTGCAGATTTGCGTTTCCGGAATGGTATGTTTGCAAAGCGGGCGGCGCAAGTGCCGGATCAGCGGAGCGGCCCCGGTGTGCAATCGTCCCCGCGAAAGCAACTGTGGACCTTTTCAAGCGCCGCATCGGACGGGTTGGCAAACCCGAATCCGCCGCAGGGCGTGAGGCTGAGAAGGTAGCCGTCAGCCCCTTTTTTCAAGAAGGCCAGATATTCCGTGCCCGATGCCGCGCCCGCGCACCAGGGTCCGAAACATTGGGCGTTGAGCGTGATTTCGCGGTTGAAGGGGATCGTAAAGCCGTCAAACGACATGGCCTTGCCGTCGATCCGTGCCGGAATCAGCGTATCGGGCGGTGTTGCTTGCTGATTGGCCATGTCCGTCTTGGGCAAGCGGGATTCGTCGAAATCCAGCCGCCCATGCACAACGATATAGGCCTCTTCGGCGTCGGCGGCTTCCTGATAGGTGCGCGCCACGTCGGGGCGCATGCAGCTGAGCGCGAAGGCCGGGCCCGACAGTGCAATCAAAAGGGATATGCCAAGCGCGCGGATCAAAGCCGGTCTCCGAACTCGGCCATGACCCGTTCATAGACGGTGCGTTTGAACGGCACGATATTGGCGATCAGTTCAGCCGGGTCCAGCCAGCGCCATTCCGAAAACTCGGGGTGTTCGGTTTCTATGTTCACGTCCGAATCCTGCCCGTGAAAGCGCAGCAGGAACCATTTCTGTTCCTGTCCCTTGTAGCGCCCCTTCCAGATACGCGGCACGATGTCGTGCGGCAGCTCATAAGGAATCCAGCCCTCGGTTTCGGTTTCGACCGTGACCAGATCGGCGGGGACGCCGGTTTCTTCCCAAAGTTCGCGCAGGGCCGCATCGCGGGGGGCTTCGCCGGGGTCGATGCCGCCCTGGGGCATTTGCCAGGCGGTGATGTCCTGATCTATCCGCTGGCCGACAAAAACGCGCCCCTCGGCATTGGCCAGCATCACGCCGACACAAGGACGATAGGGCAGTTTGGCGATATCTTCGGGGGTCATTTGTGTTCCGGAACCTTATCCAGAGCTGAAATACACTGCGCCGCCCGCATGGGCGGCGCAGTCGGTGCACACGATTATTTTGCCGGTGAAAGGGCCGTCAGGCCGGTCAGGATATCAATGGCGTAGGCCAGTTGGTAATCCTCTTCGCGCAGCTTGGCGGTTTCTTCGGCATGGGCGCGTTCTTCTTCGATCTGACGAATCTCGTCTTCGGAGAGACTGTCATTGTCGAGGCTTCCGCGCAGGTCGGCTTCGAAACGACCGGTCGGGCCGTTATCCTCTTCCTCGGTCTCCGGTGCGCGGCGCGGTTGTTCGACGACGATATCGGGCGAAATGCCGAGGGCCTGGATCGAACGGCCCGACGGGGTATAGTAGCGTGCGGTCGTCAGGCGCATGGCGCCGTCGCCGCGCAGGGGCATGACCGTCTGGACCGAGCCCTTGCCGAAACTCTTCGTGCCGACGACAATCGCGCGGCGGTGGTCCTGCAACGCGCCGGTCACGATCTCCGAGGCCGAGGCCGAACCGCCATTGATCAGAACGACGATTGGTTTGCCATCGGTCAGGTCGCCCGGCGTGGCGTTGAAGCGTTCGCCGTCTTCGGGATTGCGGCCACGGGTGCTGACGATCTCGCCTTTTTCGAGGAACGCGTCGGAGACCTTGATCGCCTGCGTTAGCAGGCCGCCCGGGTTGTTGCGCAGGTCCAGAACGATCCCGCTAACATTTTCGGCGCCGCCAGCGGCTTCGAATTGCTCGGCAAGGCCGTTTTCGAGATTCTTGAAGGTCTGGTCGTTGAAGGTGGTGACCCGCAGGACCACGGTGTTGCGCTCGGTCCGGGCGCGCACGGCCGTCAGTTTGATCGTATCGCGAATGATCGACACGTCGAACGGCTCGGTTTCGCCTTCGCGTGCGATGGTAATGACGATCTCGCTGCCGACAGGGCCGCGCATCAGGTCCACGGCTTCGTCCAAGGTCAGGCCGAGGACGCTTTCGCCATCGACATGGGTGATGAAATCGCCGGCTTCGACCCCGGCATTGTCCGCCGGTGTGCCATCAATCGGCGAGACGACCTTGACGAACCCTTCTTCCTGCGTGACCTCGATCCCGAGGCCGCCGAATTCGCCGCGCGTCTGAACGCGCATGTCGGCGGCGTCGTCGGGGGACATGTAGCTGGAATGCGGGTCCAGCGACGTCAGCATGCCATTGATGGCGGCCTCGATCAGGTCGGCCTCGTCGACCTCTTCCACATATTGCGAGCGAATCCGCTCGAAGATATCGCCAAACAAGTCCAGCTGCTCGTAAACATTGACGTTTTTCGTGGCCTCTTGCGCCAGAAGCGGCGCCGCCACCTGCGTGGTCACCACGACACCGGCCAGAGTTCCGGCGGCTGCGGCCATCAGGAATTTCTTCATTGGTCAGTCATCCTTGTCTGTCCTGAACCACTCCAGCGGATCGACCGGAGTATTGTCTTCTCTGAGCTCTATATAGAGCGTTTCGGTTTGTCTGGCACCCGTCTCTGTGCCCGTGCCGGTCTGAACCACGTCATCACCGGCCCCGGCCCCGCCCATCAGCCCCACGGGGCTGCCGCCCGGCAGAACCTGCCCTGTCTCACCATAGACCACGTCCAAGCCCGCCAGCACCAGCAAAATTCCGGTCTGCGGTTCCAGAATAATCACGTTTCCGTAATCCAGAAGCGGGCCGCGGTAACGCACCGTGGCGGCGGCGGGGGTGGTGACGAGCGCGCGCGGGCGGGCGGCCATGACGATTCCGGGGCGGGCGATACCGGCGGCATCCTCTTCGCCCGCGCGCCGCAGGATACGGCCCTGCACGGGCAGGGGCAGGTCGCCCTTACGCCCGGCGATGCCCGGCAGACTGCCGGGGGCCTCGTCCACGGCGATCTGACTGAGGCCGCTGGCGAAACCCTCGAGGGTTTCGGTCGAGGCGATCAGCAGTGCCGTCTTGACCGCGTCTTCGGTAAAGCGGCGCGGCAGGTCGGTGCGGTCGGCGATGGCCTGGCTGAGGGCCGTGCGGGCCTTTTGTGCGCCGTCGAGCCCCTCTTGCAACCTGCTGGCGGCGCTTTGTTGCAGCGCGCGCAATACGCTGACCTCTTCCAGGGTGTCGCGCAAATCCTGAGCGCGCTCATCCAGCGCGGGGGCCACATCGGCCAGGATCATGGCCGAGCGGGCGGTGCCCACCGGCCCCGACGGGTGCAGCAAGAGAACGGGGGCGGGCGTATCCCCGATGCCCATCAGGACACCCAGGAACTGCGCCACCTCATCCTCGCGCGATTGCAATTCGCGGCTGAGGGTCTGTTCGCGGATCGCGGCGCGGCGCAGCCCCTCGCGCATGGCCTGAAGGCCGTCTTCGTAGGCGTGGACGGTTTCGGACAGGGCCTTGACCCGGTTGCGCGCGCTTTTGGCGCCACTCAGCATTTCGCCCGCGCGGGCAAGGCGGTCGGCGGCGGCCCGCGCATCGGCGGCGGGATCGGGGCTTTGGGCCAGGGCCGTGGCCGCCCACAGGCAGGACGATATGACCGCCGCCGCCAGTCTCATGCGATCAGGCTTTCTCCGGTCATTTCGCCGGGTTGCGGCAATCCCATCAGCTCCAGCAGGGTCGGGGCCAGATCGGCCAGCCGTCCCGGTTTGAGTTGGACATCATCAGGGCCACCCACCAGAATGACCGGAACCGGGTTCAGCGTATGCGCCGTATGCGGGCCGCCGGTTTCGGGATCGACCATGACCTCGCAATTTCCGTGGTCGGCGGTGACGATCATCGCGCCGCCTTTTTTCTCAAGCGCGTCAATCACTTGCCCCAACCCCTTGTCGACGGCTTCGCAGGCGGTCATGGCGGCGCGCAGATCGCCGGTATGACCGACCATGTCGGGGTTGGCGTAGTTCACCACGATCAGATCATAGCCCTCCTCGATGGCGGCGACGAAATGCTGCGTGACCTCGTCGGCGCTCATTTCGGGCTGGAGGTCGTAGGTCGCGACCTTGGGCGAGGGGGCCATGTAGCGATCTTCGCCGGGTTCGGGCTCTTCCTTGCCGCCGTTCAGGAAAAAGGTGACATGCGGATATTTCTCGGTTTCGGCCAGATGAAATTGCCGTTTCCCGTGTTTGGCCACCCATTCGCCGAGGGTGTTGACGATTTCCCGTGCGGGAAAGACCGTGTCCATATAGGCGTTGTGGGCGTCGGAATATTCCACCATGCCAAGCAGGCCGGCCCATTCGGGGCGCGCGCCCGTTTCAAAGGCGTCAAACGCCGGATCGCCAATGGCCGCAAGAATTTCACGTGATCTATCTGCCCGGAAATTAAGGCAAAAATAGCCGTCCCCGTCCCTTGCCCCGGTATAGTCGCCGATCACCGTGGGGGTCACGAATTCGTCGGTTTCGGACCGGGCATAGGCGTTGGTCACGGCGATGCGGGCGGTTTTGGCGCGGGGGGCCTTGGCGTGGATCATCGCCTCGAAGGCCTCTTGCACGCGGTCCCAGCGATTGTCGCGATCCATGGCGAAATAGCGCCCGCAGACGGTAGCGACAGTTATATTGCTGGTGCCGTGCAGGGCCTCTTCAAGCCGTTCGAGATAGCCGCGTGCGGATTTGGGCAGCACGTCGCGCCCGTCGGTTATGGCATGCAGCGCCACGGGCACGCCGGCATCGGCGATGACGCGCGCGGCGGCGAGAACGTGATCGAGATGCCCGTGCACTCCGCCGTCCGAGATCACCCCCATCAGATGCGCCGTGCCGCCGGTGGATTTCAGACCTGCAATGAAATCCTGTAACGGCTTGTTTTTGCTGAAACTTCCGTCCTCTATCGCAAGGTCGATCTGGCCCAGGTCCATCGCCACCACGCGGCCCGCGCCGATATTGGTATGGCCCACTTCGGAATTGCCCATCTGCCCCGAGGGCAGGCCCACATCCGGGCCGTGGGTGATCAGGGTGGCATGCGGGCAGGTGGACCAGATCCGGTCGAAATTCGGGGTGTCGGCCAGCGCCGGGGCGTTGGCGGCGGTTTGCTCGGACAGGCCCCAGCCATCGAGAATGCACAAGACAACGGGGATCGGGGTGGTCATGGTCTGCTCCTGCCTGGTTGGGGGCGTTCTAGCGTCTTGCGGCGGCGGGGTGAAGCGTTGAAACGGGCCGTATCGCGCGAATCGGGGGCAAGCCCTTGGTTAACAAGCGAAACCCCTGTTCGGCATCGTGTCGGTATGACGTCGGTATCGTGTCGGTACGGGGCGCCGGCCGGGACGAGGTTAACGATGCGCGCGCCCAAATGCGGGCGGAACGGTGGCAATGCCGCGCTGCCGCGGCTTGACTCCCCGCCGCCTGCGCCGCATGAAGCCCCCGGACGCCAAGCAGCGGAGGGCCCATGGCCAGCGAAGCCAAATCCAAAAGCGCAATCTGGGAAACCGTCAAGACGGTCTTCTGGGCCCTGGTGCTCGCGGGAATTTTCCGCACCATCTTTTTCCAGCCCTTCTGGATTCCGTCCGGGTCGATGAAGGACACGTTGCTGATCGGGGATTTCCTGTTCGTCAACAAGATGGCCTATGGCTATTCCTATGCGTCCTGCCCCTCGGTCAGGATTCCGGCGGTGGGCCTCGATATCGACGCGCAGGATATCTGCGGGTTTCTGGACGGCGACAACAGCCGCCTGATGGGGGCCGAGCCCGAGCGCGGCGACATCATCGTGTTCCGTCATCCGGTTTCCGGAGCGGATTTCATCAAGCGCCTGATCGGCCTGCCCGGCGACACGGTGCAGATGCGCGGCGGGGTTTTGTATCTGAATGGCGAGCCGGTCGAGGTGGAACCGGCGGGCACCTTCGAAGAGGAATTCGCGCCGCAAGGGCCGATGGGTATCCGGCCGCGCTGTGAAAACGGGGTGGTCGGCATGGGTGGCACCTGCATCAAGTCGCGTTTTGTCGAAACGCTGCCGGGCGGAAGATCGCACAGTATCCTGAATATCGGCCCGCAACGGTCGGACGATACGGGGGTCTATACGGTTCCCGAAGGGCATTATTTCTTCATGGGAGACAACCGCGACAATTCCACCGACTCGCGCTTTCCGCAGGCGGTGGGCGGTGTCGGCTTCGTTCCTTACGAAAACCTGATCGGGCGCGCCGGACGGGTTCTGTTCTCGTCAGCCGGGCGTTCGATGCTGTTCTTCTGGACATGGCGCGGCGACCGCTTCTTCGAGAAGCTCGACTGAGGCCGGGACGATGAAACTGTCGGGTGAGTTGAAAGCGTTCGAGGGGCGGTTGGGCCATCGTTTCGCGCAGCCCGCGCTTCTGGTGCGGGCGGTGACGCATTCCTCGATGGTCTCGCCCACGCGCGACGACAACCAGCGGCTGGAATTTCTGGGCGACCGGGTGCTGGGGCTGGTGATGGCCGAGGCATTGCTGGAACGCGATCCGTCGGCGGAAGAGGGGCAACTGGCCCCGCGGTTCAATGCCCTTGTGCGCAAGGAAGCCTGCGCCGATGTGGCGCGCGAGATCGACCTGGGGGCTGTTCTGAAACTGGGTCGCTCCGAGATGCTGTCGGGCGGACGGCGCAAACAGGCGCTGTTGGGCGATGCGATGGAGGCGGTGATCGCCGCCGTGTATCGCGATGCGGGATTCGAGGCGGCGAAGCAGATGGTGCTGCGCCTGTGGGGCAGCCGGATCGACAAGGTCAAGGACGATGCCCGCGACGCCAAGACCGCGTTGCAGGAATGGGCGCAGGCGCGCGGCCTGCCACCGCCCGCCTATGTGGAAATCGCCCGGTCGGGGCCGGATCACGCGCCGAAATTCACCATCGAGGCGCGGTTGGAGAACGGCGCGTGCGAAAGCGCGCAGGCCGGATCGAAACGTCAGGCCGAGCAGGCTGCGGCCAAGGCGCTGCTGGCGCGGGTCGAGGCGGGCTGAGGTTCTGCAGGTAAAATGTGCGCTGCACGCGCAGGATCGTTTGTAGAGGGGTTTCACCCCTCAAACTCCCTAGGATATTTTCGGCAAGAAGAAGAGGGGTTCTGGCGATGGGCCCGGTTTTGGGCTAGGGCAGTGGGATCGACAGACGGGAACAGCAGATCATGACCACACGCGCCGGATTCATTGCCCTGATCGGGGAGCCCAATGCGGGCAAGTCCACCTTGCTCAATCGTATGGTGGGCGCGAAGGTGAGCATCGTCACCCACAAGGTGCAGACGACGCGCGCGCGCATTCGCGGCGTGGCGATGGAGGGGGACAGCCAGCTGGTGTTTGTCGACACGCCCGGCCTGTTCCGCCCGCGCCGCCGCCTTGACCGGGCGATGGTGGCCGCCGCCTGGGGCGGGGCCGCGGATGCCGATATCATCGTTCTGCTGATCGAGGCGCATCGCGGTATCACCGAAGGGGTGGAGCGGATTCTGGAAGGTCTGGGCGAGGTCGCGAAGGGCCGCAAGGTGGCGCTTGCGATCAACAAGATCGACCGGGTGAAATCCGAGGTGTTGCTGGGCCTGTCGGCGGAGTTGAATGAACGGTTCGGGTTCGAGCGGACCTTCATGATTTCCGCCGAGAAGGGGCACGGGGTGGACGATCTGCGCCAGTGGCTGGCCGGTGAGTTGCCCGAGGGGCCGTGGCTGTATCCCGAGGATCAGATCGCCGACCTGCCGATGCGGATGATCGCCGCCGAGATGACCCGTGAAAAGCTGACGCTGCGCCTGCATCAGGAATTGCCCTATCAGCTGACGGTCGAGACCGAAGCCTGGGAAGAGCGCAAGGACGGGTCGGCCAGGATCGACCAGATCGTCTATGTCGCGCGGGACGGTCACAAGGGGATCATCCTTGGCAAGGGCGGCGAGACGATCAAGGCGGTCGGCAAGGCCGCGCGCGAGGAGCTGGAAGAGTTTCTTGGCCGCAAGGTGCATCTGTTCCTGCAGGTCAAGGTGCGGCCCGGATGGCTGGAGGAATCCGAGCGGTATTCCGAGATGGGGCTGGATTTCCGCGACGGGAACGACTGACCGTGGCGCGGCTGACCGCGGAGTTCTGGGTGCAGGCCTATCTGGCGCGGCTGCGGCTGGCCGATATCCCGGCTTTCGTGACGGCCCATGGCGATGACACGGCGGGCGCGGTTCTGGTCAAGCTGAACACGCTGGACGGGCAGGCGCGGGTGTTTCAGCGCGGTTTCGACCTGATGAGCGGGGCGCGGCACTGGGCGGTGCTGGCCGAGGGCGATGAGCGCGCGGTGGACGAGGCGATTGCGCGGCAGCGCGGGTTCGATCCCGATCTGTGGGTGATCGAGGTCGAGGATCGGGAGGGGCGTCATTTGCTGGATCAGGACGGGTTGAGCGACTGAGCCGTTGACAGGTGTCAACGGCCTGCGCGGGGAGGATGCGGGTATCGGTGCGCCAGGGATACCGACGGATCGCGCCGAGACGGGCTTGGCTCGGGCTGCGATCTGGTGTCAGATGGCGAAAGACGGCGCAGGAGCGGTTCATGGAATGGCGCGATCAGGGGATCTTGCTGTCGGCCCGGACGCATGGCGAGACATCGGCGATCATCGAGGTGTTCACCCCCGCGCAGGGGCGGCACGCGGGTGTCGTGCGCGGGGGCACGTCGCGCAAGCTGGCGCCGGTCTTGCAGCCGGGTGCGCAGCTCGATCTGGCGTGGCGGGCGCGGCTGGAGGATCATATCGGCACGTTCACGGTGGAGCCCGTGCGCTCGCGCGCGGCGGCGTCGATGGGCGACCGGATGGCGCTTGCCGGGCTGAATGCGGTTTGTGCCTTGCTGATGTTCTGCCTGCCCGAGCGGGAGGCGCATCGGCGGCTATACGACAGGACCGAACAGTTGCTGGACCTTCTGGGACAGTCGGACATCTGGCCGCTGGCCTATCTCAACTGGGAACTGGCATTGCTGGAGGATATGGGGTTCGGTCTGGATCTGGGCAGTTGCGCGGTGATGGGAGCGCAGGCCAATGACCTGAGCTATGTGTCGCCGCGCACCGGGCGGGCGGTGTCGCGTGCCGGTGCGGGAGAGTGGGCGGACCGGCTGTTGCCGTTGCCACCCTGTCTGCTGGGCGCGGGGCCGGCGCCGGATGCCGAGGTGCTGGAGGGGCTCAGGGTGACGGGGCATTTCCTGCACAACCATCTGGCGCCGGAGATGGGGCACAAGCCCCTGCCTGCCGCGCGCCAGAGGTTCGTCGACCGTTTTTGCGCCATGACCGGCCTTGCGGGAGCGCATCCGGCCCGCGAATGATGCATGTCGCCCGCCCTTGGGGCGAAGGCATGTCAGGCGCTGGACCAGGGGAGTTTGCTGCCGCTCGATTCCTGCCGGGGTGTCAGGCCAAAGGCGGCGCGGTAGCTTTTGGAAAAATGCGAGGGCGATTGGAAGCCGCAGGCGATGGCCACGTCGATGACGGGCAGGTTGGTCTGCATCAGCAACTGCCGGGCTTTTTCCAGCCGCAGCTGGAAATAGTATTTCCTGGGAGAGGTGCTCAGGTATCTGGCAAAGAGCCGTTCCAGTTGCCGTGTGGAAAGTTCGACATACGCCGCGATTTCCTGGGGTGAAATCGGGTCTTCCAGATTGGCCTCCATCAGTTCCACGGCCTGGGCCAGTTTGAGATGCCTTATGCCGGTCTTGTTCAGGACCGAGATGCGCTGTGCGTGTTCGGTGCTGCGCGGCATGGTATAGATCATCTGGTCGGCCACCCATCCGGCCAGGTCCTCGCCGTAATCGCGGAAGATGCGGTGCAGCATCAGGTCCATCGATGCGGCCCCGCCCGCGCAGGTGAAGATCGTGCCGTCTTCGGTAAAGATGTTGTCGACCAGTTTGACCTGGGCCATCATCTCGGACAGCGAGGCGTGATATTCCCAGTGTGTCGTGACCTGCTTTTCGCTGAGCAACCCGGCCTTGCCCAGGGTGTAGACCGCCGAGGAGATCGCGCCGATGGTGACACCGCGGCGTGCCTCGCGGCGCAGCCAGTTGATCACCGGAACGGTGGTGGCCCTGGCGATCCGTTCGCCCCCCACGACCACCAGCACATCATCGTGCCTGAGCGGAACCAGCCCGGCATCGCAGGGAACATGAAAGCCGTTCCACCCTACGGCGTGGGTTTCGCGTTCGTGCAGGATTTTCCAGCTATAGCAGGTGGCATCGGAGTGGTAGCGGTTGGCATGGGCCAGCGTTTCGACCGCACAGTGAAACCCGAGTGGCGAAAACCCGTCGAGCAGCAGAAAGACATAGTTTTTCGGGGTCACGTCTTGGGACATAAGCAGGCACCGTGCAGAAACTGGCGCGCAGGGTGGCGATCGGATGGGGCATTCCGCCGCAAGGCGCGACCGGGTCTGCCTATCATTCATGGGCGAGATCGCGTGTCACTTTTGCGTCACGAAAAGCGACAGTCTCCGACATTTGGCGGGGATCACCCTGACGATAGCGGGATCAGCGCAGGGCCAGAACCAGATCGACGAGCGAGCCGATGGCGTCGCGATTATGGCCGGGGCGATCCTGTTCCAGCCCCGCCATGCCGATCCCGGCGGCGCAGATGATGCGCGCCATTTCCGGGTTGCGGATGCCGGTGTCCGACAGAAGGTGCTGCGCGAGGGTCAGCCAATAGGCATCGACGCGCGCCACCGTTTGCGCCGCGCCGTCATGGCCTGCCGCCCAGGCCCGGATCGCGGGTTCGGCGGGAATGTCACGGGACGGGTCAGCGATGATCTGAGCAAGGGCACGCAGCTTGCCGACCGGGTTTTCCTGCGTGGCAAGGGCCGCGTCGGTTTCGGCGATGACTCGGACTTCCCATGTTTCCAGCAATGCGGCGTGGTAATCCGGGACATCCTTGAAATGCCAATAGAACGATCCCTTGGTCGTTCCCAGCCTGCGGGCCAGTGGTTCGGCCTTCAGGGCGTCGGGGCCGCTTTGGGTCAAGGCTTCGAACCCGGCGCTCAGCCAGTCATGCCGGTCGAGTCGTTTCGCTGCGGCGTTCATGGCGCAAGGATACGCTCGCGTGTGTGGGCCATGCAAGCGCGGCGTTGTCACGTCCCGTCGAGCGCCATGCCCGGCCGGCGCGACCAGGGTGCGCAAGGCCGGCATTTTGCCGTTGCGTGCGGGCAAACGCGTCGGTTTTGCGCGTTCTTGTGTCGGCTGGACTCTGCGCAGGTCAACAGGCCTGATAAACAGGGATGAACCGGGTACCAAGGAGTCGCACCCCATGAAGACCAACGTCAAAGCGCTTATCGTCGGTGGCGGCGCCATCGGCACCTCGATCGCCTATCATCTGGCCAGGTTCGGCTGGGACGATGTCATGCTGCTGGAGCGGGACGAACTGACGAGCGGCTCTACCTGGCACGCGGCCGGTCTGCTGCCGCTGTTCAACATGTCCTATGCGGTGACGCATATCCATGATTACTCGGTCAAGTTCTACAAGACGCTGGAAGAAGAGACCGGGCTGAACGCCGGGTTTTCCGTGGTGGGCAACCTGCGCATGGCGCAGACGCAGGAGCGTATGGACGAATACATGGTCTATGCCTCGACCGCCGAAACCGTGGGCGTGCCCTTTGAATGGCTGACCCCGGCGCAGATCAAGGAGCGCTGGCCGCTGGTCAATTGCGACGACCTGAAGGGCGCGATCTATCACCCGACGGACGGCTATATCAACCCGGCGGACGTGACCATGGCGATGGCCAAGGGCGCGCGTCAGCGCGGTGTCATGATCGAGCGCAAGTGGCAGGCCGACGCCTATCACTGGAACGGCGAAGCGTGGGAAGTGACCTGCACCAAGATGGTGGAAAAGGGCGGCAATCTCGTGCCCTCGGACGAGCAGATTGTCATCACCGCCGAGCATGTCGTGACCGCCACGGGCAACCACGCGCAGCGCACCGCGCGCCTGTTGGGGATCAAGACCCCGGCGATTCCGGTGGAACACCAGTTCATCGTGACCGAACCCGACCCCGCGCTGGTGGACTACCGCAAGGACGGGAACCCCGAGCATCCGGTGCTGCGCGATGCCGACGCCAAGTGGTACGTCCGCGAAGAGCGCGGCGGTTGGATCCTGGGCCCCTATGAGCGCAACGCGCCTGCGCGGTTCGAATACGGTGTGCCCGACAGTTTCCGCGCCGACCTGTTCCCGCTGGATCTGGAGCGGATCGAAGAGGAATACATGAGCATGATCCACCGGATTCCGTCGTCGGAAACCGTGGGTCTGAAGGACGATTTCAACGGGCCGATCTGCTATACGCCCGATGGCAACCCGCTAGTCGGCCCGGCGCCGGGCTTGCGGAACATGTGGCTGGCCGAAGGGTTCAGCTTTGGCATCACCGCCGCGGGCGGCACCGGCTATTACATGGCGCAGATGATGGTCGAGGGCGAGGCCGAGATCGACATGGCGTCGCTCGATCCCAAGCGGTTCGGCAGCTGGATGACCACCGAATGGGCCGCGCGCAAGGACGAAGAGGCCTATGAGCACGTCTACATCCTGCACCACCCGGACGAAGAGCGCGAAGCCTGCCGCCCGCTGCGCACCGCGCCCAGCTATGACCGTCTGAAGGCGCGCGGCGCGCAGTTCGGCGTGGTCAACGGGTTCGAGCGGCCCAACTATTACGGCCCCGTCGATGCGCCTGCGGATTTCGACCACAATGCGCGCAGTTTCCGGCGTGGTGGCTGGTGGAAATATGCCGTGGACGAGGCCAGGGCCGTGCGCGAGGGTGTGGGCCTGATCGACGCGTCGGCCTTTACCAAACACACGGTCAAGGGGCCGGGCGCGACGGCGTTCCTGGATTGGTTCACCTGCAACAAGCTGCCCAAGGTCGGGCGTATCAACCTGACCTATGCGCTGACCAGCGCCGGAACCACGCGCACGGAATATACCATCGTGCGGCTGGCCGAGGACAGATATTACCTCGTGTCCGCCGGTGCGCTGACCGATTACGACGGCGATTACCTGCGCAAATGCGCCGAGGACAAGGCGGCGGAGTTCGGCTATATCGCGATCGAGGACGTGACCACGCAATGGGGCGTGTTCGCCATTGCCGGGCCGAAAGCGCGCGATGTTCTGAAAGAGGTCATCAAGGATGCCGAGCCCGGCACCGCGCTGTCGAACAAGCGTTTCCCGTGGCTGAGCCAGCGTGACATCGAGCTGGGCATGTGCCCGGTGCGCGCGATCCGTGTGGCCTATACCGGCGAGCTGGGATGGGAGTTGCATCACCCGATCGAGATGCAGAACTATCTGTTCGACCTGCTGGAAGAGGCAGGCAAAAAGCATGACATGAAGCTGGTGGGGGTGCGCGCGCAGAACTGGCTGCGTCAGGAGAAATCCTATCGCGCCTTCGGCAACGAGCTGGGCCGCGATGCGACTCCGCTTGAGGCCGATCTGCCGCGCTTTGTGGACCAGTCCAAGGAGTTTCAGGGCAAGGACGCCATGAACGATCTGGGCGTGCGGTTCAAATGCGTGACGGTCCTGATCGACGGGCCGGACGATGCCGATCCCTGGGGCGCCGAGGCGCTGTATGATGGTGATACGCGGGTGGGCCGCCTGACATCGGGCGGGTATTCCGTGGCGTTCGGCAAATCCATCGGCATGGGCTATGTCAGCCCTGACAAGGCCGAGCCCGGCACGAAACTGAAGGTGAAGATCCTCAACGCGCTTTGGGATGCCGAAGTGACCGAGGACAGCCCCTATGATCCGAAGAACGAAGTGATCCGGGTTGACGGATAAAACGGATCGGGCCGGGCCATGTGCCCGGCCTTTTCAATCGGGCGCGTGCAATGCATCGCGCAGGATATTCCAACTGTCCAGTGCCGCGGGGCGGATGGGATCGGCCAAACGGATCATCCGCACATCCAGCATCAGGTCGGGCGTATCGAGGGGCGCGCGGATCAGGCGGCCCTGGTTCAGCGCCGTGCCTGCCAATGAGAGCGGCAGCCATGCGATGCCGATGCCATCCAGCGCATATTGGCAGGCGGCGAGGGTCAGGGCGGTTTCGGCCTTGCGCGTGATGTCGATACCGGCGGGCAGGCGGGAGAGAACGGCGCGGTCCAGCACCTGCCCGAGGAAGACCTCGCCGGGATAGGCGATGATCGGCCAGGACATCGTGTCCTGCAGATTTGCCAAATCCGGTGCACATACCGCGATCAGAGGCTCGGTGCCGATGGACATTTCGGCGAAGGCACGGCTGTCGGGGCGTGGCGGGCCATGCGGGGAATCGTAGATCACGGCGATATCCACCTCGCCGGTGACGAGTTGCGACAGGCATTCGTCCCGGTTGCCCGAGCGGACCCGCACCGAGCGGTCGCGTGCCAGAACCTGCACCAGCCGGGGGGATATGGTGGTGGTGATGGCGTGCTGACAGGCCAGGGAGACGACTCGCCCTGCGCCCGACTGCCGCAATCCGTCGCGCAGGGTGCGCAGATCGGCGGCCATGCGGCGCATCTCGTCCTCGCGGGCGCGAACATTGGGCAGGAGTTGCACGGGTTTGCGGGCGCGGTCGAACAGTGGCGTGCCGATTCCGTCCTCGATGGTGCGGATGCGGCGGGTAAAGGCCGATTGAGTCAGGTTCCGGGCCTCTGCCGCTCGGGCAAAGGAGCCGGTATCGAGCACCGCAAGGATATCTTCCAGCCAATCCAGACGCATGTGGTTGTGATAGAGTGCGGTGAAGCAACTTGCAAATCATGCATTATGAATTGCGGTATTCGCATTTGCAGCGGCCTGTTTTGTCGGACTATGTGGTTTGTAACGCATAATAAGGAGGGTCCCCCTATGCATCTTGCCCGTTTCCCGCGTCATTTTCTGGCGCATCTTCCCACACCGCTGGAACGTCTGGACCGGCTGAGCGCCGAGTTGGGCGGGCCGGAAATCTGGATCAAGCGCGACGATTGCACGGGGCTGTCCACGGGCGGGAACAAGACCCGCAAACTGGAATTCCTGATGGCCGAGGCCGAGGCGCAGGGCGCCGACATGGTGATGACCCAAGGCGCGACGCAATCGAACCACGCCCGCCAGACGGCGGCCTTTGCGGCCAAGCTGGGGATACCGTGCCATATCCTGCTGGAGGACCGGACCGGATCGAACGATCCGAATTACAACAATAACGGCAACGTCCTGCTGGATCACCTGCACGGCGCCACCACCGAGAAACGCCCCGGCGGCGGCGACATGAATGCCGAGATGGAGGCCGTGGCCGACAAGCTGCGCGCCGATGGCAAGACGGTTTACACCATTCCGGGCGGGGGCTCGAACCCGACGGGGGCTTTGGGCTATGTGAACTGCGCGTTCGAGTTGCTCAGCCAGGTCAACGGAACGGGGCTGAAGATCGACCATATCGTGCATGCCACCGGCAGCGCCGGCACACAGGCGGGGCTGATCACCGGCCTTCAGGCGATGAATGCGCAAATTCCGCTGTTGGGCATCGGCGTGCGTGCGCCCAAGCCCAAGCAGGAGGAAAACGTCTATAACCTTGCCTGCGCCACCGCCGAGAAACTGGGCTGTGCGGGGGTGGTCAGGCGCGAGGACGTGGTGGCCAATACCAATTACGTGGGCGAAGGTTATGGCATCCCCACCGAGGGTGGGCTGGAAGCGATCCGCATGTTCGCCGAACTCGAAGCGATCCTGCTGGACCCGGTTTATTCGGCCAAGGGGGCGGCGGGCCTGATCGACCTGATCCGCAAGGGCCATTTCAAGAAGGGCGAGCGCGTGGTTTTCATTCATACCGGCGGCGCGGCAGCGCTGTTTGGCTATGACGCCGCGTTCGATTTCGCGGATCGCTGGCGCAACGCAGGGTGATCAAAGCAGAAAACGCGCGCCTGTCGGGGCGCGCGTTTTGAGACCGTGTACCCCGGCAAGGTCTATTTCATGAACTTGCCAAGGATGTCGTCCATGGCCGATCCGTCGCCATCGGCATCCAGCATATTGGTCAGAATCGACAGGTCGGGGCCAGAGCCGCCCTTGTCGCCGCCCAACAGGCCGCTGACCATGCCCATCAACCCACCGCCACCGGTCATCTGGTCGATCTGGCTGTCGGGCATCTGTTTTTGCAGACCGCCTTGCGCCATCGCGGCGAGGGCGGGCAGGAATTGCGCCACGAGGCCCTGATCGACGCCCGCGCTTTCCGAGGCGGCGGCGGCCAGCCCTTCGGTGGCGGCAGAATCCCCGAGAAGGCTTTCGAGGAAAGACTGCCCCTGCGCCATGGCCTCGGGTTGGGCTGCGGCGGCGGGATTGTCGAAATACCCGGCCTGCGCTTCGCCCTTCATGGCGCCGAGGACGGTATCGGCCTGTCCCTGCTCGGCGCGTTTCTTCGCGGCCTGCCCGATTGCGGGGGCCAGCATCTGGGTCAGTTGTTGCGCCTTGACCTCGTCCAGACCGAACTGACCGGCCAGTTGCGCAAGGCCCTGACCGCCGCCGGCCTGTTCAAGAAGCTTCATGATCGACATCGTGTAATACCCCCTCAGGTTATGTGTCCTGCCCCAGCCAATCGCAAAAAGGCCAGTAAAGTAAGGGGAAAAACCCTTGTCACTCTGCAGGGGAGATTGCGCCGCGCGCCAGGTGACGTGCCGGGATCAGCCTTGGCCCGTCAATTCATCGTAGCATTCCAGTGCCTTGGCGGCATACATCATCGACGGTCCGCCGCCCATCTGGATGCACATGGCCAGAACGTCGCCGATCTCGTCACGGGTGGCTCCAGTGCGGATCAGGGCCTCGACATGCAGGGCGATGCAGGTCTCGCATTTTGTGGCCACGGCGATGCCGAGGGCGACGAACTCCTTGATTTTGAAATCCAGCGTGCCGCCTTCCTTGACCGATTTCCCAAGCGCGCCAAAGGCCTGTGCAGTGTCGGGGATTGTCTTGTTCAGCGCCCGCAACTGCTGGCGGGTGTCGTTGAGTTTGTCGTTCCAGCTCATATTCGCGCTCCGATATGTGTTTGTCGGAGGTGTCGTATCATGACCCCATGTCAGGACTTTGATGCAGATCAGACCGGCGCATAAGGCAGGGCCGTTTTTTGCGTTGCGCGATCAGAAGGGGCGGTGTGCGACGATACCCAGGTTGTTCGCGGGCATCTCCACCACGTCGATCAGGTCGAGCCCGGCCTCGTGCAACCAGTCGATCACCTCGAAATCGTCCTTGTAGCCGATTTCGGGGTCCTGGGCGCGCAGGCTGGCGTCGAAACGGGCGTCGCCGTCCGAGGTGGCCTCGCCATCGCGCAGGAACGGTCCGTAAAGGACGAAACGCCCCCGTGGGGCAAGCGCCTGCGCGGTCTCGGTGATCAGCGTGCGGGCCTCGGGGGTGCTGATCAGGTGCAAGAGGTTGACCAGCAGGATCAGATCGTAGCCCTGATGCGCGGCCCCCCAGCCGGGGGCGGTGGCGTCCAGTTCGATGGCGGCGCACAGGTTGGGAACGCTTGCCGAGGCGGCCCATGCGTCGATGCTGGCGCGGCGGGTGGCGTCGATCTCGGAGGGTTGCCAATCAAGGCCGGGCAGGGCGGCGGCAAACTGCACGGCGTGCTGTCCGGTGCCCGCCGCCAGTTCCAGAACGCGGCCCGTTTCGGGGCCGTGATGGCGCAGCAGGTCGAGGATGGGCGCGGCGTTGCGTTCCGCTGAAGGTGCGTGCAGGCGGCCATTCTCGCCGGGGGTGGCGGTCGAGGCGCTGTCGGGCAGGTTGAGGCGGCGGGGCATGTCAGGCCTCTTCCAGACGGTCGGTGGCCGGGGGCGGCGCGGGGCTGAGTGCGGCAAGGCGATCATATAGCGCCGCATCCATATCGTAGGTCATTGCGTCGAGCGACGGTTGCAACTGTTCGGTCGAGCGCGCCGACAGGATCGGCATCGGGTGTGCCGGGTGGTGTGCGGCCCATGCGGCGGCCAGCGTGGCGGGATGGGTGCCCAGATCGGCGGCGATCCGCGTCAGATCCCGTGCGGTCTGGTGCATCCAGTCCTGTCCGTAGCGCGTGGCGTAGCGATCGTTCTCGGTCAGGCGTCCGGTTTCGCCTTGAGCGTATTTGCCGGTCAGAAGCCCGCCGGCCAGCGGTGAATACGGGGCGATGGCGATACCTTCGCTGGCGCACATGGGCAGGATTTCGACCTCGGCCTGACGTTTGACGAGGTTGTACATCGGTTGCAGGATCGCCGGAGACAGGGAGAATTCCGCACCAAGGCACGCGGCTTTCATCACTTGCCACGCGGCGATGTTGGACAGGCCCATATGGGTGATCTTGCCCTGATCGCGCAGGCTGGCGAAGGTTTCCAGCGTTTCGCGCAGATCCGCATCGGGGTCGAAGCGGTGCAGGTAGAGGATATCGACATGATCCATCCCCAGCCGTTTGCGCGAAACGTCGAACTGAGTCAGCAGGTTGTCGTGCCCCGCGCCGCCGACATAGCCGACCTTGGTGGCGATGATCAGCCTCTCGCGCATCGGAGCGGCGAAGCGGCCCAGCATCTCTTCGGCGGCGCCGTCGGTATAAAGATTGGCGGTGTCGAAATGGGTGATGCCCGCTGCGATACAGGCATCGAACATGGCGCGGCTGGCGGTCTCGTCGGCGGTGCCGCCGAACTGCATGGTGCCAAAGGCGAAGCGGCTGGCGGGGGTGCCATCGGGAGAGGTGAGATGTGTCATGCGGGCAAAGTGCCACGCGGCGCGGGGATGTGAAAGGGGGCGGGCGTCGCGGTATCGCCACAATCTGTTCACATGCAAACCAAATTTCCGGCGCGGTGTTGTTGGATAATCATTCAAACAGGTCAGGAAGGACGACGATCATGAGCTATGCCGCAGCCATTCCCACACCGGCCAGAACGGATCGCAGGTATCTGACGGGGATCTGCGGCGAGGCCAATGTGCGCACCCCCCTGGGGCCGCGCCGGATCGAGATGCTGCATCCCGGCGACATGATCGTTACCCGCGACAACGGCCTGCAACCGATCCGCATGATCTGGACCCGGACGGTGACCGCCGCGCAAATGCGGGAGAGGCCGGAACTGGCCCCGATCCGGCTGAAACCGCGCGCGGTGGGGCCGATGATGCCCTCGCGTGATTTGCGGATCGCCTCGGGGCATCGGGCGTTGATTCCGGGCTATCGGATTTCCGGGGTCGCCGACGATCAGCCCTGCCTGATGCGGATCGACGGGGTTGCGGTGGCCAGCGATGCGGCGTTTGCGGATATGGGCGCGGATGCGGTGACGTTCTACAACCTGGTCTTCGACAGCCACGAGGTTTTCAACGCCGAAGGATTGCCGGTGGAAAGCTATCGGCCTTCGCCCAAGGCACTGGTGCAGTTGGATATCTCGACGCGCGAGGCGCTGTTGGAGCATTTTCCGAATCTCGCGCGGCGGCGTTGCCCCTATCCGGTGACGCCACATCCCACCGCGCGGGCACGGGCCTATTGCGTCGATGTGATCTGAAAATCCTGAACGGTATGTAAAAAGACCCCCGCCATTGGCGGGGGCCGGTATTCGTGCGGAACCGGAGGTGCCGTTTACTGCGGAATCTCGGCGTCCAGACCTTCGACATAGAAATTCATGCCCAGAAGGGTGCCGTCATCGGCGGTTTCACCCTCGGCCAGCCAGTCCGAGCCGTCCTGCTTTTTCAGCGGGCCGGTGAAGGGGTGATACTCGCCCGCGGCGATGGCGGCCTTGAGAGCAAGCGCCTCTTCCCTGACATCCGCCGGAACCGCGTCGGTGATTTCACCGATGCCCACCATGCCGGGGCCGATGCCGTCCCATGTCTGCTGGCTGTCCCAAGTGCCGTCGATCACCGCCTGGGTGCGGGCGATGTAATAGGGCTTCCAGTTGTCGATGATCGAACTGACGCGCGGGCGCGGTTTGTATTCGGCCATGTCCGAAGCCTGCCCGAAGCTGATCACGTTGCCCGCCTTCTCGGCGGCCGCCTGCGGCGCGGTCGAATCGGTGTGTTGCAGGATCACGTCGGCGCCCTGTTCGATCAGGGCTGTGGCGGCGTCGGCCTCTTTCGCAGGGTCGAACCATGTGTAGGCCCAGATGATCTTGAACTGCACGTCCGGGTTGGCCTTGCGCGCGTGGATGAAGGCGGAATTGATGCCGCGAATGACCTCGGGGATCGGGTAGGAGGCGATATAGCCGACGATATTCGATTCGGTCATCTTGCCCGCGATATGGCCCTGAATGGCGCGGCCTTCGTAAAAGCGCGCGGAGTAGGTCGAGACATTGGGCGCGGTCTTGAAGCCGGTGGCGTGTTCGAATTTCACGTTCGGGAACTTCTTGGCGACGTTGATCGTCGGCTCCATGAAGCCGAAGGAGGTAGTGAAGATCAGATCGGCCCCGTTCAGCGCCATCTGCGTGATCGCGCGGGTGGCGTCGGCCCCTTCGGGGACGCTTTCCTGATAGACGGTTTCGACCTGACCGCCGAAATGCTCTTCGATCGCGAGGCGGCCCTGATCGTGTTCATAGGTCCAGCCGCCATCGCCGATGGGGCCGACATAGATAAAGCCGACCTTGGTCTTGTCGTCCTGCGCCGCAGCGGCTGTGGCCCCGAGGCCAATCGCCATGACGGCGCCGGTCAGGATGGATTTGAGGGTCATGTAAGTTACTCCCTGTGGTTGGATTGGCAGCGCCTCATTGCGAGGCATGGAAGATGCGACCCAAAGAGGCGGGCGCGCGGGATTTGTCGGCGGACATGATGACCAGGACCACGATGGTGATCAGGTAGGGGGACATCGACAGGTATTCGACCGGGATCGCCACGCCCGCCGCCTGAAGGTTGAGTTGCAAAACGCTGACCCCGCCGAACAGCCATGCGCCCAGCAACACGCGGCCCGCTTTCCAACTGGCGAAGACGACCAGCGCCAGCGCGATCCAGCCCGCCCCGGCGGTCATGCCTTCGGTCCATTGCGGGACACGCACGAGGCTGAGATAGGCGCCGCCCAGACCGGCGCAGGCCCCGCCGAAGGCGATGGCCAGAACACGTACGCGCACCACCTTGTAGCCAAGCGCATGGGCGGCGTCGTGATTTTCGCCCACCGCGCGCAGGATCAGGCCCGCGCGGCTGTATTTCAGCATCGCCCAGACCACGGCCACCAGCGTCAGAGCGACGTAGACCATCAGATCGTGGGAAAACAGGATCGGGCCCAATACCGGGATGTCGCCCAGAACGGGGATATCCAGCCGCGCCGTGGGGGGCGGTTTCACCCCGACATAGCCCTGCCCCAGCAAGGCGCTGAGCCCAAGCCCGAACAGCGTCAGCGCCAGCCCCGACGCGACGTGGTTGGCCAGCGCGACCTGTGTCAGCAGGGCAAAGAGCAGCGACAGGACGGCGCCCCCCGCCGCCCCGGCAGCGAAACCGAGCGCCGGTGATCCGGTGTTGACCGCCAGGGCAAAGCCGCAGATCGCCCCGGTGATCATCATGCCTTCGACGCCGAGATTCAGCACGCCTGCGCGTTCGACCACCAGTTCTCCAATCGCCGCCAGCAGGATCGGGGTGGACGCGGCCATGATCGAGGCCAGCAACAGGATGGGGTTGATCGAGCCGAGGTCCATCAGGCGGCCTCCGCTCGGGTTGTTAGGCGCAGGCGATAATTGGTCAGCACATCCACCGCCAGCAGGAAGAACAGCAACATGCCCTGAAACATCTGGATCGCGGCGGCGGGCAGGCCCAGATTGCCCTGCGCGATTTCCCCGCCGATATAGGTCAGCGCCATCAACAGCCCCGCCAGCGCGATGCCGACCGGGTGCAAACGGCCTAGAAAGGCGACGATGATCGCGGTGAATCCATAGCCGACGTTGAAATCTATGCTGACCTGTCCGGCGGGGCCGGAAATTTCGAACATGCCCGCAAGCCCCGCCAGCGCCCCCGACGCCCCGAGGCAGAAGAGGATCAGGCGGCCGGGGCTGACGCCAGCGAAACGCGCGGCGCGCGGGGCTTCGCCACTCAGCCGGATCTGGTAGCCCAGAACGTGACGGCCCAGCAGGACATAGGCCAGGATCACGGCGACAGTTGCCGCGACCACGCCCCAGTGCAGCCCACTGTCTGCGATCAGGTCAGCGTTATGGGCCGCCGGATACTCTTGCAGGTTGCGGCTTCCGGGGAAGCCCATGCCGTCGGGGTTTTTCATCGGCCCAAGGGCCATCGCGGCCAGTAGCTGCTCGGCCACATAGACCAGCATCAGCGAGACAAGGATTTCATTGGTGCCAAAGCGCAGCTTCAGCAGGGCGGGGATCATGCCCCAGGCCCAGCCCCCCAGTGCCCCGGCCATGATCATCAGCGGGAAGACGAACCAAGCGTCCAGCGGGTAGAAGGCCAGTGCCACGCCCGCGCCGGACAAAGCGCCGACGATGTACTGCCCTTCGGCCCCAATGTTCCACACACCCGCGCGAAACCCAAGGCTGAGGCCGATGGCGATCAGGATCAGCGGTGCGCCTTTGATCAGAAGCTGCGGGCGGTAGTAAAAGGCGAATTCGCCGAACAGCGGCTCCCAGAAGATGGTGGAAATGGCTTCGACCGGGTTCTTGCCCAGAAGCGCGAACAGCGCACCACCGGCCAGCATGGTGATGACCACCGCCAGAAGGGGGGACAGGTAGGTCCAGCGGCGCGAGGGCTGCGGGCGTTTTTCGAGATGCAGCCTCATGGGTGGCGGGCTCGTTCGTGACTGGCCGGGTCGGGGGATACAACGCCCGTCGCGCCGGGCGCGATGCCCCCGGATTTTTTCGGGACCGACGAAGGGCGGATCATGTTCGCCATGTCACCCATGCGCCACCTCCATGCCATGTGCACCGCCCATCATCAGGCCGATTTGATCGAGGCTCAATTCGGCGGTGGGGCGGATATCCGACAGGCGGCCTTCGTTCAGCGCGCCGAAACGATCCGAGATTTCCAGCAACTCGTCGAGATCCTGGCTGATGCAAAGGATCGCGGTACCGCCTGCGGCAAGGTCCAGCAAGGCCTGACGGATTGCGGCGGCGGCGGCGGCATCGACGCCCCATGTGGGTTGGTTGACGATCAGCACCTCGGGGTCTTGCAGCACCTCGCGCCCGATGACGAATTTTTGCAGATTGCCGCCCGATAAGGCCCTTGCCGCCGTCTCGGGGCCCGGTGTGCGCACATCGAAACGGTCGATGATCTGTTCGGCGAAGGCGCGCGTTGCCGGCCAGCGGATGAAGCCGCGCGCCAGCAGTCCACGCCGCTGTGCGCCGGTCAGCAGGGCGTTTTCGGTCAGGCTCATGTTCGGGGCGGCGGCGTGGCCAAGGCGTTCTTCGGGGGCGGTCAGCAGGCCCATGTCGCGCCGCGCCGCGGGTGAAAGGCGGCCAATCGCCTGCCCCTTGAGGCGGATCGCGCCGGGGGCGCTGCGCAACTCGCCTGACAGGGCGGCCAGCAACTCGTCCTGCCCGTTGCCCGCTACCCCGCCGATGCCCAGGATTTCGCCCCCGGCTACGGTCAGGTGAATGTTCTTGAGCGCGGTGCCGAAAGGGCTGGGAGAGGCCACCGAAAGCCCGGAAATATCAAGCATCACCTCGCCGGTGCCATCGCGGGGGGCGCGTGCCGGGGCGTCGAAACTGGCCCCGACCATGATCTGCGCCATGTCACGGGCCGAAGTTTCGGCCGGAATGCAGGTGCCCACGTTGCGCCCGTGGCGCAGGATTGTCGCGCGGTCGCAAAGTGTGCGGATTTCTTCCAGCTTGTGAGAGATATAAAGGATCGCCACCCCTTCGGATGTCAGCTTGCGCAGGGTCTGGAACAGGATATCCACCTCCTGCGGGGTCAGCACGCTCGTGGGTTCGTCCATGATCAACAGGCGCGGGTCCTGCAACAGGCAGCGCACGATCTCGACCCGCTGGCGTTCGCCCGCCGAAAGATCGCCCACCGCGCGATGCGGGTCCAGCGGCAGGCCGTAGGTTTCACTGACCTCGCGGATGCGCCGGGCCAGATCGCGCATCGGCGGCGGGGTTTCCATGCCGAGGGCGATGTTTTCTGACACGCTGAGCGCGTCGAACAGCGAAAAATGCTGAAACACCATCGCCACACCGGCGGCGCGGGCGGCACGGGGTTCGGACGGCGCATAGGGGGCGCCGCGCAGGGTCATGTTGCCGCTGTCGGGTTTGACCAGCCCGTAGATCATCTTGACCAGCGTGGATTTGCCCGCGCCGTTTTCCCCCAGAAGCGCATGCACCTCGCCCGGAACGATATCGAACGAGACGTCGTCATTGGCTTTGACCCCGGGATAGGTCTTGGTCAGTCCCGAGATGGTAAGCAATGCGTCAGTCACGCGGTGATCCCCTGATGGCGCGAAGATGTGGTTGAGACCACTGACTAGCGCAGGCACGCCATGATGGGCAATGGTTCATGCGCCTTTTGCGTTGCGTCATGTTTGGCCCTGCCCGTGTCTTGGGCAGAATATGCGGGTTCGGGCGCAAGGCATCTTCCGCCCCGCTGCGCGTGCCGTTACTCTGGCGGGCATGAGCAGCGATCCCCGATTCATCCATCTCCGCGTCCATACCGAGTATTCCCTGCTGGAAGGGGCCGTGCGGCTGAAAAAGTTGCCGGGCCTGTGCGAGGCCGCGGGCATGCCCGCGGTGGCCGTGACCGACACCAACAACATGTTTGCGGCGCTGGAGTTTTCCGTCACCGCCAGCGGGGCGGGAATACAGCCGATCATGGGCTGCCAGGTGGATCTGGAATATGTGCAGGTCCAGCCGGGCGAACGGCCCAAACCGCCCGCGCCGGTGGTTCTGCTGGCCCAGAACGAGCGCGGGTATGAAAACCTGATGAAGCTCAATTCCTGCCTGTACCTGCGTGGCGACGGTCAGTTGGCGCATGTGACAGTCGATGAACTGGCGCAATACAGCGACGGTGTGATCTGTCTGAGCGGCGGGCCGGACGGGCCGGTGGGACGGTTGCTGCGGGCCGGGCAGCGCCCGGCGGCGCAGGGATTGATGGAGAATCTGCACAGGGCCTATGGCGATCGGCTCTATGTAGAGTTGCAGCGCCATCCCGGCGACAGTGGTGCGCCCGAGGCCGAGCGCCTGACCGAGCGCGGTTTCGTCGAAATGGCCTATGCCATGGGCATTCCCCTGGTGGCGACGAACGATGTCTATTTCCCCAAGTCGGACATGTACGAGGCCCATGACGCCATGCTCTGTGTGGCGGAAGGCGCCTATGTCGATCAGGCCGAGCCGCGCCGCCGCCTGACCGCGCAGCACTATTTCAAGACACCGCAGGAAATGGCGACCCTGTTCGCCGATCTGCCCGAGGCCCTGGAAAATACGGTCGAGATTGCCAAGCGATGTGCTTTTGGCACCTACAGGCGCGATCCGATCCTGCCGCGTTTTGCCGATGACGAGGTGGACGAACTGCGCCGTCAGGCCAAGGAGGGGCTGGAGGCCCGTCTGGCCGTGATCCCCCATGCCGCGCCGGTCGAGGAGTATGAAAAGCGGCTGGAATTCGAGTTGGGGATTATCGAGGGGATGGGCTTTCCCGGATATTTCCTGATCGTTGCCGACTTCATCAAATGGGCCAAGGATCAGGATATTCCGGTGGGGCCGGGGCGGGGGTCGGGCGCGGGCAGTCTTGTGGCCTATGCGCTGACCATCACCGATCTCGACCCGCTGCGTTACAGCCTGCTGTTCGAACGCTTCCTCAACCCCGAGCGGGTCAGCATGCCCGACTTCGATATCGACTTCTGCATGGATCGCCGCGAGGAAGTGATCCAATACGTCCAGGAGAAATACGGCCGCGACAAGGTGGGGCAGATCATCACCTTTGGTGCGCTGTTGTCCAAGGCGGCGGTGCGTGACATCGGGCGCGTCCTGCAGATGCCCTACGGGCAGGTCGACAAGCTGTCCAAGATGATCCCTGTGGAAGGGGTCAAGCCGGTTTCGATCGAACAGGCCCTGAAGCAGGAGGACCGCCTGCGCCAGGCCGCGCGCGACGAAGAGGTGGTTGACCGGTTGCTGAATTACGGCATGAAGGTCGAAGGGCTGTTGCGCAATGCCTCGACCCATGCGGCGGGCGTGGTGATCGGAGATCGGCCACTGGACGAGCTGGTGCCGCTCTATCAGGACCCACGCTCGGACATGCCCGCCACGCAGTTCAACATGAAATGGGTGGAACAGGCGGGGCTGGTCAAGTTCGACTTTCTGGGCCTGAAAACCCTGACCGTCATTCAGAACGCCATCGGGCAAATCCACAACGAAGGGCGCGATTTGCATATCGCGCAGGATGGCAGCACGATCTATGAGCCGTTCGAGGGGGCAGAGAACGACATCGGGCAAATCCCGCTGGATGACGAGCGGACATACGACCTCTATGCGCGGGCCAAGACGGTTGCGGTGTTCCAGGTGGAAAGCTCGGGCATGATGGATGCGCTCAAGCGGATGAAACCCACCTGTATCGAGGATATCGTGGCGCTTGTGGCGCTGTATCGTCCCGGTCCGATGGAGAACATCCCCAAATATTGCGAGGTCAAGAATGGCCTGCGCGAGATCGACTCGGTTCATTCGCTGATCGACCACATCCTCGAAGAAACCCAGGGCATCATCGTCTATCAGGAGCAGGTGATGCAGATCGCGCAGGTCATGGCCGGTTACAGCCTTGGCGGCGCCGACCTGTTGCGCCGCGCCATGGGTAAGAAGATCAAGGAGGCCATGGACGCCGAACGCCCGAAATTCACCAAGGGCGCGATGGAAAACGGGGTGGACGAGGCCAAGGCGAAAGAGGTCTTCGACCTGCTGGAAAAATTCGCCAACTACGGGTTCAACAAATCCCACGCGGCGGCCTATGCGGTGGTCAGTTACCAGACGGCATGGCTCAAGGCCAATCACCCGGTCGAGTTCATGGCCGGGGTGATGAACTGCGATATCCACCTGACCGACAAGCTGGCCGTTTATTTCCAAGAGGTGAAGAAGGGGCTGAAACTGCCCTATGCGCCGCCCTGCGTAAACCGGTCTGACGCGGTGTTCCAGGTGCGCGGCGGGGTGCTGCATTATGCGCTTGGCGCGCTCAAGAACGTGGGTGTCGAGGCGATGCGCCTGATCGTCGAGGGGCGCGGCGACAAGCCCTTTGCCACGCTTTATGATTTCGCCCGCCGGGTGGACCTGAAGCGTATCGGCAAACGCCCGCTGGAAATGCTGGCGCGTGCCGGGGCGTTCGATGAGCTGGACAGCAACCGCCGCCGGGTGTTCGACAGTGTCGAGGCGCTGATGAACTACTCGGGCGCGATCTTCGAACAGAAAAGCTCGAACCAGGTGTCGCTGTTCGGTGAGGCGGGCGATGACCTGCCCGAGCCGCGCCTGAGCCCGGTGCAGGATTGGCTGCCCGCCGAACGCCTGACCGAAGAGTTCAAGGCTATCGGGTTTTACCTGTCCGGGCATCCGCTGGATGATTACATGGGGGCGCTCAAACGCAAGGACGTCAAGACGCTGGACGAGGTCACTGCACTGGCCGAACAAAAGGGCGCGGTTCTGGTCAAGATGGCCGGTGTCGTTGCCGGGCGGCAGGAACGCAAATCGGCGCGCGGCAATCGCTTTGCCTTTGCGCAACTGTCGGACACCACGGGCGGCTACGAGGTGACGCTGTTTTCCGAAACGCTGGAAAAGTCGCGTGATTTTCTGGAAACCGGATCGCAGGTGGTGCTGACCGCCGAGGCCACCATGGAAAGCGACCAGTTGAAACTGCTGGGCCGGTCGGTGCAGCCCATCGACGGTGTTGTGGCCGATGCCGGGGGGATCGGGCTGCGTATTTTCGTCGAGACGGAAAACGCGATACCTTCGGTGGCTTCTGTTTTGCGGGACGCCGCGCAATCGGCGAAATCAGGCGGGCGCGGGCCGATCTGCTTTTGTCTTATGGGGCAGGGCCTGCCCGGTGAGGTCGAGATCGACGTGGGCGAGGAATATCCCGTCACCCCGCAAATCAAGGGCGCGATCAAGAGTTTGAGCGGGGTCATGACCGTGGAGGAGATCTGAGAGCGCGCCACTGGACCCCGTCCTGCCGGGTGCGGTAATACCGAGGTATTCTTTTCACAGCTGGTGACCCTTTTGGTGCGACGTCTTCTGTTCTTTGCGGTTTTGACCGTGCTGGCCGGATGTGCCGATCCGATGGACAAGGTCGTGCGCCTGTCGGATCAGGACGTGGCCGAGGATGCGCCCACGCTCGATGTGGCCCGCGCGCCCGATCCCGAAGAGACCGCCGGTGGCGGATTTCTGGCCCGGTTGCTGAACCGCAGCGAAGGATCGGCCTCACTGAGTGACGATACCATGGCGGATGACGGGGCAAGCGCCACGGGGGGCGAGACGCAAACCGCGTCCCTCGATGACGACGCAACCGCCCCGGAAAGGGGCCGCTCCCGGCGCGGCGGATTCTTTGGGCTGTTGTCTTCGGGGGCGTCGAAACCCGATGCATCTGCCACGGGGGCGACCAGTGACATTCCTCCCGGTACGGTGTTGCCCTATGGCAGGGTCGCCCGGATTTGCGGATTGTCTCTTGGGCAAATGGGCAAGGTGATTGCCTCGTACCCCGAACGCCGCCCGGTCCACACTCTGTATGACAGCGATCCGGGCAACACCGCGCCGCACACCTTTTACCTGAGCGGGTTTGGCGACGGATGTGCCCGGCAGTTCACCGCGTCGCTGGCGGTTTTCGGCACTGTCAAGATGCACGAGCAACTGCGCTATGGCCTGCCCGCCGAGGTGCAGCCCTACAGCGATACGGACAAGGCCTATGAGAAGGTGAAATCACGGGTTTGCGGTGTTCCACAGCGCAAACCCTGCGGGACGCGGATTCGGCGGCTGGAAAAGGACACCGTGTTCCTCAGCATCTACGAACATTTCGGTGGAAACGCCGACTGGACCAACCTGTTGTTGCATGGCGGCGACGTGATCGCGCAGGACCGCAAGGGCGGTTGAGGGCGTTACCAGTGCGGCGGACGTTCGTCGCCAAGGGCGATGCTGCCGCCCTGATCCTGTTCGCGCTCGGCCTCGCGTTCCAGCAACAGCTGCACACGGCGCGTCAGCAGCGCGATTTCGCGTTCCTGACGGGCGATCACCTCGGACAGGTCATCGACGGTGCGGGTCAGGTGGGCGATCTGTTCTTCAAGGGCTTTCATGGCGCGATCTAGCGGTTTGGACCGGCCCGCGTCAATCGCGGATCGCCTGCCACAGCTTGCCCCCGCTGGCCCCATCCGCTAGACGCTGCGGCAAACCGCATATGCCGATGGACCCGTATAATGGCCAAGCAGAAGAAACAGCCCCGCCCCAAGGCCGAGACGCCCAAGGGGTTCCGCGACTATTTCGGCCCCGAAGTGACCGAGCGCGCCGAGATGCTGCAACAGATCGCGCGGGTGTATCATCTTTATGGGTTCGAGGCGCTGGAAAGCAGCGCGGTCGAAACGGTCGAGGCGCTTGGCAAGTTCCTGCCCGATGTGGATCGCCCGAACGAGGGCGTCTTTGCCTGGCAGGAGGATTCCGAAGGCGACAAACCGGGCGACTGGCTGGCGCTGCGCTATGACCTGACCGCGCCGCTGGCCCGCGTTTACGCGCAGCACCGCAACGACCTGCCCACGCCCTACCGGCGCTATGCTATGGGGCCGGTCTGGCGCAACGAAAAGCCGGGGCCGGGGCGGTTTCGCCAGTTTTATCAATGCGATGCGGATACCGTGGGCGCGCCGTCGGTTGCGGCGGATGCCGAGATTTGCGCGATGCTGTCCGATACGCTGGAACAGGTCGGCATCCCGCGCGGGGATTACATCGTGCGGGTGAACAACCGGAAGGTTCTGAACGGCGTTCTGGAGGTCATGGGCCTTGAGGAAGGCGAGCAGCGTGATGCGGTGCTGCGCACCATCGACAAGTTCGACAAGGTCGGCGAGGCCGGTGTGCGCGAATTGTTGGGCAAGGGGCGGCTGGATGCCTCGGGGGCTTATATCGACGGTGTGGGGCTGAGCGACGAACAGGCCGGGCCGGTTCTGGCCTTCCTGACCTCGAAAAGTGACAGTGCAGCCCAGACGCTGAATAACCTGCGGGATGCTGTGGGTGACTCTGCGATTGGGCTTGAGGGTGTTCAGGAACTCGAAACCATTGCCGAGCTTCTGGCCGCGCAGGGCTATGGGCCGGACCGCGTGGAAATCGACCCCAGCGTCGTGCGTGGGCTTGGATATTACACCGGGCCGGTGTTCGAGGCCGAGTTGACCTTTGAAATCTTTGATGAAAAAGGCCGCAAGCGGCAGTTCGGCAGCGTCGCCGGAGGCGGGCGGTATGACGATCTGGTCAAGCGGTTCACCGGGCAGGCGGTGCCTGCGACGGGGGTGTCCATCGGTGTCGACCGCCTGCTGGCGGCGCTGCGTGAAAAGGGCCGGATCGGGGGTACCGTTGAGGGCCCCGTGGTGGTGACGGTGATGGATCGCGACCGGATGGCCGATTATCAGGACATGGTGGGCGAATTGCGCCGCGCGGGAATCCGGGCCGAGGTGTATCTGGGCAATCCCAAGAACTTCGGCAACCAGATGAAATATGCCGACCGGCGCGGCTCGCCCATTGCCGTGATCGAAGGCGACGACGAGAAAGAGCGCGGTGTGGTGCAGATCAAGGACTTGATCCTTGGTGCGAAGATTGCCGAAAACGCGACCCTGGAAGAGTGGAAGGAACGGCCCAGCCAGTTCGAGGTGCCGCGCGCGCAACTTGTTGAAAAGGTGCGGGAAATTCTGGACGGGCAAGGCTCATGACCCAACGCGCAGCCATCCGCGCCGAGGCCGCGCGCCTGCGGGCGTCCTTCGAGGCCGAGGGCGCGCAGTCGGTCGAAACGGCGATTCTGCAACCAGCCGAGGTTTTGCTGGATCTCTATGGCGAAGACATCCGTGCGCGGGCTTATGTGACGTCGGATGCGTTGCGCGGGGAGCAGATGTTGCGCCCGGATTTCACCGTGCCGGTGGTGCAGATGCATATGGAGCATGGGGCGGAACCGGCCTGTTATACCTATTCGGGCGAGGTGTTTCGCCGTCAGGAGGACGACCCGGAGCGCGCCAATGAATACATGCAGGTTGGTTTTGAGGTGTTCGAACGCGACGCGCCGGAGGCGGCCGACGCGCGTGTTTTTTCGATCATTTTCAATACTTTGAAGCCTTTGGGGCTGCGTGCCGCGACCGGGGATATCGGCATCCTGATGGCGGCGGTCGACGGGCTGCACACCAGCGAGCGGCGCAAGGGGGCGTTGCGGCGGCATATCTGGCGTCCGCGACGATTTCGCGCACTGATCGATCGGTTCTCGGGGCGGGTGCCGGTGCCGGACAGCCGGGCGGCGCTGTTGTCGATGGCGGACCCGATGTCGGGGGTGGCGCCGGTGATCGGGATGCGGCAGGAGGCCGAAATTCTGAGCCGGATCAAGGCGTTGCAGGAGGATGCGGCCACCGATCCGATCTCGGAAAACGAGGTGGCGCTGATCGACGCGGTGCTGTCGGTGCGGGAAACCTCGGACAATGCACTATCACATTTGCGTGATATCGCGGTGGACATGTCCACGATCCAGCCTGCGGTGGACCGGCTGGCGCGGCGGCTGGAGGCGCTGGAGACACGCGGAATCGACGTGACGCGGCTGGATTTCGAGGCCAGTTACGGACGGACCAACATGGAATACTATGACGGCTTTGTCTTTGGTTTCTATGCAGAAAATCGCCCCGACCTGCCGCCGGTGGCGACTGGCGGGCGGTATGACGCGCTGACCCGGCACCTGGGGCGGGGGCGCGAGATTCCGGCGGTGGGCGGCGTGATTCGCCCTGGATTGGTGGTTGAACTTGGGGGGCTGACATGAGCCTCAAACTGGGTGTGCCGTCGAAGGGGCGGCTGATGGACAAGACCTTTGGCTGGTTCGGCCAGCGGGGGATCGAACTGGGCCGGGCCGGATCGGACCGGGAATATGCCGGGTATGTCCAGGGCATTGATAATGTTGAACTTGTTCTGCTGTCTGCCGGGGAAATCCCGCGCGAACTGGCCGCCGGGCGCATTCATCTGGGGGTGACGGGCACCGATCTGGTGCGCGACAAGCTGGGCCAGTGGGATCGCTCTGTTGAGGAATTGGCAGGGCTTGGCTTTGGTCAGGCGGATCTGGTGCTGGCGGTGCCCAAGTGCTGGGTGGATGTGAACACGCTGGACGACCTTGACGCCGCCGCTGCCGCGTTCCGGCTAAAGCACGGATTTCGTTTGAGAATTGCCACCAAATATCACCGTCTGGTGCGGGAGTTCCTTCGCGATAACGGGGTGGCGGATTACCAGTTGGTTGACAGCCAGGGCGCAACCGAGGGCACGGTCAAGAACGAGACTGCCGAGGCGATTGCCGATATCACCTCGACCGGCGATACATTGCGGGCCAACCATTTGAAAATATTGGAAGATGGATTGATCTTGCGCTCGCAGGCGACGCTGTTCCGCGCCCGCAGGGCGGCGATGGACGAGGGCGACCGCAAAACGCTCAAGACCCTGCTGAAACAGCTGGCGCTGGACTGAGGCGCGTTTCGTACGTTTTGTACGATGTGTACGCGGGTTTTGTACGAAAACCGGGGGGTGTTGCGAAATTTGCGTCCATGATGGACGCAAACGGGGGCGTTGTGGGTCTTGCGGAGACCGGCGCGTGGTGCGGCAACCTTCGGTTAATCGGTTTGTGTCAGAACGGGGATGTCGGCGCGATATGTGAAGGCCGTGATCGGGCGAGGTGAAGGATATGGCATTACGGGGTGTCGTCGGGCGATGGGTGGCAATGGTGATGTGTTGGTAGCGTTGGAATGGTGAATGTTTGGAATGAGGCCTTGCAAGACGTTCGTGCAGAGCGCCCAGCCGGTTAACAGCCGCGAAGCGGCCCGGCTATCGTCAGCCCCTCCCTTGGGCTGGCGATTTGTCTGAGCTGGGCGCGCCGTTCGTTCTGTGGATGTGTTTTGCGACCATAAAGCTCTTTGAAACTACGGTTGCATCGCCACCCCAGGGGCTGACGTCAGCCTTCGTCGTGAACGGCAGATTCGTCCCGCAGAGAGGTCTTTCCACTCGCGCGAAACAGCGGCCGCAGGTCGCCGCGCATCAGAGGTGCTGAAAACGGCGCCATTGGCGCATGTCGATCCCATCGCCCCGCGCCGCAAACGAAACGGGCGCGCCCAAGGGACGCGCCCGCCACGAGGCCCGATCTGGAGGGGTCAGGCCTTCAGGCCGTCGGGGCCTGCCGCATGCACGCGGCAAACCCCGATCTTCCGATGTCGCATGCCCGAGGGGTGAAAACCCGGTGCCGGGTCTTGCGAGGCATGGATCAGAAGCGGAACGTACCGCGGACCTGAACCGTGGTGGCTTCGAGATCGGTGGTGGTGTTCCCGAAGTTGGAGAACTCGTGATAGAGCGCCTCGCCACCGAGCGAGAAGTTCTGCGTGACCATGTGTTCATAGCCCGCGCCGACGAAATAGCCGTCGTCATCGCCCAGCGTGTCGGTGTCGGCCTGTGCCCAGCCACCGGTGCCGTAAAGCAGGCCGTTGCCGATCTTGTAGCCGCCGCGCAGCTTGACGCGGAAGATGTTTTCGAGATCGGGGTTGCCTGCGCCGAGGCTGATATCGGCCCAGTCGTAATCGAGGCCGCCGCCGATGACCCACTGGCCGAGATCGTAGTCATACCCGCCGGTCAGACCGCCGATGGCGCCGTCACCGTCCACGCCGGGAACGCTGGTGTCGACATTGCCGTAACCGACCTGGCCGCCGAGGTAGCCGCCGGTCCAGTCGGGGCTGGCCGGAGCGGGCGCGGGGGCGGGGGTGGCGATGACGGGATCGGGGGCGGGTTCGACGGGAGAGCCGGCGAAAGCGGGGCCTGTGGCAAGCGCCAGGGAGGCGGCGATAAGGGAACCTTGTTTCAGCATTGGATCAGATCCTTTTACCTTTGTGTCCTGTCATGTCCTCGCTGGTAGCGGGACTGCTCGTTTCCTGTGATGCCGGTGCCGCGGGTGCGGCCCGGCGACCGCAGGCAGCGATTGCGCTGCGGTTGGTCAACAGGTGAGAGCGAAAGGGCCGACATTCAACGGGGGGTGGAATTTACGGCACGATCCTGCCGGGGGGCGTCGCGTCATGCGCTGAAAATCGCCGTTTTCCTGCTGAAAAAGCGGCGGGCCATGCGATGGCGGTCAAAACCTCGTGACCGTGGCGTCAGAGCACGCCGATATCGGCCAGCGCCGCCGAGAGTTCGGGCGGCAGCGTGTCCTCGGACTGGCGGCTGGCGGGCAGGTCGGCGGGGGCGTCGCCCGTTTGCAGGTAGCGCCAGCCCTGAAACGGGCGTTTCTGGGCGGTGGTGGTGCGGATTATCTGCGGGTCCAGCACGAAGGCGCAGCGGCGGATGCCGTCCTCGCCGATGATCTCGTCAAGGCGCAACAGGCGCTGGCGGCATTGCACAAGCCCTTGAATGACCCAGAAAATCGAGCCTCCGTCCAGAAGTTCGGCCTCGCGTTTGGGCCACATGCGGGTGATGTGGCGCGGCATGCCGTCGGGGCCCTGGGCGTGGGGCGTGGATTGCCAGCGCATCAGGCTTTCGACGCTGTCCGTGCCGACGCTGAGCTTGATGAGATGGAGTTTGGCCATGACCTGCGATTCCCTGCGCGATGGGCATATAGAGTAGTGGAAATGCGCCGGGCTTCAAGTTATTGTGGGTCTCCCCAGCCAAGCAGGATTCGCGCCATGACCCGTTTTGCCGCCCCGATTGCCCAGTCCATCTGGGACATGAAATACCGTCTGAAAGAGGCCGATGGCACCCCTGTCGACGAGACGGTCGAGGATACATGGCGCCGTATTGCCCGTGCTCTGGCGGCGGTCGAGGCCGAGCCGGAAACGTGGGAAGAGCGGTTTTACGGCGCGCTGGAGGATTTCAAATACCTGCCGGCGGGGCGGATCACGGCGGGGGCCGGGACGGCGCGCAGCGTGACGCTGTTCAACTGTTTCGTGATGGGCACGATCCCCGACAACATGGGCGGCATTTTCGAGATGCTGAAAGAGGCCGCGTTGACCATGCAGCAGGGCGGCGGGATCGGGTACGATTTCAGCACGATCCGGCCCAAGGGGGCCGAAGTGCATGGCGTGGCCGCCGATGCCAGCGGGCCGCTGAGCTTCATGGATGTGTGGGATGCCATGTGCCGCACCATCATGAGCGCGGGCAGCCGCCGGGGCGCGATGATGGCGACCATGCGCTGCGATCATCCTGATATCGAGGATTTCATCGCCGCCAAGGCGGATTCGGCGCGGCTGCGGATGTTCAACCTGTCGGTGCTGGTGACGGACGCCTTCATGGAGGCGGTCAAGGCCGATGGCTCGTGGGAGCTGGAATTCGACGGCAAGGTTTACAAGACGGTCGAGGCGCGCGACCTGTGGAACCGGATCATGCAGGCGACCTATGATTTCGCCGAGCCGGGGGTGATTTTCATCGACCGGATCAACGAGGCGAACAACCTGAATTACTGCGAGACGATCGCGGCGACCAACCCGTGTGGCGAGCAACCGCTGCCGCCCTATGGGGCGTGCCTGCTGGGGTCGATCAACATGGCGCGGCTGGTGCGCGATCCGTTCGGCAAGGGGGCGGCGCTGGACCGGGAGGCGCTGGACGATCTGGTGGCGACCGCCGTGCGGATGATGGACAACGTGGTGGATGCGTCGAAATTCCCGCTGGAGGCGCAGGCGCAGGAGGCCGCCAACAAGCGGCGGATCGGGCTGGGCGTGACCGGGCTGGCGGATGCGTTGCTGATGGTCGGCTTGCGCTATGGCAGCGACGAGGCCGCGGCGCAGACCGAGGCGTGGCTGAAGCAGATCGCGCGTGCCGCCTATCTGGCCAGTGTCGAGTTGGCGAAGGAAAAGGGGCCGTTCCCGCTGTTCGACTCTGATGCGTTCCTGGCCTCGGGCAACATGATGGGCATGGACGAGGATGTGCGCGCGGCAGTGGCCGAGCACGGTATCCGCAACGCCCTGCTGACCAGCATCGCGCCGACCGGGACGATCAGCCTTTATGCGGGAAATGTGAGTTCGGGGATCGAGCCGGTATTCGCCTATTCCTACACCCGCAAGGTGCTGCAGAAAGACGGGTCGCGCACCGAGGAAGAGGTGGTGGATTACGCCGTGCGGATGTGGCGCGAACAGATGGGCGATGCCGAATTGCCCGACTATTTCGTGAATGCCCAGACACTGGCCCCGGCGGATCACGTAAAAATGCAGGCCGCCGCGCAGCGCTGGGTGGACAGCAGCATTTCCAAGACGATCAACTGCCCTGCCGATATTTCCTTCGAGGCGTTCAAGGATGTCTACATGCAGGCCTATGAAACCGGCTGCAAGGGCTGCACCACCTACCGGCCCAACGACGTGACCGGCAGCGTGCTGAGCGTGAGCGAAACTGCGGATAAAACGCCGGGCGAGGCCGGTGTGCCGCTGCCGCAAGAGGGCGGCGAGGTGGTCTATATGTCCGAGCCGCTGGACCGGCCCACGGAACTGGAGGGCGCGACCTACAAGCTGAAATGGCCCGACAGCAACCATGCGATCTATATCACCGTGAACGACATCGTGCTGAACGGGCATCGCCGCCCGTTCGAGGTGTTCATCAACTCCAAAAACATGGAGCATTACGCCTGGACGGTGGCGCTGACGCGGATGATCAGCGCGGTGTTCCGGCGCGGTGGCGACGTGAGTTTCGTGGTGGAAGAGTTGAAAGCCGTGTTCGACCCGCGCGGCGGGGCGTGGATGCAGGGGAAATACATCCCTTCGATCCTTGCGGCGATCGGCGGTATCCTGGAACAGCACATGATCTCGATCGGGTTCCTCGAAGGCGAGGGGCTGGGGCTCAAGACCGACCCGACGCAATCGGTGGTGAACCTCGACGCGCCGCGCGGTCCGTCCTGCCCGTCCTGCGGCAGCTATGACATGCGGATGATCGAGGGCTGCATGACCTGCGCCAGTTGCGGCCATTCCAAATGCGGCTGAGCCGGGCGGCCTGACGGGGCTGTTGTGGCGGGGTCTGCCTGTTCCCGGTTGAGCGGTTGGCTGCGCGCGGGCTTTTTAGTTGACAGTAATTGTCGGGATACGTAAAGCGGCGTCAACGCGCGCCATTCGCGCGGCACAGCCAGCGATCCCGCCAGCTATCCATCACGGTTTACACGGCAGGGGCGGCGCGGTTTCATGACATGTTCGGCCCTGAATTTCCCTGTGTGCGGGACAATGCGGCGCACTTGAAGCGTATCGTGAAGCGCTTTAACCCGAAAACGCCGCTTGTGGACGGGCGGCAGAGCATACGAGGTGGCCCATGGCTGACGAAATGACCACGACGCTTCCCCAGGCGGACGCACCGGCGGGGCTGGTGCAGGATGCCGTGCTGGGCGGGGCCGCTGGCCGGTTCGACAAGGTCGTCGAGTTCATCGTGCTGGGCGGTCCGGCGATCTGGGCCATTGCGGCAGTTTCGGTTGTCGCGCTGGCGCTGATCCTGTGGAAGGTCTGGCGGCTGGCGATCATGGGTGCCTGGATCGGCGGGGGCCATGCGCGCCGCGCGGTGGAGCTGTGGGCGCAGGGCGATGAAGATCGGGCGCTGGCGCAGTTGCAGGGGCGGCGCACCTGCCGGGCGGTTCTGATCCGCGCGGCGATGGAGGCGCGGCGCGATGCGACACTGGACGCGGATGCGGCGCAGGCCGAAACCGAGCGTGTGGCGCGTAATTTGTTGGCGAAAGCGCGCGGCGGTTTGCGCCCGCTCGAACTGATCGCGACCATCGCGCCGCTGCTGGGGCTTCTGGGCACGGTTCTGGGCATGATCGCGGCGTTCCAGGCCTTGCAGGCAGCGGGCAGCCGCGCCGATCCGGCGATTCTGGCCGGGGGCATCTGGGAGGCCTTGCTGACCACGGCGGCGGGTATGGCGGTGGCGATCCCGGCGTCGATGGCGCTGACGTGGTTCGAGAGCGTGGTGGACCGGCTGCGCCTTGAGATGGAGGATTTCGCCACGCGCATTTTCCTGCGCCCCGTGCAGGGCGAGGACGGCGCGGCGATGGCGCGTGCGGCCGAGTAAGATGTTCGCCTTCGGTCCCCCCAGACCCCGCAGGAAACCCAGCCTGACGCCGATGATCGACGTGGTGTTCCTGCTGCTGGTGTTCTTCATGCTGGCCTCGCGGTTCGGGATGGATATGCAGGTGCCGCTGAATGCGCCCGGTTCGGGGGGCGAGCGGCCCTATTCCGGGCCGCCGCGTCTGGTGGATATTCTGCCCGAGGGTCTGCGCCTGAACGGGCAGGAGATGACCCCCGAGGCCCTGCCTGCGGCGCTGGCCGATCTGGTGGGCGATCCGGGCGATACCATCGTGCTGCGCGCCCGTGACGAGGCACGCTTGCAGCGTGTTGTGGACGTGATGCAGGCGTTGAAGCAGGCCGGGTTCACGGCGCTGGTGTTGGTGGAGTAGGCCGATGCAGTTTTCCGAACCGCCCCGCCGTCACCCGCCCGAAAGCATCGTTCCGATGATCAACGTGGTGTTCCTGCTGCTGATCTTTTTCCTGATGACCGCGCAGATCGCCCCGCCCGACCCGATCGACGTGAAGCCGCCGAGTGCCACGCAGGCGCTTGATCCGGCGGAGGGCGAATTCACGCTGTATCTGGGGGCGCAGGGTGACCTGGCCTTTGGAGAGGCGCGTGGTGAGGACGATGCGCTGGCCGCGTTGCAGGCTGCCAAAGAGGCCTATTGCGCCGATGGCGGCTGTTCGGACACGGTGCCGCCCCCGCCGCTGATATTGCGGGCCGATGCGGATGTGCCGGGGGCCACGCTGGCGGCGCTGATGCCTCGGCTGGCGCAGGCGGGATTCGCGGAAATTCAGCTTGTGACGGTGTCGCAATGATACGCGCGCTGGAATTCGGCGGTTTCCTGGTGCTGGCCGTGGTGGCGCATCTGGCGGTGGTGCTGATCGGGCCGCGCACGCAAGGGGTGGCCTCGTCCGGGCAGGCGGGCGAAACGGCGGTGTCGATCCAGGTGTCGGACGGGCAAATTGCCGATATGGTGGCGCAGTGGGAAACCCCGCCCGAGGTGCCCGAGCCGGTCGAAGCGCCGGACATGCCCGAGACCGCAGCGCTGAACGAGCCCGAGATGCCGCCGCTGGAGCAGCCGGAGCGGCCCACGGCCCCCGCCGCCCCCGTGGCCCCGGCAGTGCCGGGCCTTGCGGTGCCGCAATCCGACAGTCTGCCGGATGCCTCCGTCACCGCGCCTCCGCCGCCGCCGCCGGTGCAGCGCCCGGATCCGGAACTGGAACGATTGGGCGAGACACGCCCGCAACTGCGCCCCGAGCGGCCTGATCCGCCCAAGCAACAGCCCAGGCGTGAGCCCGCGCCGAAGAAGCAAGCGAAGAAGGCGGACAAACCGAAGCAGGCAGCGGCCTCCAGCACGGCACAGCGTGCCGCCGGGCAGGGGCAGGGGGCGAATGCGGGCAATGCCCGGCAAACACAGGCGGCCACGCTGAGCGCGGGCCAGATCCAGAGCCTGACCGCCCGATGGGGCGCGCAGGTGCGCCGCCAGATCGAGCGGCGCAAGCGCTATCCGTCGGCGGCACGCGGGGCGTCGGGCACGGTTACGGTGCGCCTGACGGTGGGGCGCAACGGCAGTTTGCAGGGCGTCGGGCTGGCGCGCTCGTCGGGCAATGCGGCGCTGGATCAGGCGGCGCTGCGCGCAGTGCAATCCGCCGGGCGGTTCGCGGCGGCGCCCAAGGGGCTGACCAAGGCCAGCTATACCTTCACCCTGCAAATGCGCTTCAACCGCTGACCCTTAGCCGACTTGCCGTCCCCGGCTCCAGACCGTGCGCACCACGGGGGTGCCGTTGATATCGCGGATGCGCAGAAGATCGGCGCGCTGACCCGCGATCAGGTGGCCGCGATCCGTCAGCCCCGTCACTTCGGCGGGGGCGGCGGTGACGGTGCGGATGGCGCGGGGCAGGTCCTGCCAGACTTCGCCCAGCCGGAACGCCGACAGCAGCAGCGCCGAGGGCACGTAATCGGACGACACGATATCCAGAAGCCCGCGCCCGGCCAGGTCCAGCGCGCTGACATTGCCCGAATGAGAGCCGCCCCGGATGATGTTGGGCGCCCCCATCATGATCGCCACGCCTTTGTCGCGGCAGGCCTCGGCGGCCTCGATCGTGGTGGGAAATTCGGCAAAACCCACGCCGTTCCCCTGCGAGGCCGTGACCTGTTCGGCGGTGGTGTCGTCATGGCTGGCCAGAACCGCGCCAAGGCGGTTGGCCTCGGCGATGGCGCCGGTTTCGTGCGTGTCGCCCAGCCGTGCGCGCAGCCCCTTGAGGTGGGTCACATGGGCCTCGAAATCGGCGTCGCTCATGCCGCGTTTCTTGGCGATATAGGTCTTGAGCTTGGACAGGTCGCGGAACTGGCGTTGCCCCGGCGTGTGATCCATCAGGCTGACAATGCCGATGCGGTCTTCGGGGGTGAATTCGGCCAGTTCCTCGAGCAGGGTTTCGGAACAGATTTCGGCCCGCAGGTGCAGGAAATGGCTGATCCGCAGGGCATCGGCGCGGCGCAGGGCAAGGATTTCGTCGGTCAGGGCGCGGGCGTATTTCACATAGCCGCCCTTGCCGGTGTGGATCGAGCCGACGCGCATCGCGTCGAACACGGTGGTGATCCCGGTCGAGGCCAGTTCGCCGTCATGGGCAAGGATCGCCGAAAGGTGCGGCCAGTCGACCGAGGGGCGCGGTTCGATATGGCGCTCGAGATTGTCGGTGTGCAGCTCGATCAGGCCCGGCGTGATGTAATCGCCGTCGCAGTCGATGGCCCCGGCCGCGACATGAGTGCCGGGGGTGATTTCGGCGATCCGGCCGTCGGACAGGCTCAGCGAGCCGGTCAGCACCGTGTCGGGCAACACCAGCCGGGCATTGGCCAGGTGCAGGGTTTCGGCGCCGGGCGCAAGGGACAGGTCGGCGGGGGCGGGCATGGCTGGGGTCATCCGGTGTATCGTCCTTGGGTCAGTCGCGCCGGGGCGGCGAGGCCCAGCAGGTGCAGGGCCTGATCGACGGTCGCTTCGATCGGGCCGTCATTGGAAATGTTATGCACCCTCAGCCCCTTGGGCAGGGGCGCGGTGTTGCGGTTCAGGCGGCGCGCAATGTCCTGTGTGGTTTCACGGCCACGCCCGGCCAGCCGCCTGGCCAGCGTTTCGGGGGTGGCGGTGACATGCAACACCTCCAGCGCGGGGAAAATCAGCGCGGCCTGTCCCAGAACCCCGCGCGACAGGTTCGCCATGCGTTGCGCGCCGCCCCGGACATCGTCGGGTATGGCAGAGGGAATGCCATAGCGCAGGCCATGTGCGTTCCAGTGCAGGCAGAACCCGCCCGTATCGGCGCGGGCGGTGAATTCGGCCTCGCTCAGCGCGTCATAGTCTTCGCCGCCAAGGCCGGGGGTGCGGGTGATCGCGCGGCGCACCGGAACCAGCGCAGGGGCGGCTTCGGCAAGGCCGCGCATGACGCTGTCCTTGCCTGCGCCGGATGGACCGACCAGGGCGATCAGGCGGCCCGCGCTCATGCGGCCCTCGCCGGGGTAAAGGCGGTGACGTCGATTTCACGGTCGCAAACCCGGTCACGGGCGGCCTCGTCGTGGAAAATCCCGACGATGGCCGCGCCGCGCGCCTTGGCGGCTTCGATCAGGCCCAGAACGACCTCGCGATTGGTGGCGTCCAGGCTGGCGGTGGGTTCGTCCAGCAAAAGTGCGGGATAGTCATGGGCAAAGCCGCGCGCGATGTTCACGCGCTGCTGTTCTCCCCCCGAAAAGGTGGTGGGCGACAGCCCCCACAGGGTTTCGGGGATGTTCAGCCGTTTCAGCAGTTCGGCGGCGCGGACGCGGGCATCCTCCAGCGGTGTGCCGACCGCCAGCAGGGGCTCGGCCACCACGTCCAGCGTGGGAACGCGCGGCACCACGCGCAGGAACTGGCTGACATAGCCCAGCGTGTCGCGGCGCATCCTGAGAATGTCGCGCGGCGCGGCATCCGTCACCACCGTGTTGCCCACGCGGATGCGCCCCGCTTCGGCCAAGTAGTTGCCATAGATCATCCGCATCAGCGTGGATTTGCCCGCGCCCGACGCCCCGGTCAGGGCCACGCAGTCTCCGCGCGCCACCGACAGGGTCGCGCCCTGCATCACGCGGATTGTCGCGCCGCCCTGATTGTGCAGGGTAAAGGCCTTGGACAGGTTCTCGATCTCGATCATGGGCTTTCTTCTGTTTCCAAATATCCTCGGGGGTCCGGGGGCAGACAGCCCCCGGGTGTTTCAGACTTGCAGCACGCTGGAAACCAGAAGCTGCGTATAGCCGTGTTGCGGATCGTCCAGCACCTGATCGGTCAGGCCCTGTTCCACCACATGGCCCGACTTCATCACCATGAGGCGATCCGCCAGCAGCCGTACCACCGCCAGATCGTGGGTGACGATGATGGCCGACAGGCCCATGTCACGCACCAGCCCGCGCAGCAAATCCAGCAGGCGGGCCTGCACGCTGACATCCAGCCCGCCGGTGGGTTCGTCCATGAATACCAGCCGCGGTCCGGTGACGAGGTTGCGCGCGATTTGCAGCCGTTGCTGCATTCCGCCCGAAAAGGTCGACGGGCGGTCGTCGATACGGTCGGGGGCGATTTCGACGCGGTCCAGCCAATCCGTCGCACGTGCGCGGATGTCGCCATAGTGGCGCGCGCCCACGGCCATCAGGCGTTCGCCCACATTGCCGCCCGCGCTGACACCCATACGCAGCCCGTCGCGGGCGTGCTGGTGGACAAAGGCCCAGTCGGTGCGCGACAGCATCCGGCGTTCGGGTTCGGACATGGTGACGGTGTCCCTAGGACCCGTGCGCGTGTCGAAGATCACCTGACCTGCATCGGGCGTCAGGTGGCCGGCCATGCAGTTGAGCAGCGTGGATTTGCCCGAGCCACTTTCGCCGACGATGCCCATGACCTCGCCGGGGTAAAGATCGAACGACACGCCGGTGCAGCCGATATGGCTGCCATAGAGCTTACGCAGGTCGCGCACCGACAGAAGGGGGAGGGTGGGATCAGGGCTCATGCAGCGTCCTTTCCGCGATGGCCCTGCGCCTGCCGGGCTTCGCAATAATCCGTGTCCGAGCAGACGAACATCCGCCCGCCCGCGTCATCGGTGATCACCTCGTCAAGGTAACTGTCGCTTGCCCCGCACAGCCCGCAGGGATGGTCGGCCTTCGAGGCGTCGAACGGGTGGTCCTCGAAATCGAGACTGACGACCGTGGTATAGGGTGGCAGCGCATAGATGCGCTGTTCGCGCCCGGCGCCGAAAAGTTGGATCGCCGGGCAGTCCGACAGTTTCGGGTTGTCGAACTTCGGGATCGGCGACGGGTCCATCACATAGCGCCCCTCGACCTTGACGGGATAGGCGTAAGCGGTTGCAATATGGCCGTGGCGGCTGATGTCTTCATACAGTTTCACATGCATTAGCCCGTATTCTTCCAGGCTGTGCATCTTGCGGGTTTCGGTTTCACGCGGCTCCAGAAAACGCAGGGGTTCGGGGATCGGCACCTGATAGACCAGTATCTGCCCGTCTTGCAGGGCGGTTTCGGGAATCCGGTGGCGGGTCTGGATCACGCTGGCGGCGGTGGTTTCGGTGGTCACCTCCACCCCCGCCGTGCGGCGAAAGAAATTGCGGATCGACACGGCGTTGGTGGTGTCGTCGGCGCCCTGGTCGATCACCTTGAAACGGTCCTCGGGCGTCAGCACCGCCGCCGAGACCTGCACGCCGCCGGTGCCCCAGCCGTAGGGCATGGGCATTTCGCGGCTGGCGAACGGCACCTGATAGCCGGGGATCGCCAGCCCCTTGAGGATGGCGCGGCGGATCATGCGTTTGGTCTGTTCGTCCAGATAGGCGAAGTTATAGGCTTGGTCGGTCACAACAGGCCCCTTTCGGTCAGGTCCGCCTCGAGGGTTTCGGGCGAGATGAAGTGATGCCCCTGCCAGCCCGCATCGCGTGCGCCCTGCACGTTGGCGGGGCTGTCGTCGATGAACAGGCAGTCTTGCGGGGGCACATCGGCGCGCTGGCAGAGCAGGTCGAAGATGGCTGGTTCGGGTTTGCCCATCCCTTCGCGGCCAGACACGATGGTGACGCCGAACGTGTCGGTCAGGCGCGGATGCAGGGTAAGCCCGATGGGCCATGTTTCCGCCGACCAGTTGGTGATCGCATGCACATCGTGGCCGCGGCGTTTCAGCCGGTTGACGATGTCCCATGTGCCTTCGATCGGCTCGCGCAGGGTCAGCGCGTAGCGTTCCAGATAGCGCGAGAACAGCATTCGGTCGTCCGGGTCGTGGATTTCCTGCGCCAGCGCGCCAAAGCGTTCGCCCCGGTCGGCGCGTGCGTTGCGCGCGTGAAAGCCGGTGCGGTCAAGAAACGCCTGCGCCTTTGTGCGGCATCCCAGATCGGGCAGGAAGGCGGCGACGGGGTCCCATTCGACCAGCACGTTTCCGATATCGAAGACGACGCTGGTCATTCGGCGGCCTCCTGACGGGATGTGTTGGCGGCCTCGGCGCGCTCGGCCACCTCGCGGCGCAGTTTGCGCACCAGTTCCAGTTCGGACTGGAAATCGACGTAGTGGGGCAGCTTGATGTGTTCGAGGAACCCGGTGGCCTGAATGTTGTCGGCATGGGACAGGACGAATTCGGCGTCCTGTGACGGGGCGCCGGTGAAATCCTCGCCCAGTTCCTGCCATCGCAGGGCGCGGTCGACCAGCGCCATCGAGATCGCCTTGCGCTCGGTCTGACCGAAGACCAGCCCATAGCCACGGGTGAATTGCGGCGGTTCGGTTTTCGAGCCGGTGAACTGGTTCACGGTTTCGCATTCGGTCAGGGTGATGTCGCCGATCTCGATGGCGAAGCCCAGTTCGGGGATGTCCATCTCGACGCTGACCGCGCCGATGCGCAACTCGCCCACGAAGGCGTGGTTGCGGCCATAGCCGCGCTGCGTGGAATAGGCCATCGACAGGACAAACCCCTCGTCGCCGCGCGCCAGCGCCTGAAGGCGCAGCGCCCGTTCGGCGGGCAGTTCCAGCGGTTGGCGTGTCAGGTCTGGCGGGGGCGTGTCATCGGCGGGGGCCTCTTCGATCAGGCCCTCGCGGTTGAGGAAGCCGGTGACATGGGGCACGTCGCCCGCCTCGGGGGGGCGTTGGGGCGCGTCTTGCGGGGGGGCGCCCTCGGCGGCCAGTTTGAAATCCAGCAGGCGGTGGGTGTAGTCGAATGTCGGCCCCAGGATCTGCCCGCCGGGGAGGTCCTTGAACGTGGCCGAGATACGCCTGTCGCAGGCCATTGCGGCGGTTTCGACCGGGCGCGAATTGCCCAGCCGGGGCAGGGTGGTGCGATAGGCGCGGATCAGGAAAATCGCCTCGATCAGGTCGCCGCGCGCCTGTTTGATCGCCAGTGCGGCAAGGTCGGGATCGTAAAGCGAACCCTCGGCCATGACGCGGTTGACCGCCAGCGCCATCTGTTCGCGGATTTGCGCGATGGACAGTTCGGGGACCGACGGATCGCCGCGCCGTTCCTCGGCCAGCCATGCGTGAGCGTTGTCGATGGCGCGCTCTCCGCCCTTGACGGCGACATACATTACAGCACCTCGGTGGAACGCGGCAGGGCGGCAAGGGTCCGACCGCTGGTAAAGATGAAATCCAGGCCCAGAGGGAAACGCGCGGCGTTCTGGCGAAACGCATCGCCGTCGGGCAGGGACAGGGTGGCGGTGTCCTGAATTCCGGGGCCCCGCAGGGTGGCCCCCCGCGCCGACAGTTCGGGCAGTTCGACGATCAGCGTGGCGGAGCGATCGGGATATTCCGCCGTGCCGCAGGGAAATTGCGACAGCGGCAGAAAATCGTCCCAGTGTCCGATGGCAAAGGCGCAATTGCTTGCGTCGCTCAGCGGTGCGCCGGTGTGAAAGGCCAGCCAGTCGCGCACCGCCGGGCAGTCCATTTCACCCGCCAGGAACAGCGGCGTGTCGGTGTCACACAGGGTCAGCACAACCGCCCCTGCCGCCGGGGACAGCGGCGCGGGAGGTGTGGCCCCGGCAAGGGTTTCGATCCGTCCGGGACGGGCCATGGCCTCCATCACCGCGCGGAATGCGGTTGCGGCCTCGATGGCCGGGTCGGCAAAGCCGCCGTCAAGCGTTGCGCTGTGCATCAATCCTCTCCTCGGACCATGGTGAAGAAGTCGACTTTCGTCGCTGCCGCGCGGGCGGCGCGGTTGGTGCGGGCGGTCTCGGCCTCGGCCCTGAGTGGGTCCAGAACCCCGGTTTGCAGGGCCGGGGCCCGGTCGGTCTGCATCAGGGCATCGACCAGTGCGGCGGCCTCGGCATCGGGTTTGCTGCGGCCCTGGATATAGGCGTGGCCGACCGTGCCGCAGGGCAGGCGCAGGGCGCAGCGCGTCACGGTCATTTCGCCAAGGTTGAAGGGTGCGCCGGTGCCGCCGGTGCGGCCGCGCACCATGACGCTGCCGGTTTCCGGGCGACGCAGCCAGTCGAAGCCGGGGCGGGGGCATGTATCGTCCAGCAGGGCCGCCACGCGGCCCGGCGCGGCCTTGGCCAGCAGACCCATCCATGCCTGTCGCGGGCCGTGATCGGGGGCGTGATCTTTCATCTCGACAAATCCGTGCATTACTATACAACTATACACATTATACCGAAGCGGTAGCGATCAGGCCAGTGGGGATTTGTGAATTTTGGGTGACAAGCAGGGCAAGGCGGGCGGGAAAACGCCATTGTGGCAGGCCATTTCCAAGGCGCTGCGGCAAGATATTTTCGAAGGGCGTTACGGCCCCGGTGACAAGCTGCCGACCGAAGCGCAGCTTGCCGAGCGGTTCGGCGTCAACCGCCATACGGTGCGCCATGCGCTCGGGCGCATGGCCGAGGACGGGGTGGTGCGCTCGCGGCGCGGATCGGGGGTGTTCGTGACGGCGCGGCCCACGGATTATCCCATAGGCCGCCGGGTGCGGTTTCATGAAAACCTGCGTGCCGCCGGACAGCGCCCGGACAAACGCATCCTTCAGATCGAAACCCGCAGCGCCACGGCGGGCGAGGCCGAGGCGCTGGAGATCGCGCCGGGCGCGCCGGTTTGCGCCTGTCATGGCCTGTCGCTGGCCGACGATGCGCCCATCGCGGTGTTCGAAAGCGTCTTTCCGCTGGAGCGCCTGCCGGGGATCGCCGAGGCGCTGGAGGAGCAGCCGGGCGTGACGGCGGCGCTGCGGCAGGTGGGGGTGAGCGATTACACCCGCGCCTCGACGCGGCTGACCGCCGTGGCCGCCGATGCCTCGCAGGCGCTGCATCTGCAGTTGCGCGAGGGCGATCCGTTGCTGCGTTCGACGGGGGTGAATGTTGCGCCCGATGGCAAGCCGGTGGAGTATGGCCGCACGGTGTTCGCCGGGGATCGTGTGACGCTGACGCTGGAGGATTAGGGGCCGTGCCTCAGCCGCCGTGGCGCTCAAGGAAGGCCTCGGCGGATAGGGTGCGGAAATCGTTCAGCGCATCGCGCAGGCGGTCATGGCCCCAATCCCACCACGCCAGGGCGATCAGCCGGTCGGCGATCTCGGGCGTCTGGCGGCGGCGCAGGGGTTTGGCCGGGGTTCCGGCGACGATGGTGTAGGGCTCCACATCGCGGGTCACGATGGCCCCGGCAGCGACCACGGCACCGTGGCCGATGGTGACGTCGGGTTTGATCATCGCCGCGTGGCCGATCCATGTGTCATGCCCAATCACCGCGCGCCGCGCCTTGCGGTGTTCGAAAAACGCGGGGTCGTCGCTGGCATCGTCCCAGTAATCCGCCGAGCGATACAGGAAATGGTGCATGCTGGCCGTGGTCAGCGGGTGGTCGGTGGCCCCGATCCGCACGAAGCTGGCGATGTTGGAGAACCTGCCGATATCGGCATTGGCGATGTCGGCGTAGCGGTCGCAATAGGAATAATCGCCGATATCGCTATGGGCGATCCGGCTGCCCTGGCCGATTTCGGTGAACCGGCCAAGGCGTGTGTCGGTGATCTGGCAGCCGTCATGGATGAACGGCGTATCAGCCGTCAGGCGGGCCATGTCTCAGTGCCCCTCGGCGCGTCCGATCAGACGCCCGCGCAGCCAGCCCGACACCGAATCCATGATCATGACCATCAGGATCACCAGCACGATGTAATAGGTGACTTCTTCCCAGTCCTTCTGGGTGATCATCGCCTGGGTCAGCAGCAGACCGATCCCGCCGCCGGTGATCGCCCCGATGATCGTGGCGCTGCGGGTGTTGGATTCGAGGTAATACAAAAGCTGGCTGAGCAGGACCGGGGTAATCTGCGGGATCACCCCGAAGCGATAGCGTTGCAACTGTTTGGCCCCGGTCGATTGCACGCCTTCGATCTGCTTTTCGTCGACGTTTTCCAGCGCCTCCGAGAACAGCTTGCCGAAGGAGCCGGTATCGGTCAGCAGGATGGCGAGCGCCCCGGTCAGCGGCCCCGGCCCGAAGGCGCGGGCCAGAACGATGGTCCAGATCAGCGCATCCACCCCGCGCACGAAGTCGAACACCCGGCGGACCCCGAAACGCACCGCGATCAGCGGCGAAAAGTTGCGCGCCGCCAGAAACGCCAGCGGAAGTGCCACGATGGCCGCGCCGAAGGTGCCCAGAAACGCCATCAGCACCGTTTCGAACAGTGCCCAGGCCACATCGCCATGACGCCACATCTTGTTGGTCCAGAAATCCGAGGCCATCGCGGCAATATTCGATTTGCCCGGCACGACGCGGTCGGACGAAAAGGCCAGCGAGACCAGTTCGCCAAAGCTCTTGCCGTGGAACGGGCTGTCGAGCGTGAACCAGAAGAGTTCCCAGCCGTATTCGTATTTGAACAGTTCCGCCCGCGTGCGCGTGACCGTCAGGCGGCCCTGATCGGTGGTCACGTTCAAGCGATTTTTCGAGGCGTTGATCCAGTCGGGCTGGGTGCTGCGGTCGCCTTGCGGAAAGCTCATGTCGACCCCGTTGCGCGAGGGGGTCGCGGTGATCGGCCCATAGCCGGGAATGTCGTAGGTGACGGTTCCCTCGTCGAAGGTCACAACATGTCCGCGCCCCAGATCGCCGCGCACAATGTCCCCGTCGAAGCTGAGCCAGCCGGGGCCGGTGCCCGGCTCGTAGGTGCCCTTGCGCTCACCCTCGATGGCAACGGTGATCGCGTCGGAGCGGGCATCGTATTCGACATGGGTCTTGTAGCTGTAGCTGTCGCCGACAAGCGTGCGGGCGTTGTCGATGCTGGCGCGCTGGGCGAGGCCCGATATGTCGAAGGCGAAAAAGATATAGACGAAGTAGGCCAGGATCATCAGCGGAAAAGCGAAATTGACGATCCGTTTGCCGCGAAACAGCCGGGTGGCCTCGTCGTGCATGTCGTGGGTTGCCGCGAAGGTCATGCGCCCCTCCCTTTGATCAGGCGGTCACGGAAATGGGATGAGAGTTGATCGAACAACACGATGGTCAGGAACAGGAGGATGAAGATCGCCGCCGCCTCGTCGAATTTGCCCTGGCCCCAGGACATCGCGTTCTTGAGTTCGTAGCCGATACCGCCGGCCCCCACGAAGCCAAGAATGGCCGAGGCGCGGATGTTGATCTCGAAGCGCAGCAACGTGTAGCTGAGGTAATTGGGGGCGACCTGCGGGATGACCCCCAGCAGCATCCGCTGCGACCAGTTCGCGCCCACCGATTGCAACCCTTCCACGGGTTTCAGCGAGGCGTTCTCGTTCACTTCCGAGAACAGCTTGCCCAATGCGCCGATGGTGTGAAAGGCGATGGCGATCATCGCCGGAACCGGGCCGCCACCCAGAACGAAGATCAGGACCAGCGCGATCACGATTTCGGGGACCGCGCGCATGATGTCCATGATCCGGCGAAACACCGGAATCAGCCGCGGCCAGCGGGCCAGCCCGCGTGTTGCCAGAAGCGACATGACAATCGCCCCGATCGCCCCCATCAGGGTCGAGGCCGCCGCGATATTCACCGTTTCGATCAGGGCGGGCAGGAAGGTCAGCAGGTGGCCGGGCAGTTCGGGAGCCTTTTCGATGGCCTCGCTCAGGACCTGTGCCGGGAAATCCAGTATGTTGTGCCAGCCATCCCAGAATCCGCCGGCGTTGCGCGCATCGGCAAGGTCGAACCCCGCCACCATGAGGGCCACGAAAATTGCCAGTATCGTCCCGGAATACAGCCGTTTGCGGCGTGTCATCGCCATGTAATCCTGGCGGATATCGTCCGTGGTGATCGGCGCCTGTGCGCTTATGTCAGCCATTCTTTGCCCCTCGGAAGGATAGAAAAAAGGGCCCATCGCGGGGATGGGCCCTTGTCCGGCGGTTGCCGGATCAGTTCGATTTGGCCTTGCGGGCCTCGATGATCGACAGATATGCGTCGTGGGTGATCGGCATGAAGCCTTTCGCGTCACCCTGCAGGACGCCATAGGCGCACTCTTCGTCCATCGACTTGAGCGAGGCCATCAGCCCGGTCATCTTCAGCTTCACGTCTTCGGGGAGTGCGCTGCGCAGAACGACGGGGCCTTCGGGGATCGGCTTGGATTTCCAGATCTCGACGAGGTCGTTCATGTCGACCAGGCCGGCATCCACGGCCTTGCGCAGCGCGCCCGAGTTGTAGCCGTCTTCCCAGTTGCCCAGACCGTCGGCCCAGGTCACGCCGCCGTCCACGTCGCCATTGTTGACCGCAACGATGGTCTGCTCGTGACCGCCGGTGAATTTCACCTCACCGAAGTAGTCGCCCGATTGCATGGTGGCGCCGATTTCCGCCGGAATTTCGATCGAGGGGATCAGGTAGCCCGAGGTCGAGTTCGGATCGCCAAAGCCGAAGACCTTGTCTTTCATGTCTTCCAGCGAGGTGATGCCGCTGTCCTTGCGGGCGAAGCCGATGGAGTGATAGCCGTAACCGCCATCGAGGTTCACCTTGACCAGAACCGGCTCGACCGCTTCGGGGTCTTCCAGATAGGTCTTGGCATAGCCCGAGGCACCCAGCCATGCCATGTCGATGGTGCCGCCCAGCAGGCCCTGAATCACGCCGTTGTAATCGGCCGGGGCGAACAGTTTGGTTTCGACGCCAAGCAACTCTTCTGTCTTTACGCGCAGGCATTCGTTGGAGGTCATGCGATCCTGGGCGTTTTCGCCGCCAAGGATACCGATGCGGAATTCGGTGATGTCCTGCGCCGTGGCCGAGGTGGCCAGGGCGGTCGAAGCTGCCAGTGCAAGGGCGAGGGTGGTTTTCATTTGGGTCTCCATTGGTGGAAAGGCCCGCCGTGGCGGGGTGGGGATGGATCAGGCCGGGACGACCGGGGCCGCTTTCGGCCTGTCCAGGGTTTCGATGGCCGTGGATGTCGCGGCCTCGGAAAAGTCAGCACCCGCGCCGTAGATGTCGCGCGCAACGCCAGTGGTCAGTTGTTCGGGCGTGCCGTCGAACACGATCCGCCCGTCGCGCATGCCGATCACCCGGTCGCAATAGCGGCGCGCGGTATCCAGCGTGTGCAGGTTGGCGATGACCATGCGGCCGTCTTCCTCGTGGATGCGGCGCAGGGCGTCCATGACGATCTGGGCGTTCATCGGGTCGAGGCTGGCGATCGGTTCGTCGGCCAGGATGATCTGCGGGTCCTGCATCAGGGCGCGCGCGATAGCGACGCGCTGTTGCTGGCCGCCCGACAGGGCCTGCGCCCGTTTGGGGGCCTCGGCGGCGATGCCCAGACGGTCGAGGATGTCGATGGCCTTGTGGATGTCCTGTGCGGGGTAGAGGTTGAACATCGTCGCCAATGTCGAGCGGCGGTTCAGTGTGCCGTGCAGCACGTTCGAGACCACGTCCATCCGCGGCACGAGGTTGAACTGCTGAAAGATCATCGCGCAGCGCGATTGCCATTCCCGGCGGGCGGCGCCGGTAAGCGTGGTGATCTCGGCGCCTTCGAAGGTAATGCTGCCTTCGCTGGCGTCGCTCAGGCGGTTCAGCATGCGCAGCAAGGTGGACTTGCCCGCGCCTGAACGCCCAATGATCCCGATCATCGCCGGTTTGCCGACCTCGAAACTCGCATTGTCCACGGCGCGTTTGTCGCCAAAGCGCTTGGTTAAGGACGTGACCTGCAGCATGTATGAACCCCCGGTATTTGTCGCCGTGCTAGGCGGGGGCTGTGTCAGCTGCGTGACAGTTGTGTTTCAGGTGGATGACAAGACGTTCAAGGTTTCATGACGCTGGCGTAGGGGCTTGTTTGCGCGGCGGAATCAGAATGCCATGTCCATCGGTTCGGGCTCGGCCCTGAGCGAGTCGCGCAGGCGCTCCAGCCCGCGTTCGCGCAACTGGCGGACCCTCTCGCGCGAAATGCCGTGGATTTCACCCAGTTGATGCAGGGTCATCGGGGGGTCCTGCACGACGGTGGCGATCACGATATCGCGTTCGCGGTCGGGCAGGTGGCCGAAATGGCGGCTGACCGTGCGGCGGAACACGTCCATGTCATGACGTGTGGCGACCTGTTCCTCGACATCGCAATCGGGATCGGGCAGGAGGTTGATGATCTCGTCCCCTTCCTCGCCCGCGGTCAGGCGGTTGAGTGAACTGTCACTGCCGCTGAATTGCTGGCGCATCCCGTCCAGTTCCGAGGCCTTGACGCCCAGCTTGACGGCGATGCGCTGTTCGCGCTCGGGCGTGGTTTCGCCGGGCACGGCCTCCAGCGTCTCCTCGATCCGGGCGAGGTTGAAGAACGCCTTGCGGGCCTTGGACGAGCGCCCGCGTTTGACCAGCGACCAGTTGTTCATCCTGTAATCCTGCAACTCGGCGCGCACCCACCAGGCCGCATAGGTCGAAAACCGGAATCCGCGATCCGGGTCGAACCCGTCGGCGGCTTTCAGCAGGCCGATCAGGCCATGCTGCAGCAGGTCGGGATCGTCATTGATGTTGCGGTTCCTGGTGAAGCGCCGTGCAATCGACATGACCAGCGGGTGATAGGCGGTGATCAGCCGGTTGCGGGCCTCGACATCGCCATCGTCGCGCCAGGCGCGGGCAAGGCGCAATTCCTCTTCGGCTGTCAGAAAGCCGGTGCGGTCGTTGTAACCGGGGCGCGACGGGGCGCTGGGGGCGTATGATTTTGGCATGGCATCGCTGCAGTTGGAAATCTGCTGAAATAGTTTCGTATCGAAATCATATCTGCATTAACGCGCTTGTCAAACTGATTTTGAATCGCTACCAAATATGCATGGGTTCCTCTGATACGACATCTAGTCAAACATCGGGCTGCACCGAGCAGCTGGCCGAGATGCTGGTGCATATCGGCCGCACCGCGCGGGGCGAAGAAACCGGCGCTGGTCTGACCGCCGCGCAATGGACGGGGCTGCGGTTTTTCGCGCGGGCCAATCGCGCCTCGCGCACGCCGTCGGCCTTTGCGAGTTTTCAGGCCACGACACGGGGCACGGCCTCGCAGACGATCAAGGCGCTTGAAGGCAAGGGGCTGGTGCAGCGCCAGCGCTCGGAAACCGATGGGCGCAGCGTGCGGTTCGAGTTGACGGCACAAGGACACGACATGCTCGGGCAGGATCCGCTGCGCCATCTGATGGCGGCGCTGGCGGGGCTGGACCCGTGCGACCGCGCCGCGATGGAGCGCCTGTTGCCGGTGATCGCCGCCGAACTGGCACGGCAACGCGGGTGCCGCGCCTTTGGCACATGCGACGATTGCGGTCATTACGAAAAGCGGCCGTGCGGCGGATACTGTGCCTGCGCCGCGCTGGATTTGCCGCCGGGCGAGATCGGGCGGCTTTGCGCCAGCTACGCGCCCAGATGCGGGGCGGATGAAACATTACCGCAAACAGCAGGCAACGCAGGCAGCCGGGAATAAGACAATGACAGCTACAGACCAATCCGCGTCGGCCTCGCCCCTGGCGGGCCTTGGGCGCATGATCGCGATCAGCAGCGGCAAGGGCGGCGTCGGGAAATCGACGCTGACCGCCAACCTTGCGCTGGCGCTGGCCGGGCAGGGGCTGCGCGTGGGCGTGGTGGATGCCGATCTCTACGGTCCTTCGATCCCCGGCATGTTGGGCATTCCCGGCGATCAGCCCCCGGCAATGGCCCCCAACAACAAGGTGATCCCGGCGCAGGCGCATGGGGTCAGGGTGATCTCGATGGCGATGCTGTCGGGGGATGACAAGCCTGCCATCCTGCGCGGGCCGATGGTGACGAAATACCTTCAGATGTTCATCACGCAGGTCGATTGGGGCACGCTGGACGTGCTGCTGCTGGACCTGCCGCCGGGCACGGGCGATATCCAGCTGACGCTGGCGCAGGCCTTTCCGCTCAGCGGCGCGGTGGTGGTCAGCACGCCGCAGGATGTCAGCCTCAAGATCGTGCGCCGCGGCCTGCGGATGCTGGAGCAGGTCAATGTGCCGATTCTCGGCGTGGTCGAGAACATGAGCGGCTTTACCTGCCCCTCCTGTGGCGAGGTCACGCATATCTTCCATCAGGGCGGCGGGCAGAAGATCGCGGACAGCCTGAACGTGCCGTTTCTGGGCAGTATCCCGCTGGACCCGGCGGTTGTGGATGGTGGCGATACGGGCCGCCCGTTGATACTGGACGCGCCCGACAGCCCCGCCGCACAGGCCTATCGCGCCGTGGCCGCCGCGTTGAGCGGCGGCGCACAGGAGGGCGCCGGGCTGGCGCTGCCGTTTGACTGGCAGGTGGCGGAAGGTACCGGAAAACCCGCTGGCGCCGCGCCGGTCGCGGGGGGTGACCCGGAACGCCCCGTCGCGCTCGATTTCGGGGCGGAAGGGCTGCATATCCAATGGCAGGACGGGGCCGGTCAAATGATCGACCCGCGCGATTTGCGGCTGGCCTGCCAATGCGCCGCCTGCCGCGATGAAATGTCGGGCCGGCGGTTGCTGGACCCGGCCAGTGTGCCGCTGGATATCGCGCCGACGCGCATCTGGAGCGTGGGCAACTATGCCATTGGCGTGGCCTTCAGCGACGGGCACAGTTCGGGCATCTATACCTTCCCGGCGCTGCGCGCGATGCAACAGGTCGAGGCCGAAGATGTCTGAGACCGCCCTGCGCCGCCGCATCCGGGCGGTGCCTTCGCTGAACGATCCGGCGACCATGCGGTTCGTACTGGAAACGCCGGTACAGCCGGGACGCTCGGCCAACTGGAACGCGCCGGACAGCGATGCGCCACTTGCGCGCGCGCTGTTCGACGTGCCCGATGTGCGGGCGGTGCATGTGGCCGAGGCGACCATTACCGTGACCCGTGCGCCCGAGGGCGACTGGGCGCAGCTCAAACCCCGGATCGCGGCGGCGATCCGCGAGGCGCTTGAGGACAGCGATGCGCCGCTTGGGTCCGTTGAGGCTGTGTCGGACGATCCGGACCGACGGTTGCTGGACAAGGTCACCGACCTGCTGGACCGGCAGGCCAACCCGGCGATTGCCGCCCACGGCGGGCACGTCAGCGCTGAAAAGGTGGACGATGGTGTTGTCTACCTGCGCATGTCCGGGGGCTGTCAGGGCTGTGCGGCCTCGGCGGCCACGCTGCGCGGCGGGATCGAGAACATGCTGCGCGCCGCCATCCCCGAGTTGCGCGATATCGTCGATGTGACCGACCACGAGGCAGGGACCAACCCGTTCTACAGCGAAACGCTGGGGCACAGCCCGGCGCTGCTCCGTCCGGTTCCGCCCGAGGCGCTGGACTGGAGCGATGGGGATTTGCGGATCGATCCCGATTATCTGGCGCGTCGCCTTGGGCTTGCGCCGCATGTGCTGGTGGCGGGGCTGGAGAATGGGGACATTGAGCGCGAGGTTGAAACGCTGGACGGGCCGGGCGGAGAGATCACCCGGCTGACCATCCGCAGCCCGCAACGGGCCTGGGCCGCCGATATCCGGCCCGACGGTACGGTGGTCGAGGTGCCGCCCGCGCGGCAGGGCAGCAAAAAGCCCGCGCTCAAGGATCGTGTCCGCCGGCATCTTGCAGCGTTGCCGCCCGAGGCCGTGCCGGTGCCCTATGGCAAGCTGGCCCGCGCGTTGGGCCTCTACCTGCCGGGTTCGGTGGGCCGTGTCACCGCCGCGCTTGAGGATACCATGCGCGAAGATGTTGCCGCGGGGCTTCCGATGATCGCCGCGCTGGCCTGTGGGCGGGGGGCGGACTTGCCGGGCAAGGGGTTCTTCGATCTGGCCAGGACGCTCGGTGCGCCGGTCGCCTCCGATCCGGCGGGGTTTGCGGCCTACCGGGCGCAGGCGATCGCCGCGCATCTCGGACAAGGCGGTTAATGCAGGCAGAAGGGTAAGGAACGGGGCATCCTGCTTGACCTTGCCCGCGCCTTGCCCGAACGTGGCGCCGAAATTTCAAATGCCACGAGGTCCCCATGACATCCCAGCCCTTCGACACCCAGTCCCTTGATCGTCTGGCCGATGTGGCCGTGCATGTCGGCCTGAACCTGCAAGAGGGGCAGGATCTTGTGCTGACCGCGCCGGTATCGGCGCTGCCGCTGGTGCGCCCCATCGTGGCGGCGGCCTATCGGGCGGGTGCGGGGCTGGTGACGCCGATCCTTGGGGATGAACAGTTGCAGCTGGCGCGCTACCGCAATGCGCGCGACGACAGTTTCGACCGGGCGCCCGACTGGCTGTATCAGGGGATGGCGCAGGCGTTCGAGGGCGGCGCGGCCCGGATGGCCATCGTGGGGGACGATCCGATGCTGCTGTCCGACGAAGACCCCGACAAGGTCGCGCGCGCGGGCAAGGCGAATTCGATGGCCTACAAGCCGGCGCTGGATCATATCGCGAATTTCCATATCAACTGGTCCATCGTCAGCTATCCCAGCCTGTCATGGGCGCGGCGCATGTTCCCTGACCTTGACGATGACGCGGCGGTGGCGAAGCTGGCCGGGGCGATCTTTGCCGCCTCGCGGGTCACCGGCGACGATCCGGTGGCCGAATGGAAAGCCCATAACGCCGCCCTGCGCACCCGCACCGAATGGCTGAACGCCCAACGCTTCGCCGCGCTGCATTTCACCGGGCCGGGGGCGGATCTGACCGTTGGGCTGGCCGATGGGCATGAATGGCAGGGTGGGGCCTCGGTCGCCGGGAATGGGGTGGTCTGCAATCCCAACATCCCCACCGAAGAGGTCTTTACCACGCCTCATGCCCACAAGGTCGAGGGCCATGTGCGCGCCACCAAGCCGCTGTCGCATCAGGGCAGCCTGATCGAGGACATCGAAGTGCGCTTCGAGGCGGGCCGCATCGTCGAGGCCCGCGCCAGCAAGGGCGAGGCCGTGTTGCACAAGCTGCTGGATACGGACGAGGGCGCGCGCCGTCTGGGCGAGGTGGCGCTGGTGCCGCATTCCTCGCCAATTTCGCAATCGGGGCTGCTGTTCTACAATACGCTCTACGACGAAAACGCCGCCTGCCACATCGCGTTGGGTCAGTGTTATTCCAAGTGTTTCGTCGATGGCGGGTCGCTGACGCCCAAAGAGGTGGCCAAGCGCGGCGGCAATGCCAGCATGATCCATGTGGACTGGATGATCGGCGGGCCGCAGACCGATATCGACGGTATCACCGACAGCGGCGCGCGCGTGCCTGTTTTCCGTCAGGGGGAATGGGCCAGCCATGCTTGAGGGCCTTTCGCCCACGGCACTGGGGTTTTTCGGGAGTCTCGTCGCGGGGCTGATGACGGCGGTGGGGGCCTTGCCCGTGCTGGCGGGGCGCATTCCCGGTCGGGCCACGCGCGACATGGCGCTGGGATTCGCCGCCGGTGTGATGCTGGCGGCATCGTTCTTTTCGCTGATCATTCCCGCGCTGGATGCCGCCGAAATCAGCTATGGCGCGGGGGCGATCCCGGCGGCCATCACTTGTGTGTCGATCCTGATCGGCATGGCTGCGGTGCATGGCATGAACGAAACCCTGCCGCACGAGCATTTCAAGCTGGGCCGCGAAGGCCCCGAGGCGGCCTCGTTGCGCCGGGTGTGGCTGTTCATCATCGCGATCACGATCCACAATTTCCCCGAAGGGCTGGCCGTGGGCGTGGGCTTTGGCGCGCACGGGTTCGAGGGCGGAATGCCGCTGGCCATCGGGATCGGCCTGCAAAACGCGCCCGAGGGGCTGGCCGTGGCCGTGGCCCTGCTGGGCGAAGGATACGGCAGGCGCCGGGCGTGGGTCATCGCCGCGCTGACCGGCATGGTCGAACCCATCGGCGGGCTGATCGGGGCCGGGGTGATTGTGCTGGCGCAACCGTTGCTGCCCTGGGGATTGGCCTTTGCCGCCGGTGCGATGCTCTATGTCATCAGCCACGAGATCATCCCCGAAACCCACCGCAGCGGGCATCAGAACAAGGCCACGCTGGGCCTTGCCGTGGGGCTGGTGGTGATGCTGTTCCTCGATGTCTGGCTGGCGTGACCGGTGGGGCAATCCTCGCGTCAATGTGATAAGCTCCGCCTTGTGCCTGCATGGCGCAAGGTTAGGCTGTGGCGAGCCAATGAAAGGGATATCCGACCATGTCCAAGCATGACCTGACCCGCCGGGGATTTTTCGCAAGCGCCGCCGCTCTGGGCCTGAGTGCCGCGGTGCCGGGTGCCGCCCGCGCGGCGCAAACCGAAATTCACGTCATGAAAGACCCCAATTGCGGGTGCTGTTCTGCCTGGATCGACATTCTTCAGGACGAAGGGTTTTCCGTGACCACCGAGCGCAGCTTTGGAACCGCACTGACCCGCTACAAGATGGAGAACGGCATCCCGGCCGAGATGATGTCGTGCCATACCGCGCGTATTGACGGTTATATGCTGGAGGGGCACGTCCCCGTCGCGGATATCCGCCGCCTGCTGAGCGAACGCCCCGATGCCGTGGGGCTGGCCGTTCCGGGCATGCCTTATGGATCGCCGGGCATGGGCCCCGAAGACCAGCGCGAGGCCTATGACGTGCACCTGATCCGCCGCGATGGCACGACCGAAGTGTTCACGCATTACAAGGCGGCCTGAGCGAAACCCGCATTCGGCCATGCGCGTCCGAATGCGGGCCTGCATGGCTCAGCCGGTTTCGGGCAGCGCCCCCACGGCAAAGCCGTAATCGCCCAGAACCGCCTGTCCGGCGGGCGACAGGATATATAGCGCCAGTTTCCATGCTTCGGGCGGCGCGTCGTTCAACACCATCAACCCGTAATCGGCCCCTACGGCCAGGGCCTCGGGGATCTGGACGATTTGCAGATCGGGCACATCGCGCTGCGCCAGAACGGCGTTGGTGCAATAGGTCAGGAACAGGTCGGCGCGGTCGTTTTCCATGACCCAGCCATAGGTGTTGCGCCCCTCGGGCGCCTTTTCGCTGTTCGGCCCGCCCGTCAGTTGCAGCGCCTTGCCGCGCAGGGTGTCGGTTGCGCCGTCACGCAGGCCCTCGGCCTTGCCGAACAATTCCCACGCGTAGTCGCCCGACGGATCGGCCTTGGGGGTCGAGGTGCCGACGCGCGTGCCGTCGTTCAGCATGACGTCGAGCAGGGTGTCGGATGTCACGTCGACGCCCGGTTGCGCCAGCGCGCACAGGCGGTTGCGGGCGAACAGCGCCACCGGCCCGCCGCGCCCTGCTTTCTCCAGCGTGCGGGGGTGGCGCATGTTGGCCGAGGCAAAGACATGCGCCCGTTCGCCGTCTTCGATGTTTTGGCGCATCAGGCCCGAGGGTCCGAAGGTGGTATCCACCGCCGTGCCATGTGCGGCGCTGTAATTCGCGGCGACATCCGACAGGGCGGCCTTCAGGCTGCCGGCCGCGATCAGCACGACGCTGTCCTCCTGCGCCGCCAGCGGGGCGGCGCTCAGGCCCAGGGCAAGGGCCAGCGAAGCCATGACTCTGCGATGTGACATGATGGGTCCTCCAGTAATACCAGTCCGATAGGCAATGCGTTATTCCGATCCCGGCTTGTCCGGGGCTTTCGGCGTGAATTCACAGCGGTCGGGTTTGATGTCGATCAGCGGGGTGCCGTTCAGGCAATCCAGCCCCCGCACGACCAGAACATTGCCCTCGACCCGCTCCAGCCGGACCAGCGCGGTGCCGATGGGGTTTGGCCGCTGGGGCGAGCGCAGGGCGAAGGTGCCGAAAAACCGCTTGCCGTCGCCCTTGGGATTCTGGCGGATCAGGTCGCGACGCGAACGATCCAGCCAATAGAGGATTTCCAGCCGTCCATAGGTTTCGATCCCCTCAAGCGCGCGATCCCAGGGTGGAAATACCTCGATCCGGCATTCCGGACCGTCCTGTTTGCCTTGTCGGGGGCAGAATTCGCGGCTGTCCCACGGGGTATGGATGCGCCCGATGAAATGCAGGGCGGCATCGCGCGGCTCGGCTGTGTCGGTGGTCTCCTCTCCGGGGCGCAGGCGGTTTTGCATGATTCAGCATATTCCTGTTCATCTTCCGATGCGCCAAGCCTATGGCGAAATCGCAGGATGTCCAGAGCCGGGAGGGATCATGCCCCGTTGGCGCGGGCCGCTTCCGCCCGCAGGACGCCCAGATCGTAGAGTGGAAAGGGCATCACCCGCTCGCCGATCTGCATGACCGCCGGGGTGAGATAGCGCAGCCCCGCAGGACCTGCGGCCAGATCCGGCCCGGTGATCACCCCGGCGCCATCCGGTGTCAGCGACAGCCAGCCCCGGCGCAGCAGTTCCGTGCTCAGGTCATCCAGCGCCAGCCGCGTGCCGGGGCCGGAGCAGTTGACCACCAGCGGCGCGGTCAGGCTGTCCTGCCCGGCGACGCGCACCGTTGCGCCATCCGTCGCCGGGGCAACCGCCTCGGCGCGGCCCATTATCTCGGTGACCTGCCCGGCAGCCCGCAAGCGGCGGTAATCGGCGATGCTGTCATGGCTGCCTCGGCGGAACCGCCGCTCCAGGAGGGGCGGAACAGCCTGACGTTCGGCAAGGTCGGGCAGAAGGGCGGCCAGCGTCTCATGGGTCATCCATGCCTTGAAGCCGGGCCTGAGCTGCGCCATCTCCGCGCCTTCGGTGCGAAACCTTGCGATTTCGGCGTCAACTGCGGCCATCAGATCGGCGCAGGTGTCGAAAGGCCCGGCAATTTCCGGCTCCACCGCCGGTTTGCGGGGGCGTTGCCATATCAGGGGCTCAGGCCGCAGGGGGCTGGTGGACAGTACCGACAGGCGAATATCGTCCTCGTCCAGAACCGATTGCAGAAACCGCAGCACATCGAGCATCGCTGCATTCGCGCCAAGGCACAGGACCGTCCGGCCCGGCTGCACTTGCGCGGCGATCTCGTCTTCATGACCGTAAAGCATGGGAAAGGCGCAGGGCCCCGCATCGCTGCCCAGCCCGTCCAGCGCCGGGGTTCCGGGGGCCAGATCGACGCGGTCGGCCCGTATGCGTTCGCCATTATCCAGGCCGATGACGAATTCCGCCCCGTCCCGATCCAGTGTCACCGCCCGGCCCCTAATCAACTCCACCGCAATGCCGCTTGCCCGGTGCCGGTCCAACGCCGCCTGCACCAGCCCGGTCAGGTAATCGCCGAATATGGCGCGGGGTGCAAAAAGCGCGGCATGATCCGCTGCGGCGATGTGATCCGCCCCGAAGCTCAGCCAATCGGGCCGCCGTCCGCGCATCCGCTCGGCCACCTCGTCCCACCGGGCGGCCATCCAGTCGGCGAACTCCGGCAACACCGCCGCCGAAGGCGAGTTCAGCAGGTAGGCATCGGCCCAGGGCCGGTCTGCGGGCACCTCGCCATAGGCCAGACCTCGGCCCAACTGCCCGATATCGGGGCCGATCACGCTCAGCCGGTCACCGGCCTCTGTCGGCGCGGTTTCGGCAAAGGCGGCGGCGGTGGCCCCGTCGCCGATGATGACATGATGCCGGCCCGTATCGCGCATGGATGATCCCCCGTGTTTCGGCGCAGTTTGCGTCACTCTGCGCGGCTTGGCCAGAGGTCCGGGCCTTGTGCCACCCGCCGCCAGCGGCTATCGCTCGGTCCGGGTGCGTGACAGTAAAGGGCGGGCGGCATGACACGGGTTTTCATCACCGGCACGGCGGGGTTCATCGGCTATCACCTGGCCGATCTCTTGCTGGAGGAAGGGTTCATCGTCCACGGGCTGGACGGAATGACCGATTACTACGATGTCGCCCTGAAACAGCGCCGCCACCAGATGCTATTGCAAAAGCCCGGTTTCACCGCGACCGAGGCGATGCTGGAAGATGCCGATACGCTGGATCGAGTCACGGACGACTTTCAGCCCGATATCATCGTTCACCTCGCCGCCCAGGCCGGGGTGCGCTACAGCCTTGAAAACCCCCGTGCCTATATCGACGCCAATGTGGTCGGCACGTTCAACGTCATGGAGGTGGCCCGCCGTCATGCGGTGCGGCATCTGCTGATGGCCTCGACCAGTTCGGTTTACGGTGCGAATACCGACATGCCCTATGTCGAAACCATGAAGGCCGACTTGCAGATGACCATTTATGCGGCCACCAAGAAGGCGACCGAGGCGATGGGCCATTCCTATGCCCATCTGTGGAACCTGCCCACGACCATGTTCCGGTTCTTCACCGTCTATGGCCCGTGGGGGCGGCCCGACATGGCGCTGTTCAAGTTCGTCTCGGCGATCCTGGAGGGGCGGCCCGTCGACATCTACAACCACGGTGAGATGTATCGCGATTTCACCTATATCAGCGATCTGGTGCGCGGTATCCGCCTGTTGATGGACACCGTGCCCGAACGCCCGGAAACCCCCGACGACATCGCCGCAGGCGACAGCCTGTCGCCGGTCGCGCCGTGGCGTGTGGTCAATATCGGGAATTCCAATAGCGTGCGGTTGCTGGATTTCGTCGATGCGATCGAGGATGTCCTCGGCATTCCCGCGCAGCGCAACATGATGGACATGCAAAAGGGTGACGCTCCGGCCACATGGGCCGATGCCAGTCTGCTGCATGATCTGACAGGGTACAGGCCGCACACCGATCTGCGCGACGGGATCGCGCAATTCGTGAACTGGTATCGCGACTATTACCGCGTCTGAGCGGCCCCGTCGCCGGGGCCGTCAGAGTGCCTTCATGCGCCGCGGTTGCCGTGGCGCGCTTCCGAGAAAAAGCGGTAGATGCGGGACGGAATCCAGGGCAGATGCGCCCGGTTCCAGTCCATCCGTTCCTGCACGAGCATCGGTTTCGCTGTCAAAAGTGTCATTTTAATATTCCTTTCGCGTGACTGCATCGCTATCTTGTCTTTAGCGGTATATGCAATGTATATACATTTGATATGCAAAAGTCAAGACCGAACCGGAAAGCCCGCGCGTGACCAAGAAAGACGACAAAGACGATGCCAAGGCCAAAAAGAAGGCCGGCAAGAAAAACAGCCAGTTGATCCTGCGACTGGACAAGGACGACCGCGATGCATTTGTCGCGCTCTGCAAGGACATGGACACCAGCGCCGCCCGCGAAATCCGCGGCTTCATCCGGTCCTATGTGAAAAAGCACGGCAAGGGCTGAACCGACGCGCGGGCAGGGTGGCCGCTTTCAGGCGCCCTCGTATTCGCACAGCACATGCACGTCCATGCCCATGGCTTCCAGCTTTTGCCGCCCGCCCAGTTCCGGCAGGTCCACGATAAAGGCGCAGCCCATGATCTCGCCGCCCAGCCGTTCGATCAGCCTGATGCCCGCCTGCGCGGTGCCCCCGGTGGCCAGCAGGTCATCGACCAGCAGGATTTTCTCGCCGGGCTGGATCGCGTCGTCGTGGATTTCCACAATCGCCTCGCCATATTCCAGCTGGTATTCTTCGGAAATCACCGCGCCGGGAAGCTTGCCCTTCTTGCGGATGGGAACGAAGCCCAGCGACAACTGATGCGCAATCGCCCCGCCAAGGATAAACCCCCGCGCCTCCAGCCCGACGACCTTGTCGATCTGCTCCCCGGCGTAGGGGTGCAGCATCTGGTCGATGGCCATGCGAAACCCGCGCGGATCGGCAAACAACGTGGTCACGTCACGAAACAGGATACCCTCGTGCGGGAAATCGACAATCGTGCGGATGTAATCCTTGACGGTGCGGAGTACGGGCATGGCGCGGCCTTTTCCAAACGGGTCCGGGCAACTGTCTGACCCAAGCCGCCCCGCTGTGCAAGGGTGCGAAGCGCCGCGCCCGGTGTTTGCCGACGGTGTATAGCCTATTTACTCCAAACCGTCCGGTCAGTATGTGAGGCCTCGCATCAGATATCCCGCGCGGAGACACCATTGAAGTATCGTGCTGAAATCGACGGCTTGCGCGCGGTCGCGGTCGTGCCGGTCATCCTGTTTCACGCAGGGTTCGACCTGTTCGGCGGTGGCTATGTGGGCGTGGACGTGTTCTTCGTGATCTCGGGCTACCTGATCACCACGATCATCCTGAACGAGATGAACGAGGGCCGGTTCAGCCTTGCCAATTTCTACGAACGCCGCGCCCGGCGCATCCTGCCGGCGCTCAGCTTCGTGGTGCTGTGCAGCCTGCCGGTGGCGTGGCTCACCCTGTTTCCCACCGACCTCAAGGATTTCGCCCAAAGCCTGATCGCGGTAGCAACCTTTTCGTCGAACTTCCTGTTCTGGACCGAAAGCGGCTATTTCGACACCACGGCCGAGATCAAACCGCTTTTGCACACCTGGAGCCTGGCGGTCGAAGAGCAGTATTACATCATCTTCCCGTTGTTCCTGATGCTGGCGTGGCGCTGGGGCAAGCGGCGGATCGTCAAGATCCTGATCGGGGTTTTCGTCTTCAGCCTGCTGCTGGCCCACTGGGCCGCCTATCAGGAGCCCGAGGCCGGGTTCTACCTGCTGCCCGCCCGCGCGTGGGAGCTGCTGGCCGGGGCCTTCATCGCCTTCTATGTCGATCGCCGGCCCATCGAGGTGCCCACCGCCACCGCCAATGTGCTCTCGGGGCTGGGGCTGGCTGGCATCACCTTCGCGATCTTCGCCTATGACAGCGGCACCCCCTTTCCCAGCCTCTATGCGGTGGTGCCCATCGCGGGCGTGGTGGCGGTGATCGCCTTTGCCGTGCCCGGCACCATCGCCCATCGCCTGCTGTCGCTCAAGCCGATGGTGGCCATCGGCCTCGTCTCCTACAGCGCCTATCTGTGGCACCAGCCGATCCTTGCGTTCTATGCTCATGTCATGGGCCACGACGCGCCCCTGTGGCATGTTGCACTGATGCTGCTTGCGACCGCCGTTCTGTCGGTCTTTACCTATCGTTTCATCGAAATCCCGACCCGGCGCAGGCGCGTTTTCGCCACACGGCCCAAGGTCGCGGCCTTTGCGGTGACGGCCTCGGCAGTGATGATCGTGCTGGGCCTCATGGGCACGCTCACCAATGGCAACGCCTACCGTTATCCGCAGGCCATCGTCGATCTGTTCGCCCGCAACGACGAATTCAGCCGTATCGTCTGGCTGGCCAAGGACGCCACGCGCCTGAAAGACTTCGACGACGATGCCGAAACCAGGCTGCTGATCGTGGGAGACAGCAATTCGGCCGATTTGCAAAATGCCCTCAACGCGGTGATCGGCAAGGATGTCTCGGTGGTCAGCGCGCAGGTCGGGGTGACATGTGGCAACCTGTTCGTTCCACAAGAGAAATTCATCGAATTTGCCGACGACAACCGGTTCAACATGTGCAGCCCCCGGCACAACGACCTGACCGATGCCAGAACCTTCGAGTTGATAGACCAGGCCGATGTGGTGATCTTCGCCACCGCCTGGACCGACTGGGAGACCGACCTGATGCAGGAGAGTATGGATAATCTGGTTCGGGACTATGGCGACAAGTTCTGGGTTTTCGGCACCAAAAGCGTCGAGTTCGACCAGCAGGATATTCTGGATACATGCATTACGGGCTGCATGAACTGGCAGACCGAACCTGTCCCCAACGCGACCAAGATCAATGCCAAACTGGCCGGGGTGCTGGGGAACCGCTTTATCGACCCGCTCAAACTGATTTGCGCGGACGGGCCGTGCACGGCCTTCCTCGGCCCCGAGACCATCGTCATGTATGACGGGTTTCACCTGACACCCGAGGGCTCGGCCTGGCTGGGGGAACAGATGAAAGCCGATGGCGTGATCGACCGTATGGGGCTGGGGGGCTGATCTTTACGCAGCGCCGGATACGCGCCGCCATCGGCGGGCCAGTCTTCAGCCGCTTTTGATCTCCTTCAGACGGTTCTTTACCCGACTTCGCAAGGACTTCAGCCAACGCGCGATTTTTCGTTTGCGAATATCCCAAGGGGCGATCCCGTAAGGTGCCGCGCCCAAATTCCGGGACATCTTGACCAGCAGATCGTGGCGATGCGCATAAAACGCCTCGTCCGGGATTTCGCGCGGGGTTTCCGGTTTGCGCAGGTGGACAAAAAATTCGAGCCCCTGTGTTTCACTGATTTCCAGAATGTCAAACCCGACCAGGTTGAGTTTGCGCAGATCCCTGAGCATCAGTTCCAGGGTTTCGGGGAAGAACACATTGCAATGGGCATCGCGGTATTCACTCGGCTGAGCCTTTCGGGCTTTGTAATCCTCGTAGACTTGCACAAGACGTCTGTTGGGCTCAAACGCTGCGGGATCGCCCGTCTTAAGATCGCATCCCGGCTGGGCCTGTCCGTCATGGATGAACATCGACTTATGGGCCCCTCCGTCGAACAGGGTCTCGGGGCTAGGTTGGCGGCGATCCTCGTGATATGCCGCCAGCCAGTCGGACAGACGTGACGGCAGCCGGAAATGATCGAAAATCGCGCGACAATCGGGCACTGCCATACTCAGCACGCCGCCTGGCGCCAAGGCATCGTAAGCGCCTTGCAGGAACAGAATGGGGTTCGGCAAGTGTTCGAAATTATGCGAGGATACGATATAGTCGATCTTGCCCTGCAAACCGGCCTTGGCGATCACTTCGCCAAGACGCGAGGCGTCCCCCACCAGATCGACGTTTTCGATTTCCTCGATGCGCGTGTCCGGGATCCGGGGATCGTCGAGTGCTCTGCTCCGCAACTTCTCGGTATTGAGCATGTCCATGATCAGGACATCATGACCGTCGCGTTTCGCCACCGCGGGATTGAAGTAGGGGGCAATCTCGATCCCCTTGCCGGACAGGTCGGCGTATTTCAAAATCCAGTCGATTCTTGGCAACATGTACCTCCTGGAATTACACGCGGGAGAAATCGGTAGACAGCAAACCGTGTGATCTTGCTGTGCTCTATATTGGATGGTGGACTAAATCCAGAAGATTCCCCGAGGCTCTAACCCGATCAGAATACCCGCCCCGCCACCGCGTCCAGCCTTGCCACCAGCGCCGCATCGCGCGCCTCGGGGGCGGTCAGAACGGCGTTGTCCAGCGCCCGGTCGCAGCCATGCGGGCAGGGCGCGCGCTCGGCTCCCAGGAGGGTGGGCAGGCGGCGCACCATCTCGCGGGCCTTGTCGGCATTGCCCATCAGCGTGGCGATGATCTGGCTTACGTCCACCTCGCCATGATGCGGGTGCCAGCTGTCGTAATCGGTGATCATCGCCACCGAGGCATAGCAAAGCTCGGCCTCGCGGGCCAGTTTGGCCTCGGGCATGTTGGTCATCCCGATCACGTCCGCGCTCCAAACCTCGCGGTACATCTTCGATTCCGCCAGCGTGCTGAATTGTGGGCCTTCCATCGCCAGATAGGTTCCGCCGTCATGCACCGTGATCCCCGCCGCGTCGGCGGCCTGGGCACAGGTCGCGCCCAGTCGGGGGCAGGTCGGATGCGCCACGCTCACATGCGCCACGCAGCCGGTGCCGAAAAAGCTTTTCTCGCGCGCGAAGGTCCGGTCGATGAACTGATCGACGATCACGAAATCCCCCGGCGCCATGTCTTCGCGGAAACTGCCGCAGGCGCTGACGCTGATCACGTCGGTGACGCCCAGCCGTTTCAGCGCGTCGATATTGGCGCGGTAGGGCACGGTGCTGGGCGAATGCACATGGCCGCGCCCGTGACGGGGCAGAAAGGCCATTTTCACGCCGTCCAGCGTGCCGGTCAGGATCTGGTCGCTGGGATCGCCCCAAGGGGTCTCCACTCCGGTCCACTCGGCCCCGTCCAGCCCTTCGATCTGATACAGCCCCGATCCGCCGATCACCCCGATCATCGTGTTCGCCATGCCTGTCTCCGTCACCGTTTTGCCTGCGTCGGGCACAGTGTTACGCCGCGCCGCACGGGATGAAAACGCAAAACCCCGTGCGCCGTCCGCTCAGCCGCCGCAAATCCCCTGCAGGCGCAGCCAGTCACCATCGCTCAGCAGAGGTTCGGGGGGCTGCACGGCCCAGGGGTCGGCCTCGATCAGGCCAAGGGTGGTCTCGCCCGAGATGTCCTGCGCATAGGCATAAGGGGTCGAGCGCACACCGCGCGTCTGGAACGCCTGCAACAGCGCCTCGTCGGGCAGGGCGGGGCGCGGGGCGGTCAGCAGGTGCTGGGCATAGCGATGCAGGCTGTCCTCGTCCATACCGCCGGTGGTCATGAGCCGCAGCGTGGCCCATAGCCCGGCCTGTTTCAGCAGGTCGTCCAGCGGGTCGGTCCGTTCGAGCCGCGCACGTTCGGCCACGATATATCCGGCCACCACATCGGGCTCCTCGTGATCCTCCACAAGGCTCTTGTCGATCAGGATCGTGCGCCCCGGCAGGTGGATCGTGCTGGCCACCCCGTCGCGCACCACGGCCACCTGCCCGGCATCGCCAGGCGTCGGGGCAAGACGTTGCGACAAACGCGCCAGCGCCGCGCGCCCGCCGGGATCGCGGCAGGCCGGGCCTGTGACCCGCTCCAGTTGCTCGCGCAGCGCCGCGCCGATCTCGGCGCGCTTGACCTGCGGCACCACCCTGACCGCGTGCTGGCGCGCGGCGTTCGGGAACCAGAACACCGCCAGCGCCGCCACCGCCAGAAAGGACAGGCCCAGCATCACCAGCCGCAAGCGCCCCGGATGGGGCCGCCGCCGTTCGACCGCGGCGCGCAGGCGTTCGATGGCGGCGATCATCTCGGTCTCGCTTTCTGGCAGTTCCAGCGTCTCGCCGGGGTCGCCATCGGGGTGGTAAATGGCCGGGCGCCGCCCCGGATTGGCGCGCTGGATCGCGGCCAGCGACCAATGCGCCAAGGGCCTTTCGCGCGTGTCGGTGATGATCAGGGTGGCGTCGCCGATGGAAACGATCACGTCGCTGCGCTGTTCGTCGGGCGTGGCGCGCCACAGGCCCGACGCCTCAAGCCGCTGGTATTCGCTCAGTGCTGTCATCCGTGATGCGGGCCTGCTCTGCCTCGTTCGCGTGACGATAGCACGCCCGCGCCGACCCCGGCAATCCACATGCCGCCCTCTTGCACCCGCGCTACTGCCCCGGCGGTTTCAGGCATGAACGATCAGGTCACAATTCGCGCGCCTGCCTGCGCAGTTCGAATTTCTGGATCTTCCCGGTCGAGGTCTTGGGCAGTTCCTGAAACACCACCTTCTTGGGAGATTTGAACCCGGCCAGCCGTTCGCGCGCAAAGGCGATCATGTCGTCCTCGCCGGTATCGGCCCCGTCCTTGAGTTCGACAAAGGCGCAAGGCACCTCGCCCCATTTTTCGTGCGGCATGGCCACCACCGCGCACAGCAGAACGGCAGGGTGCATCATCATCACGCCTTCCACCTCGACCGAACTGATATTCTCGCCGCCCGAGATGATGATATCCTTGGCCCGGTCCGCGATCTGCAAATACCCGTCGGGGTGCTGCACAGCGATATCGCCGGAATGGAAATACCCGCCCTGAAACGCCTTTTCGGTGGCCTTGGGATTCTTCAGATAGCCCTTCATCACCGAATTGCCGCGGATCATGATCTCGCCCTGCGCGGTGCCATCCATCGGAATTTGCTGCATGGTGTCCGGGTCCATGGCGGTGATGTCCTCCATCATCGGCATCAGCACACCGGTGCGCGCCTTGATGGCGTATCTCTCGTCGTCGTTCAGGCCGTCCCAATGGGTTTGCCAGACGCATTCGGTCACATGGCCATAGGTTTCGGTCAGCCCGTAGACCTGCGTCACCTTGAAACCCAGCGGCTCGATCGCGCGCAGGGTGGCGGCGGGGGGCGGGGCCCCGGCGGTGAACACGTCCACGACATGGTCGAACTCGCGCCGGTCCTCGTCCTTTGCGTTGACGATGGTGTTCAGCACGATGGGAGCCGCACCGAAATGGGTCACGCCATCGTCGGCGATGGCGTCATAGATCGCCTTGGCGGTGATATCGCGGCAGCACACCACCGTGCCGCCCAGCATCGGCATCATCCAGGTGTGGTTCCAGTTGTTGCAGTGAAACAGCGGCACGATGGTCAGATACCGCGCATGGCGCGGCATCGGCCAACTGACGGCGGTTCCCATGGTCATCAGGTACGCCCCGCGATGGTGACATACCACGCCCTTGGGCCGCCCCGTGGTGCCCGAGGTATAGTTCAGCGCAATGCTTTCCCATTCGTCCTGCGGCATGATCCACTCAAAGCCAGGATCGCCCGAGGCCAGCAACTCCTCGTATTCCATGTAATGCCCGTGCGCATGGACCCCGGCGGCATCGTCGGCCACCTCGATCACGATGGGCGCGAGGCCTTCCATTTCCTCGAACGCTTCGGCGGCGACCGGCAGGAATTGCGGATCGACCAGCAGCACCTTGGCGCCGCCGTGATCAAGGATATAGGCGATGGTTCCGGCCTCGAGCCGGGTGTTGATCGTGTTCAGGACCGCGCCGCAGGCGGGCACGCCGAAATGCGCTTCGGCATGGGCGGGCAGGTTGGGCAGCAGCGTGGCCACCACATCACCGGATTCCACCCCCAGCCCGGCCAGCCCCGAGGCCAGCCGCGTGCAGCGTTCGTGATACTCGCGGTAACTGCGGCGTGTTCCGCGATACACCACCGCTTCGTGATCGGGAAACAGATGCGCGGCCCGGCGCAGATGCGACAGCGGCGTCAGCGGTACGAAATTGGCAGCGTTGCGCCCCAACCCGGTTTCGTCTGCCATCCAGCCCATGATGCTCCTCCCATGATTCATGACACGCGGCGGTCCATCGACCATATTGGGATTTTTCCCGCAATCAATTTTAATGTCCCGCATTTTCGCACCTTTAGCGCGCTTGTGCCGGTCCCGCGGGCGGCCTAGCGTGGCGATCATGATCATTTCGGGCGGGCGCAACTACATCTTCGTGCATATCCCCAAGACCGGCGGCACCTCGATGGCGCTGGCGCTGGAGGGGCGCGCGATGAAGGATGACATCCTGATCGGCGACACCCCCAAGGCACGCAAACGCCGCCGGCGGCTGAAAGATGCACAGGCGGCGGGGCGGATATGGAAACACTCCACGCTGGCCGATATCCACGGTCTGGTCCCAGACGACCAGATTGCAGGGGCTTTTACCTTTACCCTCGTGCGCAACCCGTGGGACCGGCTGGTCAGCTATTACCACTGGCTGCAAGAGCAGGGCTTTGACCACCCGGCGGTCCATCTGGCCAAGGCACGGGATTTCAGCGGCTTCCTGAACGCGCCACAGACGCAGGCCGCCCTTCGCCACGCGCCCTATGGCAGCTACATGCGCATGGCTGACGGGGCCGAGCAGTGCCGCGCCTTCATACGGATCGAACATCTGGAGCAGGACGCCGCACCGCTTTGGAATCATCTGGGGTTCCGTCTGGACCTGCGGCACGAAAATCAATCGCGGCGGCCCCGCGACTACCGGGAGTTTTACCGGGAATCTGACGTAAATATGGTGAAAACCCTGTGTTCAGAGGATATCGAGCGCTTCGGATACAGTTTCGAGGGATGAAATTGTGCCGCCTTTCGTGCCAATCGAAATAAGGGCGCTTCATTGACGGAAATTTGTCAACAATGCCTCAATCCCGCCATGTTTTCGGCAAGGGAGCGGCACGAGAATCACTTTTTGTTAACCAATCGGAACACAAGGCCGGCTGCCACCGGTTGAGCGAGGGGATGACAAGATGTTTGGGTGGATGTCTGTACTGCAGCCCAAAGGGACCAAACGAATGACAGACACGACCGGCGCCTACGACGGTGGCGCAACGGGTGTGATGTCAGGGCTGCTTGAAGGCACCGGGGTTGCCACGGCCGCTGGGTGGAGGCCGGTCGAGGCGATCACTGTCGGTGACAAGGTGTTGACATTCGACGCTGGCATGCAACCCGTCACACGGGTGGAACGCCGCGCCTTGTGGTCCGGTGAAACCAACTGCCCGCCCCGCTTCTGGCCGCTCGAAGTGCCGGTCGGGGCGGTCGGCAATCGCGAGGCGATGCGCCTTCTGCCCAATCAGGGCGTGATGCTGGAAAGCGATGTCGCCGAATTGGTCTATGACGACCCCTTCGCACTTCTCCCCGCGCTGGCGCTGGAGGGGGTCGATGGCGTGCATCGCGTGCCGCCCCGGCACGGAATCGAGGCGGTTGTCCTGTATTTCGAAAGCGATCAGGTGATTTTCGCCGATAGCGGCATGTTGTTCTTTTCCCCATCCTCGCGCGACCTTCTGGATCACGCGGACAAGGACGACGGTATGCCGCTCTACTCGCTTCTGCCGCTCGATGAGGCCGTGATCCTTGCCGAAGCCGTGGCAATCGAATCCGGTGCGACAACCAGGCAGGCCCCGGCGGAGCCGCGCCCCCCGGTGGCTTCGGCGGCGGCCTGATCCTGCTCCACAGCTACAAAAAACAACCGCGCGCCCCGGTTCGGGACGCGCGGTTTTGTCTTGTCTGACCGGAAAGATCAGGCGGCCTGAGCCTTGCTGCCGAACCGTCCGTAGAAACTCTGGGTTTTTCCGGCCATCTCGCGCAGCAGGGCAGGGCAGGCGAAACGCGCGCCATGCGCTTCCTCCAGCTGGTCGCAGCGTTCGGCGGCATAGGGCGTGCCGATGATGTCCAGCCAGCTGAACGGCCCGCCCGACCACGGCGCAAAGCCCCAGCCGAGTATCGCGCCGACATCGCCCTCGCGGATGTCTTCCAGCACACCTTCCTCCAGCGCGCGCACGGCCTCCAGCACCTGCGCGAACATCAGGCGGTGCTGCACCTCGATCAGGTCGGGCTGGTTTTCCGCATGCGGGTATTGGTCGGTCAGCCCGTCCCAATAGCCAAGGCGCTTGCCCTTCTCGTCATAGTCGAAAAAGCCCGCTTTCGCCTTGCGCCCCAGACGGCCCAGGCCTTCCATCCAGAAAATCACCTCGTCCACGGCGGCATCGGGATAGTTATCCCCCATCGCCGCCTTGGTGGCGCGGGCGATCTTGGCGCCAAGGTCGATCGAGGTCTCGTCAACCAGTTGCAGCGGCCCCACCGGGAAGCCCAACTGCCGCGCCGCATTGTCGATCAGCGCGGGCGTCACGCCCTCGGCCACCATGCGGATGCCCTCGTTGATATATGGGATGATGCAGCGGTTGGCGTAGAAGAACCGCGCGTCATTCACCACGATGGGCGTCTTGCGGATTTGGCGGACGTAATCCAGCGCCTTGGCCACCGCCCGCTCGCCGGTTTCCTTGCCCTTGATGATCTCGACCAGCATCATCTTTTCCACCGGGCTGAAGAAGTGGATGCCGATGAACTGTCCGGGTTTGTCGCTGGCCCTGGCCAGGTCCGAAATCGGCAGGGTCGAGGTGTTGGTGGCAAAGATGCAATCGTCGCCGACGACCTCCAGCACCTTCCTGGTGACCTCGGCCTTGATGGCGGGATCTTCGAACACCGCTTCGATCACCAGATCGCACCCCTTCAGCGCGGCATACTCCGTGGTGGCGGTGACGCGCTCAAGCACCTGTGCCTTCTTCTCCTCGGTCGCCTTGCCACGCTTGATGCCCTTGTCCATGTAATCGGCGGTATAGGATTTGCCCTTGTCGGCGGCTTCCTGTTTCTGGTCGATCAGCACGACCTCCATACCCGCCTGCGCCGAGACCAGCGCAATGCCGGCCCCCATCATGCCCGCGCCCATCACACCGACCTTCTTCACCGTCTGATCGGGCACATCGGGGCGGTTCGCGCCTTTTTCCAACGCTTCCTTGTTGATGAAGAGCGACCGGATCATCGCGCCCGAACTCGGGTTCATCAGCACATTGGTGAACCAGCGCGCCTCGATCCTGATCGCGGTGTCGAACGGCACCAGCGCGCCCTCGTAAACCGCGCTCAGCAGCGCCTTGGCGGCGGGGAACGCGCCTTGTGTCTTGCCGTTGACCATCGCGCTTGCGCCCACGAAGGTCATGAACCCCGCCGGATGATAGGGCGCGCCGCCGGGCATCTTGTACCCCTTTTCGTCCCACGGCTTGACGATGCCGGGGTCGGAGAGAACCCATTCTTTCGCCTTCGCCAGCAATTCACCCGCGGGCACGACCTCATCGACCACACCGGCGGATTTCGCCTTTTTCGGATCGTTCAGCTTGCCCTCCAGAAGCAGGGGCGCGGCGGCCATCGCGCCCAGCTTGCGCACCAGCCGCGTGGTGCCGCCCATACCGGGGAAAATGCCGACCATGATTTCCGGCAGGCCGATCTTGGCCTTGGGGTTGTCGGCGGCAAAGATGCGATGACAGGCCAGCGGGATTTCCAGCCCGATCCCGAGCGCCGTGCCGGGCAGGGCGGCGGCAATGGGTTTGCCGCCCTTGTTCTTGTCGTCCATGCCCGCGCGCTCGATCTTGCGCAGGATGGCATGGGTCTGCATCAGCCCGTCCATCAGGCCCTTCGCCGGGTTGTCCCCGGCGCTTTCCTTCATCTTCGCGATGATGTTCAGATCCATCCCGCCGGCAAAACTGCCTTCCTTGCCGCTGGTGATGACGATGCCCTTGACTGCGTCGTCGGCCAGGGCGTCGTCGATCAGCGCATCGAGGTCGATGAACCCCTGCTGGTTCATCACGTTCATCGACTTGCCAACCGTGTCCCAGGTGATCACGGCAACGCCATCGGCGCCTTTTTCCATCGTGAAATCAGTCATTTCAATCTCTCCTGTCACTCGGTCGCTCAGACGCGTTCGATGATCGTGGCCGCACCCATGCCGGATGCGATGCACAGCGTGGCCAGACCGACCTCCTTGTCGGTGCGCTCCAGCTCGTCCAGCAACGTGCCGATGATGATCGCGCCCGTGGCCCCCAGCGGGTGGCCCATCGCGATCGATCCGCCATTGACGTTGACCAGCGCCGGGTCGACATCGAAGGCCTGCTGGAACCGCAGGACGACACTGGCAAAGGCCTCGTTCACCTCGAACAGGTCGATATCGCCGATGGTCATGCCGCTGTCGGCCAGCGCCTTTTCGGTGGCGGGCACCGGGCCGGTCAGCATGATCGTCGGATCGGTGCCGATCTTGGTGGTCTGGCGAATGCGCGCGCGCGGTGTCAGGCCCCATTTCTCGCCAAAGGCCTTCGAGCCGACCAGCACCGCCGCCGCCCCGTCCACGATGCCCGAACTGTTTCCGGCATGGTGGATATGGTTGATCCGCTCCAGATGCGGGTATTTCAGCTTGGCCACCGCATCGAACCCCGGCATTACCTCGCCCATCTGCTGGAAACTGGCGTTGAGCGCGCCAAGGGTCTGCATGTCGGTGCCGGGGCGCATGTATTCGTCGCGGTCCAGAATGGTCAGCCCGTTCTGATCCTTCACCTCGACGATCGAGCGGGCGAAACGGTTGTCTGCCCACGCCGCGGCGGCGCGTTTCTGGCTTTCCACGGCCAGCGCGTCGGCCTGATCGCGGGTGAACCCGAACTCGGTGGCAATGATGTCGGCACTGATCCCCTGCGGGACGAAATAGGTGTCCATCGCCACGCTCGGGTCCACGGCAATCGCGGCACCATCGCTGCCCATGGCCACGCGGCCCATCATCTCGACGCCACCGGCGATATAGCCGTCACCGGCCCCGCCCTTCACCTGGTTGGCGGCCAGGTTCACGGCCTCCATGCCGCTGGCACAGAAACGGTTGATCGCAAGGCCGGGGATCGACTCGTCCAGCTCCGAGGCCAGAACCGCGGTGCGCGCCAGGCACCCACCCTGTTCCTTGACCTGCGTGACATTGCCCCAGATCACGTCCTCGACGGCATGACCGTCCAGGTTGTTGCGCTCTTTCACCGCGTTCAGCACCTGCGCACTCAGGCGCACGCTGGTCACCTCGTGCAGGGCGCCATCCTTGCGGCCCTTGCCGCGCGGCGTGCGCACGGCGTCATAGATATAGGCGTCAGACATCGTCGTCTCCTCTGTCAGGCCCGGTCGGCTGGCGAGCCGGGCATCAGGTCATAAGGGTGTTTCCATCCGCTCAGGCCTTCGATGTTCGAAAGCCAGCGGTCGATCTCGGGCCAGTCCGCGCGGTAAAACCCGAACGGCTCGGGGTAGAACAGGTAGCCGCAGCAACTCAGATCGGCATTCGTGGGGCTCTCGCCCACGATCCAGTCACGCCCCGCAAGATGCGCGTTCAGTGTGGTATAAGCCGCCTTGAGCCGCCCCTGCATGAAGGGGATCACCCCCTCCGGGCGCTTGGCTTCGGGCAGGAAGTTCATCAGGAACCGGGTCATCCCGGCCTGCGAAGACATCTTGTGATTGTCCCAGAACATCCAGCGCATCACCTCACGCGCGTCCTGCGGTGTGCTGCCGCCGAATTTTCCGGTCTTTTCCGTCACATACATCTGCATGACGCCCGATTGCGTCAAGGTCACGTCGCCATCCACCAGAACGGGCACCTCGCCCATCGGGTTGATCTCGCGAAACGCCTCGCCGCGGGTCTCGCCGTTGAAGAAATCCACATAGACGGGCGCCCAGTCGAGCCCGGACAATTCCAGCGCCAGCGCCGCCTTGTAGGCATTGCCCGACTCGCCAAAGCAATAGAGTTGAATGGTCATGCGGTTCTCCTGTCGGTTGCCGTTGCCGTGGGGGTTTTGCACCCCCACACCCCCGCAGAGTATTTCGGGAAAGATGAAGCCGGGTGGCCTTTACCTGCGATTAACCTGTTTGCCTCAGTATCCGTGCTGCGCCACAGGCTGGAGAGCCGATGGGCGTGAAAGGTGAAGCCCTGTCCCGCCCCTGATGCCAGCCGGCCCGTGGCCGGGGCAGGGTGGACCTGTCCCGTTTCATCTTTCGGGAAATACTCCACGGGGGTCCGGGGGTGTGAAACCCCCGGTCCGGCCGTGTCGTTCAGGGCTGACGCCGGTCGCATCAGAACGCCCTCGCGATCAGTTCTTTCATGATCTCGTTGGTGCCGCCGTAAATGCGCTGCACACGGGCATCGGCCCACATTTCGGCGATGTCGTATTCGGCCATGTAGCCATAGCCGCCATGCAGTTGCAGGCACTCGTCCAGCACATCGCCCTGGGTGTCGGTCAGCCAGTATTTCGCCATCGCGGCCTTTTCCACGGTCAACTCGCCCCGGATATGCTCGGCGATGCATTCGTCCAGAAAGGCGCGCGCGACCCGCGTTTTCGTCTGGCATTCGGCCAGCTTGAAGCGGGTGTTCTGAAACTGCGTCAGCGGTCCGCCAAAGGCCTGCCGTTCCCTGGCATAGGCGATCGTGCGCTCCACCGCGCCTTCCATCGCGCCCTGCGCGCCGCAGGCGATGATCAGCCGTTCCTGCGGCAGTTGCGCCATCATCTGGTAAAAGCCCTTGCCTTCTTCGCCGCCAAGGATGTTTTCGGGCGGGATTTCGACCTCGTCGAAGAACAACTCCGAGGTATCCGCGGCATGACAGCCGATTTTCTCGAGGTTGCGCCCGCGTGAAAACCCCTCGGCGCTCCCGGTTTCGACCACCGCCAAGGAAATGCCCTTTGCCCCTTCGCTCGGGTCGGTCTTGGCGGCCACCACGATCAGGTCGGCATGTTGGCCGTTGGTGATGAAAGTCTTCTGCCCGGACAGGCGATAGGCGTTGCCGTCACGGATCGCGCGGGTTTTCATCCCTTGCAGGTCCGAACCCGCCGCCGGTTCGGTCATCGCCAGCGCGCCCACCGTCTCGCCCGACACCATCCTCGGCAGCCAGCGTTTCTTCTGCTCTTCGCTGCCATAGGCCAGAATGTAATGCGCCACGATGCCGGAATGGATCGGGTTGCCCCAACTGGCCAGATTGGCGCGCGACTGTTCGATGCACACCACCGCCTCGTGCCCGAAATCGCCGCCCGCGCCGCCGTATTCCTCGGGGATCGAGGGGCACAGCAAGCCCAGTGCCCCGGCCTGTTGCCAGATGTCGCGATCCATCTCGCCGGCCTTGCGCCAGCGCTCGAGATGCGGCGCCCATTCCTCGGCGATGAACTTCGCGGTCATCTCGGTGAGCATCCGATGCTCGTCTGTCATCCAGATAGACATGGCCGGGCCTCCCTTCCCAACTCAGCGTTTGCGCGCCTCGAGCTCCGAATTGAAAATGCGCAGGCGGTGCGCGAATGTGTCTTCGTCGATCACACTGTCGAAGTTCTCGAAGAGAAAGGACAGCGCCTCGCCCTCGTCCAGCCCCGCCTCGGCGGCGAATTTCCTGAGTCGGCGATAGCCGTCTTCGGTCATGGCCGCATTGAACCGTCGGGTCAGTCGAAAGCGTTTGGGCATGTCTGTCCTTTCTCGTGTCGTCGCGATGCTCCGTTGCCGAGTTTAGAACCGCTCGGCGGGCAACGCCATCACCGGATCGGCGCCGCTTTCGATGCGGGCCAGGTGCATGGCGGTGGCGGGCAGGCGGCGCTGCATGTAGTAGCGCCCGGTGGCCAGCTTGGTTTCGTAGAACGCCGTGTCCGAGGCACCGCCCTCCAGTGCGGCCTGCGCGGCCTTGGCCATCTGCGCCCACATCAGGCCCAGGCAGACATGGCCGAACAGGTGCATGAAGTCATACGATCCCGCCAGCGCCGCGTTCGGGTTTTTCATGCCGTTCTGCATGAAGAACATCCCCGCCGCCTGAAGGTGCTTCGAGGCCTCTTTCAGCGGGTTGAGGAAATCCGCCTTCAGCGCCTCGTCGCCCTCGTTCTCCTTGATGAACCCCTTGACCATGTCGAAGAAGGCCATGACCGGCTTGCCGCCGTTCTGCGGCAGTTTGCGGCCCACGAGATCCAGCGCCTGAACGCCGTTCGCGCCTTCGTAGATCATGGCGATCCGGGCATCGCGGGCGAACTGCGACATGCCCCATTCCTCGATATAGCCATGCCCGCCATAGACTTGCTGGGCAAGGATCGTCATGTCGAAGCCTTCGTCGGTCAGGAACCCCTTGATCACCGGGGTCAGCAGGCTGACCATGCCCTCGGCGTCATCGTCCCCGCCGCGATGCGACTGGTCGATCATCTTGGCCCCCCACAGAAGGAACGCGCGCGCCCCTTCGATAAAGGATTTCTGATCCATCAGCGACCGGCGGATGTCGGGGTGCACGATCAGCGGGTCGGCGGGCCCGTCGGGGTTTTCGGTCCCCGTCACGGCGCGGCCCTGCAGGCGATCCTTCGCGTAATCCACCGCGTTCTGATAGGCGACCTCGGCCTGCGCCAGCCCCTGCATGCCAACGCCGATGCGGGCCTCGTTCATCATGGTGAACATGGCGCGCATGCCCTTGTGTTCCTCGCCCAGCAAGTAGCCCGTCGCGCCATCATAGTTCATCACGCAGGTCGAGTTGCCGTGAATGCCCATCTTTTCCTCGATCTTGCCACAGCTCACGCCGTTGCGCTCGCCAAGGCTGCCGTCCTCGTTCACCATGAACTTGGGCACGATGAACAGGCTGACGCCCTTGATGCCCTCGGGGCCGCCGGGGATTTTGGCCAGAACCAGGTGGATGATGTTCTCGGCCATGTCGTGTTCGCCGGCCGAGATGAAAATCTTTTGTCCCGTCACCTTGTAGCTGCCGTCGCCCTGCGGTTCGGCCTTGGTGCGCATCAGGCCCAGGTCGGTGCCGCAATGCGGTTCGGTCAGGTTCATGGTGCCGGTCCACTGGCAGGACGCCATGTTGGGCAGGTAGGTGGCCTTCTGTTCCTCGCTGCCATGCACCAGAATGGCCGAGGCCGCCCCGTGGGTCAGGCCCTGATACATGGTGAACGCCTGGTTGGCGCCCGAGAACATCTCGCCCACGGCGGTGCCCAGCACATAGGGCATGTTCTGCCCGCCGAATTTCTCGGGCAGGTCCAGCGCGGTCCAGCCACCCTCTTTCATCTGCTCGAACGCGTCCCTGAACCCCGTGGGCGTGCGCACCACGCCGTTTTCCAGAACGCAGCCCTCGCTGTCGCCCACCGTGTTCAGCGGCGACAGGACCTCCGAGGCCAGCTTGCCCGCCTCTTCCAGAACGGCGGCGGTGAAATCGGCCTCGAGCTCGCTATAGCCGGGGGTGTCGGCGGTCGAGACATTCAGCAACTCGTGCAGCACGAACTGCATGTCCTTGGTGGGCGCGGTATAGGTCGGCATGGCTCTCTCCCTTGATGTGCGGTGCCGGATTACTCGGCGGCTTTCTTCGATTGACGGATCGAGGCGATCATCTTTTCGCCCCACTTCATCTGGTCGCGCAGGTCGGTGATGGCGGTGGTCAGCTCGTCGCGCTGACGCTCCAGCTCCACCAGCCGTTCTCCGGCAATGTCATAGGCGCGGCTGAGCTGCGTCAGTTGCTGGTCGCCCTTGTCGTAGAGGTCCAGCAACTGGCGGATTTCCTCCAGCCGGAATCCGAACCGCTTGCCGCGCAGGATCAGCTTCAGCCGCGCGCGGTCGCGTCTGGTGAACAGGCGCTTCTGGCCTTCGCGGCGCGGAAACAGAAGTTCCTTCGATTCATAGAAACGCAGGGTGCGCGGCGTCACCTCGAAGGCGTCGCACATCTGGCGGATTGTCATCGTGTCTTCGGTCATCGTTTCATATGCCCAATCTGTCCGTTTCCGGCACAACTGGTTTATCCGCCCCATCGTTACAACAGCGCATCACGTTGACGTAAGAGATACGTCACGTCACTTTAAAGTTTACGTAACATCACCCAAGGTCAATCGCAGTCGCGGGTAATTTTCTGTCGCGGACAAGACGAGGGCAGGGCGTATCCGGTCGCGTCTTGTGGCTCAGGGCAGGCTGGCTTCGGTCTCGTCGCGCAGCGCCTGAAGTTCGCTCATGGTGTCGTCCAGTTGCGCCTTCTGCTCGGCCAGTTCGACCAGTTGCCGGTCGGCCAGTTCGATCCAGGCGCGCATCTGCGCCTCGGTGCCGTCGTGTTCATAGATCAGCAGCCATTGCCGGATTTCCTCCAGCGCAAAGCCGAACTTGCGCCCCCGCAGGATCAGCGTCATCCGCGCGATCTCCTTCGGGCCGTAAAACCGCGACCGTCCCTCGCGCTCTGGGGTCAGAAGCTCGATATACTCGTAATACCGCAGGGTGCGCGGGGTCACGTCGAACCGGGCGCACATTTCCTTGAATGACAGGCGGGTTTCGGACATCGGCAATCGCTCCTCGGGCCAAACCTAGACCCGCGCCCGGCCAAGAGCAACCGCCACACTTGCAGCCGCATCGCTTTCGGGCCCATAAAGGGCGCGCAACACATCAGAGGGCCGGAAAACCGCATGAGTGTCGACAAGACTAGGATCGCAGAACAGTTCATCGGCGCCATTCCCCATTCGCAGGCACTGGGAATGGAACTGACCGACATCGGGGACGGCACCGCCGAAATCTCCATGGCCTATGACGAACGCTTCATCGGCGATCCCGACACCGGGGTGATTCACGGCGGTGCGGTGTCGGCCCTGATGGATACCTGCTGTGGGGCGGCGGCCATGAGCCACCCGAAAAATCCCGGCGCGACCGCGACCATAGATTTGCGGATCGACTACATGCGCCCCGCCACGCCCGGCCAGCGCATCCGCGCCCATGCCGAATGCTATCACATCACCCGCACCGTGGCCTTCGTGCGCGCCCGCGCCATGGACGACGACGACGACCGCCCCGTCGCCACCGCCACCGGCACCTTTACCGTGGAGGCCAAGTGATGACGCGCCCCCGTCCCGAACCCGTTCAGGTGGTCAAGCAACGCCGCGACGCGGCGCTGAACGCGCTTGTCCACGGCGTGCCCTATATCCAGTTCCTCGGCATCGAATTCGACCGGCGCGGGGATGAACTGACCTCGATCATGCCTTTCGCCGACAGGCTGATCGGCAATCCCATCCTGCCCGCCCTGCATGGCGGCGCGACGGCGGCGTTTCTCGAAGTCACGGCGATCATCGGCCTCAGCTGGTCGATGCTGTGGGACCAGATCGAAAGCGGCGCGCTCGATCCCGACGATCTGGCGCAGGGCAAGCTGCCCCGCCTGCCCAAGACCATCGACTTTACCGTGGATTACCTGCGCTCGGGCCTGCCGCGCGATGCCTATGCGCGCGCTCAGGTGGCGCGCTCGGGGCGGCGCTATGCCAGCGTCCATGTCGAGGCCTGGCAGGACAACCGCGCGCGCCCCTTCGCGCAGGCGTCGGGCCATTTCCTGATGCCGCGCCGCGATGGCTGAGACAGCGGCGGGCGCGATCACCCATGCCCGCGTCCTGAAAATCGCCATTCCGATCGTGCTGGCCAATATCACCGTTCCGATCCTCGGAGCGGTGGATACCGGCGTCGTCGGGCAACTCGGGCAGGCCGCGCCCATCGGCGCGGTGGGCATCGGGGCGGTGATCCTGTCGTCGCTCTACTGGGTGTTCGGCTTTCTTCGCATGGGCACCACCGGCCTGACCAGCCAGGCCCACGGGGCCGGGCGGCAGGGCGAAGTGGCGGCGCTTTTGACGCGCGCCCTGATGATCGCGCTGGCCGGCGGGCTTCTGGTGATCGTGCTGCAACTGCCGCTGTTTTCAGGGGCGTTCCTGCTGACACCCGCCAGCACCGAAGTCGAAAGCCTTGCGCGGGATTACCTTGCCATTCGGGTCTGGAGCGCCCCGGCCATCATCGCGCTCTACGGCATCACGGGGTGGCTGATCGCGCTCGAGCGCACCCGTGCGGTGCTCCTCGTGCAACTGGGGATGAACAGCGTCAACATCGCGCTCGACCTGTGGTTCGTGCTTGGCCTCGGCTGGGGCGTCGAGGGCGTGGCGCTGGCCAGTTTCGTGGCGGAATGGGGCGGGCTGGCGCTTGGGCTGTGGCTGTGCCGCGATGCCTTTGCCGTGCCCGCATGGCGCGACTGGACGCGCGTTTTCGACGCGCCCGCACTCAAACGCATGGCACAGGTCAATGTCGATATCTTCCTGCGCTCGCTCATGTTGCAGGCGATTTTCGTCTCCTTCCTGATTCTGGGGGCGGATTTCGGGGATGTCACGCTGGCGGCCAATCAGGTGCTCCTGCAATTCCTGCAAATCACCTCTTACGCGCTGGATGGCTTCGCCTTCGCCGCCGAGGTGCTGGTCGGCTACGCCATGGGCCGCCACGCGCCGGGTCAGTTGCGCCGCGCGGCGCTGGTCAGCAGCCAATGGGGCCTGATCAGCGTGATCGCCCTTGCCCTCGGCTTCGCCACGCTCGGGCCGTGGATCATCGACACCATGGCCAAAGTGCCCGCCGTACAGGCCGCCGCGCGCAGCTACCTGCCGTGGATGGTGGCCGCGCCGATCCTCGGGCTCGGCTCCTACATGCTCGACGGGGTGTTCATCGGGGCGACCCGTACGCGCGACATGCGCAACATGATGGCGCTCAGCCTTGCCACATATGCCGCCGCCGTGGCCCTGCTTGTCCCGGCCTTTGGCAATCACGGTCTCTGGCTGGCCCTGCTCATCAGCTTTGTCGCCCGCGCCGCCACGCTGGCCGCGCGCTACCCGGCACTGGAACGCGCGGTACGCCTTCCCTCGCAGAATGCATGATGTGCCGCGCAGGCGCATCTTTTGAGCAGGCTCAGTCGCTTGTGCGCAGGCGCGAATGCTGCACCAGCCAGATCACCAGCAGAGGCACCCCGACGGTGATCGCCGTGACCACGATCAGCAGGATGCCCAGTTGCGAATAATCCGCCGGAATCGTCACCGCCCCGGTTGCAGGGTCGGTGACCTCGCGGGTGACGATGAAGATCTGGTTCAGGTATTTGGTCGTCAGGCTCGACGCCGACAGCGCCAGGTTGGTGAACGAGGCCATGACCGCGAAAAACGTCGCCTTCAGGTTTTCCGGCGCATTGCGCGCGATCCAGGCCAGCATCGGGATCATCGCCACCTGTCCAAGCGGCGATTCCACCGCCGTGTCCAGAATGGCGATGAAGCGCGCGTCCACCACACCGCCGGTCAGCGGGGCGGTGATGTCCTGAATTCCGTAATACAGCCCGATATTGGGCAGGGTCAGGACGCCCCCCGCGACCGCCAGCATCGCCACGATCCACACGATCGGGCGGCTGGCCATCATCGGGCGCAGCACCACCATCCCCACCAGCGTCAGCACCGAGGTGATCAGCGACAGCACCGACAGGAATTGCTGATCGAAGCCCAGCACGTCAATATTGAACCATATGATCCCGTCGCCGGGCCGTGGCACCGCGCGGAACATGAAGATGATCGTCGCCGTCCCGATCAGCGCCCGCGCCTGTGCGGGTGTCAGCACTGCGATCAACTGGCGCATCAGCAGCAGGACGATTGTCATCGACCCGGCAAAGACGATCTCCTGCCCATAGGGCACCTGTCCCAGCCCCACCGCCAGCGTCAGCGCCACAAAGGCCCCGCCGCCGATGAAATACCACGGGTTGGGTCTGGTGTCCTCGTCGGGGCGCTCGAACAGGGCGTCGGTCTCGGCATTGCTCAGCCCCTTGCGCAGCATTTTATGTCGCGCCCGGTATTTCTGGATACCGGCCAGAACCACACCGCTGACCGACACCACAGGGATCGATAGCGCCAGCAGGTAGATCGTCGCATAGGTCTCGGCCTTGGCGGTGGCGTCCATCGCCTCGATGCCGCGGAACATCCAGATATTCATCACCGCCACCGCCACCGTGCCGGAAATCAGCGCAAACCGGCCCAGCGTCTGCATGGTGACATGCAGCGCGCGCGATTGCTCTTCGGGGATCGGTGCGCCCGCCGCGTCCACCCGCGGCACCGCCTCGACCGACATGGCATCGGCCACCGCATCCTGAATGACCAGTCCGCAAGGGCTCAGCAGGAACGAGGTGATGTACCACGCGTTGACCGGCATGATGGCTTCCATCATCGCGGTCTGCGTGATCACCAGGTACATGATGATCATGCTCAGCCCGATCAGCCCCGCGCCCAGATAGACCAGCAGCCATTTCCAGCGCCAGATGATGTCCACCAGATGCCCCAGCGGCATTTTCAGCGCCCAGGGCAGCCCGGCCCAGAACGCCAGACCGGCCAGATAGGCCGCCGACAGATCAAGGTATTCCTTGACAAAGAACGTGCCGACGATCCCGGTCAACCCGGAAAACCCGGCGGCGAAATAGACCATCAGCGGCGGCAGGAAGGTCCAGCGCATCTGCCGCGCCAGATCGAACACCACCGCGTCGATCCAGCTCCTTATGCCGTGCGGTCTGCGCGCACTTGCCCCGCTGCCTGTCATCCGCCCTCCGGTTTCGTCATGCGTTTGGGGAATCTAGGCGGGTTTCCGCGATCTGAAAAGCCGTCACAGAATGTCCAGCACCCGCTCGGGTGGCCGCCCGATCACCGCACGGCCACGGGCAAAGACGATGGGCCGTTCGATCAGCTTCGGATTGGCGGCCATCGCCTCGATCAGCACCTCGTCGTCATCGGTTTTCGACAGGCCCAGGTCCCTGAACACCGCCTCGCCGGTGCGCATCATCTCGATGGTGCGCAGCCCCAGCGTGTCGCGCGTTGCCCGCAAGGCATCGGCATCCGGCGCATCGTCCAGATAGCGGCGCACCGTTACCTCTTCGCCGCGCTCTTCCAGCAGGGCCAGTGCCTGCCGGGATTTACTGCATCGCGGATTGTGCCAGATCGTGATCATATCCACTCGTCCCGTCCCGTGCCGACCGCATCGGCCACATTTGCAAACCCGTCACGCTCCAGCAGGCCGTCCAGCCCCCGCGCGATGCGTTCGACCAGCGACAGCCCCTCGTAGACCAGCGCCGAATACAACTGCACCGCACTGGCCCCGGCGCGGATCTTTTCATAGGCCTGCTCGGCGCTGCCCACGCCGCCCACGCCGATCAGCGGCATCTCCCCCGCCGTCAGCTGCGACAGCCGCGCCAGAACGCGCGTCGATTTCTTGAAGAGCGGCGCACCCGACAGCCCGCCCTTTTCCTGCGCATGCGGCCCGTGCAACCCGTCACGGTCCAGCGTGGTGTTGGTGGCGATGATGCCCGACAGGCCCGACGCCCGCGCCACATCCGCGATTTCCGACAATTCGCCGTCGCTCAGGTCCGGCGCGATCTTCAGGAACACCGGGATCGGACGGGGCAGCCCGTCGCGCGCCTCCATCACCCCGCGCAACAGCTGCGCCAGCGCCTCGGCGCCTTGCAGGTCGCGCAGCTTTTCGGTGTTGGGGCTGGACACGTTGACCGTCGCGAAATCCAGATGCCGCCCGCAATGGGCCAGCACGCGGGCGAAATCCTCGGCCCGGTCGGCACTGTCCTTGTTCGCCCCGAGGTTCAGCCCGATCACCGCATTGCGCGGACGATTGGCCAGCCGCTGCGCCACGGCCTCCATGCCCTCATTGTTGAACCCGAAGCGGTTGATCACCGCCCGGTCCTCGGCCAGCCGGAACAGGCGCGGGCGGGGGTTGCCGGGTTGCGGGCGCGGCGTGACGGCCCCGACCTCGACAAATCCGAAGCCGGCGCGCGACAGCGGGCTCAGCGCCTGCGCGTTCTTGTCGAACCCGGCGGCCAGCCCCACGGGGTTGGCCAGCGACAGCCCCGCCACCGTGCAGCGCAGCCGCTCCGAGGTGACAAGGCCGGGCAGGGGCGTCAGCCCCGCGCGCAACGCCATCAGCGCCGCCTTGTGGGCGGTCTCGGGCTCCAGCCGGTGCAGGGCCGTCAGCCCCAGCCGCTCCAGCGCGGTCACGACAGCCCCGCCGGGAACTGATGCGCGCCGCCGTCCAGCGGCAGCGGCTGCGCCCAATGCACGTCTTCCAGCCGCAGCTCGCGATAAAGATGCGGAAACAACGCGCCCCCGCGCGAGGGCTCCCATTTCAGCGCATCGCCCAGCCTGTCGGTCTCGATCGCCAGCAGCATCAGCCCGTCCTCGCCCGCGAAATGTTTGGCCGCCGTTTCCGGGGCCTGTTCGGCGGTCGAGAAATGGATATAGCCATCGCTCAGATCGACCGGCGCGCCGGTGCTGGTGCCCGCCTCGCGCAGCGCCTGCCATTCATCGGCACGGAATATCTTGTAGATCAGCATGGGGCCGGTGATGCCCTGCCGCTGCGGATCGGTCAAGCGTCAAACAGTCGCCTGCGGGGGGGGAGGCGTCAACTTGCCCGGAATAAAGGCGCGCCTTGCGCGCCGTCATGAACCGCACCCATCCCCCCAACCACAGCTTTCCGCCTTTGCATCCGCCGCCAAACGGGGCATGGTCGCGCCTGTCACGAACCAGAGCCAGACCCGCCGATGACCACCGTCAAGGATCAGTACGAAGCCTACCCTTACCCCGAACGCGATCCGGCGGACGAGGCCAGACGCCTGATCACCGGCTCGCCCTCGCATCCGCTGGAAATCGACCATTTCCTGTTTCAGGGGCAGCGCGACTGGTCGCACCCCCTGCGCGTTCTGGTGGCGGGCGGGGGCACCGGCGACGGGCTGATCCAACTGGCCACGCTGATGAAACAGGCCCGCCGCCCGGCGCAGATCACCTATGTCGATCTGTCCGCCGCCTCGCGCAAAGTGGCCGAGGCGCGGGCAAGCGCGCGCAACCTCGACAATATCACCTTCATCACCGGCAGCCTGCTGGATGCGCCCGATCTGGGGGCATTCGATTACATCGACTGCTGTGGCGTGCTGCACCACCTGCCCGATCCGGCGGCGGGGTTTTCGGCCCTGCGCGCGGCGCTGGCGCCGGGGGGCGGCATGGGTTTCATGGTCTACGCGCCTTATGGCCGATCCGGCGTCTACCCGTTGCAGGCGGCGTTCGGCGCGCTTTACGACGGACTGCCACCCCAGGACCGTCTGGCGCAGGCGCGCAAGCTGATCGAAAACCTGCCCCAGGGCCACCCGTTTCGCACAAACCCAAATCTCGGCGACCACAAGGACAGCGATGCAGGGTTTTATGACCTGCTCCTGCACAGCCAGGACCGCGCCTTCAGCGTCACCGAACTGGCCGATACGATGCAGGCCACCGGCTGGGCGCTGTCGGGCTTCACCATGCCCGCGCTCTACGACCTGTCGCGCCTGGCCGACCGGCCCGGCCACCTGAGCGATATTCAGGCGATGGCCGTAGCCGAACAGTTGAACGGCACGATCAAGACCCATGTGGGCTATGCGGTGGCGGCGGATCAGGCCCGCCCGCCCGCCACGGGCCGCAACCGCGCCCTCATCCCGCATCTCAAGGGGGTGGACCCGCGCGCCCTGGCGCAGGCCGTGGCGCAGGGCCAGCAGCCGAAAATGAGCTTCGCCACCACGACAACCCGCCTTGCCCTGCCCAAACAGGCCGCGCCGCTGATCGCCGCCATCAACGGTCAGCGCAGCCTGAGCGAGATCGCCCGTCACACCGGCACCGACCCCATCGGCATGGGGGCGCTCTGGTCCAAGATCGAACAGGCCACAGCGCCCTGGGGGCTGCTGCTCTATTCCTCGATCCTCAAAACCGGGTAGGGGCGATGTGCGGGCGCATCGCAAATACTCTGCCCACCGATGCCATGGCACGCCTGTTCGCGGCGGCCCCGGCCAACGATCTGCCTCCGACGCCCGATTACAACATCTGCCCGACCAACCCCGTGCATTCGGTCAGCGTCACAGGCGGCCAGCGCCGCCTGAGCGCCATGCGATGGGGATTCCTGCCTCATTGGTACGCCTCGCCCACCGATGGCCCGCTGCTGATCAACGCGCGTGCCGAAACCATCGCGCAAAAACCCGCCTTTGCCGCCGCCTGCCGTGAACGGCGCTGCCTGATCCCGGCCACCGGGTTTTACGAATGGACAAAGGACACCGAAGGCAACCGCTTGCCGTGGTTCATTCGCCATACGGACGACACGCCGCTGGCTTTCGCAGGCATCTGGCAGGACTGGGGACAGGCCGACGACCGGCTGACCACCTGTGCTATCGTGACCTGCGCCGCCAATACGCCCATGTCGCGCATCCATCACCGCATGCCGGTGATCGTCGCCCCCGAAGACTGGCCGCTCTGGCTGGGCGAGGCGGGCCACGGTGCGGCAACGCTGATGCGCGCGGCCCCCGATGACGCGCTGACCTTCTGGCGCGTGGACCCGCGCGTGAACTCGAACCGCGCCAGCGGCCCGGACCTGATCGAACCGTTCGGGGACTAGGGTCAGGACCCATTAATCCTGCACCACCGGCGCGCGAAGGGCAATAAAGCAGAGGATTTGAACGCGCCGGGACTGGCGGCGTCAATTCCAAGCGGTCAAAGCCGCTGCTTTGCAGCGCTCCGCGCGTCCGAAGGATTTCCCTGATTTTCCCTCTGATCTGCGTTACATCTCCTTGAAATAGAACCACTATTCCTGCGGAGCTGTGCCTTGTCAGCGGAAAAATCAGGGAAACCGGTGGTGCAGGATTAATGGGTCCTGACCCTAGGCCGTGCATTCCCGGTTGGCATTCCCGCTCTCCCGCGTCAGGGTGGCGCCACGTCAGATCAGCCGGAGACCCGCCCATGCCATCCCGTCCCATCCGCGTCGCCCTTAACGGGTTCGGCCGTATCGGCCGGACGCTCCTGCGTATCCTGCTGCGCGACGCACCGGACATCGAACTGGTCCTGATCAACGAGATCGAACCGCTTTCCACCTGCGCCTACCTGTTCCAGTATGACAGCGTTTTCGGCCCCTGGCCCGGCACCGTCACCGGGCAGGACGGCGCGCTGACCGTCGATGGCCGCGCGATCCCCTTCCACTCGGAATACGACCTGCGCAAGCTGGACCTGTCGGGCGTGGACGTGGTGCTGGAATGCACCGGCATGGGCGGCGCCCGCGCCATGGCCGAACGCGGGCTCGAGGCGGGCGCGGCGGCCGTGCTGGTTTCGGGGCCCTCCGCCGAGGCCGACATCACGCTGGTGCTCGGCGCGAACGAGGACGATCTGGAGGACGAGCGCATCATCTCGAACGCCTCCTGCACCACCAACGCGCTGGCGCCGCTGGTGCGCCTGCTGGACGATGCGTTTGGCGTGATCAGCGGCCAGATGACCACCGTGCATTGCTATACCGGCAGCCAGCCGACCGTGGACAAACCCCGTGGCGCCCCCGAACGCAGCCGCGCCGCGGCGCTCTCGATGGTGCCCACCACCACCAGCGCGCAACACCAGACGGGCCTTGTCCTGCCCCACATGAAAGGCCGGATCGAGGCCCGCGCGATCCGCGTGCCCACCGCCAGCGTGTCCTGTATCGACCTGACGGTGCAAACCCGCGAGGACGTCAGCGAAGACGCGGTCAACGCCGTGTTCAGGGCCGCCGCCGACCGCTCGCCCGTCTTCGGCTGGACCGATCAGCCGCTGGTCAGTTCCGACCTGCGCGGGCGATCCGAGTCGGTGATCCTCAGCGGCCCGGAAACCTCCGTGTCCACCGGCGGGCTGCTGCGGGTGTTCGGCTGGTACGACAACGAATGGGGCTTTTCCTGCCGCATGCTCGACATGACCCGCCTGATCGGCGCGCGCTCGGGCTAGGAAAACGATTTCTTCAAAAGAAATCGGCCCGGAACCTTTTCAAGGTTCCGCCATCCCCCGCTGACAAGGCGCCCAGCCCCCTCACCGCCGTATCTCGAACCCCTCGAACCCTTCCGGCGCGGCCTCGGTGCTGTCCACCCGGTCCACCCGCGCCACGGAAGGCCCCTCATGCAGCGTGGCCAGCATACCCTGCACCATATCGCGCGGCCCTTCGATCCAGGCGCGCACCGTCCCGTCCGGCTCGTTTTGCACCCAGCCGGCCAGCCCGCGTGCCTGTGCCTGCGCTTGCGTCCACGCCCGGAACGACACCCCCTGCACCCGCCCGGTGATCCGGGCCTGAATGGCGGTTGCTTCGCTCATGTCGGGCCTCCTTTCGCTGATTTCGCCGGACCGCGGCAAAAACCGCGTTCGGCCAGATGCACAAAGGCCGCGGCCCCCTCACGCAGCCCATTGACCCCCACGCAAATACACCGCATATCCCCTACCATGACACCGCTCTCGCATATCCGCAATTTCTCGATCGTGGCGCATATCGACCACGGGAAATCCACGCTCGCCGACCGTCTGATCCAGATGACCGACACCGTGGCCGAACGCGACATGAAGGAACAGCTTCTGGACGCGATGGATATCGAACGCGAGCGCGGAATCACCATCAAGGCCAACACCGTCCGCATCGACTATACTGCCGAAAACGGCGAGCAATACGTGCTCAACCTCATCGACACGCCCGGCCACGTGGATTTCGCCTACGAGGTCTCCCGCTCCATGCGCGCGGTCGAGGGTTCTCTGCTGGTGGTCGACTCCACCCAGGGGGTCGAGGCCCAGACGCTGGCCAATGTCTATCAGGCGATCGAGGCCGATCACGAACTGATCCCCGTGCTGAACAAGATCGACCTGCCCGCCAGCGACCTCGACCGCGTCGCCGAACAGATCGAGGACGTGATCGGCATCGACGCCTCGGGCGCGATCCCGGTGTCGGCCAAGACCGGGCAGGGCATCCGCGAAACGCTCGAAGCCATCGTTCACCACCTGCCCGCGCCCAAGGGCGACGCCAGCGCGCCGCTCAAGGCCATGCTGGTGGACAGCAAATACGACCCCTACCTTGGCGTCGTCGTGCTGGTGCGGATCATGGACGGGGTGATGAAGAAGGGCGACAAGATCCGCATGATGCAAACCGGCGCCACCTATGGCATCGACCGCATCGGCGTGTTCCGCCCGGAAATGACTGTCGTCGACGAACTGGGTCCGGGCGAGATCGGCTTTATCACCGCCTCGATCAAGCAGGTGCGCGACACCAAGGTGGGCGACACGATCACCCATGAAAGACGCCCCTGCGAAACGCCCCTGCCGGGCTTCAAACCCTCGGTCCCGGTGGTGTTCTGCGGCCTCTTCCCCGTCGACTCCGCCGAATTCGAAAGCCTACGGGACGCGATCGAGAAACTGGCGCTGAACGATGCCTCGTTCTCCTTCGAAATGGAAAGCTCCGCCGCGCTCGGTTTCGGCTTCCGCTGCGGCTTCCTGGGCCTGCTGCACCTCGAGGTGATCCGCGACCGGATCGAACGCGAATACGATATCGACCTGATCACCACCGCGCCCTCGGTCGTCTATCACATCTTCATGAAAGACGGCTCCATGCAGGAGCTGCACAACCCCGCCGACATGCCCGACCTGACCTATGTGGATCACGTCGAAGAGCCGCGCATCAAGGCCACGATCCTCGTGCCCGACGAATACCTCGGCGACGTTCTGAAACTCTGCCAGGACCGGCGCGGCATCCAGATGGACCTGACCTATGCGGGCGCCCGCGCGATGGTGGTCTATGACCTGCCGCTGAACGAGGTGGTGTTCGATTTCTACGACCGCCTGAAATCGGTGACCAAGGGCTATGCGTCGTTTGACTACGAAATCACCGGCTACCGGCAGGACAATCTTGTCAAAATGCAGGTGCTGGTGAATGACGAACCCGTCGACGCGCTGTCGATGATGGTTCACCGCGACCGGGCCGAAATGCGCGGCCGCGCCATGTGCGAAAAGCTGAAAGAGCTGATCCCGCGCCACATGTTCAAGATCCCGATCCAGGCGGCCATCGGCGGAAAGGTCATCGCCCGCGAAACCCTTTCGGCCATGCGCAAGGACGTGACCGCCAAATGCTACGGCGGCGACGTGACCCGCAAAAAGAAACTGCTGGAAAAGCAGAAGGCGGGCAAAAAGAAGATGCGCCAGTTCGGCAAGGTGGAAATCCCGCAACAGGCGTTCATCTCAGCGCTCAAGATGGATGAGTGATCCACTCCAGGCGTGACAGGCCCACCCCGTCTGAACACGACTCAACGTAGGGTGCGCATTCACTGCGCACCGCCACGCCACATTCACCCGCTATCCCCGACGCGGCTGGTCGGTCCGAATGCATCGTATCGCCCGGTGCCCACCCTCCGGCCAACTGGCGCACCACCTGCCCCCCTCGGCACCATCCCGCCGATCCATTCGCCTGAGCCCCTCCGCCGTCCTATCTCCCTAAGTACCAACCAAAACGGGAGGACCAACCAATGAAACATTTCGCATTCACCGCCATCCTTGCCCTGATCGCGGCTCCGGCCGTGGCCAGCCAGTGCCCGATGGACATGTCCAAGATCGACGCGGCGCTGGAAACCGCGCAGCTTTCCGACGAGCAGATGGCCGAGGTCAAGGCCCTGCGCGCCGAGGGCGAAGAGCTGCACGCCGCAGGCGATCACGCGGCCTCGGTCGAGACACTGGGGCAGGCCAAGGAAATGCTCGGCATCGAATGACAGAGTAGGGGCGGCGGGCACATCCCCTCACGTCCGCTTGAGATTCGTGGCATCGCCGCCCCGCAGCCCCCATATTTAAGGGATTGAGACGAAAGGAGGTCCTCAAATGGACAGACTGAGCCTTGTTCTCATCCTCGCCGTGGGCCCCACCCTGACCGGCAGCTTCCTGATCGTCGTTCTGGGGCTGGGCTACTACAGCTGGCCCGCCATCGCCGGGGCGATCCTGCTCGGGCTGGTGCTGACATGGCCTGTGTCCTATGTGGTGTCGCGCTGGATCAAACGGGACGATCCCGATTTCGATCACACGCGGCGCAAGGGCAGCCTGATGCCCGATCCCGACGCGCCGGAAGTCTGACGCACCCGAGGCCTGAAGCCACGCGGCATCCGATACCGCCCCCGCGCAGGTCGCACGGGGCAGAACGGGTTTGCGCGCATGCGGCCCAAGGCAATGCCTTCCCGTAGCCCGCAGGCCACCGTCCTCGACCTTCTGCGCCTCACGGGGCCGTTTTTCCTGTTATTCCCCCGTTCGCATCGCCTATACCGCAGGTATCTCAACCAACCCGGATACCTGCCATGACCTGTGCCCTTTGTTCGTCTGACGCCCCGCTGATCGCCCATCCCGTTCCTGGCGGCCCAGACGGGGCCAGCGCGCAAATCTGCGCGACCTGCGCCGAACAGATCGACGGCACCCCCGATCCCGATCACTGGCGCTGCCTTGCGTCCTCCATGTGGTCCGAAGACCCGGCCACGCAGGTGCTGGCCGCCCGGATGCTGGCCCGTCTGGCCCCCGAGCACGGCTGGGCGCAGGATCTGGCCGATCAGCTCTGGCTTGATGACGACACCCGCGCATGGGCCGACAACGTCCCGCAGGACAGCGGCCACCGCGACAGCAACGGCGCGGCCTTGTCGCAGGGCGATACCGTCGTCCTGATCAAGGACCTGCCGGTCAAGGGCGGGGGCTTCACCGCCAAGCGCGGCACGGCGGTGCGCAACATCTCGCTCGTCCCCGACAATCCCGCCCATATCGAAGGCCGTGTCGAAGGCCAGCGCATCGTCATCCTGACCGAGTTCGTCAAGAAACGCTGACCTGGATCAAGGCGCGTCTTTACTTGCCGGTATACCCGTGCGGGCGTACCCAAGCGAAAGGCGCGCCATGCTCTGGCTGACGATCATCCTGCACCTGTTCATCGGCTCTACCCTTGCCGGGGTCGGCATTGTCGTGTTGCTGGTCATCGGGCAGGGCGGCGCATGGGCCCTGGCGGGTGCGGTGCTGGCCGGGTTCCTGCTGGCCTTTCCGGTGGCGTGGCTGGTGGCGCGCGCGATGCATGGTGACGGAACCTGACCCAGATCAAGGTGCGCGACATTGCGTTTCGATAACATGAGTCCACGCGCGAGCTTTACCAGCCAAGAGGGCACGACATGCTGCGTTTGGGACTCATTCTTTACCTTTTCATCGGCACCACCTTTGCCGGGTCGGCGATGATTGCCGCTCTGGCCGCCGGATACGATACCACGATGCCTGTGATCTATTCCTCCATCGCCGGATTCGTCGCGGCGATTCCGGTGGCCTGGCTGGTCGCGCGGGAACTCTATTCAGGCGACTGAGCGGGCCATTGCGTCTATGTTGGGCGCACCTGTCCGCTGGAGTGGCGATTTTCGTACGAAACGCGCGTACACTTCGTACGTTTCGTACGAAACTCAGCCCAGCCAGGTGCGGATCGCGGCCTCGAATTCGCGGGGTTTCTCGGCATGCAGCCAATGCCCCGCACCGGGGATTTTCGCGAACTGCGCCTTGGGGAATAGCGATTTGATGTCATTGCGATATTCCCGCTTTACGTAATCCGAGTCCGCCCCCGAAAGGAACAGGGCAGGGCCGTCATAGTGTTTGCCGGTCATATCGGGAAACGACAGGATTTTCGGCATCTCGGCGGCCAGAACATCCAAGTTCAGGCGCCATTTTTTCTCTTTTATATCAAGAGATTGAGTGAAAAAACTGATCAGGGTCGGATCGTCGACAAGCCTCTCCAACTGCTCCGCCACGTCCGAACGCTTTTCGATAGCCGACAAATCGACAGCTTTCATCGCCTCGATATACTGTATCTGGGTGTGGGTATAGGACACAGGCGCAATATCTGCCACGATCAGGCGATTCACCAGTTCGGGCCGCGTCAGCGCCAACACCATCGACGCCTTCCCCCCCATCGAGTGCCCCAGCACATCGAACGGCCCGTCAAGATTTTGTAAAACCCTGGCCAGATCATCGGCAAGGTCCGGGTAGGAATGTGTATCATACCAAGGACTTAGCCCGTGGTTTCGCATGTCCACGGCGACCACCTGCCGCGCGTCGGACAGCCGTTTCGCGATCACGCCCCAGTTTCGCGCCGAGCCGTAAAGCCCGTGAACGATCAACAATCCGGGCCGGTCGGTCTTTGTGCCATGTTCAATAAGGTTCAGCATAAGCCGTTGATAACCGGGACAAAGCCCTTGCGCCAGCCCTGTTGAGCGAGCTGCGTCCGCGGGGTATGCTGCATCTTCCGGAGGCATTGATGATCGACCCACAGAGACTATCCGACCCTGTCACCGAGCTGGAGCAGCTCTTGCGCGACCGTCTTGGCACGCGCGGGCGTAGCCTTGCGGTGAAACTGCGCCGGGCCGGGCGGCGCTTGCCGCGCTATGCGCGCAATGCGGGCCGCCGGATCACATCCGCCCAGACCAAACTGGCGCATCCCAAACTGGCGAGGCTGGTCAATCAGGCCGCGCTTGACCGGGACATGACCGTGCTGCGCGATACGCTCAAGGACATCGACCCGAAGGAACGGCGCAAGGATGCGGTCCTGTCGGTTCTGGGTAGTGTCGTGTTGAACCTGATCCTGCTGGGCGCCGTGATCCTGGCCTTTCTGTGGTGGCGCGGTGCGATCTGATTGCAGCCAATCTGGAGGCAACAGGTTAACACCACCTTACCATCCCGTGCTCTGCCATGAAAAAGCCCCGCGCAGATGAACCGCGCGGGGCATTAATTTACTTTTGAAACAGGGGCTTAAAGGTTCGGGTACAGCGGGAAGCGCTTGCACAGTTCCGCGACTTCGCCTTTCACCTTTTCCTCGACCTCGCTGTTGCCCTCTTCGCCATTCGCGGCCAGCCCGTCGACCACTTCGACGATCCAGTCGGCAATCTGGCGGAACTCGGCCTCGCCGAATCCGCGCGTCGTTCCTGCGGGCGAACCCAGACGGATACCGCTGGTGACGGTCGGCTTTTCAGGGTCGAACGGCACGCCGTTCTTGTTGCAGGTGATATGCGCCCGGCCAAGCGCCTTTTCGGTGGCGTTGCCCTTGACGCCCTTGGGCCGCAGGTCGACCAGCAGCACATGGGTGTCGGTGCCGTGGGTCACGGTATCCAGCCCGCCCTTGATCAACTGATCGCTCAGCGCCTGCGCGTTCTTCACAACCTGTTGAATATACGACTTGAATTCGGGGCGCAGCGCCTCGCCAAAGGCCACGGCCTTGCCGGCGATCACATGCATCAGCGGGCCGCCCTGAATGCCGGGGAAGATGGCCGAGTTGATCTTTTTGGCAATCGCCTCGTCATTGGTCAGGATCATGCCGCCCCGCGGGCCGCGCAAGGTCTTGTGCGTGGTCGTCGTGGCCACATGCGCATGCGGGAAAGGCGAGGGATGTTCGCCCGCAGCGACCAGACCGGCGAAATGCGCCATGTCCACATGCAGGTAAGCCCCGACCATGTCGGCGATTTCGCGCATACGGGCAAAGTCGATCTGGCGCGGGATGGCCGAACCGCCCGCAATGATCAGCTTGGGGTTATGTTCCTTGGCCAGCGCTTCGACCTGATCGTAGTCGATCAGGTTGTCCTGCTTGCGCACACCGTATTGCACGGCATTGAACCACTTGCCCGACTGGTTGGGCGCAGCGCCGTGCGTCAGATGACCACCCGCATCGAGGCTCATGCCCAGGATGGTATCGCCGGGTTTGATCAGCGCGGTGAATACGCCCTGATTGGCCTGGCTGCCCGAGTTGGGCTGTACGTTGGCGAACTCGCAGTCGAACAGCTTGCAGGCGCGTTCGATGGCAAGGTTTTCTGCAATATCAACGAATTGGCAGCCGCCATAATACCGCCGGCCGGGATAGCCCTCGGCGTATTTGTTGGTCATTACGCTGCCCTGGGCTTCCATCACGGCGGCCGAGACGATGTTTTCACTGGCGATCAGTTCGATCTCGTCGCGTTGGCGGCCAAGCTCCAGGCCGATGGCCTCGGCGATCTCTGGATCGCGTGTGGCAAGGGATTCGGTAAAGAACCCTTCGGAGACAAAGGGCTGGTTTCCATCATGAGGCATTGCGGCAACTCCGTCCGTGTGACTTTGATGATTTCCTATCGGAAACTCTGCGGGCTTGGAAGGTTTTAAAGCGACAAATGAGCTTGTCGTACCGGCATTACTGGCGCAACAGGTGGAAATGTGGTTCGATCCGACCCACGAGACGCGCTTTGGAAACGGGACGCTGCACAGATGGACAGAAAGATCGCCTTTGTTGCCAGTGATGCGCCGTCGGCCCAGACGGCCAGGGCGGCGCTGATCGGGCGTTACGGCAATGTCCCCGAGGCCGAGGCCGACGTGATCGTGGCGCTTGGCGGGGACGGGTTCATGTTGCAAACCCTGCACGGAACTCAGGATTTGACCGCCCCTGTCTATGGCATGAATCGCGGCACCGTCGGTTTTTTGATGAACGAATATTCCGAAACAGATCTGCGTGAACGTCTGGCCGCTGCCGAGGAAGAGGTGATCAACCCCTTGTCAATGAAGGCAAAATGCGCTGACGGCACAATGCACGAGGCGTTGGCGATCAACGAGGTGTCGTTGTTGCGCGCCGGGCCCCAGGCGGCCAAGCTGCGGATCACCATAGACGGGCGTTTGCGTCTTGAGGAGTTGATTTGCGATGGTGCGCTTGTGTCCACACCCGCCGGGTCGACGGCCTATAACTACTCTGCCCACGGGCCGATTCTGCCGATCGGGTCGGATGTTCTGGCGCTGACGGCGGTCGCCGCATTCCGCCCGCGCCGCTGGCGGGGCGCATTGCTGCCCAAAAGCGCTCATGTGCGCTTTGACGTGATCAACCCTGCCAAACGCCCGGTCATGGCGGATGCCGACAGTATCTGGGTAGAAAATGTGCTGTGGGTCGAAATCTGCTCGGAATCCGAAGTGGAGCATCGCATCCTGTTCGATCCCGGCCACGGCCTGGAAGAACGCTTGCTGCGCGAACAATTCGTGTAAGGCGGGGCGCGCTATCGGCGCACCCCTTCCAATTTGCCCTGTGTCAGGTCTTGGCATACCCGATGGTTTGCAGCGCGTCCCTGATTTCATCAAGGATTACAGGATCGTCGATGGTGGCCGGCATCTTGAAGTCCGCGCTGTCCGCGATCTTGACCATGATAGCGCGCAGGATCTTGCCCGAACGCGTCTTGGGCAGACGATCCACCACAACGGCCAGCTTGAAGGCCGCCACAGGGCCGATCTGGTCGCGCACCATGGTGACGCATTCCTTGACGATTTCCGCATGGTCGCGGTTCACACCCTTGGTCAGGCACAGGAAGCCAACCGGCAACTGCCCTTTCAGTTCGTCCGATACGCCGATCACGGCGCATTCGGCCACGTCGGGATGGGCTGCCAGAACTTCTTCCATGCCGCCGGTGGACAGGCGATGGCCCGCGACATTGATCACGTCATCGGTGCGCGCCATGATCCACAGATAGCCGTCTTCGTCCTTCATCCCCGCATCGCCGGTTTCATAATAGCCGGGGAAGGTGTCCAGATAGGATTTGCGGAACCGGTCCTCGGCGTTCCAGAGCGTCGGCAGGGTGCCGGGGGGCAGGGGGAGTTTCACGGCAATCGCACCGAGTTCCCCCGCAGGCATTTCATGGCCGGCCTCGTCCAGGATTTGCACGTCATAGCCAGGCATCGCCACGGTCGGTGAACCGGTCTTGACCGGCAGCGCCTCGATCCCTGCCGGGTTGCCTGCGATGGTCCAGCCGGTTTCGGTTTGCCACCAGTGGTCATAGACGGGAACGCCCATGATATCGCGCGCCCACTCGATGGTGTCGGGGTCGGCGCGCTCGCCCGCCAGATACAGCGCGCGCAGGCATGAGATGTCGTAATCCTTGATCAACTCGCCCTTGGGATCGTCGCGCTTGATCGCGCGGAAGGCCGTGGGCGCGGTGAAGAAGCTGCGCACGTTGTGCTCGGAAATCACGCGCCAGAACGTGCCCGCATCGGGCGTGCCCACCGGTTTGCCCTCGAACACGATGGTGGTGTTGCCGTGAATCAGCGGCGCATAGCAGATATAGGAATGCCCCACGACCCACCCCACATCCGATGCGGCCCAGAACACATCGCCCGGATCGACATTGTAGATGTTCTTCATCGTCCAGTTCAGAGCCACCAGATGTCCGCCCGTGTGGCGAACGACGCCCTTGGGCGCGCCGGTGGTGCCGGAGGTGTACAGAATATAGGCCGGATGGTTGCCTTCGACGGGAACGCAATCGGCCATCTCGACACCGTACTGGAAGGCGTGCCAGTCAACGTCGCGGCCTTCTTCCAGGTGGGCGACCTCCTCTTCCCTTTGGAAGATCACGCAGAAATCGGGTTTGTGTGTGGCCTGGTCGATTGCACCGTCCAGCAGCGGTTTGTAGTGCACCACGCGGCCCGGTTCCAATCCGCAAGAGGCGGCGATGATCGCCTTGGGCTTGGCGTCGTCGAGGCGCACGGCCAGTTCGTGCGCGGCGAACCCGCCAAAGACCACCGAGTGGATCGCGCCAAGCCGCGCGCAGGCCAGCATCGCCTCAAGCGCTTCGGGAACCATCGGCATGTAGATGATGACCCTGTCTCCCTTTTCGATCCCCTTGGCCCGCAAGGCCCCGGCCAGACGCGCCACGCGTGAGCGCAGTTGGGCGTAACTGATCTTTTGCTTGATGCCGGTGATCGGGCTGTCATGGATGATCGCCGTGCGTGCGCCATGACCGGCTTCGACGTGGCGGTCCACGGCGTTATAGCAGGTATTGACCATGCCGTCGGAGAACCACTCGTACAGATCGTCGCCCTTGTCGAACAGAGCTTTGCCGGGGGCGGTGTCCCAATCAATCGCCCGGGCCTGTTCCATCCAGAAGCTTTCGGGGTCCTGCTTCCAGCCTTCGTAGATGTCCTCGTATGCCATGGTATCCTCCTCCGGTCTTGTGCAGTTGTGTTACGGACGGGATCGGGCTGCGGCAAGAGAGTTGGCGCATTGCAGGACAGATTACCGCAGGAGATTTGCAGGAAACGGCGAAACAGGCTTGCAAATTTTTGCAAACCCCCAATTAAGAGGAGGCTTTTTGAAAAAGTGAGCGAGTTCTGCAAATTTGCAAACTTCCCCGCTGCAAAGTCATGTCATTACGCCCGAGCCAGATTCGCCATGTTCCGTCGACTCACCCGTAATGGGCAACCGGAGTTCCCGCGATGGCTGCCATGTTCAGCAAGCCGCGCGCGGTGATGCCCTGAGTCACCACATGGGCGCGGTTGCCCATTCCCATCAGGATCGGCCCCACTTCGAGCCCGCCGGCCTTCATCTTGAGGATATTTCGCACGCCCGAGGCCGCATCGGCATGGGCAAAGATCAGGATATTGGCTGTCCCCTGCATTCGGTTGTCGGGCAAAAGCCGCCCGCGCAGCTCGGGGTCTAGCGCCGCATCGACATTCATTTCGCCTTCATAGGCAAAATCGCGCGCTTTGGCGTCGAGAATTTCCAGCGCGGCCCGAAGCCGTTTCCCCGACCCTTCGGCCTGATTGCCGAATTGCGATTGAGAGCAGAAAGCGACATTCGGTTCGATCCCGAACCGGCGCACGTGGCGGGCCGCGCCGATGGCGACCTCGGCCAGCTGTTCGGGCGTGGGCAGAGAATGCACATGTGTATCGGCAATGAACAGGGGCCCATCTTCCAGGATCATCAGGGAAAGTGCGCCATGCGGGCGGAATTCGTGATTGCCCAGAACCTGCGTGACATAGTTCAGGTGCCAGCGGTACTCGCCGAATGTCCCGCAAATCAGGCTGTCGGCCTCGCCGCGATGCACCATGACCGCGCCGATTGCGGTGGTGTTGGTGCGCATGATGGCCTTGGCCAGATCGGGCGTGACGCCCCGGCGCTTCATCAGGTCGTGATAGCTGCCCCAATAGTCGCGATAGCGGGGGTCGTCCTCGGGGTTCACGACGTTGAAATCGCGACCGGGCCGGATTTCCAGCCCCAGGCGCTCGCAGCGGCGGTCGATCACCGAAGGCCGCCCGATCAGGATAGGGTGTTCGGTGGTTTCCTCCAGAATGGCCTGCGCGGCGCGCAGCACGCGCTCGTCCTCGCCTTCGGCAAAGACGATCCGGCGCGAGGCGGTCGCGGCGGCCTCGAACACCGGGCGCATCAGCAGGGCGGATTTGAAAACGCTGGCGTCCAGATTGGCCTTGTAGGCGCGCAGGTCTTCTATCGGGCGTGTGGCGACGCCCGACTCCATCGCGGCGCGGGCAACGGCGGTCGAGACGATGCCCGACAGGCGCGGATCGAACGGTTTTGGGATCAGGTAGTCGGCTCCGAAATTCAACTGTTCGCCCTGATAGGCCGCAGCAGCCTCGGCGCTGGTGGTGGCGCGCGCCAGCTCGGCGATGCCGTCCACGCAGGCGATCTGCATGGCATCATTGATTTCTGTCGCGCCTACATCCAGTGCGCCCCGAAAGATGAAGGGAAAACACAGTACGTTGTTCACCTGATTGGGAAAATCGCTGCGTCCGGTGGCGATGATGGCGTTGGGGGCGGCGCTGCGCGCCTCGTCGGGCATGATTTCAGGGGTGGGATTTGCCAGAGCGAAAACGATGGGCCGGTCGGTCATCTTTTTCACATGCACGGGTTTCAGAACCTTGGGGCCCGAGAGGCCAAGGAACATGTCCGCCCCTTCGATCACATCGTCGAGTGTACGCAGGTTCGTGTCCTGCGCGAATGCCTCTTTCTGCGGGTTCATGTCCTCGGCGCGGCCCTTGTAGACCAGCCCGTGAATGTCGCACAGCCAGATGTTTTCGCGTTTGACGCCCAATTTCAACAGCAGGTTCAGACAGGCGATACCCGCCGCCCCGCCGCCTGTGCTGACGATCTTGATATCCTCGAATTTCTTCCCTGCCACATGCAGCGCATTGGTGGCGGCCGCGCCCACAACGATGGCCGTGCCGTGCTGATCGTCGTGAAAGACGGGAATATCCATGCGTTCACGGCAAAGCTTCTCGACGATGAAACAGTCGGGGGCCTTGATGTCTTCCAGATTGATCGCGCCAAAGGTCGGTCCGAGGGCGCAAACGATATCGGCCAGTTTCTCGGGGTCTTTTTCGTCCACTTCCAGATCGAAACAGTCGATATCGGCGAATTTCTTGAACAGAACTGCCTTGCCTTCCATCACCGGTTTGGAGGCTAGCGCACCGATATTTCCCAGCCCCAGCACCGCCGATCCGTTGGTGACCACGGCCACAAGATTGCTGCGCGCGGTGTAGCGGCTGGCGTTTGCGGCATCGTCCTTGATCTCGAGGCAGGCCTCGGCCACGCCGGGGGAATAGGCCCGCGCCAGATCGCGACCGTTGGCGAGCGGCTTGGTGGCGCGGATTTCCAGTTTGCCGGGTTTGGGATACTCATGGTAGGTCAAAGCCGCCTGACGCAGGCTGTCCTTGTGGCTGTCGGTCATGGAAATCCTCCCTCGCAGCATTTAGTTTAGTGTTAAACTATTTTTTGGCACGCGCAATCCCGCCTGCGTGGCGATATATGGACAGCTTGCATCCTGCGGTCGCCAGACGCAATGTTAAACCCGGTTTGCGGTTTCGCCGCGGATGAAGCAGGGAACAGTCAATGACATTGATCGAGCATGCCCGCGCTGTGCGTGACAATGCCCATGCACCGTATTCTGGGTTCAAGGTGGGGGCGGCGGTGCGTGCTGCCTCGGGGGAAATCTATGTCGGGTGCAATGTCGAAAACGCGTCTTATCCCGAGGGCACCTGTGCCGAGGCGGGGGCCGTTGCCGCCATGATCGCCGCAGGAGAAACGGTGCTGACCGAAGTGGCAATCATTGCGGACAGTCCCGAACCCGTCCGGCCTTGCGGGGGCTGCCGCCAGCGACTTGCGGAATTCGGAAACCCGGATTTGCCGGTGATCATGGCGGCGGTGAACGGTCGGCAGATTACCGCGACGCTGGAAGAGCTGCTGCCCGGTGCCTTCGCCTCGATCAGCTTGCCGCGGGGCTGAGAGATGGATGCGCGCATGATCATCGCCAGGGTTCGTGATCGCCACACACCCGCGCCGGACGAATTGACATGGTTCGCTCGGGGATTGGCCGATGGCCATGTCAGCGATGCACAGGCCGGGGCCTTTGCCATGGCGGTTTTGTTGAACGGTTTGGGAGAAGAGGGGCGTGTCGCGCTGACACTGGCCATGCGCGACAGCGGAACGGTTCTGCACTGGGAGTGCGACGGCCCGGTGATCGACAAGCATTCGACGGGCGGTGTGGGCGATTGCGTCAGTCTGGTGCTGGCTCCCGCCCTTGCCGCCTGCGGGGCGTACGTGCCGATGATCTCGGGCCGGGGCTTGGGGCATACCGGCGGTACGCTCGACAAGATGGAAGCGATCCCTGGACTCATGGTCGATCTGGACGAGGCGCGTTTTCGGCATGTGGTTTCGCAGGCGGGCTGCGCGATTGTCAGCGCCAGTGCCCATATGGCCCCGGCGGACCGGCGGCTTTACGCGGTGCGCGACGTGACGGCGACGGTGGAAAGTCTCGACCTGATCACCGCTTCGATCCTGTCCAAGAAGCTGGCGGCGGGGCTGCAAGGGCTTGTTCTGGATGTCAAAACAGGCTCGGGCGCGTTCATGAAGCACAGGCAAGATGCGCGGGCATTGGCTGCGGCGCTGGTGGATGTGGCCAATGCCGCAGGGTGCAGGACAAGCGCCATGATCACCGATATGAACCAACCGCTGGCCCCGGCGCTTGGCAATGCGCTTGAGGTGCCCGAGGCGATGCGCGTGTTGACGGGGCAGGCGGCTGGCCCGCTCGCCGATCTCAGCATCGAACTTGGCGGTCAGGCGTTGTTTCTGGGCGAGGCGGTCGCAACGGCGGAGGAGGGGAAGGCCCGGATTGCCTCGGTTCTTTCCGATGGTCGCGCTGCTGAACATTTTGGCCGGATGGTGGCGGCCATGGATGGGCCCACGCGCTTTGTCGAGGACTGGGCACGCTTGTTGCCCGAGGCCACGGTGATCCGCGATTTGCCAGCCCCGCGTGCCGGCCATGTCGCCGCGATGGATGGAGAAGCTATGGGGCTGGCGGTAATCGGTCTCGGTGGCGGGCGGCAGGTTGAAAGTGACCGCGTCGATCCCGCCGTCGGGTTGGACAGGGTTGTGCCGCTCGGAACGCAGGTCGAGGCGGGCGAGCCGTTGCTGCGCATCCATGCCGCCCGCCCCGAGCAGGCCGACAGGGCGGCTGAGCGTCTGTTGGCGGCGATTACGATCACCGAAGAAAATCCCGAAATACGATCACTGATCCACGAAAGGCTGGGCTGATGCCCCGTGCGTTTCTGGTTGTGATGGATTCAGTCGGCATCGGCGGGGCGCCGGATGCCGGGGAGTTTTTCAATAGCGGAAAGCCCGATACCGGCGCGAATACCGTGGGTCATATCGCACAATCCTGTCCGCATGGGTTGCATATGCCGGTTCTGGACGGGCTGGGGCTGGGGGCGGCAATCAGGCTGGCCTCGGGGCTTGATGCGCCGGGGTTCGGGAGTATGCCGCAGGGCTTGTGGGGGTGTGCCACCGAAGTCTCGAAGGGCAAGGACACGCCCTCGGGGCATTGGGAACTGGCGGGGGTGCCCGTGCCTTGGGAGTGGCATTATTTTCCCGATACGATACCGGCCTTTCCCGAGGATGTGGTCAGGGCCGTCATGCAGGCCGCCGGTGTGGCGGGTATCCTTGGCAATTGCCACGCCTCGGGCACCGAGATCATCGCACGGCTTGGCCCTGAGCATCTGCGCAGCGGTTGGCCGATCTGCTATACCTCGGCTGACAGCGTGTTTCAGATTGCGGCGCATGAACAGGTTTTCGGGCTGGAGCGTCTTTTGGACCTCTGCCGCACGGTGGCGCCGGTTCTGCACCGGATGCGGGTGGGCCGCGTGATTGCCCGGCCCTTTACCGGAGATGCCGAAAGCGGTTTTGTCCGCACCGCCAACCGCCGGGATTTCGCCGTCCCGCCGCCTGAACCGACCTTATGCGACTGGGTGCAAGGTGCCGGGCGCAGGGTGCATGCCATTGGCAAGATTGGCGATATTTTCTCGATGCAGGGAATTGACGATGTTGCAAAGGGCGCGGATGCCGAGCTTATGGAACATCTGTTCGGGGCGGTGGAACATGCGGAGGAGGGCAGCCTGACCTTCGCCAACTTTGTCGAGTTCGACAGCCTTTATGGCCATCGTCGGGATGTCGAGGGCTATGCGAAGGCTCTGGAGTGGTTCGACCGCCAGATCGGTGTGCTCTTGCCGCGGTTGAGGAAAGACGACCTGATGCTGCTGACGGCCGATCACGGCAACGATCCCACATGGCCCGGTACGGATCACACGCGTGAACGCGTTCCGGTTCTGGTGGCCGGATATGGTGCGGGCGAGATCGGAAAGGTGCGCTTTGCCGATGTCGGGGCCAGGGTCGCGGCGCATCTGGGGGTGCCCGCACAAGGGCCCGGACGCAGTTTCCTGCCGGTACGGAAAGGCGTATGACCGTTGCCCTTGCGCCCGCTTTCTGAGATGACAGGACAGGAACGCAGCACGCGCCAGAAAGGTACCCGCCGATGAAACAGCATCTGACCGTCGTCACCCATCCGCTTGTGCAGCACAAGCTGACCATCATGCGAGAAAAGGCGACGTCGACGGCGGTGTTTCGTCAGCTCCTGCGCGAGATCAGTCAGTTGCTGGCATATGAGGTCACTTACGAGCTGGAAATGACCACGCGCCGTATCGACACCCCGTTGCAGGAAATGGATGCACCTGTTCTGGCCGGGCGCAAGCTGGCGCTGATCTCGATCCTGCGAGCGGGGAACGGGCTGTTGGATGGCATGCTGGAACTGATCCCCTCGGCGCGGGTCGGGTTTGTCGGGCTTTATCGGGATGAGAAAACGCTCAAACCCGTGCAATATTACTACAAGGTGCCGGACCATCTGGACGAGCGCATGGTGATCGTCGTCGATCCGATGCTGGCCACGGGCAATTCTTCGGCTGCGGCGATCGACCTGCTCAAGCAATCGGGGGCAAAACATATCCGCTTTCTGTGTCTTCTGGCCGCGCCCGAAGGGGTCGCGCGGATGAAGGAGGCGCACCCCGATGTTCCCATCGTCACGGCCGCCCTGGACGAGCGTCTGAACGAGCATGGATATATCCTGCCAGGACTAGGGGATGCGGGTGACCGCATGTATGGCACTAAATAGGCGATAAACTGTTTACTCGCTGGCACAAATCAGGCACTCTGCCCCCGACTGTCTCAGGGGGCAAGTATGAGAGTGAAAAGAGTTCTGGCGATTGCGGTGATCGCGGCCTCTTACGGTATCGGGTTCGGTCAGGCCCAGACCTTGGCCGATAAGCAGGTTCCCGCTGAATTTCCACCGGCATCGTATACTGGGCGGCAATATGTCGACAGCAACGGATGCGTGTTCATCCGGGCCGGGATCGACGGAAACGTGTCGTGGGTGCCCCGCGTGTCGCGGTCGCGCAAGGTGCTTTGCGGCTTCCAGCCGACGCTGGCCCCTGCCAGGACGGCCAAAACCACCGCGCCGACCGTCCAGACCGTTCGCAAGAAACCTGTCGCGCAGGCGCAATCGACACCCAAACCGACGGCGGCCAAAACCGTGCGGGATACCAGGGTGCAAACGGCTCCGGCGCGCAAGGTTCGGGTCGTGAAACCGGCGCCGACTGTGGCGGCATCCACCAAAACCGTGAAAACGCCAGCAAGGACCGTTCGGGTCGTTCCTGCCGAAACGACAGGGGCCTCTGCCTGTCAGGGTGGGTCCGCCGTGTCCAACCGGTATATGGGAAGCGGCGATGTGCGTTGTGGGCCGCAGGCCGCACCGCATGTGACATATGTTCAGGGTGGCGGCGGTTCCGGTGTCAGCACCCGCCCTGTCCGGTTGATCCGTCAGAGTGCGGCTACTTCGGCGACGCCGGTATATACGGCACCGCATTATACCTCTCCGCGCAGCTATGCCACGGTGCCGCGCTCGGCCCCAATGGCGCGGCAACAGGTTCGGGTTGTCCCGCGCCATGTCTATGAGGAACAGCAAAAGGCCCGAGGGACCTATATTCCCCAAGGCTACAAGAAAGTATGGGGCGACGACCGCCTGAATCCCTATCGCGCGCATCAGACGCTGGAAGGCAAGGCGCAGATGGAGGTTGCCTGGTCCAGTACGGTGCCACGGTATCTGATCAACAGAACGACCGGGCGCGATATAACGTATAAATATCCCGGTTTGCGCTACCCTTACACCAGTTTCGAAGAACAACGCGCGGCGGGCGTCACCATCTCGACCCGAGGGCAGGTGGTGTCCGATCCGGTGCGTGTCGTTCGCTCTGAACGCCGCGTGAAGGCCCAGCCGGTCAAGCACAAGGCCGACGCGGCACAAGCGGTAATCTCGACCCGCTCGGCGGCTGCGGCAACCGTGCCGCAGGCTGCCAGCCACCGTTATGTACATGTCGGCGCCTTTGCCGATCCCGTGCATGCCCGCCGTGCAGCCGAGCGGATTGCGAACCGCGGATTGCCAGCGCGTTTGTCCAAGGTCACCCGCGATGGCGCGACCTATACAGTGATCCGCACCGGGCCCTTCCGCACCCAATCGGACCTGCAAACGGCGCTGAATCGCGTGCGGAGCGCAGGGTTTTCCGGGGCAGTTCCGCGCAACTGAACATTGTTTCTATGAAAATATCATGAATCGGCCGGTCTATTCGCCCGGCCGCTTCAGGCTGAAGGCTTCGCGCACGACGGTGTAGTCCCGATATCCCATCCGCGACAGCGGGTTGAAGGACAACACGTCGAACCTGCCGTCCTTCAGGCAATCGTCGCGCATATGGACGCCGGTGACTTCGCCGAAAACCGTGAAATTCGCCTCACCGGGCAGTTGCACGATCTGCGTCAGTTTGCATTCGAGGTTGGCCGGGGCGGCGGCGACGCGGGCGCAGGCGATGGTTTCGCATTCGGCCTTGGTCAGCCCGGCCTTTTCGAATTCATCTGTCCCTTTGTCCCAGGGGCCCGAGCTTTGGTTCATGGCGTCGCACATCGCGTATTCCACGATGTTGACGCAGAACACGCCGGTTTCGCGGATGTTGGCAACGCTGTCCTTGGTGTCGCCGCGATCTTCTTTTGCCCCGGTCGAGGCGAACATGACCTGTGGAGGCACATAGGCGACGGCGTTGAAAAACGAATAGGGCGCCAGATTGTCCCGGCCATCCGCGCCACGGGTCGAGATCCAGCCGATGGGGCGTGGCGTGACGATTGCGTTGAATGGGTTATGCGGTAATCCGTGACCGTCCTGCGGTTTGTAAAACATCGCGCGCCTCTTTGTTTTCCGGGTTTGTGCAAGACCTAGCGTCGTGCTACGCGCAATTCCAGCCGATTTTGCAAGGAGTTGCAGGGTGTTCGAGTTGCGCCCCGAAACAGAAGAGGACTGGTGGGAGGTCGAGGCGCTGTACGATCTGTGCTTTGCGCCGGGGCGGGAGGCCTTGTCGTCCTACCGTTTGCGTGACGGGGTGCCGCCGGTGCGGGGCCTCAGCCTTGTGGCGCGCGATGGTGACGGGATTCTTGCCGGGGCAATCCGGTTCTGGCCGGTTCGGATCGGCGCCGTTCAGGCGCTGTTGCTGGGGCCGGTGGCCGTTCACCCCACCCGGCAGGGTGAGGGGTTGGGCGGCTGGTTGATCCGTGAAAGCCTTGACCTGGCGGCCCGGCAGGGATGGGACAGGGTACTGCTGGTCGGGGATGCGCCGTATTACGGGCGGTTCGGGTTCCGGCGGCTGGATGGGATCGAGATGCCGCCGCCCACCAACCCTGACCGTGTGCTGGGAATCGCGTTGACGCCGGATGCGTGGCAAGGGGTTGCTGGCAAGGTTACGCGCATCGCTTGAAATCAGCCGGGCGTCACACGATCTTCTGTAGAGGTGGCCGATTGGAGGGCGTGGCGTGGAAATCATTGAAAATCAAATAGATGCCAGTGAGGTGTCGGCGCGGCTGGATGCCTTGGCCGCACGTCATGCGCGGGCGTCAAATGCCGGGATTCAATTGCTCAACCTGATCGGCGGGCGGGCCGAAGGGCTATTGGATCGCTTGCCTGCAGCGATCCGGGGCCGATTGAATGAGGCGACCGAGCAGGCGCTGGTCAATGCGATGGAGGTGGCGCATCGCTCGCGCGGGGTGGTGGGGGAGAGCCCCGGCTGGATGACCCGTGCCGTGACCACGGCGATGGGGGCGGCAGGTGGCTGGGGCGGGTTGCCCACGGCCATGGCCGAGCTGCCGGTGACCACAACCGTCTTGCTGCGCGCCATACAGGACGTGGCGATTGAGCATGGATTTTCGCCACAGGAACAAGGGGTTAGATTCGACTGCGTGCAGGTCTTCGCCGCTGCCGGACCGCTGGAGCACGATGACGGGGCCGACATTGCCTTTCTCAGCACGCGGGTCGCGGTGACCGGGGCGACGGTCAATGGGCTGATTGCGCGGGTGGCCCCGCGGCTGGCCACTGTGCTGGGCCAGAAACTGGCGGCGCAGACGGTGCCTGTATTGGGTGCAGCGGCGGGGGCGGCGACGAATTACGCCTATACCAGCTACTATCAGCAGATGGCGCATGTGCATTTCGGGCTGCGGCGCTTGGCGATCGAGGCGGACCGGGACTATGCCGATCTGGTCGAGGATTTCCGTAAACGGATCGGGCGGGGAACGCCGCGCCGGGGCTGATCCGGGCGAATCGGCTGTAAGCCTTTGGTTAACAAGGAAAACCGCAATCGGCATCGCGTCGGTATGACGTCGGTATCGTGTCGGTGCGGATGTCGGAAAACGGCCGGATTAACAGGGCGCGCGATGACTTTCGTACAAAAGCCCCCCTGTTTCGTACGAAACGCCGAAACGGATTGGCTGGTCCCGAAGTTACAGCTTGCCGCGCAGGTACTCCATCACGGCGGGGCGCACGGACTGGTCGCCGCGCGTGCTGGCGTCGTCGATGACGGTGCGCAATTCGGTCAGGTCGGTGCGACGCAGGATGGATTTCACCGGCCCGATCGAGGCGGGGCGCATCGACAGGGAGCGAATTCCGATGGCCGCCAGGCAGGCGGCTTCGACCGGGCGGCCCGCATCCTCGCCGCAGAAGCTGAGCCGGGTATCGGTGGTTGCGCAGCGTTGCACGATACTCTCAAGGAAGCTCAGGAAGCTGACATTCAGCGTGTCATAGCGGCGGCGCACCAGTTCGTTTTCGCGGTCGGCGGCAAAGAAGAACTGTTTCAGGTCGTTGCCGCCAATCGAGAGGAAATCGACCTCGCGATAAAAACTGTCCGGCGCGAAGGCCAGCGACGGCGTTTCCAGCATTGCGCCCACTTCGAGGTTTTCGGGCAGCGGGTGGCCGAGGATGCGTTCACGTTCGAGCGCCTTGTCCATCTCGGCGCGGGCGGCGGTGAATTCCTCGCGCTGCGCGACGAAGGGGAACATGATGGTCAGCGACCGGCCCGCCGCGGCGCGGATCAGCGCCTGAAGCTGCATGCGCATGACGCCGGGTTTATCCAGGCCCACACGCACGGCGCGCCAGCCAAGGGCTGGGTTAGGCTCGTCCACGGCCTTCATGTAGGGCAGAACCTTGTCCGAACCGATGTCGAGCGTGCGGAACACCACGCGCATATCCCCGGCGGCGTCCATGACGCGGGCGTAAAGCTCGCTCAGCTCGGCGCGCTTGGGCATGTGATTGCGGATCAGGAACTGCAATTCCGTGCGGAACAGGCCCACGCCTTCGGCCCCCGAGCTTTTGAGACTGGGCAGGTCGGCCATCAGGCCGGCGTTCATCTTGAGCGTGATGCGCTGACCGCACAGGGTTTCGGCGGGTTTTTCGCGGATCGAGGCATAGCGTTCCTGCGCCTGCGCCTGCATCGCCATCTTGTCACGAAAGGCGCTGACCACGGTATCGTCGGGGCGCAGGTGCACCGCGCCCTGATCGCCATCGACAAGGATATGGTCGCCATTGAGCGCCTCGGTGGTGATCCGCGAGGCATGGATGACCAGCGGAATGGCCAGCGCGCGAGCGACAATGGCGGCGTGGCTGCCGACCGAGCCTTCCTCGAGCACGATGCCCTTGAGCGCGCGGCCATAATCCAGCAATTCGGCGGGGCCGATATTGCGCGCGATCAGGATCGGGTCGGCGGGCATGTCGGCGCCGGTCAGGGTGCCCTGTCCGGTCAGGATGCGCAGCAGCCGATTGCTGAGGTCGTCGAGATCGTGCAGGCGGTCGCGCAGGTAGGCATCGCTGACCTGCCCCATGCGGGCGCGGGCGGTGGATTGTTCCTTTTCGACGGCGGCCTCGGCGGAGAGGCCGCGGCTGATGTCTTCTTCCATCCGGCGCAGCCAGCCCTTGGAGTTGGCGAACATCCGGTAGGCTTCGAGAACCTGCAACTGATCCTTGTCGCCGCTTGCCGCGTTCGACAGCATCCGGTCCACGCCGATGCGCAACTCGTCCACGGATTCGCGCAGGCGTTCCAGTTCGCGATGCGGATCGTCGGCAATGGGGTTGGTGACCACGACGCGCGGTTCGTGCAGCCAGACATGGCCCTGCGCCGCGCCTTCCTGCCCGCCGGTGCCGCGAAACAGCACGGGTTGCTGGTGGCGTGCGGACATCGCCGCGCCTTCGCCGACGAAGGCCCCCAGTTCGGCCATTTCGGCGATGACCATGGCGACGACTTCGAGGGCATATATCTCGTCGTCGGAATAGGAGCGGGCGTCCTTGGATTGCACCACCAGAACGCCCAGCATTTCGCCAAGCCGCTGGATCGGCACCCCGAGAAAGGCCGAATAGGCCTCTTCCCCGGTTTCGGGCATGTAGCGGAAGCCGCGCGTGCCGGGGGCGTCATCGGTGTTGATGATCTTGCCGGTGCGGGCCACGCGGCCCACGAGGCCCTCGCCCAGTTTCATGCGGGTTTCGTGGACCGCGCCGGGATTCAGGCCCTCGGTGGCGCAGAGTTCCAGCGTGTCCTCGTCGCGAAACAGGTAGATCGAGCACACCTCGGTGCGCATTTCCTCGGCGATCAGTGTCGTGATTCTGTCCAGCCGTTGCTGGCCGGCGGCGTCTTCGGCCATGACGGCGCGAAGGCGGCCCAGCATCTGGCGGCTGTCGGTCTCGAAGTCCTGCGTCATTGCAATGTGCCGTCCCCGGGGCGTTGCGGTGTATCTGGCCCCTTATTCGTTCCGGCAAAAGGTGCCGTGTTCAGGCCGCTTTGTCCAATTCGAAGGCATCATGCAGTGCCTGCACGGCAAGTTCCATGTATTTCCGGTCGATCAGGACGGAAATTTTGATCTCGGAGGTTGCAATGACCTTGATGTTCACGCCTTCATCGCTGAGCGTCTTGAACATCTTGGCGGCGACGCCCGACTGGCTGCGCATGCCGATACCCACGGCAGAGACCTTGGCCACGTTGGTGTCGGCGACCAGATCGTGATAGTTGATGTCGCCACGCGCTTTGGCGTCCGCAAGGGCCTTTTCGGCGCGCAGCACCTGATCGGTGGGGCAGGAAAAGGTCATGTCGGTGCGGCCCTCTTCGGCGATGTTCTGCACGATCATGTCCACGTTGACGCCCGCATCGGACAGCGGGCCGAAGATGGCGGCGGCGATTCCGGGGCGGTCGGCGACCGAGATGAGGGTCATCTTCGCCTCGTCGCGCGAATAGGCGATGCCGCTGACGACATTTGATTCCATGATTTCCTCCTCGGCGCAGACCAGCGTGCCTGCGTCGTCTGACTGTTCCTCGAAACTGCTGAGCACGCGCAGTTTGACATTATAGCGCATGGCCAGTTCCACGGAACGGGTTTGCAGTACCTTGGCCCCGAGCGAGGCCAGTTCCAGCATTTCCTCGAAGGCGATGCGGTCCAGTTTGCGCGCCTTGCCGGAAATGCGCGGATCGGTGGTATAGACGCCGTCCACATCGGTGTAGATGTCGCAGCGTTCGGCATCGAAAGCGGCGGCAAAGGCGACGGCGGTGGTGTCCGACCCGCCCCGGCCAAGCGTGGTGATCCGGCCTTCGGGGCTGATGCCCTGGAAGCCCGCCACGACAGCGACGCGCATGCCTTCGCCGAACTTGGCGTTGATGTTGTCGGTGGGAATTTCCTCGATCCGGGCGGCGGAATGGGTCGAGGTGGTTTTCACCGGCACCTGCCAGCCCTGCCAACTGCGCGCCGGCACGTCCATTTCCTGCAGGGTCAACGCCATCAGCCCCGCTGTGACGTTTTCGCCCGAACTGACGATGGCGTCGTACTCGCGCGCATCGTAGAGCGGCGAGGTTTCGCTGACGTACCCCACCAGCTTGTTGGTTTCGCCGGACATGGCCGAAACGATGACGATCACGTCATAGCCCTTGGCCACCTCGACGCCCACGCGTTTGGCGGCGCGGCGGATGCGGTCAGGCGTGGCGACGGAGGTGCCGCCGAATTTCATCACGAGAACGGGCATATCTGCGTCCCTGTCAGCAATCGCAGGCGGTTTACGCGGGGTTGCGGGCGAGGGCAAGAGCGACAATGCCGCTCGGCCGTCCTGACATGCGGTTTCGTGCGGTGCAGATCAAAACGGGTGGTCGTGCCCGTCCCATGTCTGGAAACAGCCGGTGGTGGCGGGGCCAAGCGCGTCGAACCGGGCGACCAGGCCATCGGCGGCCTCGTCCACCGAGATGTCGGCGGCGTCCCCGCCCATATCGGTACGCACCCAGCCGGGGTGATAGATGCCCACGGCGATGCCGTCGGGTTTGAGATCGACCGCCAGGTTGCGCCCGAGGTTCAGCACCGCCGCCTTGGACGAGCGGTAGATATAGCTGCCGCCCGGTGCCAGTTCATCGCTGGCCATGGTGCTGGAAATGATCGCCACCTTTCCTTCCCGAGCCGCCCTGAGATTGGGCAGCAGCGCCTGAACGGTCAGGAACACGCCTGTCACGTTGGTGGCAAAGGTATCGGCCCACATCTGCGCGGGGTAGCCATCGGGCAGGCTGTGGCCCTTGTCGGCATAAACGCCGGCATTGCAGATCAGAAGATCGACCGCCCGCCCGTCAAGCTGCCGGGCGAAGGCGGCGACGCTGCCCGGGTCGGTGACATCGAGCGCGGCAAGGTCGCCATCGGTGCTGCGGGAGGTGCCGGTCACGTCATGGCCCGCCGCGCGATAGCGCGTCAGAAGGGCCTGTCCGATGCCGCGATTGGCTCCGGTGATCACGATATGCATGGGCGGTATCCTTTCGGGACTCAGTTGGATTTGCGGCCCGGCATGAACGGAAGGGGGGTGATGGGCACGCCGTCCTCGATCAGCTTGCGGGCCTCGTCGGGTTTGGCTTCGCCGTGAATCGAGCGTTCGGGTGACTCGCCGCTGTGCATGCGACGGGCCTCGCTGGCGAAGTTGGTGCCGACATATTCGGAGTTCTTTTCGATCTGCTTGCGCATTTCGGCGAGGGCCTGCTCGGCGGGATTGGCCGGGGCGCTGAGCGGGCGATCCTGTTCGGGCAGCTGCTCGGTCTTGTCCGCCTTCGAGCGGCTGTCGGCCACGCGCGGGGCCATGATGCCTTTTTCGACCTGCGTCGAGCCGCAGACCGCGCAGGAAATCATTCCTGCAGCCTGCAGTTTCTCGAAGGCGGCAGAGGACTGAAACCAGCTGTCGAAGCGATGGCCCTGGTTACATTTGAGGGAAAACTGAATCATGCGTGTACCAGAAATATATCGTCCGAAATTATGTCCTGAACCGTCAACGTCAAGATGCAGGCCGTCATTTGCGCGTGAGGTGCCGGGGATCGAAATGCCGCAGGATTTCAGCAAGTTCCGGTTCGGTGACGCGTGCGGCGGCCTTTTTCGGGCGCAGCCATTTTCGATTGCGCTGCCCGATCTCGGGATAGGATTTGGCCAGCGATTTGACCCGGACCGGGAACACCAGCCCGATACAGGGCAGGGGCTGATCGGGATCGGTGAGCTTGGTGTAGGAAAACATGCCGATACACTGGTCGGAGTGTTTCCCCTGAACGCCGGCCTCTTCCCAGGCTTCGATCAGGGCGCATTCGCCGGGGGTTTTGCCGGTCATCGGCCAGCCTTTGGGGATGATCCAGCGACCCGAGTTGCGCGTGGTGACCAGCAGGATCTCGGGCTTGTCCTTGCGGATGCGATAGCACAACGCCGCGAATTGTGTGCGCAGGTCGGTCTTGCTGCGCATTCGCAAGGTGATCGGCATCTGCCTCCGCGTGTGAAGGGTCATGCTGGCCTTTCTGTTGCTGGGCCGGGTTCCATTCGCTTCAGTATAGGGCAGAGCGGCCCGGCATGGCCAGACAAGGATGGGGGTGCGAAGGGGAAATCTGCCGTCCACAAGTCTTAGTAAAAGAATCGGAATTGACAATGCTGAGTAATTTTGTCAGCTTTGACTCGCCCAGCCACCCCTTCCGGGCCAGCCGGCACCCTTATCTGTCCAGAGACATGGAGCATTGGCATGGTTCTTTTCGATTCTTTCCATTCACCGCCGCCACGCGATAGTGCGGCTGAACGTGCGCAATGGCGCAAGGAGATCATGGCGACCGCCTTTCAGGGGGGCGTGACCAGCGACTACTGGCTCGAGGTATTGCTGGATCGCGTGGAGGTGGGCCGATGATCCGTGCCCAGACCTCGGCGCAACCCGAGTTGCTGCCCGATCCCACCTGCCATGACGCCCGCGACCTGACCAAGGGTGGGACAACGGCCAGCATCGTGTTGGATGGCAAGATTTACACGTTGCGCATTACCCGCGCCGGCAAGCTGATCCTGACGAAATGAAACACGATCGCGAAATGGTGGGGGCTTTTCCGGTGGCTGCCATGGACCGTCTGCTCGACGCCGAGGCGCTGGTGGTGCGGTGCCTGCGCGGCTGGAGCGATGGCCCCGAGGCCGTGATGACCCTGCTGACTCCAGCCCTTGGCCCGGTCAAGGCGCGGGCCTGTTTGCGGGCCCTGGGCGATGTGATGACCATCGTGTTGCGCCATGGCCGCAGGCCGATGATCCGCCACGGGGCGCGCTGTGGTTGTGTGGACTCGGACGAGGCGATTATCGCGCATTTCGTCATGGTCGCCGCCACGGGAGAGCGTGAAGACGCGATGCTGATCGCATCCCTGCTGGTGGACGGGCCGTTATTGTTGCCGATGACCGAGGCGGCCCGGCAGGCGGGGTTGTACCTGTATCAGGCGGGGCTGCGGCAGGAGCGGGCGTTTCCCGAACCGGCCAGCGTGACCCGGCATTAATCGAGAAGGCAAGGAAAAGGCATGATCGTTTGTCACTGCATGTCGATCCGGGACAGCGACATTCGCCGCGCGGTGGACTGGATGCGCGCGGCGGACCCGCAGGTTCTGATCACACCGGGAAAAGTGTATCGCGCACTCGGCAAAAAGGCGGATTGCGGCGGATGTCTGCCGCATTTCATTGACACGCTGCGTGGATGTGACAGCTTTGAAGTACCGATGCAATTGCGCGGCCTGCGCCGTGCCGTGACACAGGGAGACGACCATGAAGGGCGACGAGAAGGTTATCGAGTATCTCAACAAGGCGCTGCGAAGTGAATTGACGGCGGTCAGCCAGTATTGGCTGCATTACCGCCTGCAGGAGGATTGGGGCTATGGCAAGATTGCCAGCAAGAGCCGCGAGGAGAGCATCGAGGAGATGCACCATGCCGACAAACTGATCGAGCGGATCATCTTTCTGGGCGGGCATCCCAACCTGCAAAAGCTGGACCCGCTGCGCATCGGGGAAACCCTGCGCGAAACGCTGGAGGCCGACCTGGCCGCCGAGCACGAGGCGCGCAATCTGTATATCGAGGCGCGTCAGCATTGTGACAGCGTGAACGATTACGTGTCGAAAAACCTGTTCGAAGAGCTGATCGCGGACGAGGAAGGGCATATCGACTTCCTCGAGACGCAGATCGAGCTGCACGAGACGCTTGGCGCGGAGCGGTATGGCCTGTTGAATGCGTCATCGGCGGACGAGGCCGAGGACTGAACCGGAGAGGAGGCGGGGGCGCTGCCCCCGTCGCCGCACGCGGCGACTCCCCCGGAGTATTTTTTCGAAAGATGAAGCAGGCGGGCCGGGTGGTCCGCCTTACTCGGCGAAGTGGCAGGCGGCCTGTGTACCGTTGTCCAGTGTGCGCAGTTTCGGGCGTTCGGAGCGGCAGCGCGCCTCGGCCATGGGGCAGCGTGGCGCGAAGGGGCAGCCGGGCGGCGGATTGACCGGATCGGGCAGTTCGCCCGGCGTGCGCGGTTTGTCGAAGGAGCCGCCTTCGAGCTTGGGGATCGCATCGAGCAGGAGGCGTGTATAGGGGTGTTTGGGGTCGTCGAATATGGTGTCGGCCCTGGCCAGTTCCATGACCGCGCCCAGATACATCACCGCGACACGGCTGCCGAAATGTTCCACGACGCTCAGGTCGTGGGTGATGAACAGGTATGTCAGCCCGCGCTCGGCCTGAAGGTCGCTTAGCAGGTTCAGGATCTGCGCCTGGATCGAGACATCGAGCGCCGAGATCGGTTCATCCGCGACGATGAAGGCCGGGTTGGTCACCAGTGCGCGGGCGATGGCGATGCGCTGACGCTGGCCGCCGGAAAATTCGTGCGGAAGGCGGCGCTGCCAGGACGGATCGCAGCCTGTGGCGGCCAGCACGTTTTCGACCTGCTGGCGGACGTCGGAGGCCGATTTCTCGGGCATCAGGTGGCGGATCGGTTCGGCCAGTGTGTCGAACACGTTGCGGCGCGGGTTGAGCGAGGCGTAAGGGTTCTGGAACACCATCTGCATGTCGCGGCGGATGGGTTTGCGGGTGGTCTCGTCCATGCCGTCGATGCGCTGGCCCTTGAAATATATCTCGCCTGCCGATGGCTCGAGCAGGCCCATGATGGCGCGCCCGAGGGTAGTCTTGCCACAGCCCGATTCGCCCACCACGCAGAAGCTTTCACCCGGCTCTATGGCCACGTCCACGCCGTTGAGCGCGTGCAGCACCGGCTTTTCGCGGCTCAGGAAATGGGTCGGCAACGGAAAGCGGACTTCGAGCCCCTTGGTTTCGACGATCGGGCCGGTCATTGGACCTCCTCGGCTGTGTTGAGGGGGTGGAAGCAGGAGGTTCTGCCGTCAAGATGCGGGGTTTCGGCCTTGCAGCGTTCGGTCGCGCGTTCGCAGCGCGGGTGATAGGCGCAGCCCGTGGGCAGCGCGGTGATCGGCGGCATGGAGCCGGGAATCTGATAAAGCCGCGTTCCCCGCCCGGCATTCTGAGGCAGCGCCTTGAGCAGGCCTGCGGTGTAGGGATGCGAGGGGGCGTCGATGATCTGCCGTGTGGGGCCGGTTTCGACACATTTTCCGGCATACATGATCATCAGGTTCTCTGTCACTTCGGCAACGACACCCAGATCGTGGGTGATCAGGATCAGAGCCACGTCGTTGTCGCGGCAGAGTTTCAGGATCAGGGCCATGATTTCGGCCTGGATGGTCACGTCAAGCGCGGTGGTCGGTTCGTCCGCGATGATCAGTTCGGGATCGGTCAGCAGCGCGATGGCGATGACCACGCGCTGACGCAAACCGCCCGAGAGTTCATGGGGATAGGCATCCATGCGCGATTCAGCCGACGGGATGGCGACCTGTTTCAGCCCTTCAATGCATAGTTCGCGAGCCTCGGCGTCGGAAATCCTGCGATGGGCGCGCAGGGTTTCTATCATCTGCGTGCCGATGGTCAGCACCGGGTTCAGCGTAACCATCGGGTCCTGAAAGATCATCGAAATCCGGTTGCCCCGAATGCCGCGAATGTCGCGCTCGCTGAGGTTCAGCAGGTTTTCGCCGTGGAACGTGACCGAGCCCTGGCAGACGCGGCCGGGTTCGGCGATCAGGTTGAGGATGGCGAAGGCCAGCATGGATTTCCCGGCGCCGGATTCACCCACGACGCCGAGGCGTTCGCCTTTTTCCAGCGTCAGGCCGACACCGCGCAGGGCCTCGACCTCGTCGCGTTTGCCTTTGGGAAAGGCGACATGCAGGTCGCGTACTTCGAGCATGGCCATCAGTCGTCCCCCCGTCGCAGTTTCGGATTGAGCACATCGCGCAGCCAGTCGCCCAGCAGGTTCAGCGCGAGGATCAGCGCCACCAGCACGATGGCCGGGTAGAAGGTGATCCACCACGAGCCGGAAAAGATGAACTCGAACCCCGAGCGGATCAGCGACCCGAGCGAGGGGCGGTCGACCGGCATGCCGAGGCCGAGAAAGGACAGCGAGGCTTCGATCATGATCGCCTCGGCCACCTGGATGGTCGAGATCACCAGCACCGGCGTCAGCGTGTTGGGCAGGATATGGCCCCACATGATCTTGCGCGCGGGCAGGCCGATGACGCGGGCGGCATCGACATATTCCTTTTTCTTCTCGCCCAGAACCGAAGAGCGCACGGTGCGCGCGAATTTCGGCCATTCGGCAATGCCGATCACGAGGATCAGCATGATGATCGCGTAATCTGCATAGACATTGGCGTCAAATGCCGCCTGGAACAGCGCCAGCGCGATAATGGCCATCATCAGGGTGGACAGCGACAACTGGATATCGGCCAGCCGCATCAGGAAACTGTCGACCCAACCGCCCTTGTATCCGGCGATCAGGCCCAGAGAGACGCCGAGCACGCCTTGCACCACAACCGCGCCGATTCCGATCAGCAGCGAAATGCCGGTGCCATACATGATGGTGGACAGAACGCCGCGCCCCTGCGCGTCAGTGCCCAGCCAGAACCGTTCGTCGCCGCCCGGTTGCCATGACGGGGGCAGTTCGCTGTCCATGATGTCGAGCTGTATCAGGTCATAGGGGTTTTGCGGCGCGATCAGCGGCGCGAACAGCGCCATCAGCACCAGAACCAGAAGAACGATCCCCGCCCCGATGGCGACCGGATCGGACAGGAAGCGTTTGATGAATCCCTTGAGCGATATCATGTCAGCCTTTCGCCCCCGGCAGTTTCACCATCGGATTGATGAGTGTGTAGACAAAATCGACGATCGTGTTCACCACCACGAAGATCAGCCCGACGATGATGATGTAGGCGATGATCAGAGGTGTATCGACGCGGTTGACCGCCTCGAGAAACAGAAAGCCCATGCCGGGCCACTGGAACACGGTTTCGGTCAGGATGGTGTAGGCGATCAGTGTGCCGATCATCAGCCCGCCCACGGTGACCACCGGCAAGAGCGTGTTGCGGAAGGCATGGACATAGCGCACGCGGCGCGTGGGCAGGCCCTTGGCGCGGGCGAAACGGACGTAATCGGTGCCCATGGCCTCCATCATCTCGGCGCGGATCAGGCGGATGAACAGCGGCAGCATGATCGAGCTGAGGGTGATCGACGGCAGGATCAGGTGGGTGATTCCGTCCCATGTGAGGAAGCCGGTATCCCAGCCCCAGGGCAGTTCGTAGGTATCGCCACGCCCGAAGGCGGGCAGCCAGCCCAGTTCGACGCCGAAGAGCCACACCATCGCGATGGCGGTCAGGAAGACGGGCACCGAAATGCCGACGATCGAGCCGGTCATGATGATACGTGCGAGCCAGGATTCGCGGTTGATCGCACAGTATATGCCGGCGGGGATCGACAACGACACGAAGATGAACACCGCGCCGAGGACCAGCTCGAACGTGGCGGGGAACTTGTCGAGGATCACCGAAAGCGCCGGGCGCTTGAAGAAATAGGACGTGCCGAGATCGCCTTGCAGGGCGTTGCCCAGAAAGCGGGTGTATTGCACGAAAAACGGATCGTTGAGCCCCAGTTCGTCGCGCAGGGCCTCGCGTTCCTGTTCGCTGACGGACTGGCCGACCAGTTCGCGCAGCGGATCGCCAAGGTTGTCCTGAATGGAAAACCCGATGATCGAGATGACGAACATCACGATCACGGCCTGAATGGCGCGGCGAATGAGAAAGGCGATGATATGCATTAGCTTCGGAAGGTCTCCGTGGCCCGCGCCCCGGTCGGAGGCCGGGACACGGTGCGTATTTTAGAGACGGGCCGACAATCTGCCGGCCCGTGCTTTTGGCTGATTATTCCTCGATCACCAGATCGCCCAGATAGGGGAAGTTCATGACGTTCACGACGTCTTCGATCTTCACGCCCTTGCGCGCGCCCCAGGCCAGGTCCTGCCAGTGGAGGGGGATGAACGCGGCCTCGTTATAGAGGATTTCCTCGACCCGCTGGAGTTGCTCGGCGCGCTTTGCCGCGTCGGTTTCCGTCAGCGAGGCGACGGTCAGTTCGTCCACTTCGGCGTTCGAGTAGTTGCCCGAGTTGTACTGACCGCGGCCGGTGTCGGTGTTCGGGGTCATGGTCAGGAACTCGTTGAAGTTGGCCGAATCCTCGGTATCCGCATGCCAGCCGATCATCATGATGTCGGCGGCGCGCTCGTCGAACTTGGGCCAGTATTGCGCCTTGGGCATGGTGGTCAGGTCGATCTTGACGTTGATCTTGGCCAGCATCGCCGCAGCCGCTTCGCAGATCTTGAAATCGTTCACGTAGCGGTTGTTGGGGCACATCATCGTGGCTGAGAACCCATCGGCATACCCGGCCTCTTCCATCAGGGCCTGAGCCTTGGCGACATCGAAGCGCGGGGTGAGGTTCGGGTTATGGCCGACATAGCCTTCGGGCGATTGCTGTGCCGCGACGGTGCCGAAGCCCTTCATGATCTTCTGCACGATGCCTTCGTTGTTGATGGCATAGGCCATCGCCTGGCGCACCTTGGGATTGGCCAGCGCTTCGTTGCGCTTCTGGTTCAGCTGAAGCGTGATGATACGCGTGCCGGTCATGGTCACCAGCTTGGTGTTGTCATCGTTTTCGATCCGCTCCAGATCGGTGGGCGGAACCGGCGCGATGAAGTCCACATCGCCCGACAGAAGGGCGGCGACACGTGTCGGCGCTTCCTTGATCGGGGTCAGGACGGCGGTTTGCACGTTGCCGGGGCTGTCGGCATCCCAGTAATCGGCGTTCCGCTCGAACACGACTTTCACGCCCTGTTCGCGCTCGGCCACGGTGAAGGGGCCGGTGCCCGACACGTTCTGGCTGGCAAAGCTGTCGCCGTGCTTGGTGATCTCGGCGCCGCCGTCCTCGTAGAAATCCTTGTCCATCGGGAAGACATAGGTGGCGGTGTGCAGAACCAGCGGGCTGGGGCCGTCCGTCTTGATTTCGACGGTGGTGTCATCGACGGCGGTCGCCGACACCCAGCTTGCGAAGATGCCCTTGAAGTCGGGCGAGGTTTTCAGGCGTTCGATGGTCCAGACCACGTCTTCGGCGGTCATCGGATTACCCGAGTGGAACGTGACACCTTCGCGCAGCTTGAAGCGCATGGTGGTGTCGTCCACCCGTTCCCAACTGGCGGCGAGGCGGGGATCAAAGCCCAGTTCCTTGTTCCAGCGGATCAGCGGGTCAAAGACCATGTGCGACAGTTGCAGCGTACCGCCCGACAGCTGTTCATGCGGGTCGAGCGAGACCGGGTCGGCGTCATACGCGAAATTCAGCGTCTGCGCCGGGGCCATGGCAGCCGTGCCCAGCACGATTGCGGCGGCGGTTGCGAGATTGCGTAGTGTTTTCATTGGATCACTCCCTGTTAGGTAAGGGCCTGATGGCAATAGTCGACTGTCAGACCCTGAGCATGTCGCGAAACTGTCGCGATTCTGGGTGCAAGTAAAGGTGCTATGCCGTTGCGTCACCTTGGGCGGTATTTCCAAAATCGTTTTTTTCCAGATGGTTGGTTGAAATTTGATCGAAAGGTCAATGGTTTGTGCGGCTTTTGATGGCGCACGCTCTGACGGCCTTAAAAATAACTGATTAAATATATCAGGTATTATTGACAGACTCACCGAAACTGAAGTACCGAACCGTCATGAGGCATTTTGACAAAGGGATCATCATGGCAGAAGACACTGACAAACCACGCCGGGTCGTGACCGTTCGGCGCAACCTGACGCTTGGGGCGATGGCTGCGGCCATGGCCGGGTCGGCGGTGCATGCCGCCGCAGTGACGCCAATGACGGCCGATACACCGGGCTGGCACCAGAAGGCCGCAGGTGAGGGCGAAGGAGAAGGCGAGGGTGAAGGCGAAGGCGGCGGCGCCGCGCTGGACCCCGATGTGCGTTTTCTGCGCGACCTGTCGTTCATCGAAGGCCATTTGCGCGCGGGCCTCGCGCTGTATCGTGCGGGCGATCTGACAGCCGCCAAGACGCATATGGGGCACCCCATCAAGGAAAAATACGATGCCGTGGCCGAACGCGTTCAGGCCGAGGGGCGGGGCGAGTTGAAGACGCAGATCATCGCGCTGGCGGATGCCGCCGAGGCCGGGAAAGACGCTGCCGAAGTCGCGGCGCAGTTCGATCTGGTCAAGGTGATGATCGGCGAGATGCGCGGTGCATCGGCTCCGAAAAAGCAGATCATGGGGCTGATCGCGCTGACCCGGATTGCCGGGGACGAATACACCGTCGCGACCGAAGGCGGTTCGATCAGCAACCTGCACGAATATCAGGACAGCTGGGGTTTCATGCAGGTCGTTGCCGACGAGGTGGATGCGCTGACCGCATCGGGCGATGCGGCAGTGGCGGGCGTTGCGGACAAGCTCGAGGGCTATGTCGCCGCCACGGACGCGGTGTTCGGAGACTTGCAGGGGCAGGGCGATTTCACCCTTGATTCCGGTGTGCTTTACGGTGCGGCGGCACGTATGGAACTGGCTGCGGCGAGGTTGAAATAACACCGATGATCATGGTGATCGGGAACGTCCTGGACCGGCACGAGCTGGCCGCGCTGCGCGAGGCCGCGAATGACCTGCCGTTCGAGGACGGAAAGGCCACCGCCGGGCGCTATGCGCGCGATGTGAAGTCGAACCTGCAGGCCCGCCCGACGGACGAGCTGGAGGCCGTGCTGGATACGGTGCGCGGCAAGCTGATGGCGAACGAGCTGTTCACCTCGGTCGCGCGTCCGCGCAACTTTGCCCGGCTGTTGCTGTCGCGCTATGGCCCCGGCATGGAATACGGGCTGCATGTGGATGACCCGATCATGAAAGGGCAGCGCACGGACCTGTCTTTTACCCTGCCGCTGAGCGATGCGGATGAGTATGACGGCGGCGGGCTGGTCATTGACGATCCCATCGAGGAACGGGTGATCCGGCTGAATGCGGGCGATGTGGTGGTTTACCCCACCTCGGCGCTGCACCGGGTCGAACCCGTGACGCGCGGCGAACGCATGGCCGTGGTGGGCTGGGTCACGAGCTGGGTGCGCGATGCGGCCCGGCGCGAGGTGCTGCACGATCTGGATGTCGCGGCGCGCGCGATCTTTAAAGATCAGGGAAAAACCCCGGCGTTCGACCGGGTTTTCAAGGCAAAAAGCAACCTGACACGCATGTGGGCGGACGACTGATCCGGCCCGGATGACGTGAACGGCAGCCAGCAACACGGATAGACAAGGACGAACGATGAAACACTCCGTCAAGATTCTGACCACCGCAATGGCCATCGTGCTGGGCGGTCTGACACAGGCCAAGGCCGAAGAAGGCGTGTCGCATTACGAAGCGCTGCCCTCGGAAACTCTGGCCGAAGCGGTCGAGAATTTCGTGACCTACAATGACAAGGTGCAGGAGGTTCTGGCCCGTGAGACGCTGAGCGTGGCGGACATGGAGGAAATCCACCAGTTCACCTATACGCTGGAAATCGCGCTGGCCAAAATCAACGAGGAGCTCGGCGCCCTGCCCGTGGTTCTGGAAGAGGTTCACCTGGCCTCGGAAAGCGACAACCCGGCGCGCCTGCGGGGCGTGGCCGAGGTGTATCTGGAACAGGCCGAGGTTCTGGACAGGTGATTTCAGGGTCAGGACGGCGGCAGGCAAGTGGAACTTGCCTGCCTGTCCTTCCGTAAGACAGGTCTAGGGCGACAGGATCACCATGGTCGAACTGCCGTAGGTCCAGGGCGAGATCGAACTCCTGTTCCCCGTCAGGGGCATGGTGGTGACGCTGACGCCGTTATAATAGGTTGTCGTCCCCGAATTCCGATGCCCGCTACCGGGGGCTGCTGTGATCGTCGTCGCACCCCGAAGACCGGGGGCCTTGCAGGTTACCTCAATGGGTGCGGGCATGCCGCGGTCTTCATATCGCGCACCTTGGGCGTATGCCGGAAGGCGCAGCAGACGCGGAGTTTCGAGGCTGGTGCGCAAATCCCGCGAAGACAGGGTGCAGTCGGCTCCGGTGACCTCATTCAGTTGGTCGTCTTCGTCTTTGATATAAGTCCGCAGGTCCATATAGGCGCTGCCGACAACCCTGTCTTTGGCGGAAGATGTGGCCTGAACGGTCAGAATAGGCTGGGTAATGGCAACCTTGGGCGGCTGTGTGGAACAACCGCCCAGAACCGTCGCGGCAGCGGCGGCCAAAACAAACAGCCTTGGCTGTGCCATCATTTATGCCCCATCGGCACCAAGATGTTTTCCGGATAACCCCATGGTGTCGAACCGGCAATCGCGGCGGATGTCGCGGCGGCCACCAGAGCCACAGCCAGCCCCCCGCCGACGGCGGTGGTCATTTGTTTTTCTACTGGGCCCACCGATGTGGCTCCACGCATTTCATCTGTTTCACAGGTGACGATCAAGGCACTCGGCAGACCGCGGTTCTCGAACCGGCCACGCTGTTTGTATTTCGGGACGATCACCTCTTGCGGGGTGACGACATTGGCGCGCACTTCATCGGATTCGATGGTGCAGGGCACGCCTGTCAGTTCTTTTTTCGTTTTGCCTTTTGCGTCCTGAATAACGCTGCGGATCGCGATGGTTGTTGTTCCGGCAGCCAGCCATTCGCTGTCAACGGTCGAGACAATCGCGGCCTTGGCCGGGGGTGTCTCAATTGGCGCCATTTGCATGCACCCTGCAAGAGGGCCTGTAAGACAGGCGGCGAAAGCAATTTTTTCATTTTAAGGTCCACTTGGTATTGTACTCAGCCTGGGCCGGACTGTCCGGGCGCAGTGCTGCGGGTTTAAAACCGGGCTTGGTCTGAACACAACCTCTAAGCATGGGCTTTTGTGGGGTTTTCCATCCTGAATAGCACCGGACGCCGGGGCAAATGGTCGCGGTCCTGTCATAGCAGGTGTGTGGTGTTGCAGGGATGAGAGGCGTTCGAAAAGTGTCAGAGATTGACCTTTGTTGGTGCAGTCAATACTGATCAAAACACTCGGAATATTCATTCAAGAGCCCCCGAATGTCGGAACGCCTGCTACATCGCCTTGCCTGGATCGTCGTGATCGCCTGCATCGCCCCCATTCTGGCGGCGGGGCTGGCGGCGTTCACGGGCGATCTGGACACATGGCGCACGGTTCTGGCCTCGGTTCTGCCGCGCTATACCCGGACCACGCTGGCGCTGGTCGCCATCGTCGGTATTTCGACGGCCGTTCTGGGCAGTATCACCGCGTGGCTGGTCACGGTCTATCGCTTCCCCGGCGCGCGCTGGCTCGAGGTTGCGCTGGCCTTGCCGCTGGCCTTTCCGGCTTATGTGCTGGCCTATGCCTATACCTCGCTGCTGGATCATCCCGGCCCGGTGCAGACCCTGCTGCGTGAGGTCACGGGCTGGGGACCGCGCGATTACTGGTTTCCCGAAATCCGCAGCCTTGGCGGCGCGGCGCTGATGCTGACCATCGTGCTGTATCCTTATGTCTACCTTCTGGCGCGAGCCTCGTTCCGGCAGCAATCGTCGAACGCGTTTCTGGTGGCGCGCACATTGGGGCGCTCGCCGATGCGGGCTTTCATGCGGGTGGCCCTGCCGATGGCGCGGCCCGCCATTGCCGGGGGCGCGTTGCTGGCGGTGATGGAAACCATTGCCGACTATGGCACCGTTGCGTTTTTCAATGTGCAGACCTTCGCCACCGGCATCTATCAGGCATGGTTCAGCCTGGGCGACAGGGCGGCGGCGGCGCAGCTTTCACTGTGCCTGCTGAGTTTCGCGCTGTTGCTGGCGGGGCTGGAGCGGGCGCAACGCGGCAAGGCGCGCACGGCAGGGCGGGGCGCGCGCTTTGAAACCATGGAAAAGCCTGTGCTGAAGGGCGGCGCGGGTGTGCTGGCGATGCTGGTCTGCCTGCTGCCGGTGCTGTTGGGCTTTATCATTCCGGTCATCATGCTGGGCGTCATGGCCGTGGGCTCGGGGCAGAACCTGTTCGACAGCCGCTATCTGACCCTTATGCAGAACTCGGTCACGCTGGCCGGGGTGGCAGCGGTGCTGACGGTGATCGGCGCGGTGCTGATCAGTTTTCGCGCCCGCACGCGCCCCGAGCGCCGCTCACGCCTGATGGTGATCGCGGCGGGGCTGGGCTATGCGGTGCCCGGCGGCGTGATCGCGGTGGGGCTGATGGTGCCAATGGCGGCGCTGGACAATGTGATCGACGACCTGACAGAGGCCTGGTTCGGCCACGGCACGGGGCTTTTGATCACCGGGTCGATCTGGTTGATGATCGTGGCGTATTTCGTGCGTTTCATGGCGGCGGCATTGAATGCCTATGACAGCGGCATGGCCACGGTGCCCGCGCATTACGACGCGATTGGCCGCTCACTGGGGCAGCCGGGGCCGCGTCTGCTGTGGCGGGTGCACCTGCCGGTGGCGCGCACCAGCGTTCTGACCGCGCTGCTGATCGTCTTTGTCGACGTGATGAAGGAATTGCCCGCCACGCTGATCCTGCACCCGTTCAATTTCCAGACGCTGGCGGTGCAGGCGCATCGGCTGGCCTCGGACGAGCGCCTGACCGAGGCGGCGGTGCCATCGCTGGTGCTGGTGGCGTTCGGGCTGGTCCCGGTGGCGCTGCTCTGCCGGACGCTTGGCCGTGATGCCGGCACGGGGCGGCGCAGTGCGCGGATGGGCACCGCGATCAGCGCGGGCTGAAAACGGCGGCACGCCGCAGGCGCGGCAGTTTACTTCCTGCCCGTCTCCGGCCATAAGGACGCCCGTTTAAACCAAGCAGAGTATCGCCCATGTCGCAGCCCGCGCCGTTCATGTCATCCCTTCTGGAGATCGAGGAGGGGTGGATCGATTTCAACAATCACCTGAACATGGGCTATTACACGGTGCTGTTCGACCGGGCCGCCGATCAGGCGTTCGAGAGCCTGGGTTTCGGGCCCGACTACGTGGCCAGCCGCAACCACACGACTTTTGCGGCGGAATTCCACATTCGCTACCTGCGCGAGCTCAAGCTGGGCGACCGAGTGCGCGCGTCCTTCTGGCTGATCGAGCATGACGACAAGAAATTCCACGGCTTTCAGGAACTCTATCACGAAGACGGCTGGCTGGCCGCAACGGGGGAGGGGATGACCCTGCATGTGGACCTGTCCGGCCCCAGGGTGGTGCCCATGCCCGAGGATATTCATGCGCGCGTCGCGGTCATGGCGGCGGAGCACGCCAAATTGCCCCGCCCCGAGGGCGTGGGGGCGCAGATTGGCCTGCGCCGCAAACGGTAAGGGAATACCGGGGCCTTACAGCCCCAGCTTTTGCGCGATGATTTCGTTCACGGCCTTCGGGTTGGCCTTGCCGCCGGTGGCCTTCATCACCTGACCGACGAACCAGCCCGCGAGTTTCGGGTTCACCTTGGCCTTTTCCACCTGCGCGGGATTGTCGGCGATGATCTGATCCACCGCCGCCTCGATCGCGCCGGTATCGGTGACCTGCTTCATGCCGCGCTCTTCCACGATCTTGTCCGGGGCCTCGCCGGTTTCGATGTGAATTTCCAGCACGTCCTTGGCGATCTTGGTCGAAATCTCGTCCTTGCCGACCATCGCCAGAATCGCGGCGTTGGCCTCGGGCGAGGCGATCTGACGGGGGCTGACCTCGGCCTTGTTGGCCCGGCCCAGAACCTCGTTGATGATCCAGTTCGCGGTGCGCTTGCCATCGCCGCCGGCGGCGGATTCCTCGAAATAATGCGCCAGTTCGACATCCGCGGTCAGGACGCTGGCATCATATTCGGTGACGCCGTATTCGGTCACGAAACGTGCCTTCTTTTCGTCGGGCAGTTCCGGCAGGGTGGCGGCGATGCCGTCCACCCATTCCTGCTCGATCTCCAGCGGCAGCAGGTCGGGATCGGGGAAATAGCGGTAATCATGCGCCTCTTCCTTGGAGCGCATGGAACGGGTTTCGCCCTTGTCGGGGTCATAGAGGCGGGTTTCCTGAACCACTTCGCCGCCGCCTTCGACAATCTGGATCTGGCGGCGCGCCTCGTATTCGATGGCGGCCTGGATGAAGCGCATCGAGTTCATGTTCTTGATCTCGCAGCGGGTGCCCAGATGGCTGAAATCCTGCGTTTCCATGTATTTTTCATAGGCGCCGGGGCGGCAGATCGACACGTTCACATCGGCGCGCAGGTTGCCGTTTTGCATGTTGCCGTCGCAGGTTCCCAGATAGCGCAGGATCTGGCGCAGCTTGGTGACATAGGCGGCGGCCTCTTCGGGGCCGCGGATATCGGGGCGGCTGACGATTTCCATCAGCGCCACGCCGGTGCGGTTCAGGTCCACGAAGGACATGGCCGGGTCCATGTCGTGGATCGACTTGCCCGCGTCCTGCTCGACATGGATTCGCTCGATCCGCACCTTGCGGGCGATGCCGGGTTCCATATCGACAAGGATTTCGCCCTCGCCGACCAGCGGATGATAGAGCTGCGAAATCTGGTAGCCCTGCGGCAGGTCGGGATAGAAATAGTTCTTGCGGTCGAACGCTGACACCAGGTTGATCTCGGCCTTCAGGCCCAGCCCGGTGCGCACGGCCTGTTCGATGCAGTATTCGTTGATGACCGGCAGCATGCCGGGCATGGCGGCATCCACGAAGGACACGTTCGAGTTGGGCTCGGCCCCGAATTGGGTCGAGGCGCCGGAGAACAGCTTGGCGTTCGAGGATACCTGAGCGTGCACCTCCATGCCGATGACCAGTTCCCAGTCATGTTTCGCCCCGGCGATCACCTTGGGTTTGGGCGGCTCGAAAGTCAGGTCCAGCATGTCTGATGCCTCCATCGGTCGTGACGCAGGCGTTCTAGGCCAGTCGCGGGGCGTGGGCAAGGCCGGATCGGGGCCGGGGCATCAAGTGGCGTTGGTTGTCACAATGCGGGCAGACGGTACATGCCCGAGGGCGAAAACGCGATCGAACTGCCATCGGCGATGTCGTCGGCAAACTGCAACGCAATGGCGTGCAGCGCGGCCTGCCGCCCCTTGGTGATCAGCGCGCGGCGCGAGGGCAGGGCGGGAGTCAGCCGGGGCGGAAGCAAGGCCTGTGACCAGATCAGGGGGTGCAATTCCTGCAGGTGGTCCGACAATAGCCAGCCGGTGCAGTCATGTAGCTTCCGACGTGTCTGTTCCGCGGTTCCGGTCAGCTGCGATGCACGATCCGGGCCCATGGCGATGGCGCAAAAGGCTGTCATGACGTTGACGATATGCTGTTCGCGTTTGCGGCCAAGGATGTCTTTCAGTCCTTCGATGAAATAGCCGGGATCGACCGAAGACAGCGCACCGTCATCCTGTGCAAGCGCATCGAGATACACCCAGGTATAGGCCCCCGCCCCCCACAAATCGCCGGTGCGGGCGGCGGTACGGCGGGCCTCGAGCTCCAGTTGCTGGTAGTCGCCGAACTGCGCCGGCAAAAGGTGCTGCCCGAGGGCGCGCATGTAGCGGGGGCTGTCCGGGTCGAGGTCGATCAGCCGTTCATAGGCGTCGGCCACCTTGTGACGTGCCTGCGGAAGAGCGGCAAGCAGCAGGCATTGTGCCGCCGCGACCGAAGGCGCATCCAGATCGACCGGATCGAACGGGGCCAGGATATCGTCGGCGCGGCGGAAATGCGAGGCGATGCGCAATTTGCTTTCCTGCGTATCCGGAACCTGCCCCGCCTCTATGGCCGTTTGCCAGGCCCAGCCGATATCGAAATGCGCCAGGGCCACGACGAGGGCACAGGCATGGTTGCCGGACTGATCGCGCAGCATCTCCTCGAGGGCCTCGATCCCTATCGGGTCCGGGAACGTTCCGTCGTGAATCGCGTCCTCGGCGGCGGCGACCACGTCGCTGCGCGCCCCGAAGGCCAGAAGCATCGAGGCGGCCTCGCCGCCCGGTGTGGCCAGGCGGCAATCGTCGGCATATTCGATGCGCGCGGCCAGATCGCCCCAGTTTTCCTGCCGGACGAGCTTTTGCCCCAGATCCTGATGTGTCGCGCGGGCCATTTCCTCGTCGCTGACGGGCAGCGAGGGCAGGATGATCCGTTTCATCATCGCGTCCAGATCGTGATCCGGCTTGCGCCGCAGACGTGCAAGCGGCCCACCCAGACGAAACCGCGGCCGGGGCGCTTCGGTCTGGTCGGGCGATGTTCTGCGGAGCAGGTTGAAGCGGGATGTGATGGGCATGGACTCTCCGCCGGACTTGGAACACGCGGATATTCTGCGAGTCATTTCCGGCCAAAAAAGGGCGCTCATGCGAAGATAGCGGGGAAATGCCGATGCGGTCTCGCGGGATTGCCTTGGACCGCAAAAGCGGACAAACTGCGCGGATGCTGCGATCTGCTGCCCTATTGATTGTCGCGGTCTTCGTGGCCTGTGCCCCCGCACGGGCCGAACAGCCGCCCGCCGACGCGCCGATTGCCGTGGTTTCGCCCCCGGCGGCCCGCGATGGCAACCTGCCGCGCACCCGATGGGATCACAAGGGCGCGCAAGGTCATTTATGGACCCGCGCGGCGCTGTCCGCGCTCAAGCAGCACGGTCGCGCCCTGACCGACATGGTGCCGGGCGACATCGAAGACTGGTGCCCTGCCTACAGCCATGCGGATGCCAGGGGGCGGCGCGCGTTCTGGGTCGGGCTTTTGTCGGCGCTGTCCAAGCATGAAAGCACCTATCGCGCCAATGCCGTGGGCGGGGGCGGGCAGTGGTATGGTCTGATGCAGATTCTGCCCTCGACGGCACGCGGCTATGGATGTCGTGCGGGCACCGGTACGGCACTGAAAAACGGCTCCGACAACCTCAGTTGCGCGATCCGCATCATGGCGCATACGGTGCCGCGCGACGGCGTCGTGTCGCGTGGCATGCGCGGCGTGGCGGCCGACTGGGGCCCGTTTCACAGCAGCGCCAAGCGATCCGACATGAAGGCGTGGTTGCGCCAGCAGACCTATTGCAAGCCGCTGCGCACCGTCCGGCCACAGGCCCGCCCTGTGCAGCCGACGCAGATCAGCACCGCCGAGTAATCCCGCTCAGGCGCCGCGAATACGGCTGACCATTTCGGTCGTGTCGCGGCTGAGGTCCGGCGTGGCAAGGATACGGTCCAGTTGCTCGGCGATCAGGGCCTGCCGCGAGCTGTCGTAGCGTTTCCATGTCTCGAAGGCCGAACACATCCGCGCCGTGGTTTGCGGATTGACCGGGTCCAGCCGGATCAGCCAATCGGCCAGCAGGCGGTACCCGGCCCCTCCGGCATGATGAAATCCCGCCGGATTGGCCGCCAGCGCGCCAAGCGTGGCGCGGAAACGGTTCGGGTTTTTCATTTCGAAATCAGGGTGTTGTGTCAATTTCTTGGCGACGGTGGCGGCCTGTTCGGGATCGGCGTTGACGATCTGCATCATGAACCACTTGTCGATCACCAGCCGGTCGTCGCGCCACTGGTCATAGAACTGCGCCACGGCGGCCTCGCCCTTGCCCGCCTGCAACAGGCAGGACAGCGCGGCCAGTTGTTGGGTCATGTTGGTGGCGTCGTCATACTGGCGTTGCGCCTTCGCGCCGCCATCGGTGCGGGTGATGAGCGCCAGCGCGGCATTGGCCAGGGCGCGCGCGCCCGATTGTCCGGCATCGGGGCTGTAGGGCGCATCCACCTGATATTGCGCATAAAGCCGCACCGCCAGATCCTGACAATGCTGCGCGCGCGCCTGCCGCAGGGTTTCCAGCGCGTCCCAGATTGCCTGCGGGTCCGGGGTGTGGCCCCGGTCATGCAGGGTTTGCGCCAGATCGTCCTGACCGGGCAGGCCTAGCGCCAATGCCCGAAACGCCGGATCAAGGCTGTCGTCGCGCGCCATGGATTGCACAGCGTCTAGATAGGCGGCGTCGGGGGCCGTGCCCTGAAGGATCATCGCGATCAGCCCCTCGCGGGCGAGGGCACGCCCGGCCTCCCACTTGTTGAAGGGGTCGGTGTCATGGGCCAGAAGAAAGGCGCGCTCGGCATTGTCGGTTTCACGTTCAAGGATCACCGGGGCCGAGAAATCGCGCAGGATCGAGGGCACGGGCCGCGCCGACAGCCCGTCAAAGGCAAAGCTCTGCTTCGCCTCGGTCATCTCCAGAACGGTGGTTTCACGCACCTCGTCGCCATTGGGGCCAAGCAGGCCCACGGCAATCGGCAAGACCTGCGGCGCCTTGTCGGGCTGGCCGGGTGTGGGTGGTGTTTCCTGTTCGAAATGAAGGGTATAGGTGCCGTCCTTGTAGTCGTCCGTGACCCGCAGGCGTGGGGTGCCAGCCTGCGAATACCAGCGTTTGAACTGGCCAAGGTCGCGGCCCGTGACCTCTTCGAACACGGCCAGCCAATCCTCGATGGTGCAGGCCTGCCCGTCGTGACGGCCGAAATACAGATCCAGTGCCCTGGCATAGGCCTCATCGCCGACAAGCCGCTTGAGCATGCCGATCACCTCGGCGCCTTTTTCATAGACGGTGGCGGTGTAGAAATTGTTGATCTCGACAAAACTTTCGGGCCGCACCGGATGCGCCAGTGGGCCGTTGTCCTCGCGAAACTGCCGGGCGCGCAGGGCGATCACGTCGCCGATCCGCTTGACCGGCGCGCTGCGCATGTCGCTGGTGAACTGGCTGTCGCGATAAACGGTCAGCCCCTCCTTGAGGCAAAGCTGAAACCAGTCGCGGCAGCTGATGCGGTTGCCCGTCCAGTTGTGGAAATATTCATGCGCGATGATCGCCTCGATCCGCTCGAAATTGGCGTCGGTGCTGGTCTCGGGGCTGGCCAGAACGCAGCTCGAATTGAAGATGTTCAGCCCCTTGTTCTCCATCGCGCCCATGTTGAAATCGTCCACGGCCACGATGTTGAACACGCCCAGATCGTATTCGCGGCCGTAAACCTCCTCGTCCCATGTCATGGATTTTTTCAACGCGTCCATGGCGAAGGCGCATTTGCCTTCGTCGCCGGGGCGCACCCAGATATTCAACTCCACCTCGCGTCCCGAGCGGGTGGTGAACGCCCCCGGATGATTCACCAGATCGCCCGCGACCAGTGCGAACAGATAGGCCGGTTTGGGCCAGGGGTCGTGCCATACGGCCACCCCGCCGCCTTGCTCCAGGGGATCGCCATTGGACAGCATCACCGGCATGTCGCCTTCGATGCGCACGGTAAAGGTGGCCATCACGTCGGGGCGGTCGGGATAATAGGTGATCTTGCGAAACCCTTCGGCCTCGCATTGGGTGCAATACATGCCATTGGACATGTAAAGCCCCTCGAGCGCGGTGTTCTGCGCCGGGGCGATCTCGACCTCGGCCTCCCAGACAAACGGGGCATCGGGCACGTCACAGCGCAGCCCACCCTGCACCATGTCGGGCGTGACCGGCTGCCCATCGATGGAGGCGCGGATCAGGGTCAGGCCCTCGCCATGCAGAAAAAACGCGCGCGATTGCGTGGCCGGGTTGGGCCGGAACTCTATCCTGCTGATAACACGGGTTTTTTCCGGGTGCAGTCGAAAGGTCAGATGCACCGTGTCTATCAGGAAGGCAGGTGGCGTATAGTCGGACAGATAGATCGTCTGGGGCGCGGCGTCTTTCATCGCGGAGGTCTCCGTCGGCATGCAGAATTCGCCGGGACGTTAGGGCCATGCGGGCGGCTGTGCAATCCGATGCTGTATATGCCGGGGCCGGGGGTCCTCCCACGGGGCGCACCTGGCCTGCTTCGAATAGTGGCAAACGGGTAAGAAATCGTGCATCTGCACGGGTCTGCGCGAATGCGCGGGCGGTTGTGCGAGGATGGGCGTTTTCCTATTTTGATTTTTGCGGTAGCACGATGTGAATGCAGAAACAGGACCCCCATGAGCAAACGCCCCGTCATCGGTATCATAGGCAACAGTTACCTGATCAACGACAACTATCCCGTCCATGCGGGTGGCAGGATGAACTCGGATGCGGTGGCCTGCGTCGCCGGGGGGATGCCGCTGATCGTTCCGAGCGACCCGCGTTTCGTGTCGGTCGATGAACTGCTGGAGGCCTGCGACGGGTTCCTGCTGACGGGGGGGCGGCCCAATGTCCATCCCGAGGAATACGGCGAAGCCCCGACCGAGGCGCATGGTGCGTTCGATCGCGCGCGGGATGCGATCACCCTGCCGCTGGTGCGGGCCTGTATCGAACGGGGACAGCCCGTTCTGGGCATATGCCGTGGCTTTCAGGAGGTGAACGTGGCCCTTGGCGGCACATTGCATCCCGAAATCCGCGACCTTCCGGGCCGTGACAACCATCGCATGCCGCCCGATGGCACGCTGGAGGAAAAATTCGCGTTGCGCCATGTCGTGCGCTTCACGCGGGGCGGCGTGTTTCATCGCCTGATGGGCGCCGAGGAGGTCATGACCAATACCTTGCACGGGCAGGGGGTGGTGAGACCCGGACAGGGGATCGTGATAGACGGATACGCGCCGGATGAAACGCCCGAGGCGCTGTATGTCGAGGGCGCGCGCGGTTTCGCCCTGGCCGTACAGTGGCACCCCGAATGGAATGCCGCCAACGACCCGGTCAGCCGTCCGTTGTTCACCGCCTTCGGCGAGGCCGCGCGGGCCTGGGCCTCCGGCCGTTCGAACCCCGCCTTGCAATCGGCCTGAGGGCGCGCGCCCCGGCGCTGACGGAAGATACGGCAATACCGGCCCGGTTCCGCGACATGGACGGGCCCGGCGGAAAGGGGGCAGTGATGAATATCCTGATCGTCTATGGAACGACCGAAGGGCAGACCCGGCGCATTTGCCGGTTTTGCGCCGATCACCTGATTGCTCAGGGCCATTCGGTCGAGCTGATGCAGGCCAGTGATGAGGAAACGGAGATGGATCTGTCGCGATTCGACGCCGCAATTGTCGCCGCGTCGGTGCATCTGCGGGTTTATCAGCCGGAGCTTGCGCATTTCGTCGCCGCCCATGCCGCTGCCTTGTCCCGGCCTCCCACGCTGTTCCTGTCGGTGTCGCTGGCCTGTGCCGGGGACGACCCCGAAGAACTGGCCGATCTCGACAGGATCGCGGAGCATTTTTTCGAGGATACGGGGTGGCGTCCCGGACAGGTGGCGCAGGTTGCGGGGGCCTTCCGGTTTACGCAGTACGATTTTCTGAAATCATGGGCGATGCGCTGGATCGCGGCCCGCAAGGGGCAGCATGTCGATCCGCACGCGGACACCGAGTATACCGACTGGGCTGCGTTGCGCGATGTTCTGAACGGGTGGATGGCCCGGACAGGGGCGGCAAGCTGAACACGGCCAGCCGCCCGGCGGGGATCATCCCTGCCAGAAGCTATCCTCCTGCCAGGGGCTTTGGCTGTTGTCGCTCACCTGTTGATGCACCAGAATCCGGGCTTCGTGTTGTTTCAGGCAGGGCCGCGCCGTTTCAAGGTGATCGCCCGGCGCGCTGCGCAACTCGGGGAAGATCGTGAACAACTCCTCGCGCGCCTCTTCGCAAACCGCGGACAACCCGACATCGCCGGCATGGAAGCTTTCCGTTGCTATCCCCTCGGCATAGATCACCTCGTGGCAGTCGAACATGATGTGGATATAGGTCACCTCATCGCAGTCCTTCTGAATCACGTCGCGCCCGTCGATCAGGTGCTTGGCGGGGATCAGGACTTCGGAGGCTCCGAACAGCAATTCGGCGCGGTATCCGGTGAACAGGATTCTGTGCTGCGGCGATACCGTCAGCCCGCAGCGTGCGCCGTCCATCACACTGGCCCCGATCGTGACCGGAGCAAAGTTTCCACGCCCGCGCACCGTCCGTTGGCCGATCCAGCGGATCGGGCGCATCCCGTGATCCCGCGTCAGGACCATATCGCCGACCTCAAGGGTCTCGATGCGCCGCTCGCCATGTTGCGTCAGGATGTTGGTGCCGGGTGTGAAGCAGATGATGTTCTCGATTTCCGAGAACTGTACAAAGGTGCCGTCGGCCATCGTAAAGCTGCCCGACAACCCGCCCGCAGCGTCGTCGGTATTGCTGTAGGTGATGTCTTGCCACGAAACATCGGGCGTCAGGATCAGCGTGTCGCCATTGGTTTCGCCGCCTTCGCCGCCGGTGATCGAGATCGAATCGTTGCCGGTGCCCGTGGTGTCCAGATCCTGCAGGGTGAAGGTATCGTCGCCGCTCCCGCCAAAGGCCGTATCGCCCTGATCGACGATGATCGCGTCATCGCCATCGCCGCCATGCAACTGATCGCTGCCGGTGCCGCCATCCAGACTATCGTTGCCGCTCCCGCCGTCCAGCACATCATTTCCGTCGCCGCCCGACAGGCTGTCATTGCCGCCCGCGGTTTCCGGTCCGATGATCATGGAACTGGTGGCGAGGTTCTCGGTGCTGCCGCTTGGCGAGGTGACGGTGCCCGAGATCACCTCGGCGCCTTCGTTTTCCCAGTGGCGCACCTCGATCGTATAGACGCGCCCCGCTTCCAGTGTGATCTCGCCCGAACGGGTGTTCGCCCCCTGAAGGTAATCGTTGTCCATGAAGGTGGCGGTGCTGCCATCTTGGTTGGTCCATGTCAGCGGATTGCCGTTCTCGTCCAGGATGCGGATGGACGAGCCATCGTCCGAGGTGGTCGAAAAGGTATAGGTGCCATCCTCGGACGGGACGAGCCGCGAGGTGTAGATCATCCCGAAATCGTTCGGGTCGCCCGTGGTGCCGCGCGCGTCATTGACCAGGTTGGTGGCGTCAAAGGTGCCGGTTTGTCCTTCGCCCACCAGCGTACCGTTTTCGATGTCGAAGGCCTGATCGCCGGCAGCGGCGAAATTGTAGTCGTAGACCTGATAGTCCCAGATGCCGGGCTGCGGCGCCTCGTCGCCGTAAATCGTGTCGTCGCCCGAGCCGCCCTCAACGATGTCGTCGCCGGTGCCGCCCACCAGCAGGTCGTCGCCCGCCCCGCCTTCCAGCACATCGTTGCCCGCTTCGCCCAGCACGGTATCGTTTCCGATGCCGCTGTAGACGGTGTCGTTTCCAGCGCCTGCAACGACCGAGTCGTCGTTCGATGCATCCGAGTGATCGTAATGCTCGATCTGGTCGCCTTCGGGGTCGCCGGCATAGGTTTCGTCGATCAGGTCGTTTCCGCCTGTGCCCTCCACGATGAAATCGGGCGGGGTGTTGGTGGTTTCGATGTTGACATAGCCGGTTGCCGGTGTGCCGTTCGCATCGACCGTCGAATAGGTAAAGGTATTGGTGTCGATATCGCCATCGGTCGTGATGCTGATCGTGCCGTCGGCGTTCAATGTCACCTGTTCGCCGGTGTTCAGAACGACCGTGTCACCGAGGGATACGGCGGTGTTGTTGATATGCGTGATCGTATGGCCCGACCCGTCGTCATTGGCCAGGATATTATGGACCTGTGTGGTGTTCGGCCCCTGCGCCAGATGGTCCGCGTTCGCGATGTTCACCGTCTGAACCGAATCCGCCATGATCAGCAGGTTCGAATCGTATGACGAGTCGCCGCCATCGGCGATCCCGATGCGGATCGTGTTTTCCGCTCCGGCAACGACCGGGGCGGTCAGCGACAGCACGACGGTCGAACCGTCCATTTCCGTGTTATAGGTGTCGCTCGAACGCGGATTGTCGAGATAGAGGTTCTCGTTCGAGGTGTCGTTGATCGTGTCGATCGAGATGTCGGTGTCGGTGGTGTCGTCAAATTGCATCGGCACGTAGGTGCCGTTGACCCAGACGCCGATGGCGTCGTTCACGCCGCCGTTCACATATTCCAGATATTCCTCGGACGAGAAAACAAGCTGCATCGTCAGCGTGTCGCCCGAGGGGATGAATGTCGATTCAAGGAAGGCCCCGTCAAAGGTGCTTTGCCCGGAAATCGCGTTCATGTCGGCATCGCCATCGACACCGCTCGTGTTGCTGGAGGTCCCGTCACTGGTGTTGGTGTCGGTCGTGCCGCTGCTGTTGGTGATATCGCTCGCGCGGCCGGTGGACAGGATCACGCCCTGGTCCGACGGGCTGAGTTCACCCAGCGTCGAGGTCCCGCCGGTATAGGTGCCCGATGCGATGGAATCGCCCGAATAGGTGGCCGACACGACGGTAACACCATCCCCGAACATCGTGTTCGCCATATCCAGCGCCGTTGCGGACGTGTTGATGTTCAGTTCGTTTGCGATGGGCATGCCTTAGCTCCGTCTTTTCAAAACCCGCTGGAATGGCCGGGCGCGACGCGTAAGAAAACCGGCTGGCAAGCCGCCGCCGGTTGTCATGTCGCAGATCGCCCTTGTCCTCACGGGTTTCGTTCCACCTTTACGCGCCCGAACAATCGGGCAAACCAAAATTCACCTTGCGTGCATTCGTCTGTTTCGGAGTTTCGGACAGCCCGATGCACCGGGGCTGTGAAAGGGCTTAGGCACCGGCTGTGGCTTTATTGGGAAAGGCATGCGGCGGTTTGAGGGCATGAATGCCGCAAAGCCGCCGCAACTCACGCGGCGGCCGCGAAGGCGGGCGCGAAAAGCAACCTTGCCTCATGGGCTTTCAGGCACGGGCGCGCGGTGTCGCCATAGGTGCGCAGATCAAGGCGCAACTGCGGGAAAGCGTCGAACATCTCGCTGCGGGCGTCGGGCGAAATGGCAGCCACGCCCAGATCGTTGGGATGGAAACTTTCCGTGCCCGCGCCTTCGGCATAGATCACCTCGTGGCGCTCCAGCATCAGGTGAAAATAGGTGATGCGGGACCGTTCCACTACGCGCACGTCCAGACCGTTCACCAGATGCTTGGCGGCGACGAAAACCTCGGGTTCCCCGAACAGCAATTCGGCCTTGTAGCCCGTGAACAGCAGGCGATGCTGCGGCGATACCAGAAGCGGTCGGCGCGCTCCGTCCAGGACGGTCGAGTTCACGGCGATCGGTGCGAATTTCCCGCGCCCCTCCACCGTGCTGTGGCCGATCCAGCGGATCGGCTGCAGGCCGCTGTCGCGGGTCATGATGCGATCCCCGGCGCGCAGGGTCTCGATGGCGCGTTCGCCATGCTCGGTCAGGATGCGGGTGCCGGGAGTGAAACAGATGATGTTCTCGATTTCGCTGAAATTCACCACCGTGCCGTCGGCCATGGTGAACGTCCCCGACAGGCCGCCCGCCGCGTCATCGGTGTTGGTAAAGGTGATGTCGTCCGGCGTGACCTCGGCGTTCAGTTGCAGCGTATCGCCCGCCGTCTCACCGCCTTCGCCGCCGACGATGGTGATCGTACTGCTGCCGGTTTCGTTCAGGTTGCCCAGAACGAACAGGTCATCGCCGTCGCCGCCATAGGCCTCGTCGCCCTCGGCCAGATACATCTCGTCATCGCCAAGCCCGCCATAGAGCGTATCGGCCCCGGTGCCGCCGGTCAGGGTGTCGTTGCCCTGATCTCCGTGCAATTCGTCATTGCCCGCGCCGCCATCCAGAACGTCGTCAGAGCCATCCGGGACGGGAATCTTGTAATCCGTGTCGATCCGGTCGGCCGCGAGCGAGCCGTTATCGGCGTTGATCGACGTTAGCGTGACCGATTCGATCGGCTTGGCCGACATGGCGGCGGAATCCGCGTTGGAGGCCAGTTCCGGGGCCCAGTACACCTCGCCGTCCGTGGTTTGGAACACCACGGCACTGATCGCGGCGGTGGTGCCGTCCGTATAGGTCAGCGTCGCATTGTAGACCTGAACCGAGTCGATGGTCTTGGCCACCCCGCCGATGGTGATCGTTTCGGGCGTGTTGCCGTTGTCGTTGTCATCGACATTGCCCGATCCGTTCGGATCCGACGTGATGACATCCAGCAGGGAATTATACAGCGGCTCGCCGGTCGATCCGTAACTGCCAAACAGATCGGCCGCATTCTCACTGACGCCGTTCGTTTCATCCGGGTCGATATCCGCGGCATTGCCCAGGCTGATCACCTGAAAGGACGTGCTTGACGCATTGGTACCGCCGGTGCCCGTGAACTGGCTGGTGTCCGCCCCGCCATAAAGCGTGTCGTCGCCATCCCCGCCCAGCAATGTGTCGTTGCCACCGCCGCCGCCCAGCAGGTCATTGCCCGATCCGCCATCCAGCGTATCCATACCGGCCTCGCCATAGACGGTATCGTTCTCCAGCCCCGAAGCAACGCTGTCATTTCCCGCGCCGGCCTCGACGAAGTCCTCGTTGCCAGCCGGGCCGGACCCGTCGCCGCCATCTATGACATCGCCGTCGCCATCGGTGAAACTGTCGTCGATGACATCATCGCCTGACGTGCCGTTCACGACGCCGTCGGTCGTGCTGTAGGGCGGGGCGTCCTCGACGCTGGCCGAACTGATCGTGTCGACGGGCCCGTAATCAGGCACAAAATAGATATTGCCGTTGGTGGCCAGATAATAGACGCCGGGTTCCGAGGTGTTGGTATAGGTCCTGCCGCCATAGGTTCCCGACCAGACCCAGTCGCCCGACCCGATGATCGTTTCGGTCGAGAACGAGGTCAAAGGATCGACAATGCTGTCGTTTACATCCAGCGATCCATCGCCCAGTTGAACCAGATAGCCCGATGGCATGTTTCACACTCCTGCCTCGGGGCATCGCCCCGCGCTCTTTCTCGGTGACGGTTCCTGACCGCCCGAGACGGGTGCGACTGCTGATCCTGCACCCGTTGTTTCCAAAACGGATACAGATTGTGTGGGGCGCAAATTCGTGGAGTTTCCGGCAAATTCAAGGTGAATTGGGGCGAAGCTGGGGCGCTCAGGTCACCGCCGCGCGGGCGTGATAGGCCGCGTCGTCCCAAAGGCGCTGCTCCATGATGCGGGCGATCACGGCGGCGGCGCGGTCGATATCGGCCTCATCGATATACAGCGGCGTGATGCCGAACCGCATGATGTCCGGCGCACGGAAATCGCCGATCACGCCAAGGGCGATACAGGCCTGCATCGCCTCGTACCCGTGGTCGAACCGGAACGACACCTGGCTGCCGCGCCGATCGCGATCTCGCGGCGAGGCGAGGTCCAGCATCGGGCAAGAGGCCTCGACCGCGGCGATGAAGCGTTCGGACAGCGCCTGTGAACGGGCGCGCAACGCGGCCATGTCCACGCCGTCCCAGATATCCAGTGCCGTTTCCAGACTGGCCAGCGCCAGAACCGGCGGGGTGCCCACGCGCATCCGCGCGATGCCGTCTCCGGCGCGGTAGGCCTGTTCGAACGCAAAAGGCGCGGCATGGCCCAGCCACCCCGAAAGGGCCGGGCGGGCCATATCCGCATGGCGGGGCGCGACATAGATGAAGGCCGGCGCGCCGGGGCCGCCATTGAGAAACTTGTAGGTGCAGCCCACGGCGAAATCCGCGCCGCACCCGGCCAGATCCACCGGCACCGCGCCCGCGCTGTGTGCCAGATCCCAGATCGCCAACGCCCCGTTTTCATGGGCTTTTTTCGTCAGGCGGGCCATGTCGTGCATCCGACCCGTGCGGTAATCCACCTGCGTCAGCATCAGCACGGCCACCTCGTCGGTGATCGCCTGTTCCACCTCGTCGGGGGCGACAACGCGCAATTCGTGGCCCTTGTCCAACTCGCCGATCAGCCCCTCGGCCATGTAGAGATCGGTCGGGAAATTGCCGCTGTCGGACAGGATCACCTTGCGTTCGGGGCGCATCGTCAGCGCGGCGGCGAGGGCCTGATAGACCTTGATCGACAGGGTGTCGCCCATCACCACATGGCCCGGTTCGGCGCCGATCAGGCGCGCGATCCGGTCGCCCACGGCAGCGGGCTGGGCCATCCATCCGGCCTTGTTCCAGCCGGTGATCAGCATCTCGCCCCATTCCTCGCGCATCACCTGTCGCATCCGCTCTGGTGCGGCCTTGGGCAGGGGGCCAAGCGAATTTCCGTCCAGATAAACAACCCCTTCGGGCAGGTGGAACATGGCTTTGGTCGCGGTAAAATCGGTCATCGTCAGGTCTCCAGCCCCAGGGCGATCCGCGCCTTTTTTGTCAGCCGTTTCAAGGCCATATCGTAAGAGGCGCGCAAATGCGCCTCCAACTCTCGATCCGGCAGGCCGGGATCGTCATGGACCTGTAGCCACGTCATCCCGCGCGAGGCCAGATAGGGCGCGGGGCGGATGCCCGGCTGATCGCGCAGCACCTCGTAGGCCAGCGGCGTGACCTTGAAGGTGAAGGCATCCTGTCCTTCGTTCCAGCCGCCGATGGCAAAGACCTTGCCGCCCACCTTCCAGACATCGGCATTGCCCCATTGCACGACATGCTCGGCGGCCGGAAGGCCGCCGCAGAAGGCATTGAAACGGGTGCGTGTCATCATGGGGCAGGGCCTTGGTTAACCGGGAAAAGCGGCATCGGCGTTGCGTCGGTATCATGTCGGTATCGCGTCGGTGCGGGGCACCGCAAGAGGGGGGCAAACAGATCGGGCACCGGCAAGCCCTCTCCTGTGCGTGACTGTCTGGCTGACAGGCTCAGCCTATGGCTTGCGTTGCGCCCTGCAAATCCCGGAAAAAATGGTGTAGTCGGCCCAATTGAGGAATACAGCCGCTAGACATTCACGAAGGTGAATGCGTAGGATCGCGCGACAGTTTCAAGGGAGGACGTCATGAAACCGATTTTCGCAGCCCTCGCGGCGGCCGCCATTGCCGCGCCCGCTCTGGCATCCGAGGATATCGCCGATCAGTACCCGCAATCCGAGCTGTATTCCAAACCCTATGAATTCATCCCGCATGTCTATTCGGCCATCGGCGCGACGGCCCCGCCCACCTATGAAAATTCCGGCCACAACAACAACCTGAGCTTCGTCGTCACCGGTGACGGGGTGGTGGTGATCAATGGCGGCGCGTCCTATCGCCTGGCCAGGGCCCTGCATGACGAGATCAAGGCCGTGACCGATCAACCGGTCAAACTGGTGATCAACGAAAACGGGCAGGGCCATGCCATGCTGGGCAATTCCTACTGGGCCGAGCAGGGCGTCGATATCCTGGCCCATGAAGAGGCCATTCACGAGATCGAGGAAGAGGGCGATTTCATCCTTCAGTCCATGCAGGGCTACAACAAGGACAAGGCAGAAGGCACCAGCGTCGTTGTGCCGAACCTGAGTTTCGAGGACGAAAAGATCGTCGAGATGGGCGACGTGACCTTCAACATCCTGCATCTCGGCCCGGCGCATGGCCCCGGCGATACGCAGGTCTGGATTCCGCAATGGGACATCGTGATCGCCGGTGACATCGCGTTTCACGAACGCATGCCGCCGATTTTCGCAGGCGCCTGCACGAGTTGCTGGATCGAAACCTTCGACGGGCCGTTCACCGAACTGGGCGCGACTTATGTGATTCCCGGCCACGGCCATCCTACCAACATGGAATCGGTGACCATCGGCACCACCGGATACCTCAAGGATCTGCGCGCGAAGATCGGCGAGCATATCGACAATGGCGGCGAGTTGTCGGATGCCTATTACGTCGATCAGTCACAGTGGAAACATCTGGACACTTACGAAGAACTGGCCACAAAGAACGCAGGTCGGGTTTTCGAGGAAATGGAATGGGAATGATGCCGCGTTTGCCGAAACGCCATGTCTTTGCCGGGGACACGGTGAACGCCCTGTGCTGAAATGGATCGACATGCCGCCGGTGTGGTTGCTGGCCTGTCTGGTGCTGGCCTGGATTCAGGCCAGCCACTATGCGCTTGGCCTGTCCTTTGGTGGGGCATGGGCGGATTTCGCGGGCGGGGTTCTGGTTGGCGGGGGGGTGCTCCTGATGGTGCTGGCCTTTGCCGAGATGCGCCGCCACCGCACCACGATCATTCCGCATGAAACCCCCGAAAGACTGGTGCAGACCGGCATTTTCAGCCGCACCCGTAACCCGATCTACATGGGCGATGCGCTGATTCTTCTGGGGCTGATCCTGCGGTGGGATGCGGTGCTGTCGCTGCCTCTGGTTCCGGTTTTCGTCTGGATCGTCGAAAAGCGGTTCATCGAACCCGAAGAAGACCGGATGCGCCGGAAATTCGGCATGGAATTTGCGCGCTATTGCCAGAAGACGCGACGTTGGATTTGACCGGATGCGACATTCCTTGCATCGAAACCGGTGGAAAAATGTGAAATAACCCTGCAAGAAGCAAGTTCACGCAGGGAAACGGGCCGGAATCGGCCTTCGAACAGGATAAACCGAGACGGGGGAAAGACTTTGAAAATCGGAACACCGAAAGAAGTGATGGAGGGCGAGGCGCGGGTCGCGATGACGCCGGACTCTGCGCTTCAGTTGCAAAAGCTGGGCTATGACTGCGCCATCGAGGCCGGCGCCGGCAAGGCGGCCGGGTTCTCGGACGCCGCGTATAAAGAGGCCGGCGTCGAGGTGATCAAATCGGCGGCGGCGCTTTACAAGGCGGCCGACATCGTCGCCAAGGTGCGCCCGCCCAACGACACCGAGGCCAAGCGCCTGCGCAAGGATCAGTTGCTGATCTCGTTCTTCTGGCCCGCCCAGAACGAAGAGCAGATGCAGCAGCTTGCCGAGAAAGGCACCAGCGTCATCGCCATGGACATGGTGCCACGGATTTCGCGCGCCCAGAAGATGGATGCGCTGTCGTCGATGGCGAACATCGCCGGGTATCGCGCGGTGATCGAAGCCGGGAACAACTTTGGCCGGTTCTTCACCGGTCAGGTGACGGCGGCGGGCAAGGTGCCCCCGGCGAAGGTCCTGATCGTGGGTGCCGGTGTGGCCGGTCTGGCCGCCATCGGCACCTCAACCAGCCTTGGCGCGATCACCTATGCCTTTGACGTGCGCCCCGAAGTGGCCGAACAGGTCGAATCCATGGGGGCCGAGTTCGTCTATCTGGACTTCGAAGAAGAACAGCAGGACGGGTCGGGCACCGGCGGCTATGCGGCGCCCTCCAGCCCCGAGTTCCGCGAGGCGCAGCTTGCCAAGTTCCGCGAACTGGCGCCCGATATGGACATCGTCATCACCACTGCCCTGATCCCCAACCGCGAAGCGCCGGAATTGTGGACCGAGGACATGGTCAAGTCGATGAAACCGGGCAGCGTGATCGTCGATCTGGCCGCCGAAAAGGGCGGCAACTGCAAGTTGACGGTCAAGGACGACAAGATCGTCACCGACAACGGCGTGACGATCATCGGCTATACCGATTTCCCGTCGCGCATGGCGACGCAATCCTCCAGCCTCTATGCCACCAACATCCGCCACATGATGACCGACCTGACGCCCGAAAAGGACGGGCAGGTCAATCAGGACATGGAAGACGACGTGATCCGTGGCGCCACCGTGGCCCATGCGGGCGAGGTGACCTTCCCGCCGCCACCGCCCAAGGTGGCCGCGATCGCGGCGCAACCGAAAAAGGAAGCGCCCAAGGAACTGACCCCGGAAGAGCGCAGGGCGCAGGAACTGGCGGCGTTCAAACAGCAGACCAAACAACAGGTCACGCTGCTGACGGTCGGCGCGGTGCTGTTGCTGGGGGTGGGGCTGGTGGCCCCGGCCAGCTTCATGCAGCATTTCATCGTTTTCGTGCTGGCCGTGTTCGTCGGCTTCCAGGTGATCTGGAACGTCAGCCACAGCCTGCACACACCGCTGATGGCCGTCACCAACGCCATTTCGTCGATCATCATTCTGGGCGCGCTGATGCAGATCGGCTCGGGGTCGTTCCTTGTGATCCTGCTGGCCGCGCTGTCGGTGTTCATGGCCGGGATCAACATTTTCGGCGGTTTCCTTGTCACCCGGCGCATGCTCGCCATGTTCCAGAAATCATAAGGAGTAGAGGACAATGGATTTCGGTTTCACTACTGCCGCATACGTGGTTGCGGCTGTCCTCTTCATCCTCAGCCTGGGTGGCCTGTCGGGACAGGAAAGCGCCAAGCGCGCTGTCTGGTACGGCATGGCGGGCATGGCGCTGGCCGTGATCGCCACGCTGATCGGGCCCGGCTCGGGCCTGTGGCTGCTGTCGCTGCTCCTGATTGCCGGCGGCGGGGCCATCGGCTGGGTTGTGGCCAAGCGCGTGCAGATGACGGAAATGCCGCAGCTCGTCGCGGCGATGCACAGCCTTGTGGGTCTGGCTGCCGTGTTCGTGGGCTTCAACGCGGATATCGAACTGGGCCGGGTCATGGCCATGGACGAAACGGCGCGCAAATCGCTGGAAGGCTTCGCCGCGCTGATCGCCAAGAAGGATGCGGTGGAAATCTCGATCCTGCGGGTCGAACTGTTCCTCGGCATCTTCATCGGGGCGATCACCTTTACCGGCTCGGTCGTGGCCTTCGGCAAGCTGGCGGGCAAGGTCACGTCGGCGGCGACCAAGCTGCCGGGGGGCCATGCGCTCAATGCCGGGGCGGCGCTGATCTCGGTCATCTGCCTGATCTGGTACTTCAACACCGGGGGCATGCTGCCGCTGGTCATCATGACGCTGCTGGCCTTCTTCATCGGCTATCACCTGATCATGGGAATCGGCGGGGCCGACATGCCCGTGGTCGTGTCGATGCTCAACAGCTACTCGGGCTGGGCTGCGGCGGCCATCGGCTTCAGCCTCGGCAATGACCTGCTGATCGTGGTAGGCGCGCTTGTCGGCTCGTCCGGTGCGATCCTCAGCTACATCATGTGCAAGGCGATGAACCGGCATTTCGTGTCGGTGATCCTTGGCGGTTTCGGCGGTGCCAGCGGTCCGGCGGCCGAGGTCGAGGGCGAACAGGTCGCCATCGACGCCGACGGCGTGACGCAGGCCCTGAACGATGCCGACAGCATCGTCATCGTGCCGGGCTACGGCATGGCGGTGGCGCAGGCCCAGCAGGCCGTCAGCGAACTGACCAACAAGCTGCGCGCCAAGGGCAAGACCGTGCGGTTCGCCATTCACCCCGTCGCGGGCCGTCTGCCGGGGCACATGAACGTGCTGCTGGCCGAGGCGAAGGTGCCTTATGACATCGTTCTGGAAATGGACGAGATCAACGAGGATTTCCCCGACACCGACGTGGTGATCGTCATCGGCTCGAACGACATCGTGAACCCCGCCGCGCAGGACGATCCCAACAGCCCCATCGCCGGGATGCCGGTGCTGGAGGTCTGGAAGGCGAAGCAGGTCTTCGTGTCCAAGCGCGGGCAGGGCACCGGGTATTCGGGCATCGAAAACCCGCTGTTCTTCAAGGACAACACCCGCATGTTCTATGGCGACGCCAAGGACAGCATGTCCAGCCTCCTGCCCAAGATCGACTGACCGGGCAGGGCATGACAGACTTGAAAGGGCGTTCCCGACAGGGGGCGCCCTTTTTCTTAGGGTCAGGACCCATTAATCCTGCACCACCGGCGCGCGAAGGGCAATAAAGCAGAGGATTTGAACGCGCCGGGACTGGCGGAGTCAATTCCAAGCGGTCAAAGCCGCTGCTTTGCAGCGCTCCGCGCGTCCGAAGGATTTCCCTGATTTTCCCTCTGATCTGCGTTACATCTCCTTGAAATAGAACCACTATTCCTGCGGAGCTGTGCCTTGGCAGCGGAAAAATCAGGGAAACCGGTGGTGCAGGATTAATGGGTCCTGACCCTAGGTCGGCGCCTGTGGCGCGCGTCGTGATATGAGTATTTTTTGAACAATGAAGGGGCAAGCTGTGCAGTATGCGAATGTGTGCAGCTAAGGGCTTGCCTTTCAACAAGAATTTTCTTTCTTGCCGGTGGCGCACAGGATAAGTTGCGGTCAAGAAGAGGACCCGCCCCATGTCGCAGATCGAAGACCACCCGCTGCGCTATCGCCTTGCGAACGAGTTGCACGCGCGCCCGTTCCCGTCGATGCGCGCGCCCTCGACCGCCGCCTATCTGGCGATCAAGCGCCCCGAAGGGGCCGCGGCGCGGGATCGCGCGGCGGATATGGAGCATCTGATCGCGCTTCTGGACAGGCACGGCGCGCCGCATCCACAGCCCGGCGCGACCCATTATTTCGGGCGTATCGGGCGCCATACCCTGAAATGGGAAAGCCATACCGAGTTCGTCACCTACACCGCCTATACCGACGGGCTGAGTTCGCGCCCCTTCGATCCGGCGGATTTCGAGGTGTTCCCCGAGCACTGGCTGGCCGAGGCGCCGGGCGTGCGCATCACCTCGGCCCTGATCCGCATCACCCCGTGGAAGGATACCGACACCACCCGCGACCGGATCGCCGAATGGTTCGTGGCCGAAAGCGTGGCGGTGGCCCGCGTTCTGGACGATGCCGCAGTGGTGGCGGGCGATTTCCGCATCGACCCGGCGGGGCATCTGCGGTTTGCGGTGACGGTCGCCCCCGACACGGGCGAGCGGCGGATCGGCCGCGTCGTGCAGCGCCTGTGCGAGATCGAAACCTACAAATCCATGTCGATGCTGGGCTTTTCCCGTGCCCGCGAAATGAGCCCGCGCATGGGCGAGCTGGACGCGCAACTGAGCGGCATGATCGGTGACATGACCGGCGAGGCCACCCGTGCCGAGGATACGCTGAAAAGCCTGCTGTCGATCTCGGCCGAACTGGAAAGCATGGTGGCGCAATCCTCGTATCGGTTCGGTGCGACCGAGGCCTACAAAAGCATCGTACAGCAGCGTATCGAGGTGCTGCGCGAGCAGCGTTTCGAGGGGCGACAGACATTCTCGGAATTCATGATGCGCCGCTACGATCCGGCGATGCGCACGGTGCAATCCAGCCGCGAACGTCTGAACGCCATGGCCGACCGCGCCATGCGCGCGGGCGAGTTGCTGCGCACCCGTGTCGATGTGGAGCGCAGCGCCCAGAACCAGGCCCTGCTGGAAAGCATGGACCGCCGCGCCGACATGCAGTTGCGCCTGCAAAAGACGGTCGAAGGGCTGTCGGTGGTCGCGATCAGTTACTATGCCGTGTCGCTGGTGGGGTATCTGGCCTACCCGCTGGCCGCGCCGCTGGACCTGAGCAAGGGCATGATGATGGCCATCGCCACGCCCTTCGTCGTGGCGGCGGTGTGGTGGCTGGTGCATCGCATCCGCAAGCGCATGCATTAGTCTCGCGTAGCGGGGCCGTTCCCGACATCCCCTCTGGCCAAGGCGCACAGGCTGCGCTATCCCGCAGGCCAAGGAACTCCGAGGAACGCTGCCATGTCCGATACCGTCCCCTTCGAACAACCGGGCGAGGTTGAACAAAGCCTGAGCGCGCATATCGCGCCCACCGAAGAGATCATCGCCGAGGCCCGCGCGGGCCGGATGTTCATCCTTGTCGATCACGAGGACCGCGAGAACGAGGGCGATCTGGTCATCGCCGCCGAATTCGCCACCCCCGAGGCGGTCAATTTCATGGCCACCCACGGGCGCGGCCTGATCTGCCTGCCGATGACCGCCGAGCGCATCGGCCAGTTGGGCCTGCCGATGATGGCGGTCAACAATTCCTCGCGCATGGAAACCGCCTTTACCGTGTCGATCGAGGCGCGCGAGGGCGTGACCACCGGCATTTCCGCTGCCGACCGCGCCCATACCGTAGCCGTGGCGATCAACGAACAGAACAGCGCGGCCCAGATCGCGACGCCGGGCCATGTCTTTCCGCTGCGCGCGCGCAATGGCGGGGTTCTGGTGCGCGCCGGTCATACCGAGGCCGCCGTCGATATTTCGCGCCTTGCCGGGCTGAAACCCGCCGGGGTGATCTGCGAGATCATGAACGATGACGGCAGCATGGCACGCCTGCCCGATCTGGTCGGGTTCGCGCAAACCCACGGCCTCAAGATCGGCACGATCTCGGACCTGATCGCCTATCGCCACAAGCATGACAACCTCGTGCGCGAGGTGCGCCGCGATACCGTCCATTCCAGCCACGGCGGCGAGTGGGACATGCGCCTGTTCGCCGATCAGATCACCGGCACAGAACACGTTGTGCTGATCAAGGGCGATATTTTCGACGGGAAACCCGTGCTGGCGCGCACCCATGCGCTCAACGTGATGGAGGACGTTCTGGGCGTCGGCCTGACCGCGACGGACAGCGGCCCGACCTCGAAAATCCCCAAGGCGATGAACCTCATCGCCCGCGAAGGGCGCGGCGCGGTGTTCCTGTTCCGCCAGCCCCGCCCCAGCATCGCGCAAGAGCTCGAGGACGAGGACGCCCCGCGCACCATCAAGCATACCGGCCTTGGCGCGCAGATCATGTCGACCATGGGCCTGCACGAGTTGATCCTGCTGACAGACAGCCCCGATACGCGGTATCTTGGCCTTGATGCCTATGGCATTTCGATCACCGGCACCCGCCCCCTGAGCGAAGGATAATCCCCAATGGCCGAGAAAGAATACACCCTGCCGCGCCCCGAATTCACCGATCCGGTCAAACTGCTGATCGTGGTCGCGCCGTTTTATCGCGACATCGCCGACAACCTGATCGCCGGGGCCACCGCCGAGATCGAGGCGGCGGGCGGCAGCTACGAGGTCACGGAAGTTCCCGGCGCGCTGGAAATCCCCACCGCCATCACCATCGCCGAGCGGCTGTCGAATTTCGACGGCTACGTGGCGCTTGGCTGTGTCATCCGGGGCGAAACCACCCATTACGAAACCGTCTGCAACGACAGTTCGCGCGGGATCACCCTGCTGGGGCTTCAGGGGCTTTGCATCGGCAACGGCATCCTGACCGTGGAAAACCGCGCCCAGGCCGAGGTCCGCGCCGATCCCGCCGCCATGAACAAAGGCGCCGGGGCGGCGGCTGCGGCCTTGCATCTCGCCGCGCTCACCCGTAAGTGGGGCGGCCGGCGCAAGGGGGTGGGCTTCATGCCCGCCGCCGAGGAATACAAGCTGGCAGGCGAGCTCAAGGACAACCCCAAGGCATGACGACCGACGACAAACCCGTTTCCGGCAACCAGCGGCGCAAGATGCGTTCGGCGGCGCGACTTTACGCCGTGCAGGCGCTTTTCCAGATGGAGGCGGGCCATCAGACCGTCGACGAGGTGATCCGCGAATTCGAAGATCACCGCTTTGGCGCGCATTACGACGAAGGCGACATGCTGGACGGCGATCCCGAACTGTTCGAATCGCTGATGCGCGACGCGGTGAACTGGCAGTCCAAGATCGACCAGATGACCGACCGCGCGCTGGTGGCCAAATGGCCCATCGACCGGATCGACCCGACATTGCGCGCCCTGTTCCGCGCCGCCGGGGCGGAACTGACGCAATCCGACACGCCCCCCAAGGTGGTGATCATGGAATTCGTCGACATCGCCAAAAGTTTCCACCCCGAGGGGCGCGAGCCGAAATTCGTCAACGCAGTGCTGGATCACATGGCACGCGAGGCCAAACCCGAGGCATTCTGACCTCTCACGCCCGCCCGGACAAAATGCCGGTCTTTCCGGCATTTACCTTTGCATGCTAAAGGGGGGCACCCTTGCGCGGGGCACGGGGGCGGGGAACGACAGGCAAGGCAGAGAATGTCCACCATCCTATTGATCGAGCAGACGCTCAACGGGCTGCAATTCGGCGTCATGCTGTTTCTGATGGCCGCCGGGCTGACCCTGATCTTCGGCGTGATGGGCCTGATCAACCTCGCGCATGGTTCGCTCTACATGGTCGGGGCCTTTGCCGCTGCGGGCGTGGCGGCCTGGACCGGCTCTTTCGTGCTGGCGCTGGCGGCCAGCCTTGTGGCGGCGGCCGTGGCCGGGGTGATCGTCGAAATGGTGGTGATCCGGCGGCTTTACGATCGCGACCACCTTGATCAGGTGCTGGCCACCTTCGCGCTGATCCTGATCTTTTCCGAAGGCACGCGATGGGCGTTCGGCTCGTTCCCGTTGTTTCTGGACACGCCGGACTGGCTGTCGGGGACGGTCATGCTGCCCTTCGGCATCGAATATTCGCGCTATCGTCTGGCGATCATCCTTGTCGGGCTGGCGGTTGCGGCGGGGCTGTTCTGGATGATCGCGCGCACCCGCATCGGCATCCGCATCCGCGCCGGGGAAAATGATCGTGAAATGATCGGCGCGCTCGGGGTGAACATTTCGCGGCTTTACACGCTGGTGTTTGCACTCGGCGCGGCGTTGGCGGGGTTCGCGGGGGCGCTGATCGGCGCGATCCAGTCGGTGCAGGTCGGCATGGGCGAACCCGTCCTGATCCTCGCCTTCGTGGTGATCGTGATCGGCGGGATCGGCTCGATCAAGGGGGCGTTCATCGGAGCGATCCTTGTCGGGCTCACCGATACCCTGGGCCGCTTCCTGCTGCCGCTGGCCTTCGGCCTGATCATGGAGCCCTCGGCGGCCACCTCGGTCGGGGCGTCGCTGGCCTCGATGGCGATCTACATCCTCATGGCCGGGGTTTTGCTGTTCCGCCCGCAGGGCCTGTTCGGGGCGCGGGCGGCATGAGGCGCGAAACCCTTCTCAATGCGGCGGTTCTGGCGCTGCTTCTGGCCGTGCCGCTTTGGGCGCAGGCCACGGACGAGCCGTTCACCATCACGCTCGCCACCCGCGCCGTGATCCTCGCCATCGCCGGGGTCGGGCTGAACGTGGCGCTCGGGCTTGGCGGGCTGGTCAGCCTTGGCCATGCGTTGTTTTTCGGGGTGGGCGGCTATGCCATGGGCATCCTTGCCTTCCATGCCCAAAGCTACACCGCGCTGATCGACTGGCCCGTGACCATCGAGGGCACCAAATCCATGCCGCTCATATGGCTGGTGGCCATCGCCACCTCGGCCCTGGCTGCGCTTGGCGTCGGGGCGCTGTCGCTGCGCACGACGGGCGTCTATTTCATCATGATCACGCTGGCCTTTGCGCAGATGTTCTATTTCTTCGCGATTTCATGGCCCGCCTATGGCGGCGAGGACGGGATGTCGATCTATGTGCGCAACGGCTTTCCGGGGCTCAACACGATGGACCCGATCCAGTTCTTCGCCATCTGCTTCGCGCTGCTGCTTCTGGTGCTGTTCATCGTATGGCGCGTGTCGCGGGCGCCCTTCGGGCTGATGCTGGGGGCCGCGCGGCAATCCGAGGCGCGCGTTCAGGCGCTCGGGCAGGTGCCCTACCGGCTCTACCTGACGGCCTTTGTCATTTCGGGCGCGATCACCGGGCTGGCGGGCGCGCTTTTCGCCGATCTCAACCGGTTCGTCAGCCCGACGATGTTTTCCTGGCAAACCTCGGGCGAGATCATGGTGTTCGTGATCCTCGGCGGGGTGGGGCGGGTGTTCGGCCCCGTGGCGGGCGCGGCCCTGTTCATCGTGCTGGAACACAGCCTTGGGGGCCTCAGCGAATTCTGGCACATCTATCTGGGCGCGATCCTTCTGGGGGTTGTGCTGTTCGCGCGCGGCGGGCTTTACGGCCTTCTGGCCGGACGGGAGCGCGCGCATGACTGATCCGGTTCTCGACATTCGCGGCCTGAACAAGAGCTTCGGCGCGCTCAGGGCCAGTCAGGATATCGACCTGACGCTGCACCCCGGCGAAATCCATGCGCTGATCGGTCCCAACGGCGCGGGCAAATCCACCCTGATTCAGCAGATCGCGGGCGGGCTGCGCCCCGACAGCGGGCAGGTGATCTTTGACGGGCGCGACGTGACCGGCCTCAGCACCGCCGCGCGGGCGCGGCTTGGCATGGGGCGCACCTTCCAGATTTCGGCGCTGGCGATGGATTATACCGTGTTGCAGAACGCGGTGCTCGGGGCGCTTGGCGCGCGTGGCGGCGTCTATCGGTTTTTCCGCCCCGTGATGCGCGATGCCGCCCTGCTGGAGCGGGCGCGTGCGGCGCTGGACACCGTCGGGCTGACCGAGTTCCAGGCCCTGCGCACGTCCGAGCTGTCGCACGGCCAGCGCCGCCAGCTCGAAGTCGCCGTCGCGCTGACCCTCTCGCCGCGCGTGTTCCTGATGGACGAACCGATGGCCGGGCTTGGCGCCGATGGCTCGCGCCGGTTGATGGAGATGCTGGACAGCCTGCGCGCGCAGGCCCCGATCCTGCTGATCGAACATGACATGGATGCGGTGTTCGCGCTGGCCGACCGGATCAGCGTTCTGGTTTACGGGCAGATCATCGCCACCGGCACGGTCGATGAGATCCGCGCCAACGCGGAGGTCCGCACCGCCTATCTGGGCGAGGAGGAGGACGCATGAGCCTTCTCACCCTGTCGCGCATCTCGGCCTTTTACGGCCCCAGCCAGGCGCTGTTCGACGTCAACCTGTCGATCGGCGAAGGGCAGGTTCTGGCGCTGATGGGGCGTAACGGCATGGGCAAATCCACCACCGTCAAGGTGATCTGCCGCCTGCTGCCCCACAAGGGCGGGACGGTCGTGTTCGACGGGCACGATCTGGCGCGGGTGCCTGCGCATCGCGCGGCGCGGGCAGGCATCGGCCTTGTCCCCGAGGGGCGGCGCTGTTTCACCAACCTGACAGTGCAGGAAAACCTGATCGCCGCCGCGCGTCCGGGTCCGTGGGACATGGCCGCCGTGGGCCGCCTCTTTCCCCGCCTGACCGAGCGCAAGGACCAGCTTTCGGCGTCGCTGTCGGGGGGCGAACAGCAGATGCTGGCCATTGGCCGCGCCCTGATGACCAATCCCCGGCTTCTGATCCTCGACGAGGCGACCGAAGGGCTGGCCCCCGTGGTGCGCCACGAAATCTGGGCCGCCATCGCGCATCTCAAGGCCGAAACCGGCATGGCCCTTCTGGTGATCGACAAATCCATCCGCGAATTGTCGAACGTGGCCGACAGCGCCGTGATCCTCGAAAAGGGGCGCAATGTCTGGCAGGGGGCGTTCTCCGACCTGACCCCGGACGTGACCGACCGGTACCTCGGCGTCTGACGCCGCTCTCAGATTTCCACGTTAAGGCGCTTGATCATCCGGTCACGCTCGGCCAGCGCCTGCTTGGCGCGTTCCGGGCTGGCGGCGGCGCAGCCGTTGATCAGGCATTCGGCGGCCAGGATGAAGGTGGTCAGCGAATTCGACAGGAAGCTGGTGTCATGGGGCACCAGAACCGCCGCCTGCGACACCGCTGCAAGTGGCGAACTGGCCCGATCCGTCACCGCCACGATCCCAATTCCGCGCTCTGCCGCGGCCTTGGCGGCCTGGGCCACCTGCGTCGAATAGGGCGCGCAACTGGCCGTCACCAGAACGTCCTCGGCCTCCATCGAGGCGATTCCCTCGGCCACGCCAAGACCGTTGGAATCCAGCAAATGCACGTCCGAGCGGATCATCCGCAGCCCGTAGACCAGAAAGCTGGCAAAGGCGTGAAACTGCCGGATGCCATGCACCATGACGCGCGGTGCGGTGGTGATCATTTCCGTGGCATGGCGGAATTGCCCGATATCGCAGCCTTCGAGAAATCGCTCGATATTGGCCTGGTTTTCCCGGCACAGCCGCGTGACGCCACCCATGCCGCTGGCATCCTCGCCCGCCAGCGCGGTTTGCACCTGCCGCGTATAGAAATCCCCCGGCGCGGCCATCGAGGCATCCAGCAACACCTGCTGGAACGCCCCGAAACCGGGATAGCCCAGATTGCGCGCCAGCCGGGTCAGGGTGGAAGGGTTGACCGAAAGTTTCTCGGCCAGTGCGGTGATCGACAACAGGGCCGGATCGCCGCGCAGGTCCAGAATATCGGCCAGCGCCTGCTGTGCCTTCGGCCCCAGCGACAACGGCGCTTCGCCGCGCGATACCTGCAACATCAGGTCGCGCAAATCCTGCACGCTCTGCGGCGGGGCAAGGGCCCCGTCAGGTTCGTGGCCAGCGCCCTTCGATGACGGGCCGCTCCGAGGTCTGGTCATGCAATCTCCACTCCACCGACGATTTTTCTATGCGGAACAGGGCCGTGGCAAGCGTATTCTCGTTGTCGGGGTCGTCGGGGCTGCATCTGTGGATGGGCAGGCCCGCCCCGCCGGTATCGCGCAGGATGCGCAGCGGGTCGGTGACACCGTCGCCGATCATCTGCGCCCCGCGCGCCTGCCGGTCACGCGACGAGTCGGTGATCGTCTGCTCCGCCGCCCGCGCGCCCATATGCAGCGCATGGTTGGCATGAACCGCAGGCGCGGCGATCTGCCGGGCCGAACAGGCCCCGCCGCCGAACTCCACGCTCATTACTCGCGTGTCGCCCGCCTGCGCCAGCGTCATGTGGAACCCACCGCTGTCATTGTGCCGCGCCAGCAGCGCCAGCGCCTCGTCCAGCGCCTCGCAGGCCAGAACCGCACGGCCCAGCCCCATGCGCGGCAACTCTGCACGGACGGCGCGAAGCCGCAGGTTGTTCACCGCCTGCGCCAGCCCCGCCGCATTGGCCCCGAAGGTGTGGCCGGGGATCGAACCGGGATAACAGAACGACATCAGTGCCGGGCCGTCATCGGGGGTGATTGCGGCCACGAAGGCATGACCGCGAAAGCCGGGCAAGCCGTCCTCGTTATGGCCGATCACCGGAACATCGCCGGGGATCTGCACCGTGGTGCAGCCATCGGGCACGTTCGACATCAGATCGCCCCGGCAGTTCCACGCCACGACCTGCTCCAGCGGCAGATCCAGCCCCTCGGCCAGGCCTTGCAACTCCTCCCAGACCGCCGGGAACAGCGCCTTTACCCTGTCGGCCATGCCCTGCACCGCGCCCGCATGGGCCGGGGCGGTCACTGCCTGCCAATAATCGGCCCGCAGCAGCACGTCGCGCACCGCATCACGGCCCGCTTCGCCAAGTGTCCGGCCAATCTGGCGGGGGGTGCCCCGCGCCGTGACGCGGCCCAGTTCGGAAGCCATGACCTCAGACATGTTGCAGGAAATCCTTCATCCGGTCGTTGGGCGGTGTGTCGATCACCTCGCGCGGGTCGCCATCGACGGCGATATGCCCGTGCTCCATGAAGATCAGCCGCGTGCCCACCTGCTTGGCAAACCCCATCTCATGGGTGACCACGACCATGGTCATGCCTTCCTCGGCCAGCGCCCGCATGACGTTCAGCACTTCCTGCTTCAGTTCCGGGTCCAGCGCCGAGGTGGGCTCGTCGAACAGCATCACCTTGGGCTTGACCGCCAGCGCGCGGGCAATCGCCACACGCTGTTGCTGGCCGCCCGACAGCTCCGCCGGGTAATGCCCCGCCTTGTCGCGCAGCCCGACCTTTTCCAGAAGGTCCAGCGCGGTTTCCTCGGCCTGTGCCTTGCTCAGCCCGCGCACTTTCGAGGGGCCGAAAGCCACGTTCTCCAGCGCCGTCAGCTGCGGGAACAGGTTGAACTGCTGAAACACCATCCCGGCCTCCTGCCGGATTTCGCGCAATTGTTTCGAGCTTCCCGTGACGCTCAGCCCGTCGACGATCAGATCGCCCCCGGTGATGGTTTCCAGCCCGTTGATACAGCGCAGCAGCGTCGATTTGCCCGATCCCGAAGGGCCCACCAGCACCACCACCTCGCCCGCGTTGATCGACAGGTCCACACCGTCCAGCACCTTGAGAGGGCCGAAATGCTTGGACGTGTTCTTGAATTCGATGATGCTCATAGGATCCTCATGCGTTTTTCGAGGGTGCGCAGGATCAGGCTCAGCGTGCCCGTCATGATCAGGTAGATGATCGCCACCGCCGTCCAGATTTCCACCGCGCGAAAGTTCGACGCCATGATCTCCTGCCCCGTCCGGGTCAACTCACCCACGCCGATCACGATGAACAGAGACGTGTCCTTGAGGCTGACGATGAACTGGTTGCCAAGCGGCGGGATCAGCCGGCGAAACGCCAGCGGCCCGACGATATAGACCAGCACCTTCCAGTGCGGCAGGCCGATGGCCAGCCCGGCCTCGGTCAGGCCCTTGGAGATCGACAGGAACGCGCCGCGCACGATTTCCGCGATGTAGGCCCCGGCGTTGACGATGATCGCCAGCACCGCCGCGCTCATCGGGTCGATGCGCAGATCGGCCAGGACGGGCAGGGCGAAGTACAGGAACATCACCTGCACCACGATCGGCGTGCCGCGGATCACCTCGATATAGGCGAATGCGATGGCGTTCAGGATACGCCCCCCATAGGCCCGCATCAGCCCGGCCAGCGTGCCCAGGAAAAGGCCGCCGATCAGGCCGACGACCGTAATGTAGACCGTCGTTTTCGCCCCCTCCAGAAGCTGGGGAAGGAAATCGACGATGACGGACCAGTCCGTTTCCATGAAAGGCCTCCGTTATCGAATGTCAGAAATGTCAGGAAAATGGGGGCCGGGCCGCAGGTAGGAAGGAGCGACCCGGCCGGGTGGTTCAGTTCGACGAGCCGAACCACTTGGAGTAGATCGCATCATAGCGACCGTCTTCGCGCATCTTGGCCAGCGCCTCGTTCACCGGGCCGACCAGTTCGCTGCCCTTGGGAAAGCCGATACCGTACTGGTGCGCCATCTGCTGATCGCCCACGGCCTTCACATCACCGCCGCCTGCGGTGGCGATGTAGTAGAGCACGTTGGGCGTGTCATGCATGGCGGCATCCACGCGGCCGGTCCGCAGCTCAAGATAGGCGTTGTCGATATTGGGGAACTTGCGCAGCTCGGTGTCGGGCAGGTTTTCCTCGGCCCAGTCCGAGGCCGAGGTGCCGGTTTTCACCGCCAGCGTCTTGCCGGCCAGATCGTCCCAGTTCGCGACATCGCTGTCGGCGGGCACCATCAGGCGGAAACCGCTGTCATAATAGCCGTCGGAAAAGTCGATGACTTCCTCGCGCTCGGGCTTGATGGTGATTCCCGCCAGCGCCACATCCACCTGCCCGGTCTGCAACGCCGGAATGATCCCCGAGAAATCCATCGGGCGCAGTTCGTAGTCCATGCCCAGTTCTTCGGCGATGGCCTTCCACATCTCGATATCGAACCCGGTATATTCGCCGTCCTGCTTGAACTCGAACGGAACGAAGGCCGTATCGGTGGCGACGACGATCTCGTCGGCCCGTGCCGTGCTTGCTCCGAATGCGATGGCGGCGGCCGCGGCGAGTTTCACAATGGTTTTCATGTCAGCTCCCTGTCTGTGGCTGAGATTGTTGCAAATTCATCGTGCTTTATTGCTGCACAATGCAAAAATATTTGCATAAGCGAAATCCAAATGCAAACCTTGTTGCACAATTTCGCGTTCCGACCCGCAACAAAGGCGATCTAAGATGTCCGCACTGTTCCACCGTTCCTGCACTGCAAACCTGCCCGTGGCCGATACCGGCGACGGGTGCTACCTGATTGATACGGATGGTAAAAAATACCTCGACGCCTGTGGCGGCGCGGCGGTGTCCTGCCTTGGCCATTCCGATGCGGCGGTCAAGGGGGCGATCCGCGACCAACTCGACAGGCTGCCCTTCGCGCATACCGGTTTCTTCACCAGCCAGGCCGCCGAATCGCTGGCCGAACTGCTTGTGCACCATGCCCCCGATGGCATTGCCCGCATGTATCCCGTGTCCGGCGGGTCCGAGGCGGTGGAGGCCGCGATCAAGCTCGCGCGCCAGTATTTCCTCGAAACCGGCCAGTCCACGCGCTACCGCATCATCGCCCGGCGGCAAAGCTATCACGGCAACACCCTTGGCGCGCTGGCGGCAGGGGGCAACATGTGGCGGCGCGCGCCGTTTTCCGACCTGATGGTCGAAACCAGCCACATTTCGCCCTGCTACGAATATCGCGACCGTCGCGACGATGAAACGCCCGAGGCTTATGGCCTGCGCGTCGCGGATGAACTGGAAACCGAGATTCAGCGCCTCGGCCCCGAGACCGTCATGGCCTTCATCGCCGAACCCGTGGTCGGGGCCACTACCGGGGCCGTGCCTGCTGTGCCCGGCTACTTCAAACGCATCCGCGAGATTTGTGATCGCCACGGTATCCTGCTGATCCTCGACGAGGTCATGTGCGGGATGGGCCGTACCGGCACGTTGTTTGCCAGCGAACAGGACGGCATAGCGCCCGATATCGTGACCATCGCCAAGGGCCTCGGTGCGGGCTATCAGCCGGTCGGCGCGATGCTGTGTTCTGCGCGTATCTACGACGCGATCCGCGACGGCTCGGGCTTTTTCCAGCACGGGCATACCTATATCGGCCACCCGATGGCGATGGCCGCCGCGCTGGCGGTGCTGACGCGGCTGACCGACGGCCAGACCCTGCCGCGCGTGGCCCGCGCGGGCGATCTGTTGCACTCCGCCCTGCAGGACAGGCTGGGCCAGCATCCGCATGTCGGCGATATCCGGGGCAGGGGCCTGTTTCGGGGCATCGAACTGGTGGCGGACCGCGCGACGAAAGAGCCCTTCGATCCCGCCCTAAACCTGCACAAGCGGATCAAGGCCAACGCGATGCAGGACGGGCTGATGTGCTACCCGATGGGCGGCACCATCGACGGGCAGCGCGGTGACCACATCCTGCTGGCCCCGCCCTTCATCGTGACCGACGACCAGATCGGGCAGATCGCCGATATTCTGGCCGGAGCCATCGACCGGGCGATTGCCGGCTAGGCACCGGCCCCCAGCACTGCCCGTTTTGCAGGCAGCCCGCAGGCGGGCGACAGCGGGTCGCGGGGCGGGCAGGGGCTCTTGCCTTGAGGGCGGGCATGATTACATGCTATTCTGTAAGGGAAGAAAACAAGGGGAGTCGCTGCCATGCCCAAACTCATCCGCCTCTATATCACCCATGTCGCCATCGGCTTCGGGATCGCGGCGGCGTTCGTGGCCATGCTCCTCTGGTTCGATATCGCCAACCTGTGGCATCTGGTCAGCACCTCCGACAAGGGTTGGCTTGCGGTTCTGATCCTGTGGATTTCCAACGGTATCATCTTTGCCGGGGTGCAGTTCGGGATCGCCGTAATGCGCCTCAAGGATGACGACGATGACGAACCGCGCGGCGGGCTGCGCCAGCACGCGATGCGCCCTGATCACGCCACCATTCCCGTGCGCGTCGACGAAGGCCGCCAGACCCTGTTCGGCAAGCACTGACACCGGCACCGGAATTTAAATCATGAAAACGGACCGCATGTATCCTGCGGTCCGTTTTCATTTGCGGAATTGAAAAGTGGCGGGCCCGCACGCAGCCGTTTGGTTCTCTCATTCCCGAGGACCTGTATATACAGGTGGGCGTCGGAAGTAACCAGGCCAGGGCCAGGACAGAGCCAACTCCCTCGGAATTGCTTAAGGCCACCGGAATGCAACCGTTCACGAGAAGGGCAGCACCCGCCACAGCCCTAATTAGGGCTTTGCCGCCCCCCGAACAAGGGGAACGCATCAAAATCGGAATGCGCGCTCAAGCGGGCCGCGCAGGGAAACACCCGATCCGGCGGCGCGTTGGCCCTGGTTCCCCGTGCAACCCAAAAGCGGCCTTGACTTTGTTCCCTTTTTGTTCATCATTTTGGCATGACCCTTCTGCCCGATCCCACGTTGCAACCCGGCCAGATCCTGGCGCGGGGCGTGTGCAGGCATCTGCTGGGGCACGATTTCGCCTGTATCGAGGAATTCACCCCCGAACGGGGCAAGCGCGTGGACGTGATGGCCCTTGGCCCCAAGGGCGATCTCTGGGTGATCGAGTGCAAATCCTCGCGTGCCGACTATACCTCGGACAACAAATGGCAGGGCTACCTGAACTGGTGTGACCGTTATTTCTGGGCGGTGGACGAAAATTTCCCGACCGATCTCCTGCCCGAGGGAACGGGCCTGATCGTCGCCGATGGCTATGACGCCGAAATCCTGCGCATGGCCCCCGAAACCCGGCTTGCGGGCGCGCGGCGCAGCGCGCTGACCCGTCGCTTTGCCCGCCACGCGGCGCTGCGGTTGCAGGGCCTGCGCGATCCGGGGGCGCTCAGCCCTTAGCGCGCGCCGCTTTGGCCGCCGCAGCGATCTCGGCAGCGATTTCCTCGGCTTCTTCGGGGGTGAAATCCATGGGGATTTCAACGCCACTGGCCTCGACGAACAGCCGCACCATGCCCTGATCGGTCGGCCCGATCTGAAGATTCGCCTCGATGTCGCGTTCGGTGTTGATGCCCATTCCGGCCTCCTGCTTGAGCGATGTGCAGGTACCCGTTTCGCGCTTGATTGGCAAGCCGGATCGCGCTTTGCTGTCTGGCATGAGTGAGATACCCCTACGCCCCGTCCGCCCCGATGACGCGCCCTGGATCGTCGCGCAGCATCAGGCGCTCTATGCCGCCAATGACGGGTTCGACGACAGTTTTGGCCCGTTGGTGGCCAGAATCGTCGAGGATTTCTTCGCCAGCCACAATCCCGATTGCGAACACGGCTGGATCGCCGAACACCGGGGCAGGCCCGTCGGCTGCATCTTTTGTGTCCGGCTGGACCGTGACACCGCCAAGCTGCGCCTGTTTCTCGTGCTGCCCGACTGCCGCGGGCAGGGGCTTGGCCGCCGCCTGCTGGACACCTGTCTGAGCTTTGCCCGCAGCGCCGGGTATCGCCGGTTGCAATTGTGGACCCATGAAAGCCACCGCGCGGCCTGTGCGCTTTACCGCGCTGCGGGGTTCACACTGATCTCGTCCCGGCCCGTGCATTCCTTCGGCTGCGATTTGGTTGAACAAAGCTGGGAATTCGCGCTGTAAGAGGCTTGCAATCGCGCGGCGGTAAAGTTACATCGCGCGTCAGTGCCGCCTTAGCTCAGTAGGTTAGAGCGCTTGATTGTGGATCAAGAGGTCCCCCGTTCGAGCCGGGGAGGCGGTACCATAAAATCAATAACTTAGCGGATATCCCAACGATTTTCCTTGGCTGAAATGCCTCTGGGGTAACGTTTGGGGTAACAAAAACCGGGGCGCATGGCCCCGGCTTAAGTGATAGATTCGCAACTGGTTAGGCGTCAAAGGCCAAGTCCGAGGTTCTGAGTTCTTCCCCGCAACGATGGCGATCAATAAGCCCCTGCACCCGTTCTTCGAATTGCCCAACGCTGATTTCGTCTTTCGACAATGCGCGAAGGCCACCCATGAAGATCAGTCTTTCTGTTTCATCCAGTTTATTGAATGCCGAAATGATCTGTTCGGCTGCTTCGTTGCCAGTCATGCTGCGTTCCCCTGTGCTGCGTTAAAAGCCTGCATGACAAGTGATCTCGCATCGCCCATCCAAAACCAATCAAGGCTCAGGCCAGTTTCCTGGCAGAACCTCAGAAACTCATTTGAAAAGGTTCGCTCGTCGCCGGTCCCCTCCATCACGTTTTCGGGCGGCGTGGTGTCGGTCCACTTGGCAAATAGGGAAAGTCGCTCCATTGCGCCATCAGGCAGGCAGGTTTCGTCATTGGGCATTGTTTCAGTCCTCCATTGTGGTAATGTTCCCAAAAGTAACAATACGGAATGTTCTAAATTGGAACAAGTGAAAATTTCTGAGGGACAAATCAGGGCGGCGCGCGGATTGCTTGGACTATCTCAAACGGCCCTTGCAGAACGCGCGGGCGTGTCATCAATGACAGTGAAGCGGGCGGAAGGGTCTGGCTCCCCATACCCCGCACAAGGGGCGCTCAGGGCCATTCGCGATGCCCTCAAAGCCGCTGGCGTGGAGTTCATCGCAGAGAACGGTGGCGGGCCGGGGGTGAGGTTGAGGAAATGACCCCTCGCAAGGCGGCGCGCATAATCATTAGTGAGGGCCAGCCGCTGAACCCTGACGATGAGGTTGGATCGGTCACAAACATTTTTGAATTGGCTGAACAGCATAGTCCGGGAAGTTTGGGCGAACTATGCTTCGTCGTCGCCACCATGTATTTGGTGGTTATGCGAAAAATCGGATACTACAAAGGCGGCTGGTACGTTACCAAAAAGTGACAATTTGTGCCGCCCCCTGAATAAAGCTTTGTCACTGTCCAAATGGACAGTGAGCCGAGAAGGCTCGAGGAAATGACGTCAGAAACCGTAAACACCATTGGCCTCGTGCTGGATATTGCCGGGGTGATATTGCTGTTCTTCTTTGGTTTGCCGCCCGAAGTCAGGAGGGGAGGAAAGTCGTTCATCATTCTTGAGGGGTCGGACACTCCGGATTCAAAGAAAGAGGCAAGCAAAGCGAAATGGTTTGATCGAACCTCATGGCTGGCGCTCGGGCTTTTGGTTTTAGGCTTTGGCTTGCAGATTTGGAGCAACTACCTCTGACAATTGGCGAGTTTTTCCCGTATGATCAGCCACATGCAACGCAAGTTGAGGCGGAGATAATGGCAGAACAAAAAGTGTCGCTCGAAGAGGCAATTGAAATATTCAATCAGGAAATCAATCGCCTAAAGCAGCGGCAACAAGCGACAGAGTTATACATCCGCATAATTATCGCGCGCCTGGAGCAAGAGGGCAGCTTGGGTGCCGCGACTGGCTCAGATTTGGCCCATGCGCTCGCCAACCGAGTGGAAACTATCAAAAGCGATGGTGTCGCCGATCTGGCCGCCGTCATAAGGGATGTTTGGGCCGATGATTTACCGGATGCCGAGATCATCGACTTTAACCCTAGTTCGTCGTGATCCCCTTAATCACCGCGCCATCGTCAATCGCTTCGTTAAACTGAGCGATAAAGTCGCGCATCGCTGACTGCGGGATTGCCCCGTCGCCGGTGAAGTTGAAATGTAGATACTGCGTGTTCATCGGCGCGGCTTGCTGTCCGCCACCGATGCCACCATATCCCCCGGCCATGCCAGCACTCGCGCCGCCACCGTAGGACTGGCTTTGAAGCTGTGAGATCATCGTTGCAGTCTTGGCAATGGATGCCGCCGCAGAGATTGCCCCGAACGCTGGCCCGCCGCGCTCAGTGCCCCATTCATAGGCTTCAATGGCCGCTGCAATCCCGCTGACAGTGGCCTTGGCAACCGCCGCCGCCTTGCCGATCTGAAACATCTTCTTGTTCTCAGACTGCATCAAGCTGGCCAGATCACCGAACACACTGGAAGCAATTCGCAACTTGGTTTTCGCAAGGTTTTCTTCGCCCGCCATCACGTTATCGTTGTGCTGCTGTTGCAGATCACGCTCCCGCGCGTATGCCTCGCTCAGAAGTTCAAACTTGCCTTCGCTGTATTCTGCCAGCAGTTCGCGCATCCGCTCGAAATGCTCGGCCTGAATTTCAAACTCCTGCTCATTTTCACTTTGCAGAAAATCAAGTTTTGAACCACCTTCAAACCCATCACCAAGAGACGGGAACAGCGGGCCATCGCTGCCGCCGCCACCAGACAGCGCCCCTCCGATTGTGCCGCCCAGTCTTCCGGTGATTGAATCTGTCGCGCCCTTGCCAAGTTCGTTTTGGGCGCGCAGTTGATCCGTTGTGCCAACATCAGCCTCGCGGCGATCCTCGCCTTTGATCAGGCCCGCAAGGATGTTGTAGCCCTGAATGGCGTCGGTGATTGCGTCAACGATTTTCGTGATAGCACCGGCTGCGCTCAACAGGGCAGGTATCCAGACGTTTGTAATGTCGTCTGTTAGCTTCTTGATCTCGTCCTTGTTCTCAAGAATGGCCTGCGTGAACTGTGTGCTGATCGCGCCGGTCATGTTGTCGAGTTCGGCTTGAAGGTCTTGCGCGCCCTTCACAGCTTCATCTGACATGATTGCGCCTGCGCGCTGCGCCTCATCGCCAAGGCGCTTCATTTCCTTCCCGTTGTCGGCAAGCAATGGCTGCAACGCCGTCAAATCAGACGCCATTGCCTCCATGTAAAACGTCATTTCGTCTTGCGAGAGGTTCGCCTTTTCAAGGCTGCTGACGAACAGTTGCAGGGCTTGCGGGCCGCTCAGGTTTCTGAACTGTTCAGCCGTCACCCCCACCTTCGGTGCGATGTTGTCAAAGAAATCCTTCATCGGGCCGCCGCCCGTTTGCAGAAAATCCCCAACCCGGTCCTGAACGTCTTTCAGAATGTCGGCCAGCTTTTCCTGTCCGATGCCGACAGTCTTTGCCGCCGCCGCCATCTTCTGGAATTTCTCGGGGCTGGCGTTGGCGATGCGTGAAAGGCGCTCGATCTCGGCACCAGCATCAGCCGCGCCGCGCACCATCGTATAAGCACCGGCCCCCGCGACGGCCATGCCGCCAGCAATCGCCGCGCCAGCCTTGGCAACCCGCTTTGCGACTTTCTCGGCGTTGCTGCCAAAGCCCTTGACCGACCTTGTGCCTTTGTTCAGTTCGCGCTGTAGCGGGCCAATATCGGCAGAGACTTCAACGGCAATATCACCGACGACTTTCGCCATGTCAGGAATCCAATGCTGCAAATGGGTTTTGCTGGGCAGGCTTGCCCGCCGAAACCCTGTTTCGTGTCGCGGGACTCAGCCCGAATTCAGTCAGAAGGCTTTGAGCGTGGCGCATGGCCTCGGAACGCTGCGCCACCTCCGGGCGCGCTTTCCACAAGCCGCTTTCGCTTTGGTAGGTGCGCCCGCAATCCTCAATCACCGCCGTCAGGATTTCGATTTCCTCCAAACGGGATGCCAGCATGGCCAGCATGTGAACATCGACAGGTGAGGCGATGCTCAGAGCGTCCAGAACGGCGCTCAGGTGCGCGAACAGTTCCGCCGCGCGCTCGGATAGCCAATGCGGTGTATCAGGCAGTCCAGAAGGCGCAGAAGGCGCATCGGAGTTGGCCCGATCCGGGCGGAATGTGCCTTGAATAACCTTGATCTCGTCAGGTTTTGACTTGTTGCCGCGCATCGGTTTTTTCCTCCAAATCTGACGGGGTAAAAATGTGACGCCCCCGCCCGGTCCCCAACCGAAAGTGTGCGAAATCGGACCCACCCCCGGTTTATGAAAGCCTGCCACGCGCGGCCAGCGCCGCAGGCTCTACCCGGCCAGCCTCTTCCCAAATAGGCCGGGCAGCATAGTGGGTGGCAAGCGATGGAGCAGGCTCGCCACCCGGTCACGATCAGCCGGTGATTGCTGTGGTGGTGTGGAACGCGCCGGGATGAGCCACGGCAATGTCACCACGGAACCATGCAAGGAACGCGTACTGGCCGGTTTCCATGTAGAGTTCTTTGGAAATCATGATCGTCAGTTCGGTACGCACACCCATGTAAAGGTGGCGGAAATCACCGCAGAAGATCGTGCTTTCGTCAGAACCTGCGCCGCCATCGGTCGGGATTGCCGTGGTGGTCAACCACGGGATTTCCGAGACCTGGCGCGGCGCGTTCAGCGGCTGGTTATCCGTGGCTGTCAGCCCCGCGAACGTGCCTTCATCGCGCACCGACATGATATAGGCTGTCGGGTCCGCGTTGGCGTTCTTAACCGCCGTGCGGGCCGTCACAAGCGGGGCATAGCTGGTCAAGCCCGCAGACAGTGCGTTGGTGCCGATGCCCGACACATTCGCCACGCCTTCGGGTTCAGGTGCCGTGCCGCTGCCCAGAAGGGCCACGCGGTCCCATTCCTTCGCCATCGACGTTGCCAGGATTTGCGGAAGCATCACCGGAAGGTTCAGGCTGTCCTCCATCAGTTCCCGGCTCACCTTGACGATGCAGGCGAGGGACTTGGGTTGAAGGCTGACGCTGGTGAAGGTCGGATCACTGACGGTAATGCTGCCTTCCTCACTCCGCCAAGCCGGGGTGGGGTCGGATGCCACTTTGGCGATCAGGTTTTCCTTTGTGGTGAGCGGAATGGTCGGCGCACCAGCACGGGAACAAACGCTTTGCGAGCGCAGAAGGTCGATCATCTGCGAGGCAAGTGCGGTCGGGACGGTGTAACCGCCCGCGCTGTCTGTGCCTTCGGACAAAGCGCGTTTTTCCAGATCCGTTTTCGCACCGCAAACCATGCTGCGAAGATAGTCGCCAATCGGCAGGTCCGCGTATTCCGAGCGGCCCTCACGATCTTCAACCCATTCGGACATGCGCTCTTCGGGCTTCAAGCCAATCGTTCGCACATCGGGGATGTTGCGATAGTGTCCGCCATCTTCGCCGCGAACAGTTGCATTCGGGCCGATGGGGCGACGCGGATCACCGCCAACTGCGCGGGGTGCGCGACTGCCGATTTCCGTGCGGGTGTCCTGTTCTTCGGCAATTGCGTCGATCAGTTCAAGCAGCACTTCTGAGGTGCGCTCAATGTCCTTTACGCGCTCATCGGGTGTATTGTTCGTGATCTCGTCAAGGAGTTTGCGACATGCGCGGCGAGTATCAGCAGAAGCTTTGTTCAGGTCGCGCCAGTCCATTTTATGGAGTTCAACGCTGGTGATGTCGCTTGTGCCGAACACGTTGCGCAAAGATTGCACGTTTTTTTTAACCAACAGTGCAGCATTGGTATCGCTGAATTGGATAGTCATAGTTCCGTTCCTACAGACATGCCGGGAAGCACAAAGGGTCCCGGCGTTTCGGGGTGTCCTTTGCGCCAAGCCATCAGCCGGTCGCGGAAGGGAAGTTGCCTCGTCAGCCCATCAGGCGTCTGAGTTCCCTTCCACAATATCGTGTAATGGCGTTTCATTCAAGCCCTACCGCTTGCGCCGTACCGCTTTTGCTCGAAGTCCTGGGCCTCGCGCTGCGCCTCGGATGCCACCAGCTTTGCCAGTGCGATGGGCAGGCCATCCGGGCCAGTGCTGCCGTGGATGCTGCGATAGAGGCCAGCCGACAGCGACAACATGCAGGACGCCAGTGAACGCATGTCACCGCCCTCGATCTGCGTTTGTGCAATGGCTTCCTCGATTGCCGATGTGGCGCGGCTGAATTCGGGGTGTTGCTCGATTTTCGTTTTCATTTCTGATGCTCCTTTTTTGCGCTCTCAGCCAAGACGATCAGTTCCTTGGCCCAGAAGATGAGGCCATCCATCGCTTGGATCGGGCATGTGCCGCCTGCGCGGGATTGTGCGAGGATGAATTCAACGGTTTCCCGCGCTTCGTCGTCGGCAACGTTCATCTGGTGTTCGTTCATTGAAGGCTCCTTTGCCTGTGGGGAGTGGTAGATAAGGATGTCACTGTTTTGGTGATGGGCTGCGCTATCCGGGGGGCGCATTTCGTCACCGTTTTGGTGACGGACTGTCACTGTTTTGGTGACGCGTTTCATTTATCCGTCACCGTTTTGGTGACGGGGCGTCACCAATTTGACGACAGGGTTTTGTTTTTTTGAGCGGCCTTTCGGATTGTGCGCTGCGGCCTTCTGCACCGGAAAATCCGCGCCCTCGCGCCATTCCTTGAACAGCTTCCTGCCGCTTGGCTTCTCAGCGTGAGGCAACGGCAACTCGGTCAACTCGTATGCGGGGCTTGTTGCCTTCCCTTTGACGCCAAGACGGGCATGTTCTGTCACCACCGCGAAGCCTTTGGCCTGCAAATCATGGAATGCCCGAGACGCCGTATTGATACCGACGCCCAGCCGGTCAGCCGCTTGCCGAACGCTCAACCGTATCTTGCCGTTGTTGTTAGCCTGCGGCCCGCGCCATTCCAGCTTGAGCCAAGGATAGAGCGCCTGTGCGGACGGGCTGAGCGCCCGCCACGCAGGGGTTTCCATCATGTTGCGCACCAGCTTAGTGAAATGCTCAACCTGCCGTTCGTTGCGCTTATCCCGCCCCATTCTTCGCCCCCTTTGAATGGTGTTGCTTGTGGTGGCGACGACAGAGAAAACGCACATCGTAGGGGCGGTCATAGTCGTCATGGTGTGCGTCCGTTTTCGGATTGCCGCACACCTCGCACGGCTGGCGCTTGATGACACCAAGGCGCATCGCGTTCTGCACGGTGAGGTGCGCCAGGTAGCGTTTGGGGTGGCGTTTGCGCCATGCTTGCTGCCGCGTGGGCTTCTTTTTCTCAGCCATTACGACGCCCCCCAGATCAGGACGGCCAGCGCCTGTGCCTGTGCTTCGGTGACGCCGTGAAGGCGCATCAGGAATTTGACTTGGAGTCTTGTCATTTTTGCTCAACCTCGTGTTGTCGGAGGCTGCGCGGCGTGGTATCTTTCTAGAGAAGCCCTCCAAGACTTCGTGTCTCCAGAAAGCCCCCGCCGTGCCGCCGGTCGGGGGTTTTCTTTAAGCTGCTTCAGAGTTCTGGGAATCCAGCCACTCGATCACATCGGCCTCGCGCCAGTAGCGGCGGTTTCCGATGTAGATGGGCTTGGGAAATTTCAGGGCTTCATTGTCCAGCCAGCGCCAGAGCGTCATGTCTGAAATGTCGCCGCAGATTTCGCGCACCGCTGCCGCCGGTATCCGGCGGTGCGGGTTGCGAATATCGCTTTGCGTATTCATTTGCCACGTCCTTTCGTTTGGGTCGTGGCTAAACAACATCAACATTTTTTAACGCAGCGGAACAGTAGCTTTTGGCGCTATTCGAAAACCGTCAAACTTTGTGCCGCCCGAGGAAATTATAAAGTTGGTTGAAGTCATTAAAATGAAGATGGCGGTCTGGGTGATCCCAAGCCGCTAAAGCAATTTCTTGGCGTTTTGAGAGTCCGGCCTCTGAGGCGATGCGGCTCACAAAAGCAATCCGCGCTCTTGTTTTGGCTTGCGTTCCGGTGTTCTTCGCCGTGAATTTTTCCGGCTGCACATCAGCAGCCTGTGCGACAGTATCGGCGTGTACCCTGCTCATTTGCCAATAGGCTTTGGCGCGGTCAGAAGCGGCGGTGCGCTCTTGCTGCGAAAGTTGCGGGTTAATCATTTCACGCTCAGCCTGTCTCGCCATTGCCTCGCATTTATCCCTAAGAGCTTCGGCCTTTTTACGCACATTAGTCATCGCGCCGCCCCCTCGATCTGCACAACGTTATCCGCGCAGCCTTCCACCAGATCGGCCACAAGCCGCGCCCATGCGTCCAGTGCGGCCCGCTTTTCGTCGGCATAGTCGTGTCGCTGATATACGGCCACGATCCCGCCACCCGTTCCGCTGGAATGGTTCAACACGGCCTCGGTCACGCGCACCGGGATACCAAGCCGGGCCATGCCGGTCGCAGCCGAGCGGCGCAGGTCGTGAAAGGTCCAGTGCGGGATTTCAACCGGCTCCCCGGTTTCCTCGCTGGCAATTTCGGCCATGCGGCGATGCAGGCGATCCCGGCCCTTGGTAAAGCCGCTGACGGGGCTTTCGCCCGTTGTGGTGAACACATACCCATTCGGGCCTTTGATGCGCTCCACGCCCGTCAGAATGTCCTGTGCTGCCTTGGATAGCGGCACATCATGCGCCCGCCCGTTCTTTGTTCGATCAGCTTCAAGGTGCCAAAGGTCGCCCGTGATTTCGGAGTCAGTCATGCCCACCACCTCGGCGCGGCGCTGTCCTGTCAGTAACAGCAGCTTGGCGATCTGGCCCCAAGGTTGCCCAAGGTCGTCACCGGCCCGCCAGAGCCATCGGATTTCATCGTCGCTCAATACACGTTCCCGGCTGGCTTCCTTCGCAACCGGCTTCACTCCGAAAAGCGGCGATGCTGCGATCACGTCGCGCTCAACGCACCAGTTGAAGAAGCTGGACAGATAGGCGCGCACCCGGTTGGCAGTCACAACCCGCCCGCTATCCGCTATCCCGTCCAGAAGGTCGATCACGTCGCGTTTGCCTATGTCCTGAATTTTGCGATCCCCCCAAGAGGGCAGGACATGGCGCGCTAGCTGTGCCTGCACATCAGCGCCCGATTTCAGCTTGGACAGGTGCCGGGTGGTATATTGCTCCACCAGCGTTTTGATCTTGTCGCGCTCGGATAGCTGCGCCTCGATCCGCGCGGCCTTCGCCTTCCTCTTGGCCGCGCCAGGATCGTTACCATGTTCTACGGCTTCGATTGCCTCGGACGCAGCGGATCGCGCGGCGGCAACGCCCATGATCGGCCACTTGCCCAAAGTCAGCTTCTTGGGCTTGCCCGCGTAGCGATACCGCAGCGCCCATGATTTTGCGCCGCTTGGCTGCACCACCAGGTAAAGCCCGGATAGCGCGGGATCGGGGATTTCGCGGCGGCTGGCGTCCGGTTTTAGAGCCTCCACCGCCTTCGTTGTCAGCGCCTTTGCCATAGTCAAAAGGTCCTCTGGGGTAACACTGGGGTAACGGATTTCAGTGTTTTGGGTTGTTACCCCAAGTTAGCAACAGCGCATAACATTACAAGGAAATGCTTGCAAAATATGGAAAATAATTGATTGGAGCGTTTTGTAAAGTTTGGGGCCGTTATGGTCCTATTTTTGATTGTGGATCAAGAGGTCCCCCGTTCGAGCCGGGGAGGCGGTACCATCCTTCACTCGATGTCGATCACCTGCCGCAAGGCACCGCCCGCGCGGTCATAGATCAGGATGCGGTCATCCTCTGTCACCACGGCATACCAGTCGCCCCCCTGGGTAAAGGCCGTGGCCTTTGCCCCGTCGGGCAGGGCGATGCTGTCGGGCAGGGTGGGGGCCTGATCGCCCAGGCGCGTGACAAACAGGAAGATGATGACTAGAAGGCCCGCAATCATCGTGCCTGTGAGGATCGTCACCAGCAGGCGCAGATAACGTATCATCGCCGGATCGAACTCTGGCTCAGGCTCGGGGCTGTTTTCCATGGGGTCCACCCTTGTTTCCTTCCGGATCGCCGCCGATCCGCCTTCGCGTCTTGATAAGGCCTTGGCGCGCGATGTGCCAGAGGAGGCCGCCCTCTCGCGCACCCGCCTTGCCAGGCTGATCGCCGAGGGCGCGGTGCTGGTCAACGGCGCACCCGTGACCGATCCCAAATCCCGCGTGGCCGAAAGCGACCGGATCGACATCACCGTGCCACAGGCCGAAGACAGCCATATCGCCCCCGAGGCCATCGCCCTGAGCGTGGTGTTCGAGGATGACGACCTGATCGTTATCGACAAACCCGCCGGGATGGTCGTGCATCCCGCCCCCGGCAGCCCCGGCGGTACGCTGGTCAACGCCCTGCTGCATCATTGCGGCGACAGCCTGTCGGGCGTGGGCGGCGCCAAACGCCCCGGCATCGTGCATCGCATCGACAAGGACACATCCGGCCTGCTGGTGGTGGCGAAATCGGATCGCGCCCATCACGGGCTGGCGGCGCAGTTCGAAAAACACAGCGTCGAACGCTATTACCGCGCGGTGGTTTATGGCGTGCCCGATGCCTCCGATCCGCGCCTGCGCGGGATGCGTGGCGTCAGTTTCGAATCGGGCAACATCATGAAGATCACCACCGGGCTGGCGCGTCACCGCACCGACCGGCAGAAACAAGCCGTGGTGTTCGACGGGGGTCGTCACGCGGTGACGCGCGCCCGTGTCGTGCAGGCCTTCGGCACGCCCCCGGCGCTGTCGCTGGTGGAATGCTGGCTGGAAACCGGGCGCACCCATCAGATCAGGGTGCATATGGCCCATGCCGGGCACGGGCTGATCGGCGATCCGGTCTATGGCGGGCGGCGCAAATTGCCGCTCCGCGCGCTTCCGCCCTCCGCGCTGGAGGCCGTCAGCGGGTTTTCGCGACAGGCGCTCCATGCCGCCATTCTGGGCTTCGAACACCCCGTTTCGGGCGAAAACCTGCGGTTCGAGGCCCCTTTGCCCGCCGATATGGCGCATTTGCTGACCTGTCTGGGGGCTGACACATCCCGCACAGATGCGTGAGGGCCTGTCACATTTGTCGTAAAGCGACGGAATCTTCGTAATATTGCGTTAATATTCATGGGGCATGACCCCTTGAAACCGATACGGGGGGCTCCCATCTGGATGTTAAGCCCCTAAACATTGGAGGGACACAGGGTGAGCAACTACGCAAATCTGCCGGCCCCGACGCCGGAAGGCGGCCTGAACCGCTATTTGCAGGAAATCCGCAAATTTCCTCTTCTGGAACCGGAAGAGGAATACATGCTGGCCAAACGCTGGGTCGAAAAACAGGATACCGAGGCCGCGCACAAGATGGTCACAAGCCACCTGCGCCTGGCGGCCAAGATCGCCATGGGCTATCGCGGCTATGGCCTGCCCACGGCCGAGGTCATCTCCGAGGCCAATGTCGGCCTGATGCAGGCGGTCAAACGGTTCGACCCCGAAAAGGGCTTCCGTCTGGCGACCTATGCCATGTGGTGGATTCGCGCCAGCATTCAGGAATACATCCTGCGCAGCTGGTCGATGGTCAAACTGGGCACCACCAGCGCCCAGAAGAAGCTGTTCTTCAACCTGCGCAAGGCCAAGGCCCGCATCGGCGCACTGGAAGAGGGCGATCTGCGCCCCGAGAACGTGCAGCGCATCGCGCATGATCTGGGCGTGACCGAGGACGAGGTGATCTCGATGAACCGGCGCATGTCGGGCGGCGATGCCTCGCTCAACGCGCAGGTCGGTGCCGAAGGCGAAGGCACGATGGAATGGGTGGACTGGCTGGAAGACGAAGACGCCGATCAGGCCACCGATTACGAACAGCGCGACGAATTGGAAGCGCGCCGCGAATTGCTGGCCGAGGCGATGGACGTTCTGAACGACCGTGAAAAGGACATCCTCACGCAGCGCCGCCTAAGCGAAAAGAACATCACGCTCGAAGATCTCAGCGGGCAATACGATGTCAGCCGCGAACGTATCCGCCAGATCGAGGTGCGCGCCTTTGAAAAACTGCAAAAGCGGATGCGCGAACTGGCCGCCGAAAAGGGCATGATGTCCGCGGCCTGAAGGCTTGCGCAAAACGTGTAAAACACCTTAGCTTCTGCCGCATACCGGCAGGAGCTTTTTTCATGGGACAGGTGGCGTGACTCGTTTCAGTAAAACCCATACGGGCCGTGCGGCGATATTGTCCGTTCTGGTCCTGCTCGCCGCCTGTGCGCCGCGCGTCACCGCCGAGCGCGGCGTGCCCCATCCCGATGCCCGGATCGAGCCGGTGCATGTCGCCACCCTGCGCCCGCTGGACGCCACGGGGCAGGCCTTTGGCATGCAGCGGGCGCAGGGGCTGAAATATTTCCGTGCCGATATTTCCGTGCCGCCATCCCATGAGATCGGCCAGATCGAATGGCCCGGCAAAACCGCCGACGCGGCCACCGACTTTGTCGTGACAAATACCGATGTCCTGCCGGGGCAGGGGGCGCTCGTGCGCGAGGTGCGCCGCGCCTATCCGGGGCAGCAGACGCTGGTTTTCGTGCACGGCTATAACAACACCCTGTCCGATTCGATGTACCGGCTGGCGCAGATCCGGGCGGATTTCGATCTGGCGATGCCCTCGGTTCTGTTCTCGTGGCCCTCGGCGGGCGATCCGCGCGGCTATGTCTATGACCGCGACAGCGTGCTCTATGCGCGCGATGAATTCTTGTCGGTTCTCGACGCCCTCGCCGCCGCGCCGGGCGAACGGGTGTTCATCCTTGCCCATTCCATGGGCTCGCAACTGGTGATGGAAACCCTGCGGCAGGCGGCGATCCGGGGCGACCATGCACTTTTGAACCGGATCAGCGGCGTGGTCCTGATGTCGCCCGACATCGACCCCGAACTGTTCCGCAAACAGGTCGAGGCCATAGGCAACCTGCCGCAACCCTTCCTGATCTTCACCACCCGGCAGGATCGCGCGCTGTCCATCGCGGGCCTGCTGACCGGGCGCAAGGAACGGCTGGGGCTGATCGACGGGCCGGACAAGGTAAAGGGACTGCCGGTCAAGGTTGTCGATTTTACCGCCCTGGCCGATGGCGAAGGCTATAATCATTTCGTCCCCGTCACCGCCCCGGCGGCGGTCAATCTGCTGCGCGACATGATCTCTCAGGCCGGTGCCGGGGCCGAGGGGTTCGACGATTACATGGTGCTGAGCCCGCAAGCCGCCCAGTGAGACCGGGCGGCTGAGATCGGGCCAGTTGCGTCCCTTGCGTCCATCATGGATGCGACAGGCGGGGAAAGGACCGGGTTTCGTACAAAACGCGCGTACACTTCGTACGTTTTGTACGATTTGCGCGGCGTTCAGCCCTCCATCGCCTCCAGCTCGTCGATCAGGCGCGAGATCATGCTCAGTCCCTTGTCCCAGAACGCCGGATCGCTGGCATCTAGCCCGAACGGGGCCAGCAATTCCTTGTGATGCTTCGATCCCCCGGCCTTGAGCATATCGAAATACTTGTCCTGGAACCCTTCGGGGGTTTCCTCGTAAACCGCATACAGCGCATTCACCAGACCGTCGCCGAACGCATAGGCATAGACGTAAAACGGCGAATGCACGAAATGCGGGATATAGGCCCAGAAGGTTTCGTAGCCGTCCATGAATTCGAATGCCGGGCCAAGCGATTCCGCTTGAACGGACATCCACAAGCCATTGATATCATTCGGAGTCAGCTCTCCGCCCCGGCGGGCGGCGTGCAGCTTGCATTCGAAATCGTAAAACGCGATCTGCCGGACCACGGTGTTGATCATGTCCTCGACCTTGCCCGCCAGAAGCACCTTGCGCTCGGTGTCCGTTTTCGCCTTGTCCAGCATCTTGCGGAAGGTCAGCATCTCGCCGAACACACTGGCCGTTTCCGCCAGCGTCAGCGGGGTGTTCGCCAGCAACTCGCCCTGATCGGCGGCCAGCACCTGATGCACTCCGTGGCCCAACTCATGCGCCAGGGTCATCACGTCGCGCGGCTTGCCCAGGTAATTCAGCATCACATAGGGGTGCACATCCGTCACCGTGGGATGCGCGAAAGCCCCCGGCGCCTTGCCCGGCTTGACACCTGCATCAATCCAACCCTTTGAAAAGAAAGGATTTGCAATGTCGCCCATGCGCGGATCAAAGGCCGAATAGGCCTCCATCACGATATCGCGGGCACCGTCCCAGTCGACGATCTTGCTGTCCTCGATCGGCAGCGGCGCGTTGCGATCCCAGACCTGCATCCTGTCCAGACCCAGCCATTTGCGCTTGAGTTCGTAATACCGATGGCTCAGTTTCGGATAGGCCGCGACCACCGCTTCGCGCAGCGCCTCGACCACCTCGGGTTCCACATCGTTGGACAGGTGCCGCCCGGTTTGCGGCGTCGGCATTCCGCGCCAGCGGTCGATCACCTCTTTTTCCTTGGCGGACGTGTTGTGCACGCGGGCGAATGTGCGGATGTTCTGCCCGAACACGCGCGCCAGCTCGTGCGCGGCGGCCTCGCGCTTGCTGCGGTCCTGCTCGGTCAGCAGGTTCAGGGTGGCCTCGATGCCCATGTCCTCGCCATCGACGGTAAAGCTCAGACCGGCGATGGTTTCATCGAACAGGCGTTCCCACGCATCGCCGACCACGCCCAGATCGTGCAGGAATTTCTCAAGCTCGTCAGACAGTTGATAGGGTTTCATCGCACGAATGCGATCCAGCACCGGCTTGTAACGCGCCAGATCGGCGTTTTCCGCATACATCGCCGTCAGCGCCTCTTCCTCCAGCCGGTTCAGTTCCAGCGTGAAGAACACCAGAGGCGTGGTGTAATTGGTGATCTTTTCCTGACAATCCGACAGGAACTTGGCCCGCTCTCCATCCGTGGTTTGCTGGTGATAGCGCAGCCCGGCAAAGGACATGATCCGTCCGGCGATGTTGCTGATCTTCTCGTCGCGCTTGATGCACTCCAGCAGGCCATTCGCATCAAGATCGGCCAGCTTCCCCTCGTAATCGTTGGCAAAATCCGCACAGGCCTTTTCCAGCCAGTCCAGATCACGCTTGAGTTCGGGCGCGTCGGGGCTGGCGTAGAGGTCCGTCAGATCCCACTCGGGAAGCTTGCCCAGATTGTCGTCGCCGGAACCGGCATTCGCGTCATATGCGGGCTGGGGATGGTGGAACATGCAGGAAACCTCCGTTGATTTACGCCAACACATATGCCCACGCACCGGGCGGCTCAAGGCTTGTTCGGGAATGTACGGAAACCCCTGGGCTGGCGGAGCGGTCTGCTGGCCCCTTGCACCGCTCCGGTCAGCAGTTATTCTGCCGCCGAAACAAGCGAAGGGGACAGGGTATGCGGTTCGTCAGATATGGGGAGGTGGGGCAGGAAAGGCCCGGTATGCTGGATGCCGAGGGCCGCTTGCGGGACCTGTCAGGCGTTATACCCGACCTTTCCGGTACTGTTCTTGCCAAACTGCCCAATGTCGACCCCAAAGGCTTGCCATTGGTCGAAGGAGAGCCGCGCCTTGGCCCGCCGGTGGGCCAGGTGGGCAAGTTCATTTGCATCGGACTGAACTATTCGGATCACGCCGCCGAAACCGGTATGAGCGCGCCCGATCATCCCATCGTTTTCATGAAGGCCACTTCGGCCATCTGCGGACCGAACGACACGATCTTGCTGCCCCGTGGATCGGAAAAAACCGATTGGGAGGTGGAACTGGGCGTGGTGATCGGCAAGCCTGTCAAATATGTCAGCGAGGCCGAAGCCCTGAATCACGTGGCCGGCTATTGCGTGATCAACGACGTGTCCGAGCGCAGTTTCCAGATTGATTTGTCCGGTCAGTGGACCAAGGGCAAAAGCTGTGACACGTTCGGGCCGATCGGCCCCTGGCTGGTTACGCCGGACGAGATCGGCGATCCGGGTGCGCTTGAGATGACGCTCGATGTCAATGGCGAGCGGATGCAGAACGGAACCAGCGGAACAATGATCTTTACCGTACCGCAGATCATTTCCCACCTGAGCCAGTTGATGAGCCTTCAGCCCGGTGACGTGATCGCAACCGGCACTCCACCGGGCGTAGGGATGGGGATGTCTCCGCAGCGTTTTCTAAAGGAGGGCGACGAGGTGGTGGCCGAAATCAAAGGACTGGGCCAGCAGCAGCTTTCGGTCGTTCGCGATTCATAGCAGGCACCATGCCTGTCGAGCGGTTGTAATGATCGCAAATCCGGGTGAACACCTGTGTGCGGATTGCGGCGCTGTCCATCAGAACCTCGTGTCGCCCGCCGTTGATCAGTTCCAGATCGCCTTGGGGCCAGCGTTCCATCCGGTCGTGGATTCGATTGACATCGACAATATCCTCGTCAGTGCCCAGAATGGTCAGGCAAGGCATGTCGGGCGACGGGCGGCGGGCGAGCAACCGGGTTTCCTTGAGCGCTTCGTGCAGCCAGTGCAGGCTTGGGCCGCCAAGGCCCAGTTGCGGATAGGCGCGGGCCTGGTCGATCATGTAATCGTACATGCTGCGGTCGCAGGTCAGCTTGTTGGTCTCGAACGGTTCACTCAGAACATAGTTGTCCTGAGACGTTCCCGGCGCATAGACATGCCCCATACCCAGTTGCCGGCCACTCCAGGATAGCGACCACGCCAAAGGCCGCAGCGAACTTGCCATGCGGATTCCCCACATCGGCCCGGAAAAGACGCAGCTTTGTACCGGCAAGCCCTCCATGATCGCACGCAGGCCGATGCAGCCGCCCATCGAATGCCCCAGAAGGTGCCACGGGCGGGGCAGGTTCAGCGCCTGTGCGGCAGCTACGGCGGCAGCCACGTCATGCTGATAATCGGTGAATTTCAGAACATGGCCCGACATGGTGTCGTTTAGCAGCCGGTCGGCCAGCCCCTGACCGCGCCAGTCAACCGCCAGCGTGGAATAGCCGCGCAGCGCGAAATCCTGCGCTGCGCGACCGTATTTTTCGGCATACTCGGTGCGGCCGGGAAACAGCAGCACCGTGCCTTTCTTCGCATCCCGCGCCCATGCGCCAACACGCACGCGCAGGCCGTCTTCGGTGGTCAGCCACCAAGCCGCGCCATCGTCGGGGCCATGCGCCACATCCGCGAAGAAAGGTGCGTTTTCCATCAGGCCAGAATGCTGCCCAGTTTCATGGCCATTCCCATGTCGCCATCGACGCTGAGCTTGCCCGACATGAAGGCGGCGGTCGGGTCGAGGTCGCCTTCGAGGATGGCCTGAAAGGTTTCCGCATCGGCGCTCAGGGTCACGTCCGCGTCGTCGTCCGCCGCGCGCGCGCCATCGGAATCGATCATGATCGCGCCTTCGCCTTCGATCTGGAATTTGGCCGTTCCGTCAAAATCGCCGCTGATTTTTCCATTCAGGGCCGTCACGGCACTGTCGATGATATCGCTCATCCTTGTGATCCTTCTGTTTTCGTTGCGCCGGGGGGTGTGAAATCCGGCAGTAAACGCTACATTCAGAGTCGTTATGAGCGCAAAACATCGACATCTCAATCGTATCGTCGCGGCATTTCTGGCAGTAGTCATGATTTCCCTACCTGCCGCCGCGCAGGACACGTCACGCCTTGACGATCTGTTCGAGCGTCTTTCGCAAGCCGAACCCAACGATGCCAGACGGGTGGCCCGCGATATCGAACATGCGTGGTCGCAGTCGGGCTCGCCTGCCATGGACTTGCTGCTCGAGCGCGGGCGCGATGCTTTGGAAGGGGGCGATTCGCAGGCTGCGATCGAGCATTTTAGCGCCCTGACGGATCATGCGCCGGATTTCGCCGAAGGGTGGCATATGCGCTCTGTCGCCTATTCGCGGGTAGGCCGTTACGGTCTGGCGCTTGCCGATGTCGAACACGCGCTTGCGCTCAACCCCCGCCATTTCAACGCGATTTACGGTCTGGGTGTCATTCTGGAAGAGTTGAACCAACCCGATCTGGCCCACCGTGCCTTTGCCCGTGTTCTGGCTATACATCCCCATCACGAGGCCGTAACCAAGGCCCTGGAACGACTGGACAATCAGGTGGACGGCTCAGCGCTGTGATCTGACCGGAACGGAGCAAGCCAATGGCCGAGCAGTCAAGAACCCTGGCGGTTCTGGGGCCGACGAATACGGGCAAGACCCATTTCGCGATCGAGCGGATGCTGGGCTATCGCACGGGGGTGATCGGCCTGCCGCTGCGCCTTTTGGCGCGCGAGGTTTATGACAAGATCGTCGCCTTGCGCGGGCCATCGGTGGTTGCCCTTGTTACCGGGGAAGAGCGGATCGTTCCCGAGCGCACCCAATATTGGGTCTGCACGGTCGAAGCGATGCCCGAAGGCCTGGGCGCGGATTTTGTGGCCATCGACGAAATCCAGCTTTGCGCCGATCCCGAGCGCGGCCATGTCTTCACCGACCGCCTGTTGCGGATGCGGGGCCTGCGCGAGACCCAGTTTCTGGGCAGTCAGACCATGCGCGGGGCAATTGCCGCACTGGTGCCCGGAGTCGAGTTCCTGAGCCGCGAGCGCATGTCGCAATTATCGTATTCAGGTTCAAAAAAGATAAGTAAAATGCCTGTGCGCAGCGCGATTGTCGGCTTTTCGGTTGATAATGTATACGCGATTGCCGAGCTGTTACGCCGCCAAAAGGGGGGTGCAGCAGTGGTTATGGGGGCGCTCAGCCCGCGAACGCGCAATGCACAGGTGGAATTGTACCAAAACGGCGATGTTGATTATCTGGTAGCGACAGACGCCATCGGTATGGGGCTGAATCTGGATATCGACCACGTTGCGTTTTCGTCGCTGACGAAGTTCGACGGTCGCCGGATGCGCCCCTTGGCCCCCAATGAGCTGGCGCAGATCGCGGGCCGTGCGGGACGGGGGATGAGCCACGGCACGTTTGGGGTGACCGGTGAAGCGCCCGAGCTGCCCGGCGAAGTGGCGCAGGCGATCATGGATCATCGCTTTACCCCCATTCGCAAGCTGGAGTGGCGCAACTCCGATTTGCCGTTTGGAAACCTCGATGCGCTCATTCAGGCACTGGAGGCCAGGCCCGACGATCAGTGGCTGGCTCGCGCCCGCGAGGCCGATGACCTTGGGGCGCTGAAAACCCTCGCGCAGGTGGCTGAGGTCCGTGCGCGGGCCAGTGACGGGCCTTCGGTGCGGCTGTTGTGGGATGTTTGCCGGGTGCCCGATTTCCGGGGTATCAGCCATGCCGAACATGCCGGGCTGCTGGAGCGCATCTATTGCGATCTGCACGAACATGGACGGGTGCCCGACGATTGGCTGGCACGGCAGGTCAAGAGGATCGACCGGACCGATGGAGATATCGACACATTGTCGAAACGTCTCGCCTATATCAGGACTTGGACGTATGTTGCGCAGCGAAAAGGCTGGGTCGATGACGAAACGCATTGGCGCGGCGCGACGCGCGCGGTAGAAGACCGCTTGTCGGATGCGCTGCACGAGCGTCTGACCCAGAGATTTGTGGACCGGCGCACATCCGTGCTTTTGCGCCGGCTCAAGCAGAAGGAGGCCATGGTGGCCGAAGTGAACGAAAACGGTGATGTGACGGTCGAGGGCGAGTTCGTCGGACGTCTGGAAGGGTTCCGCTTCATGCAGGACAAGGCGTCGGCAGGGCAGGAGGCCAAGGCGATTGCGCAGGCCAGCCTGCAAGCGCTTGCGCCGCATTTCCATCTCAAGGCGGACCGGTTCTATAACGCGCCGGATACCGAGATCGACTTCACCGAACAAGGTGGCCTGATGTGGGGCGATCAGGCCTTGGGCAAGCTGGTGGCGGGGGCTGATCCTCTGAAGCCGCAGGTCGAGGCGTTTGTGGATGCCGCCGCCGGTGCGGACGTTGCGCAGAAGGTACAGCGCCGTCTGCAACACTTCATCGACCGCAAGGTCGCGACCCTGTTCGAGCCGCTTTTGAACATCCAGCGGGATGAGGCGCTGACCGGCCTTGCGCGTGGTTTCGGCTTCCGTCTGGTCGAGAATTTCGGCGTCATTCCGCGCGGCGAGGTGGCCGAAGACGTCAAGGAACTGGATCAGGATGCGCGCGGCGCGCTGCGCAAGCACGGTGTGCGGTTTGGACAGTTCACCATTTTCATGCCGTTGCTGCTCAAGCCTGCGCCGACGCGCCTGCGTCTGGTGTTGTGGTCGCTGGCGCAAGGGTTGTCCGACTTCCCCGAAGCTCCCCCGCCGGGGTTGGTGACGGTGCCCGCAGGCACGGCGCTGCCGCGTGGTTACCATTCGATGGCAGGCTATCGCGCAGCTGGCGAGCGGGCGATCCGAATCGATATGCTGGAGCGGCTGGCCGATATGCTGCGCAACGAGGACAGCCGCGCCGGGTTCGAGGCCAGTGCCGATATGCTGTCGATCACGGGCATGACGCTGGAACAGTTTGCCGATCTGATGCAGGGTCTTGGCTACAAGGCCGAAAAGGGCGAGCGGGAAAAGGTCAAACCGGTCGATCAGTCCGTCGTTGAAGCCCCCGCCGAGGAAACTGCCGAACCGATGGCGTCCGAACGGGTCGAAGATATCCCCGATGAGGGCGAGGCGCCTGTCGTTGCCGAACCAGCCGAACAAACCGAGCAACCCGCCGATATTCCCGCTGCGACGGAAGGCGAGGTGCTGCCGGGTGAAGCGCCTGCTGCCGATCCCGCAGAGCCCGAGATCGAGGTGTTTTATACTTTTACCTGGGCCGGGCGCGCAGCGCGGGGCCGACCGCAGGGGCGGGGCAAACCACACAGTGGCGACAAGCCCAAGGGGAAGGGCGGAAAGCCACCCAAGGGCAAGCCGCGCCGCGATCAGGGGCCCAAGACCTTCTCGGCCAAGCCGCAGAAAAAGAAAGACCAGATCGACCCGGACAATCCCTTTGCCGCGGCCCTTATGGGGCTGAAGGACAAGGGCTGAACCGGGGCTGTATTCGGTTTGCACGATACCCCCGCCAAGATCCGCCTGGACAAGTGGTTGTGGCAGGCGCGGTTTTTCAAAACGCGCAGCTTGTCGGCGAAACTGGTTTCGGGCGGGCATGTGCGTGTGAACAGCGCCAAGGTGTCGAAAGCGGCTCATTCGGTCGGGCCCGGTGATGTGCTGACCTTTCCGCAGGCGCGTGCGACACGGGTGATCCGTATCGTCGCCGTCGGAGAGCGGCGCGGCCCGGCCCCCGAAGCGCAGGCGCTTTATGAAGACCTGAGCCCTCCGGCAGAGCGGCCAAATGTCCCATCTGCGCCGAAATACGAAGGAAAAGGTCGTCCAACCAAGCGGGATCGGCGCAAACTCGATCTCAACCGCCCGGATACGCTTGATTGATACCCGTGGCTGGATTAGGTGAGGCCAAGACCGGTAAAGGTGAGAGACTGAAATGACCTATGTCGTGACGGATAACTGCATCGCATGCAAATATACCGATTGTGTCGAGGTGTGCCCCGTGGATTGTTTCTACGAGGGCGAGAACATGCTGGTGATCCACCCCGATGAATGTATCGACTGCGGTGTATGCGAACCCGAATGCCCCGCAGACGCCATCCGTCCGGATACCGAACCGGATATGGAACAATGGGTCGAGTTCAACCGCAAGTACTCGGAGGCATGGCCGGTTATCATCACCAAGAAGGATCAGTTGCCCGAGGCCGAAGAGCGAGACGGCGAAGAAGGCAAACTGGACAAGTATTTTTCGGAAGCGCCGGGCGAAGGCGGCTGATTCGCGCGGGCGCGGGGATTTTTGATCAAATATCGATATGAAGATGGGTGTAAGGCCCTGATATGAAGTCAAAAATCAGGTTCGTGAATGCGTGCCACTTCCGAAAGCACGTATTTTGTGCTATATTACTGTTACAAATGTAGAACGCTGCCAGATATCCATTCCCCACGGCGCTGCCGGGTGTGTGGATACTTTTGCGCTTGAGGCCAGATTTCGTCGGTTAGCAGCCGTTGGAAACAAGGCGACGAGTTTTGGCCAGCAGCCCTGTGAGGAAGAACTGAATGAGCAAAGCGAAAAAGCTTGAATTTCGCCCCAACGATTACGTTGTATATCCGGCCCACGGTGTTGGCCAGATCGTCTCGATCGAAGAGCAGGAAATCGCCGGCATCACACTCGAGTTGTTTGTCGTATCCTTCGAGAAGGACAAGATGACCCTGCGGGTGCCGACCAACAAGGCCACCGAGGTGGGGATGCGCTCTTTGTCCAGCCCCGATGTGGTGTCCAAGGCGATGACCACGCTGAAAGGCAAGGCCAAGGTCAAACGCGCGATGTGGTCGCGCCGTGCCCAGGAATACGAACAAAAGATCAACTCTGGTGATCTGATCGCGATTGCCGAGGTGGTGCGCGACCTGCACCGCACGGACGATCAGCGCGAGCAAAGCTATTCCGAGCGTCAACTGTACGAAGCCGCGCTCGAGCGGTTGACCCGCGAAGTGGCCGCTGTCAGTGGCGGTGACGAGGTGCAGGCCGCCAAGAAGGTGGACGACGTCCTGGTGTCGCGCGCGGCCTGATCCGGGCGAAATTCGACTGATGACCGGCCGTGCCCATGAGGGTGCGGCCTTTCTTTTCGACTTAGCTTATGAGTGCGAAAAGTACCGTGATTTCCGTGACTTGCTGACACGCGCCCAGGATATCGCCGGTTTGCCCGCCGATCTTGGCGCGTGCAATCAGGGCGACGCTCAACGCGGCCAGCCCGGCCCAGACGATTGCCCCGATCCCGGAAAACCCCAACAGCAATACCGCCAGCCCTGTTGCTATGGCGATGGCCAGCCATACCGTGCGTGCGGGTGGGCGGCCGGTGGCGTGGGATAGGCCGGTGTTGCGGGCATTGGGCAGGGTGGCCATGAGGGCTGGCAAGGGGGCGCGTGACAGGGTTGCCGCGGCCAGAATGCCAATAAAAGCAAGGCCTGCGCCGCTGTCGAACAAGGTCCACAGGGCGGCCCATCTGGCGGCGAAGCTGAACAGCAGGGCCAGAACGCCATAGCTGCCGATATGGCTGTCCTTCATGATCTCCAGCCGCCGGGCGCGATCCCATCCGCCCCAAAGGCCATCGGCGCTGTCGGCAAGGCCGTCTTCGTGCATGGCGCCGGTCAGGATGGTCAGAAAAGACAGTGAAATCAGTGCGGTAACAGCGGGTGGCAGCCCCAGCCAGACAGCGATAAGGCCCGCTATTGCGGCCAGAGAGCCGACCATTACCCCGACCAGCGGATAGGCCCAGGCGGCGCGGGCGCCGCGGTCGAAACGGCTTGCGTGAATTGGCAGGCGGGTCAGCAGGGCCAGCGCGAGGGGAAAATCCTCAGCCATGACAAGGGGTTGGTCGTTTTTCGCCATTGCAGAGGCCTTTTTCGGCTGCGCCCAAATCCTTGGCTGCGATACATGGTGACAGGATTAGCACGCAATGGGTACGACATGCAGCAGGATTTTACCACGGTTTCCGAATTTGTTGATATTCTTCAAAGGCTTCCCGCATCGGATGCCGGGGCGTGCGCCGCCGCGCGAGAGCGGGACGGGGAGTTGACCAAGCCGCCCGGATCGCTTGGCCGGTTGGAGGATCTGGCGGCGTGGTATTGCGGCTGGCGGGGCGATCCGAAGCCCTGGATCGAGCGGCCTCAGGTCATAGTTTTCGCAGGAAATCATGGGGTTACGGCGCAGGGGGTGAGTGCGTTTCCGCCCGAAGTGACCGTTCAGATGGTGGCGAATTTTCAGGCGGGAGGGGCGGCTGTGAATCAGTTGGCCGAGGCGGTTGGCGCGACGATGGATGTGCATGCTTTGGCGCTGGACACCCCGACCGAAGACTTTACCCAAGGGCCTGCGATGGACGAGGCCGGCTTGGTGGAGGCGTTGCGCGTGGGGTGGCAAGCCGTTGATTCCAAATCGGATTTGCTGGTCGTCGGTGAAATGGGAATTGGCAATACGACCAGTGCTTCGGCGATTTCGCTGGCGTTGTTCGGGGGGACGGCGGGGGATTGGACGGGGCGCGGGACCGGGGTGGAGGGCGATGCCTTGACCCACAAGGCGCAGGTCGTGGCGCAGGCAGTCGAGGTTAATAAACAGTGTAAAACCAATGGGTTGGAGATTTTGCGCTGCCTTGGCGGGCGCGAGTTGGCTGCGATGGCCGGGGCCATGGTGCGCGCGAGAATATTGCGTATCCCCTTGATTTTGGACGGTTTTATCTGCACTGCGGCGGCGGCCTGCCTTGAGCGGGCGCAGCCGGGGGCGTTGGATCATGCGGTGGCGGGCCATGTCAGCGCCGAGGTGGCGCATCCCAAGCTGTTGAAAGAATTGAATAAAGAACCGATCCTGTCGCTCGGGATGCGGTTGGGGGAGGGCTCGGGCGGGGCCCTGGCCATTGCCATCCTGAAAGCTGCGCTGGCCTGTCATTCGGGCATGGCGACCTTTGCCGAGGCGGGGGTTTCGGACGGCTGAGTTTCGCACGAAACGTACGAAGTGTACGCGCGTTTTGTACGAAACTCCGGGGGTCTCGCCGGACTTGCGTCCGTCATGGACGCAACTCAGCCGCCGGTGCCCGAGCGCGGCTCGTCCGCTGCGGTTTCTTCGAGCTGTGACAAGAGCATCGTCTGTAGCTCTTTTTCCAGTTCCTTGGCGCGGGCGATATAGTCCTTGTTGTCGACCGTCGGGATATCGGGGTTCCAGAGCGTCGCCAGATCGCGCACCGATTGCCTGTCGTGCTGGTAGAAGGTTTTCTCGAGTTCGGCGGCCTCGAATTCGGTCAGGCCCATGTTTTCGAGAACGTAACGTCCGGCGCGCAGGGAGCTATCGAAGAGTTCGCGCACGATGTCATCCGCCCCGGCCTTGTAGAGGCGGAACACATGGGTGCGGTCGCGGGCGCGGGCGATGATGTGCAGATCGGGCCGTTCGCGGCGGGCGTAGGCGACAAGACGGGTCGTGGCCTCGGGGTTGTCGAGGGCGGCGACCAGAACGCGGGCCTCGTCCAGACCGGCGGCGCGCAGCAATTCGGGCCGGGTGGGATCGCCGAAGAAGCCCTTGACCCCGAAACGGCGCATCCGCTGGATCGCGGCGAGGTCGTGATCCAGCACGACGGTGTTGAACCCGCTGGAGCGCACCAGCCGGTTGACCACCTGGCCGAAGCGGCCGATGCCCGCCACGATGACCGGCGCCTGCCGGTCGATATGGTCGGCCTCCTGCGGTTCGGCGATGTCTTCGACCCGGCTGGAGAGCCAGTCATAGAGGATGAACAGCAAGGGCGTGATCAGCATGGTCAGCGCGACGACCAGCAAGAGCATCTCGGACATCGCGGGGGGCAGGACGTTCTGTTGCGCCGAAAACGAGATCAGCACGAAGCCGAATTCACCCGCCTGCGCCAGTGACAGGGTGAAAAGCCACAGGCTGCGCCCGCGCAGGCCGAAGACCAACCCGAGAACGTAAAGCACAGCCCCCTTGAGCAGGATCACCGCCGTCGCCAGGCCAAGCACGGCAAAGGTGTCGCGGGCGAGAACCGAGAAATCTATGCCCGCGCCCACCGTGATGAAGAACAGGCCCAGCAACAGGCCCTTGAACGGGGCGATGTCGCTTTCGAGTTCGTGGCGGAATTCCGAGTTGGCCAGAACCACACCCGCCAGAAACGCGCCGAGCGCGGGCGAGAGGCCCACCAGCATCATCACGAAGGCGATGCCGATCACGATCAGCAGGGCGAGTGCGGTATACATCTCGCGCAGGCGGGCGGTGTGGATATAGCGGAACACCGGGTTGATCAGGTAGATCCCGGCGAGGATGATCGCCGCCACGGCGGCCAGCGTCACCAATGTGACCCCCCAGCCCGGAAGGTTGCTGATGAAGTATGCGGCGGCCTCGTGCGCGGGTTGCGGGGTGGTTTCTGCGGCGGTGGTTTCGCTCAACCGCTCCAGTGTTTCGCCAAGCACCATGCCCGGCGGTTTGGGCAGCGCCAGAAGCGGCAGCAGGGCGAGCATCGGGATCACCGCGATGTCCTGTGTCAGCAGCACGGAAAAGGCCGAGCGCCCGCCGCCGGTCTGCATCAGCCCCTTTTCCGACAGGGTTTGCAGCACGATGGCGGTCGAGGACAGGGCGAAGATCAGGCCGATGGCCAGTGCAATGCTGGTCGGCTGGCCAAGGTAGATCGCGCCCGCCATGACCGCCAGTGTCGTCAGCACGATCTGGAGCCCGCCAAGCCCCAGAAGGTGGTGGCGCATGTCCCACAACGCGCGCGGTTCCAGTTCCAGCCCGATGAGAAACAGCATCATGACGACGCCGAATTCGGCGAAATGCTGGAGTTCCTGCGTTTCGTGCCCGACGACGAGGCCGAGGACGGGCCCGATCACGATTCCGGCGGCGAGATAGCCCAGCACCGAGCCGAGCCCGAGCCGCGCGGCCAGCGGCACCGCGATCACCGCGGCGGCCAGAAAAACCGAAGCCTGAAACAGGAATCCTTCCATGTGGATCTATGCCTTGTCTGTCGAAATCGTGTTGGTATCGGGGACTTGCGTCTAGCGTAGTCGGAGCCTGTGACAGCCGCAATGCAGCGCCGGTGCAAGGGTGTGTTTTTCGGTCGGATTGTGGCCGGGATGCGCGTGGTGTGCGCAGGATCGGGGCGTCAGCCGCGTGGCATGCGCAGGACGATGCTGCGCCCGCGTTTCTGATAACGCAATTCGCTGTCGCCGATGGCGGCGACCTGTCCACCATCAAGGCGGTCGCCCACCTTGACCTTTTGATAGCGCCCGTTGGCCAGCCGGACGAGCGCGCGGCGGTTCGACGGGCTGCCATAGACGCCGATCAGGTTGACCTGACGCATCGAGATCACGTTCTTGTCGGTGGCGGCGCGGGCCACGGTGGTGGTGGTGGTGGGTGCGTTCGGCGTCACCTTTTGCGAGGCGCTGACCGGCGCGGCGCGGGCGGCCTGGGTGGTGCGGGCCACGACCTTGTCGAAGTTGCGCGGCCGCGAATTGGGCTTGAGCGAGGCGCTGACGGCCTGCTTCGTGGCCGAGGCAAAGGGATCGGGGGCCTGGACGGCCTCGGCCAGGGCGGCGGCGACGGCCTGGGGGTCGGTCGCGGCGGCGGCTGTTTGGGCGGCTTCGGCTTGGGCTGCGGCGGCCTGGGCGGCGGCCATCGCGGCCTCTTGCGCGCTTTCGGGGCGCAGGCGCGGGCGCAGGGCGGCCAGTTCGACACGGGTGCGCCCGCCGAGGCCAAGGCTGCCGCGTTCGTTCTGTTCGCTCAGGGTGTCGGGGCGCAGGCGCGGGCGGACGCCCATCAGGCGCAGCACCTCGTCATTGGGCAGGTCGGTGACGATGGCCTCGGGGCGGTCGGGCAGTTGCGGCGGTGTCAGGGCGGGAGATCCGGCATAGACGGGCACGCCTTGCGGGGTCAGCGCGCCGTCCGGGGTGGCCACGACCAGCCCGCGATCGTCGAAGCGAAAACGGGTGCCGGCGGCGGGCGGATCGCCGGGGGTTTCCGGGCGCGTATCGGCGGGTGTCCGGGACGGGTCGGGCAGGGCGACCGCGTCGGAGGATTTGATCTGGCTGTCGATCGAGGTCTGGTAGAAATCGTCGAGCGTCAGGACGCCCGGCGCGGTGGGGGCGTCGGGGGCCATTTGCCAGATGCCGGTGGCGGCGTAGCGGGCGCGCACCTCGTCGGCGGAGAGGTCCGCCGGGGCGGCGATGGTTTGCGGGGCGGGGTCCGGGGCCTCGGCGGGGGGCTCTGTTGGCTGGTCGTCGGGCTGTGTGAGCGCGGCGTCGGCCTGTGCCTCGGGGTCGTCCTCGGGGAGGTCGATATCGGGTGTGGCGACGATCTGGCGCTGGTCGTCCTTGCGGAACAGGCTGGCGATGCCGTCGTCCAGAAAGACCGAGGCCCATGCGGCCACGGCCACCAGGAACAGCAGCAGAACGGCGGTCAGGATCAGGCCCAGATAGCGCGGCTTGCCACGGCTGGTGGCGGGTTCGCGCGCGCCGAAGACGGTCATGCGCTGTTTTTCGTCGCCCGGAGGCGGGGGCGTGGGGACCGTTGCCTCGATCCGCGTGCTGCGGCGGGTGAAGAAGGAAGAGACCGGGGAGTCGTCCTCGGCGGGCGATGCCGGGTTCGGGGCGGGGGGGTCATCCGCTTCGGTGGCGGCGAGCGAGGCGGCGAGATCGGCCACGGCGGCGTCCGACATGGCGTTTTGCGGCTGGCCCGTGACCGGCGGTGCGGCGGGGGCGTCGCCGTTGGCGGCGCCGGGTGCGACCGGGGTGAAGCCGCGCGCGGCCCCTTCGAGGCGGCGCGGGGCCGAGGGCGGGGGATCGCCCCGGCTGGCGCGGATCGAGCGAAAGGCGGCGGCTGGGGTGTCGTCCGTCTTGTCGGGGTCGTCGTCGTCCTGCGGCGAGCCGGTGTCGGGGGTATCATCCCCGGCGGTTGCCGGTGCGTTGTCGTCGGCATCTGACGGCGCTGGCGCTACGGCAGGTGTTTCGGGTTCGGGCGAAGTTTCGGCGGCGGGGGGCGTTTCGTCTTCGGCGGCTGTCTCTTTCGTGGCGTCGGGCACCGGGGCCGGGCCGATTATGCGGACCGGGGCGGTGTCGCGTTCGAGCGTTTCACCCTCGGGGAGGTGTCGGGCGGCCTGCGCGGTTTCCCCGAACCACGGTTCGCCCACGAAACGGCCCTGTGCGGGCCGGGCCACGAAGCTGACCGGGGCGAAGCCGTGCAGCGTTGCGAAATCCTCGGCCTCGGCCAGCGTTTCGTGCGCCACGGCGGCAACGTGGACCTGTCCGGCCTCGAACGACCAGTCATAGGCCAGATCGTCAAGCGCATAAGGCGTTGCGCCGTCCAGATGGGTGCGCACGGCCTGTTCCAGCGCTTCGCCGGTCGCCCCCTGGCCATCGAATGTCAGGTATTTGATCTGCGCATCCGGGATCACCAGCTTGCAGATCATCGGCGATGCGGTGAGCGCCTGTGCCCGGTCCCGCAATGCGGTGAGTTCGGTGGGAAGATCCTCGACCTCGAGCGACACCTCACCGACATCGTGCCAGCCGGGGAAGGCGCGATGCAGAAGGCGGATGCCTTCGAACGACAGGAACAGGGCAAAATTCGGTTTCATTTCCACCGCATTAGCATCGGGTTTGGGGCGAGTGGAGTCAGCCCCTGAACTGATCCGATTTTATAGCAGCTTCCCGCCGAGGGAAAGGGACGTGACAGGGGGCAGACCGGAGAGGCGCACACGCAAAGCGAGCGGCGGGGCGCGAGGTTTCGTCCCGCAACGATCCACAGATTACCGCGTCAGTGCCACATTTTCGGACATTTCTGTGCCTAATCAGGCTGGGAAGGACCAGTTGAAACAGGGCGTTTGCAATGAAACTGATTATCCAGATCCCGGCCTTGAACGAACAGGAAACCATTGCCGAGGTCATCGAGGCCCTTCCGAGGAAGGTTCCCGGATTCACCAGTATCGAGGTTCTGGTGATTGATGACGGATCGACGGATGACACGGTTGACATCGCCCGGAGGGCCGGGGCCGATCATATCCTGCGCATGGGGTGCAACATGGGCCTCGCACGGGCGTTCGCGGCCGGCATGGAAGAGGCGCTGGCGCTGGGGGCGGACGTGATCGTGAATACCGATGCCGATCATCAGTATTGCGCCGACGATATCCCCGCGCTGGTGCGTCCGATCCGCGACGGGGAGGCCAAGATCGTGGTCGGGGCACGCCCCATTCGCGACAATGAAAGTTTCTCGCCGACCAAGAAGCTGCTGCAACGGTTCGGCAGCTGGGTCGTGCGCAAATGCTCGGGCACGGATATTCCCGATGCGCCAAGCGGGTTTCGTGCCTATTCGCGCGATGCGGCGGCGCGGATGTGTGTGGTGAATACCTATACCTACACGATTGAAACGCTCATTCAGGCGGGGCGCAAGCGTATCCCGATGACATGGGTGCCGGTGCGGGTGAACCGGGTGGAGCGCCCGTCGCGCCTGTTCCGGGGGATGGGAGAATATATCCGCCGCTCGGTTGCGACGATCCTGCGGGTGTTCGTGATGTATGCGCCATTGCGCTTTTTCGCGTCGCTGGCGGCGTTGTGCGCCTTGCCGGGGATCGTCGGGATCGTGCGATTCCTGGGGTTCTACCTGTCGGGCGATGGCAGCGGGCATATTCAGTCGCTGGTTTTGTCCAGCGGGCTGATGGCGATGGCCATGGTTCTGATGGCGGTCGGCATTCTGGGCGACATGATCGCGGCGAACCGGAGTTTGCTGGAGGATATCCGAGCACGCGACCTGCTGGGGGCAACCACGCGGCGCCGCCACGATGCCACGATCCTGAAACTGGCGGATGCGTCCTGAGGGCTTGTTGGAGGCCGGTGAGGCCCTTCGGTGATGTGCCCTGCGCTTATGAAAAACCGGGCCCCGTGACCCGGTTTGGACTTTTGACACCCCCGGAGGATGCAAAGAACACGTTCAAAACATCTGAAATTGGTCCATACGACGCTTGTCAAAACTCTGGCCCGGACTGAAAGGCCGGGCCGCGCCCGACCTTTTCACGCGTGGAGCGGTTGCTATGTGGGTGTTTTGGTGACGAGGCCCTGGCGTTCGGAGCGTCGTCATTGTGAGAACCGGGCCTCGTGGCCCGGTTTTCCGTTTCTCTGCGCGGTGTTGGTTCAGCCCGTGGCCTTGGCCAGTGCCTGATCGAGATCGGCGATGATGTCCTCGGCGTTCTCGATCCCGATGGAGATGCGCACCACGTTGGGCGATGCGCCCGCCGCGACCTGCTGTTCCTCGGACAACTGGCGGTGGGTGGTCGAGGCCGAGTGGATGATCAGCGAGCGCGTATCGCCGAGGTTGGCGACGTGGCTGAACAGGTCGAGGCTGTCCACCAGCTTGACGCAGGCCTCGTAGCCGCCCTTGAGCGCCACGGTAAACAGCCCGCCCGCACCCTTGGGGCAAATCCGCTGTGCCCTGTCGTGATAGGGTGAGGAGGGCAGCCCGGCATAGGTGACGGATTCGATCCGGTCGTCGTTTTCCAGCCATTGCGCGACCTTCATGGCGTTTTCGCAATGGCGCTCCATCCGCAGCGACAGGGTTTCGATGCCCATCAGGGTGTAATGCGCCGCCTGGGGGTTCAGCGTCATGCCCAGATCGCGCAGGCCGATGGCGATCCCGTGGAAGGTAAAGGCCAGCGGGCCGAAGGTTTCGTGGAACTTGAGCCCGTGATAGGCTGGTTCCGGTTCGCTGAGCGAGGGGAACTTGCCGCTGGCGGACCAGTCGAACGTGCCCGAATCCACGACCACGCCACCGGTGACGGTGCCATTGCCGGTGAGGAACTTGGTCATGGAATGCACCACCAGCGTCGCGCCGTGTTCGATGGGGCGGCACAGGTAGGGCGTGGCCGAGGTGTTATCGACGATCAGCGGCAGGCCGGCCTTGTCGGCGATGGCCGCGATGGCATCGAGATCGGTGACATAGCCGCCCGGATTGGCGATGGATTCGCAGAATACGGCGCGGGTGTCATCGTCGATCGCGGCCTCGACGGCGTCGAGATCGTCGAAATCCACGAATTTCGCGGACCAGCCGAAGCGTTTGATCGTCTGGCTGAACTGGGTGATCGAGCCGCCGTAAAGCCGTGTGGACACCACCACGTTGAGGCCCGGCCCCATCAGCGGGAACAGCGCCATGATCTGCGCCGCGTGACCCGAGGAGCAGCAGACCGCCCCGGCGCCGCCTTCCAGCGTGGCGACGCGCTCCTGAAGGACGGCCACGGTGGGGTTGGTGAGGCGCGAATAGATATAGCCCACCTCTTGCAGGTTGAAGAGCGCGGCGGCGTGTTCGGCATCGCGGAACACATAGGCCGTGGTCTGGTAAATGGGGGTCTGGCGTGCGCCGGTGGCCGGATCGGGACGGGCGCCCGCGTGAATCTGCAATGTGTCGAAGCCGTATGCCATCTGGATGGTCCTCCCTGAGGTAATCGTTCGGGAAATGTGTAGGGCATCGGCCGGAAGGGAACAACTGGCATGGCGGGGTGGAGGGTTTGTTCCGGTTTTTCCGTTCCGTGACGGATGGTGTTCCGGTTTGGTGCGGCGGGCGGGAATTATGGCCGGATTTGCATCCGTGAGGCGGATTGCGGTGACGGTTTCCGGCATGTCCTGCGGTGGAAAATCGCGGGCTTATCCGTCGCGCGGCCCCTTGAAGCGGCCCTTGAGCGGCGGTGCGGTGCCGGTCAGCAGGAAGATCACCAGTGCCAGGAGACGCCGCCACCAAGGCAGGTGCGGTGCGTCTTCGGGCGCGGTGTCCGGCGTGGCGGGCCGGTCGAGCGCGTCGAGAAAGCGTGCGGCCTCGGCGGCCTGATCGCTGTGGACCATGACGGGGATGCCGCCGAAGGCCACGGCCATGTGGGGCACGGTGTTATGGGTGTGATAGCCGGGCACGAACACCTGAAACCCGGCCCCTTCGAGGGCGGCGACGGTCAGCGCGGCCTCGGTTGGGGAATAGACCTGCGCGATGCGGCTCAGGCCGCTGCCGGGGGAGGCTGAGCCGGACATCAGCGCATCCAGAAGCCGTTGCGCTTGATCGTGTTGCGAATGGCCTGTTCCTTGCGGGGGAGATCGTCGCGATCGAACAGCGCGCGCACCTTCTGGCCGCGCCCGTGATAGATCATGAACTTGATCGCGTCGTAGGATTTCAGGACTTTCTTGAGCTTGTTCGGGGCGCTGACCTGTTCCAGCACCTCGACCACGCGATCCGATTCGCGGGCATAGAGCAGGGGCAGCAGGCGGTAATGGCAGGTGATGTCGCCATCCAGCAGCCCTGCGGGCAGGGTATCGCGCCCGCCGCCGAGGGAATGGATCACCAGCGGCAGCGCCACCTGATCGAGCCACGGGTCGAGCGACTGGCAGACCAGTTCGGCGGGCGGGTCGTCGCGGATTGCCAGGGCGTAGTCGAGGAAGCGCTGGCCGAAGGTGTGCGGGCATTTGTAAAAGAAGAACCCGGCGTTGAAATACAGGTATCTGCGCCAGAATTCATCGGGCCAGGCCGGGTCGAGCGAGGAGTCGAAATCGAGCCCGAACTTGTCGTAGAGCGATTTCCAGGTGGCGGTGTAGCCGGGGCCGTAGAGTTCGATCTGGGGCCATGTGTCTTCGCGGCGCAGCGAGGCGGTGGGGCGGGCGAAATCGAAGGGCACCGAGGTGATATCGCCGGTGACCAGCGTGTCGGTGTCGAAGAACACGAAGGGGTCGCCCTTGGGCAGGGCGAACAGGGCTTCGATCTTGTTGCCATAGGGGTAGGCCTGCCCGAAATGGTGCGAGTCGAAGGGAATGATTTCGGCGCCCAGATGGGCGAGCAGGTCGCGGGTATCCTGCCCGCGAATGGAGGGATCGTTCTGCCAGAGCGGGCCGGGCCGGGGCTCGGCCACGATCAGGCGGCCCTTGAAACCGGGGGAACTGGCGCGCAGCGAGGCGGCAAAGAGAATCGCCTCGTATTGCAGCCGTCCGCCCTGGCCGACGATCAGGATATTGTAGGGTTTGGGGGTCTTTTTTGCCTTGGCGGCCATTACTCACACTCTGCCCGGTTCTGCCTGCGCGCGCAGTATAGGGAGGATGGCGCGCGGGCAGAAGGGGGAAGACGGGCATTCTTGCGGGATGATGTGCGCAAGTTATTTAGCTTGCTTTTTGGCTTGGCAAGTGATAATGCTTGCAGTCATGTTTGCAGTTCTGACTGGCGATATCGTGGACTCGACCGGCTTGAGCGTTGGGGAGCTGGAGGCGACGCTGAAGGCGATCGGCGTGGCCTCCGATGCGATTGGCGCATGGCCGGGGGTCAGTGTGGTCGGGTTTGCCCGGCGCGGCGGGGATGCCTGGCAGATGGCGTTCGATGCGCCGGTCTTTGCCTTGCGCGCCGCGCTTTACGTCAATGCCTGCATCCGGCGGCTGGACAAGGCGCGGGCCTCGCGCATGGCGATGGCCACGGGGGCGGGGCAGATGCCGGGGCAAGATCCCAACGCGGCGCATGGCGCGGCCTTCACGGCGTCGGGCCGGTTGCTGGACAGTCTGCCGTCGGGGCGTCATCTTGATCATGCGGCGGGCGGGGCCGAGGCGGCGGCGGCGCGGCTGGCCGATCATATCGCGCAGGGCTGGACGCAGGCGCAGGCCCGTGCGCTGGCCGAGCAACTGCCCCCCGGTGCGGGCACGCGGGCCGAGGCAGCGGGGCGGCTGGATATCTCGCGCCAGGCGGTGGACCAGGCGCTGTGGGCGGCCGGGTTTCCGGCCATCGAGGCGGCGTTGAGCGCGCTGGAAACAAGGTAAGGCAAGTGAAAATGCTTTCTTTTTCGACGGGCAAGCTGAAATGATTGCCGTGACGGCACCGATGCTCCAGAGCTTCGCCGCGCTTTTGCTGGCGCATGTGCTGGCGGATTTCGTGTTTCAATTCAACTGGATGATCGAAAGAAAGCGCCAGTTCGGGGTGTTTCTTCTGCATATCGCGATTGTCGCTGTGCTGAGCCTCGCGGCGCTGGGCGGAGCGTGGCAACTGGCGCTGCTTGTCGCGGGGGCGCATCTGGCGATCGACGCGATCAAGACCTATGCGCTGCCCGATGGGATACGCGCGACGTTCGGGGCGTTCATGGCCGATCAGATCGCGCATCTGGCCACGATCATCGCCGCCGCCCTGTGGTGGCCCGGCGCGGCGGCGGCGGGGCTGTGGGCCGGGTGGGTGCCGCTGTTTCTGGTGCCGGCGCTGATCCTGTCGGGGTTCATCCTGACGGTGCGTGCCGGGGGCCATGCGGTGGGTCTGATCACCGCGCCTTATGCGCAGGAGTTCAAGAAACAGGGCTTGCCCAAGGCCGGGCAGATGATCGGCCAGTTGGAGCGCGCGGTGATTTTCCTGCTGATCCTGATCGGACAGCCCACGGGAATCGGGTTTCTGATCGCGGCCAAATCGCTGTTGCGATTCGAGGCGACCAAGGAACAGCGCGCCAGCGAATACGTGATCATCGGGACGCTGACGTCGTTCGGCTGGGCCCTGGCAATCAGCAGCGCGACGGTGGCGCTGATCGGGCTGGCGGGCCGGGTCGGATAGGCGCAGCCGGGCCTGTGCGGCGCGAATACCATTTCCGGAGGAGGAAAATGGTGGGCGACCTTGGAATCGAACCAAGCGTGCGTCTCCGCGAGGGAGTTACAGTCCCCTGCCACACCTTGCGGCCTGTCGCCCACTGCCGGAAGCATTCAGGATGCTCCGAAGCGTGAGGGCGTATTTAGGAAAGCCGTGGTGCAGCGTCAACCGGAAAATGCCTTGCGCGGGGCGCTGTGCGCGCGCATTGTCGCGCCGCGCAAGGAAAGGACCGGAATGGCCCAGAAAAAACCCCGTTGGGTGATCGAGAAAGAGCAGGCGAAAAAGGCGGCCGAGGCTGAAACCGTGTGGCTGTTCGGGCTGCATGCGGTGCGCGATGCGCTGATGAACCCCGCGCGGGTGAAATTGCGGCTGATCGTCACGAGGAACGCTGCCGACAAACTGGCCGAGGCGATTGCCGCAAGTGGTGTCGAACCGGAAATGGCCGATCCGCGCAAGTTTTCCGCGCCGCTGGACCCGCAATCGGTGCATCAGGGCGCCGCGCTGGAGGTGAAACCGCTGGATTGGGGGCGGCTGGAGGATATCTGCGCCGCCCCGCCGGGCGAGGCCGCGCCGCGTGTCGTGTTGCTGGACCGGGTGAGCGATCCGCATAACGTGGGGGCGATCCTGCGCTCGGCCGAAGTGTTCGGGGCCTGTGCCGTGATCGCGCCGCGCCATCATTCGGCGCCGGAAACCGGCGCGCTGGCCAAGACGGCCAGCGGTGCGCTGGAGCGGCAGCCCTATCTGCGGGTCACCAACCTGGCGCGCGCCATCGAGGCGTTGCAGGGCATGGGCTATGCCGTGCTGGGGCTGGCGGGCGAGGCCGGGGATACCATCGACGCGGCGCTGGAGGGGCGGCGCGATCAGCCGGTCGCGCTGGTGCTGGGGTCCGAGGGGCCGGGATTGCGCGAAAAGACGCGCGACACCTGCGACCAATTGGTGCGAATCGGGTTTTCGGGCGATTTTGGTTCGCTCAACGTCTCCAATGCGGCGGCGGTTGCCCTATATGCCTCGAGAACGGATTGAGCGCCGAGGAGACATGGGCCCCAAGATCGCGACATGCAGCTATTGTGGAATGCGCGCCGCGCTGGTGTTCGACCGGGGGCGTCATGAATTGACCTGTTCGGCCTGCGGGGCGCCGCTGCACGACATGAAGGCGATGCCGCAATCGCCTGTGAAGACAGCGAAAAAAGCCGCCACGAGCGCGCCGGTGCAGCCCCGGCGGCGGCGCAAGGCCCATGACGCGCACGAGCGCGAAAGCTGGTTCGATCATGGCGGGCAGGCGCGCCGGAAGCCGCGCAAGCGGCGCAAGCCGATGGCCCGCAGGATGCTGGAAGAGCTGTGGGATGTGGTCGAGGATATTTTCGATTGAGCCGGACCAGACGGGCCGATCACATCCTGTTGAGCGCCCCCTTTTTATTCGCAAATGCGCCCCTATCTATGGATCAGAAACGTCGATACGGAACATCGGCGTTTCACTTCACTGTCCCTCGTTCCGCGACTGGCGCCCAGGGCTTTCGCCTTGGGCGCTTTTTTCTTTGCCGCAAGGGGAGTAGGTTGTGACCCATGAGCAATAACTATTCCGACGCCTATCTGCGCGATATCCTGACCCGCACCCGCCGCGTGGCGGTGGTGGGCGTGTCGATGAACCCGGTGCGCCCGAGCTATTACGTGGCGCGCTACCTGAGCCTGAAAGGGTTCGAGGTGGTGCCCGTCAATCCCGGCCATGCGGGGGAAACCGTGTTCGGGGCCAGGGTGGTCGCCAGCCTGAGCGAGATCGAGGGCGGGGTGGACATGGTGGATATCTTCCGCCGCCCCGAGCATGTGCCGCCCATCGTGGACGAGGCGCTGGAAGCGTTCCCCGATTTGCAGACGATCTGGATGCAGATCGGCGTGGTGAACGAGGACGCCGCCGAAAAGGCGCGGGCGCGGGGCGTGGACGTGGTGATGGATCGCTGCCCCAAGATCGAGTATCAGCGCCTGTTCGGAGAGCTGCGCATGGGCGGGTTCAACACCGGCGTGATTTCATCGAAGCTGTAACGGCTGTTCGCCGGATCAGGCGCTTTCGATATCGGCGGCGATGCGCATGTCGCGCAGGGGTTTGACCAGTTCGATGCCGCGCGCATAGGCCGGGTGGGCCTTGTAGGCGTCCAGATCGGCCTGGGTGTCGAATTCGGCGTAGACCACGTAATCGACCTCGGCCCCGGTCAGGCGGTCGGCATGCAGGTTGCGGCCCACCTCGAAATGGCGCGAATGGGGGATTTGCGACAGCGTTTCGAGCCCCTCGCGGATGCGGTCGAGGTCCTTGGGGTCGCGGGCGGTGAAAAAGACGATGTGACGGATCATTTCGGGCGGGATGCCTTTTCCTGAAGGCCGGATTGCGATTGGCGGCGGGAGAGTTCCTGCATCACGTCAGCGACGCTGACGCCACGGGCGTGCAGCATGACGAGCAGGTGAAAGAGGACATCGGCGGCCTCGGATGTCAGGCGTTCGGGGTCGTTTCGGACGGCTTCGATCACGGCTTCGATGGCTTCTTCGCCGAATTTCTCTGCGGCCTTTTCGGGGCCTTTGGCGAGCAGTCTGGCGGTCCAGCTTTCGTCCGGGTCGGCCTGTGCGCGGGCGGCGATGATCTGTTCGAGGTCGTCGAGGGTCATGCGCCTGTCCTCATCGGGATGCCGGCGGCGGCCATGTGATCCTTGGCCTGCTGGATCGTGTAGTCGCCGAAATGGAAGATCGAGGCGGCCAGCACGGCGGAGGCGCCGCCCTTGGTCACGCCTTCGACGAGGTGGTCGAGATCGCCCACGCCGCCCGAGGCGATGACGGGGATATCGACGGCGTCCGAGATCGCGCGGGTGAGCGGCAGGTTGAAGCCCGCGCGGGTGCCGTCGCGATCCATCGAGGTGAGCAGGATTTCACCGGCGCCCTTTTCTTCGACCAGCCTGGCGAATTCGACGGCGTCGATGCCTGTGGATTTGCGCCCGCCATGGGTGAAGATTTCCCATTTGCCGGGGCTGACGGTTTTGGCGTCGATGGCCACGACGATGCACTGGCTGCCGAACTGGCCGGCGGCGCGGCGCACCACGTCGGGGTCGGCCACGGCGGCGGAGTTGAAGCTGACCTTGTCCGCGCCCGCAAGCAGCAGGGCGCGGACATCGTCCACCGTGCGCACGCCGCCGCCCACGGTGAGCGGGATATAGCATTGCTCGGCGGTGCGGGTGACGACATCGAGCATCACGCCCCGGTTTTCATGGGTGGCGTGGATGTCGAGAAAACACAGCTCGTCGGCGCCTGCGGCGTCATAGGCCTTGGCGGCGTCCACAGGATCGCCGGCGTCGCGCAGGTTGACGAAATTCACGCCTTTGACCACGCGGCCGTCGGCCACGTCGAGGCAGGGGATGATGCGGATCTTCAACATGGGGGTGAGGTAGCCTGAAACACTGTCCCTTGAAAAGGTCTGACCTGCATGGCGCGGCGTTTTTGCATGACGCGGGCCGTTCAGCGCCGGGCCAGCCGCAGGGACATGATCCCCGAGGCGAGGATCACGCCGAGCCCGATCAGCGACAGGGTGTCGGGCCAGTCGCCGAAGGCCAGCCAGCCAAGGATCGTGGCGGCCAGCAACTGGGTATAGATCAGCGGTGCGATGACCGAGGCCGGGGCGTTACGGTTGGCGGTGGCCAGGAGGAGGTTGCCGAGCGCCGAGCAGGACGCGCTGACCCCGAAGAGCAGCCAGAGCCAGGGAGTCATCGCCGGTGCGCCGATGGCGAAGGCCACGGGGGCCAGGAGGATACTGCCGACCATCAGTTGCGAAATCAGCAGGAACCGGGGCCGGAAGCTGCTGGCCAGCCAGCGCGTGGCGGTGAGGAAGGAGCCGAAGAACAGCCCTGCCAAGAGTGCGAACCCCATGCCCGCGCCCGCGCCGAAGCCCGGTTTGACGACCAGCAACACCCCGCCGAAGCCCAGCCCCAGAAGCAGGCTGCGCAGGGGGGTGATCCGTTCGCCCAGGATGAGCGCGGCCAGCACGTAAGAGATCACCGGACCGATGAAGAACGCGCCGAAGACATCGGCCATGGGTTCGGTTCGCAAGGCGGTGAGGATCGACGAGACGACGCCGACGATCAGCGCCCCGCGCAGCAGGATGCGCCAGTCAAGGAGTTGCGGCAGTTCTGCCCGTGACAGGCCGCTGAACGGCAGGAGCACCAATGCGGCCATGGCGAAGCGCGCCCATGCCACGAAAAACGGATGTGCCCCGGCGGCGGTCAGTTCCTTTCCGGCGGTGTCGCCCAGAACGATGCTGAACATGGCCGTGACCACCATGATCAGGACCAGCCATAGCGGCGCGCCCGCGATGGCGCGGGGCGCAGCGGGCTGCGCTGACGCGGCTGAGGGGGGAGGTCTGGACATGAAACCGCCGATCTTCTGGAACTCACGGTTTTGTTTATGGGCAAAGCGGGCGGGTTACCAGAGGATGAGGGCGTTGGTGTATTCGGGAAAGGAGAGTGCGATGAAACGGATTTTGACCGCTCTGGTATTGGGGCTGGCGGCGCAGGGGGCGTCGGCCTCGGAGGACGATATCCGCAAGGTGCGGGCCGCTGGCGATGTGGCCGCCACGATGGATGCGCTGGAATCGGCGGTGACAGGGGCCGGGGCCACGGTATTTGCGCGAGTCGATCATGCGGGCGGCGCGGCCGGTGTGGACATGACTCTGGCGCCGTCGCAATTGTTGATATTCGGCAATCCGATGCTGGGCACGCCCGCCATGCAGGCGAACCCGCTGGCGGGGTTGTACCTGCCGCTCAGGGTGCTGGTTTACGAGGACATGCAGGGGCAGGTCTGGCTGGCCTATGAAGACCCCGAGGAAACGCTGGACGATCTGAACGGCATTGACGACGACGCCGCATATATCGCCAAGATGCGGGGCGCGTTGGGTAATTTGACGGCCACGGCGGCGGGCGGCTGACGGCGGATCAGGCTTTCATCACCTCAAGCGCCTCTTTGAGGTCAATGGCCCCGTCATACAGCGCGCGGCCCGAGATCGCGCCATTGAGCGGCGCCCCGCAGGATTTGAGCGCCCTGAGATCATCGATGGAGCTGACGCCGCCCGAGGCGATCACCGGGATCGACACGGCATTGGCCAGTGCGGCGGTTTCGGCCACGTTGGGGCCTTGCATCGCGCCGTCGCGGTTGATGTCGGTGTAGATGATCGCCGCCACGCCGGCATCCTCGAACGAGCGGGCCAGATCGGTGGCGAGCACGTCGGTTTCCTCGGCCCAGCCCTTGGTGGCGACGCGGCCATTGCGGGCGTCGATGCCGACGGCGACCTTGCCGGGGAATTCACGCGCCGCCTGGCGCACGAGATCGGGGTTTTCCACGGCCACGGTGCCAAGGATGACGCGGGCCAGCCCTTTGGACAGCCAGCGTTCGATCGTGGCCATGTCGCGGATGCCGCCGCCCAGTTGGGCGGGCACCCGTGTGCGTTCGAGGATCGCCTCGACCGGGGCGGCGTTGACGGGTTCGCCTGCGAAGGCGCCGTTGAGGTCCACCAGATGCAGCCATTCGCAGCCCGCTTCGACGAATTCCATCGCCTGCGCGGCGGGATCGTCGTTGAAGACGGTGGCCTTGTCCATTTCACCCTTGAACAGGCGGACGGCCTGACCGTCCTTGAGGTCGATGGCGGGGTAGAGGATCATGGGCCCAAATCCTTGTTGGCTGCGTTGTTGGCCGTTTGGCACGGGGTGCGCGGAAATGCAACGCGACCCGACGTCAGACTTGATTTCAAAGCGGTGTGCGCGCCAGACTTGCACAGATATCCGAGGGAGGAGGACCCCCATGAAACGAATGGCGATGGCCGCGATGGCATTGGTGGCAAGCGCGGGGATGGCGATGGCCGATCCGGTGTTGGGCACATGGAAGACCGAAGTCGACGACGGCTCTTATGCGCATGTGGAAATGCAGAAATGCGGCGCGAATATCTGCGGGACGATCGCGCGGACGTTCAAGGATGGCGGCGAATACAAATCGCCCAATATCGGCAAGATGCTGGTGCGCAACATGGCTCCGCAGGGTGACGGGCAGTACGAAGGCAAGGTCTGGCGCCCGTCGAACGACAAGATCTATATCGGCAAGATCGACCTTCAGGGCAATTCGCTGAAGCTGCGCGGCTGTGTGGCCGGCGGGCTGATCTGCGCCAAGCAGACATGGACGCGGGTTCAGTAAGCCATTGCAGATAAAGAAAAAGCCGCCTGTCCTGTGTGACGGGCGGCTTTTTTGCGCTTTGCGGGACGGTTCAGGGTTTCCAGTTCAGGAAATTGCCGATGATCCGCAGGCCGGTGGACTGGCTTTTTTCCGGGTGGAACTGGGTGCCGACGATATTGTCGCGCCCCACCACGGCGGTGATCGGCCCGCCATACTCCACATGCGCCAGCAGGTGGGCGGGGTCGTCCACGCGGAAGTGGTAGGAATGCACGAAATAGGCGTGATCGCCGGTTGAGACGCCGTCGAATACCGGATGCGGCTGGTCGATCACCAGATCGTTCCAGCCCATATGCGGCACCTTGAGGCTGTCATCGGAGGGCGCGATGCGTTCCACCGTGCCGCCGATCCAGTCGAACCCGGCGGTTTCGCGGTATTCCAGCCCGCGCGTGGCCAGCATCTGCATTCCGATGCAGATGCCCATGAAGGGGCGGCCCTGTGTGATCACGGCCTCTTCGATGGCTTCGAACAGGCCGCGATGGTCATAAAGTTCGTCCCGGCAGGCCGGAAAGGCCCCGTCGCCCGGCAGCACCACGCGGGAGGCCCCGCGCACGACATCGGGGTCGGAGGTGACGGTGACCTTGCCCGCGCCGACCTCGGACGCCATGCGCTGAAACGCTTTTTCGGCCGAGTGCAGGTTGCCGGATTCGTAATCGACGATAACGGTGGTCATGCCGCTCACAGCGCCCCTTTGGTCGAGGGGACCGCATCCGATTTGCGCGGATCGGTTTCGACCGCCTCGCGCAGGGCGCGGGCGACGGCCTTGAACGCGGCCTCGGCGATGTGGTGGCTGTTGATCCCGTGCAGGGCGTCGACATGCAGGGTGATGCCGCCATGGGTGCTGAGCGCCTGGAAGAATTCGCGCACCAGTTCGGTGTCGAAGCTGCCGATCTTCTGCGTGGGCATTTCCGCGTTCCACACAAGGTAGGGACGGCCCGACAGATCGAGCGCGGCGCGCACCAGCGCGTCGTCCATCGGCAACAGGCAGGCGCCATAGCGGCGAATCCCGCGTTTGTCGCCAAGCGCCTGCGACAGGGCCTGACCGAGGGCGATACCCACGTCCTCGACGCTGTGGTGATCGTCGATATGGGTGTCGCCCGTGCAGCGGATCGTCATGTCGATCAGCGAATGGCGCGCAAGCTGGTCCAGCATGTGATCGAAAAAGCCGACGCCGGTCTGGTTGTCGTAAACCCCTGTGCCGTCGAGACCTATCTCGACGCTGATGTCGGTTTCGGCGGTCTTGCGTGTGATCGTGGCGCTGCGCATGCGATGTGCCTCTTGCTGATATGCCGCGCCCTTATAGGCGGGTGCGCGGGCCGCGCCAAGAGGCGGCGCAGCGAATGCGCGCGACTGCATCGCCTGTGTCACAAGCGGTTACGGCAACCGGTTGGGGGAAGAGAAATTGGAGCGGGTGATGAGATTCGAACTCACGACATTTACCTTGGCAAGGTAACGCTCTACCCCTGAGCTACACCCGCGTCCTTGGGTAGGGCGGGATGTATAAATTCTTGGCGGTGGCTGCAAGAGCAAATTTCGGGAAAAGTGAGAAAAAAGTGAACGACGGCCGGATACGGGGCGATCCTCGTCATCCGAAGCGCAGGGCCAGTTCGACATAAACAAGGGCCGAAGACAGCAGCAAGACACCCAAAAGCACCAGTTTGCGGGCAGGCGGGCGCCGGCGGGGGCAGGAGGGCGGGCGGTGAACAGGGTGTGACACGCTAGGTGCTCCTGAACTGAGGATCGGGATTGCAAGCGGATACTCGTGACGCACAACTTATGGTAGAGGCTGGTAAAGGTCCGGGCAAGCGAGTCAGCGATCCGGGCGGCAAGTTGCCGGTTTGCCGCCTGAACATGTGCGAAAAATTGCCGGTGCGGGCCGGGTCAGGAATATGTGCGGGCCTCGGCGCGGGGCAGGTCGAAGTCCTCTGTATGCACGACCACGCCATCGGGGCCGATCAAAAGCAGGCCATAGGCGCCCGGTTCGTCCACCGACAGGTGGGGGCTTTGATCGCCGAGGATCAGGGGCATCTGGTGGCAGGGGCTTTTGAAGACGGCATTGGGAATGCCGCCCGCCGCGCCCTGCATCGTGCGGTGGATATGGCCCGAGACGATCTGTGCGACCGGTCCGTGGCTGTGCAGCGTGTCGATCAGCGCGTCGCTGTTGCGCAGGCCGATCCGGTCCATCCCGCCGAATCCGGTGCGAAAGGCCGGGTGATGGGTGAACACCACGGTTGCGCGGCCCTGCGCCCCGGCCAGCGCGTCGGCCAGCCATGACAGGCGGGAGGGGCAGAGATAGCCGCTGTGCAGGTCCGGGGCCTGTTCGTCCAGCGTGTCCAGCAGGATCAGGCGGGCGTGGTCAAGGTCCTGAATTTGCTGGATGAATCCGTCCCCGGTGCGCGGCGTTTCGGGGAAGGCGGCGGCAAAGGGCGCGCGGCGGTCGTGATTGCCGAGCATCAGGCTGACGGGCAGGGGGCAATCGGCCAGAAGGGCACGCAGGCGGGCATATTCGGCGCCCTTGCCATGATGGGTCAGATCGCCGGTGATGACGATGCGCGCGGCGTCGGGGTGGTAGTGCAGGGCATGGGCCAACCCCTGAGCGAAGCGCGCCGAAGGGTCCAGCCCGATGATCGTTTCGCCCTCGGGGAGGATATGGAGATCGGTGAAGACGATGATTTTCTGCATGAGAGTCGCCGCGTTGTTGCCGGGGGCAGGGTAGGGGATTTCGGGCGGTTTGAAAGAGGGATGCACGAATCGGGGGCAAGTCCCTGGTTAAGAGGGAAAAAACCCGGTCTGTAACGTATCGGTATCACGTCGGTATCGCGTCGGTGTCTTTTGCCGCAGCCCTGCGGGTTAACGGGGCGTGCGGTGCGTTTTGTACGTTTTGGGCGTCAGTTTCGTACGCACCAGTGTGGGCATGGGGAGTGTGGGAAGGGGTGGATTGTACCTTTGCCCGGCACGCAAGGTCGGTTTCGGTTTCACCCTCCCATCGGAAAGGCCCGAAAGAAAAAAGGCCCCGGAGCATCCTCCGGGGCCCTTTGGCGTTATTCGAATTCGACGAGCAGGTCCTTGGCGTCGATCTGGCCGCCGGGTTGGACGTGGACGGCCTTGACGGTGGCGTCGCGTTCGGCGTGGATGCCGGTTTCCATCTTCATCGCCTCGATGGTCAGCAGCATGTCGCCTTCCTTGACGGTCTGGCCCGCGCTGACGGTGACGCTGGCGACGACGCCGGGCATTGGCGCGCCGACATGGGCGGGGTTGCCCTGTTCGGCCTTGGGCCGGGCGGCGGTGGTGGATTTCACCAGGCGGTTGGGCACCCGGATCACGCGGGGCTGGCCGTTGAGTTCGAAGAACACCTTGACCTCGCCGTTCTCGTCGGTTTCGCCCACGGCCTGCAGGCGGATTTCGAGGATCTTGCCGGGGTCGATCTCGGCGCTGATTTCCTCGCCCGGTTCCATGCCGTAGAAGAAGGTGCGCGTGGGCAGGGTGCGCACCGGGCCATAGTTGCGGTGGCGGCCCATGTAATCGAGGAACACCTTGGGATACATCAGGTAGCCGTTGAGGTCTTCGCTATCGACGGCCTTGCCTTCGAGCTGGCCGACAAGGTCGGCGCGCGCCGTGTCCAGATCGACCGGCGCAAGATGCTTGCCGGGGCGTTCGGTGTTGGGCTTTTCGTCCTTCAGGACCTTTTGCACGATGCCATCGGGGAAGCCGCCCGGCGGCTGGCCGAGATTGCCGCGCATCATGTCGATGACCGAATCGGGGAAGGCCACATCGGTATCGGGGTCTTCCACCTGTTCGCGGGTCAGGCCCTGGGAGACCATCATCAGAGCCATGTCGCCCACCACCTTGGAGGACGGCGTGACCTTGACGATGTCGCCGAACATCTGGTTCACGTCGGCATAGGTTTTCGCCACCTCGGGCCATTTTTCCTCGAGCCCCAGGCTGCGGGCCTGCGCCTTGAGGTTGGTGAACTGCCCGCCGGGCATTTCGTGCAGGTAGACCTCGGAGGCCGGCGCGGCGAGGCCGGATTCGAAGGCGACATATTGCGCGCGGACATGTTCCCAGTAGTTCGAGATTTCGCGGATGCGCTCGATGCTGAGGCCGGTGTCGCGTTCGGTGTGCATCAGGGCCTCGACGATGGAGCCGAGGCAGGGCTGCGAGGTGCCGCCCGAGAACGCGTCCATCGCCGCGTCCACGGCATCGACGCCCGCATCGCTTGCCGCCAGAATGGTGCCGCCCGCGATGCCGCTGGTGTCATGGGTGTGGAAATGCACGGGGATCGTCAGCTCGTCCTTGAGGGCCTTGACCAGCGCCCGCGCGGCGGCGGGTTTCAGCAGGCCCGCCATGTCCTTGAGGCCGAGGATATGCGCGCCTGCGGCTTCCAGCTCTTTGGCCATCGAGACATAGTATTTCAGGTCGTACTTGGCGCGGTCCGGGTCGAGGATGTCGCCGGTATAGCAGATCGTGCCTTCGCAGATCTTGCCTGTGTCGATCACCGCGTCCATCGCGACGCGCATGTTTTCCACCCAGTTGAGGCTGTCGAACACGCGGAACACGTCGACGCCGGTTTCGGCGGCCTGACGGACGAATTCCTGCACCACGTTGTCGGGGTAGTTGGTGTAGCCCACGCCGTTGGAGGCGCGCAGCAGCATCTGCGTCAGAAGGTTGGGCATGGCGGCGCGCAGGTCGCGCAGGCGCTGCCAGGGGCATTCCTGAAGGAAGCGGTAGGCCACGTCGAAGGTGGCCCCGCCCCAGCATTCGACGGAGAAGAGTTGCGGCAGGTTGGCGGCATAGGCCGGGGCGGCCCTGACCATGTCGATCGAGCGCATCCGCGTGGCCAGAAGCGACTGATGCCCGTCGCGCATGGTGGTGTCGGTCAGCAGAAGCCGGTTCTGCCCGAGCATCCAGTCGGCCACGGCCTTGGCGCCCTTTTCGTCCAGCAGGGTCCTGGTGCCGGGGGCGGGATCGCCGATCAGGCGCGGCGGGCGCGGGGGCTTGGCATCGGCGGCGGGTTTCGCGCGACCGGTGGTTTCGGGGTGCCCGTTCACGGTGATGTCGGCGATATAGGTCAGAACCTTGGTGCCGCGGTCGCGCCGCTTGGCGAACTGGAACAGTTCGGGGGTCTCGTCGATGAATTTGGTGGTGTATTCGTTGCCGAGAAACGTCGGGTGTTTCAGCAGGTTTTCCACGAAGGCGATGTTGGTGGAGACACCGCGAATACGGAATTCGCGCAGGGCGCGGTCCATCCGGGCGATGGCGGCCTCGGGGGTTTGCGCATGGGCCGTGACCTTGGTCAGCAGGCTGTCGTAATAGCGCGTGATCACCCCGCCCGCATAGGCCGTGCCGCCATCGAGGCGAATGCCCATGCCGGTGGCCGAGCGATAGGCGGTGATGCGGCCGTAATCGGGGATGAAGTTGTTGAGCGGGTCTTCGGTGGTGATCCGGGTTTGCAGGGCGTGGCCGTTCAGGGCGATGGCGTCCTGGCTGGCCTTGCCGGTGGCCTCCTGGATGGTCCTGCCTTCGGCGATCCTGATCTGCGCCTGCACGATGTCGATGCCGGTCACTTCCTCGGTGACGGTGTGTTCGACCTGCACGCGGGGGTTCACCTCGATGAAGTAGAACTGGCCGGAGTCCATATCCATCAGGAATTCGACCGTGCCCGCGCATTCGTAGTTCACGTGCTTGCAGATCTTGTAGCCCAGTTCGCAGATCTCGGCGCGCTGGAGGTCGCTCAGATACGGGGCGGGGGCGCGTTCGACGACCTTCTGGTTGCGGCGCTGCACGGTGCAGTCGCGCTCGAACAGGTGATACATGTTGCCGTGCTTGTCGCCGAGGATCTGCACCTCGACATGGCGGGCGCGGGTGATCATCTTTTCGAGATAGCCCTCGCCGTTGCCAAAGGCGGCCTCGGCCTCGCGGCGGCCTTCCATGACCTTTTCGGGCAGTTCATCGGCGTTCTGGATCGGGCGCATCCCGCGCCCGCCGCCGCCCCAGGAGGCCTTGAGCATCAGCGGATAGCCGATTTCGCCCGCTTCCTTGCGGATGGCCTCCATGTCGTCGCCCAGAACTTCGGTGGCGGGGATCACCGGCACACCGGCCGCGATGGCGACCTTGCGTGCGCTGGCCTTGTCGCCGAGGGCGCGCATGGTTTCGGCCCTGGGGCCGATGAAGGCGATGCCGTTGGCCACGCAGGCATCGACGAAATCGGGGTTTTCCGACAGCAGCCCGTAGCCGGGATGGATCGCGTCGGCGCCGCTTTCCCTGGCGACGCGGATGATCTCGTCGATCGACAGGTAGGCGGCCACGGGGCCGAGCCCCTCGCCGATGCGATAGGCCTCGTCAGCCTTGAACCGATGCAGGCCCAGTTTGTCTTCTTCGGCGAAGACGGCGACGGTGCGTTTGCCCATCTCGTTCGCCGCCCGCATGATACGGATCGCGATCTCGCCGCGGTTTGCGATAAGGATCTTTTTGAAGTCGCTCACGGGCTTCAGCCCCCCTGTCTGTCGCATGTTGTCTGGCCGGCGCGTGCGATGCGCGGTTGCTGCGGTGCAGCGCCGGTGCGGCCAGTTTGTAGGAATTGTGAAAGGTTTGCGCAATGCCGCTGCGACGTCTTTCACCGTAACGCGACATTTCCCGCCCGAACGGGTAGCCGCGCCACCCTGCCGGGCAGAGAGTGTTATATGTTTTGTTTCAAGGGTTTGGCGTTTTTCTGGCTATTAGGGTGCCGCGTGGCGGGTGTATAGGTTTCCTATGGGGCGGGAATCATCCTGCCGCGTGCCCCGGACAGGGCGGACAGGCCGAGCTGGCCCATGTTGGCCTGAAGGTCGAGCGAGAGGATGTCGCACAGATGGGCCGGGCCATCGGCCCCGAGCGCCCCGAGCGCATAGTGCCAGGGCCGCCCCATCATCACGAAATCCGCCCCGAGCGCGATGGCGCGCAGGATGTCGAGCCCGCCCTCGAACCCGCCGTCGATCAGCACGGGTTTCGAGGTGGCGGCGCGGATGGCGGGCAGCACCTCGATCGTGGCGGGGGCGGCGTCGAACTGTCGCCCGGCATGGTTGGAAATCCAGACCGCATCGACGCCCTCGGCCTCGAGCCGTTCGGCATCGCGCGCTTCCATGACGCCCTTGACGATCATCGGCCCGTCCCATGCCTCGCGCAGCCAGCGCAGGTAATCCCAGTCCGGCGCGGTGCGCAGCAGGTAGCCCGCGTGTTTGGTCGAGGGCAGGCCGCTGACATTCCCGGCATATTCGTCGATCAGTTTCATCCGGGGCATGCCGCGCTGCGCGATGCCGAGCGCCCAGGCCGGGCGGCACGCGACCTGCGCCATCAGGCGGGGCGTCAGCTTTGGCGGGGTGGTCAGGCCTGAACGCACCTGCCGTTCACGACGGCTGGGCACCGGGACGTCGACCGTCAGGACCAGCACGCCAAAGCCCGCATCGCGTGCCTTTTGCAGCATGTCCTTGCGAATGTCGGGATCGCGGGGCGGATACATCTGGAACCAGGCGTGGTCGCCGAGCGTGCCCTTGAGATCGGCAGGCGTCTGCGTGGCGACGGTGGACAGGCAATAGGGAATGCCCGCCTGTGCCGCGGCGCGTGCCAGCAGGTGTTCGGCCCCCGGCCAGATCATGCCCGACATGCCAAGCGGCGCGATGCCGAAGGGCAGCGGCAGGGTGTGGCCGAACAGCTGCGCCGACAGGTCGGGCGCGACCTCACCATGCAGGGCCGAGGGCATCAGCAGAACCTCGTCCAGTTTGCGGCGGTTGCGGGCGGTCGTGGCCTCGGACCCTGTGCCGCTGTCGAGATATTCCCAGACGAAATGCGGGATGCGGCGGCGGGCGCGGGCGCGCAGGTCGCCGAGCGCGGGGTATCGGGAATGCAGATCCATGACGCGACTGTAAGCGCGTCCCCGGTATTGTCCAGTGCCGGGACGGAGAGGCGCAAGGCCTTGGAACAATCCCTGAACATTCTCTTTAACTCGAATTTAACCCGCGCTATCCTGAGCGGCATGAGCAGTTATGACGAATCCGACGCCTTCGACGGCGCCAGCCTGTCCGCGCGCGCCCTGGCGGCGCGGCCGATGCCCTATCTCGACGATCTCAACCCCGAGCAGCGCGCGGCGGTCGAGGCGCTGGATGGCCCCGTGTTGATGCTGGCCGGGGCGGGGACCGGGAAGACCAAGGCGCTGACCACCCGTATCGTGCATCTGCTGAACACCGGTTCGGCCCGTCCGAACGAGATTCTGGCGGTGACATTCACCAACAAGGCGGCGCGCGAGATGAAAGAGCGCGTGGGCCGGATGCTGGGCGAGGCGGTGGAGGGAATGCCGTGGCTGGGCACGTTCCATTCGATCTGCGTGAAACTGCTGCGCCGCCATGCGGAACTGGTCGATCTGAAATCGAACTTCACCATTCTGGACACCGACGATCAGGTTCGCCTGCTCAAGCAGTTGATTCAGGCGGCTGGCATTGACGACAAACGCTGGCCTGCGCGGCAATTGGCGGGGGTGATCGACAACTGGAAAAACCGTGCGTGGACACCGGATACGGTGCCTGCCGGCGAGGCATCGGCGTTCGATGGCAAGGCCCCGGCGCTGTATCGGCAATACCAGACCCGCCTGCGTGAGCTGAACGCGGTGGATTTCGGTGACTTGCTGTTGCATGTGGTCACGATTTTCCAGCAGCACGCGGATGTGCTGGCGCAGTATCAGCGCTGGTTCCGTTATATTCTGGTGGACGAGTATCAGGATACCAACGTCGCGCAGTATCTTTGGCTGCGGCTGCTGGCGGGGGGGCACAGGAATATCTGCTGCGTGGGGGACGACGATCAGTCGATCTATGGCTGGCGCGGGGCCGAGGTGGGCAACATCCTGCGCTTCGAGAAGGATTTTCCCGGCGCCACGGTGATCCGGCTGGAGCAGAATTACCGCTCGACCCCGCATATTCTGGCGGCTGCGGGGGGCGTGATCGCGGCCAACAAGGGGCGGCTTGGCAAGGAGTTGTGGACCGACGCGCCCGAGGGCGAAAAGGTGCGCCTGATCGGCCATTGGGACGGCGAGGAAGAGGCCCGTTGGATCGGTGAAGAGATCGAGGCGATGCAGCGCGGCACACGCGGGATGCGGCCCATCGGGCTGGACGAGATGGCGATTCTGGTGCGCGCCAGCCACCAGATGCGCGCCTTCGAGGATCGGTTCCTGACCATCGGCTTGCCCTATCGGGTGATTGGTGGGCCGCGGTTTTACGAGCGGATGGAGATTCGCGACGCCATGGCCTATTTCCGGCTGGTGGTCAGCCCTGCAGACGATCTGGCCTTCGAGCGGATCGTGAACACGCCCAAGCGCGGGCTTGGCGACAAGGCGCAGCAGACGATCCAGCGAATCGCGCGGGAGAATGGCGTGTCGTTGCTGAATGGCGCGGCCCTGGCGGTGGAGCAGGGTGCGATCAAGGGCAAGGGCGCGCAGGCGCTCGGCAAGCTGGTGGTGGACCTGTCACGCTGGGGCCGGATGACGGGCGATGCGGACCTCAGCCATGTGGAGCTGGCCGAGATCATCCTAGATGAATCCGGCTACACGGAGATGTGGCAGAACGACAAGACGCCCGAGGCTCCGGGGCGTCTGGAGAACCTCAAGGAACTGGTGAAGGCGCTGGAGCAGTTCGAGAACCTTGGCGGGTTTCTGGAGCATGTCAGCCTGATCATGGACAACGAAAGCGACGAGCAGGGCGAGAAGGTGTCGATCATGACCCTGCACGCCGCCAAGGGGCTGGAATTTCCCGCCGTGTTCCTGCCGGGGTGGGAGGATGGGCTGTTTCCCTCGCAGCGCTCGATGGACGAAAGCGGGCTGAAAGGTATCGAGGAAGAGCGGCGGCTGGCCTATGTGGGCATCACGCGGGCCGAGGAACTTTGCACGATTTCCTTTGCCGGGAACCGCCGGGTCTATGGGCAGTGGCAATCGCAATTGCCCTCGCGCTTTATCGACGAATTGCCCGAGGCGCATGTCGAGGTGTTGACCCCGCCGGGGCTGTATGGCGGGGACTATGGCGCGGCGGCGGGCGGTGCGGCGCAAAGCGGGCTGGAGCAGCGCGTGGCCGAGGCCAATGTCTATAATTCGCCGGGGTGGCGGCGGTTGCAGGAACGTGCCGCCGAGCGGCCCGCCAGCCAGCCGCGCGGGGCGAAATCCAGCGTGATCGACGCGCAGGCCGTCAGCGCTCATACGGTGGGCGAGCGGGTGTTTCACCAGAAATTCGGTTATGGCGCGATCATCGGAATCGAGGGCGACAAGCTGGAGATCGATTTTGAAAAGGCGGGCGTCAAGAAAGTGGTGGCGCGATTCGTCATGGGCACGGACGACGTGCCGTTCTGATCCCGTTCTCACAAGCCGCGCGGAATATTTCGAAACGGACGAGGGTTGCGGCGTGTCGGTGGCCGGCCGGAAATGGCGTTTTCACAGCTTGCGCGACTCGGCGTTCCGGGGCACTCTCAAACTCCGAGGTGCCCGCATAATGCGGGAGAATTGGGAAGCCGGTGAAACTCCGGCGCTGCCCCCGCAACGGTAAGGATGGGGGATGCGGCACAAGGCCACTGGACGCGTGAACAGGTCCGGGAAGGCGCTGCATCCGATCTCTCCAAGCCCGGAAACCAGCCTTGGACAACGTCAAGCTGCGGAGGGCGGTGCGGACGGGGGAAACCGGCGTCCGGTTTCGTTTCGTTCACATGGTCCTTTGCCCCAGATCGGCCCGGGGTGTGGCCGAAGGAGTGAACGAAATGAGTGCAGGCCGCATTCTGAGCGGATTGGAAACCAGCGACGCAACCGGGGCCGAGGCCGAGGCGGTGGCGCGCATGGGATTTCTGGAATGGGTTTTCGCCGAACCGGACGCGGTGACCGCACGGGCGGCGCAGGTCGCACTGGACTGTCCGGAGGCGCGCAATGCGGTCAGCCCGGCGGCGCAGGCCTTTGTCGGGTTTCTGAAACAGGCCGGAAGCGGTGGCGCGGCGCGCCCGGTGCGCCGCAGGCGGCGGGCGCTGGCCCTGCATTAACCCCCTATTGGTCGCAATCCGCACCAGTCGGCGATGAACAGGGCGATCACCTCGGTGCAGCGTTGCATCGAGGCGAGATTCACCTTTTCGTCAAAGCCGTGGATGCTGTCGGCTTCGGGGCCGTAACACAGGCTGGGGATGCCGTGGTAGAGCCCGTAAAACCGCGTGTCGGTCAGGGCTGTCCATGACTGATCCTCGGGTTTGGCCTGCCCTGTGGCGGCGGCATGGGCGCGGGCCAGCGCGGCCTCGGGGGCGTCGGCGTTTTCGAGCGCGTAACCATCGGCCATGAACCCCGTCCATTCGATTTCGGGCGGGGTGTCGCGCAGGAAGGGGTGGGCGGCGGCGGCTTTTTCGACGGTATCGACGATTTGCGCGCGGCGCGCCTCCACGTCATCGCCGGGCAGCAGGCCCATGCGGCAATCCACGTCGCACCAGGCGGGCAGGCTGGAGGTCCAGTCGCCGCCCCGGATCATACCGGCGTTGAAATTCAGCGGGTGCGTGACTTCGCGGTAATGCGGGTGATTGGCGGCTTCGGCATTCCAGTCGTTCTCCATGTCCTGAAGCGCGTTGATGAGGTGCATCGCGGCGGTGATCGCACTGGAACCGGTGCCGGCATAGGCCACATGGGCGGGCCGTCCGCGCACCTTGAGGCGGAACCAGATCGCGCCGACCTGCGCGCGCACCAGCCCGAGACCGGTGGGTTCGGGGATGAAGGCGCAATCGGCGCGATAGCCGCGCGCGAGGGTGGACAGCGCGCCGAGGCCCGAGCTTTCCTCTTCGACGACCGATTGGTAATGCACCCGGCCCGCCGGGGCATGGCCCGCCCGGCGCAGGGCATCGACGGCGAACAGCGCCGCGACCTTACCCGCCTTCATGTCGCCCGCGCCGCGCCCATACATCCAGCCATCGCGGATTTGCGGATCATAGGGCGGCGTTGCCCACATTTCATGCGGGCCTTCGGGCACGACATCGAGATGGCCTTGCAGTATCAGAGAGCGCCCGCCGCCGGTGCCGGGGTCGAGTGTGCCGACCACCGAGCGGATATGCGTGACCTCGCCGTTGCAATCGCAAAATCCCGGCTGGTCCCGCAGTGCGGCTGTCGGAACGCTCCAGTCATCCACGTCCCAATCGCGCTCCTTCAGGGCCTTGGCCATGAAGTCGAGCGCGGGGTCTTCCTGTCCGCGTGTGCTGGGGATGCGGGTGAAATCGGCCAGAAATTCGGTTTGCCGCTCAAAACCATCGGCGACGGCGTCGATGATGGCCTGACGGATCGAAGGGGTGTCGGCGGAAAGGGTCATGTTTGCTGTCCCGTGCTGTTCACCGGGATACGAGCAGGTTGGGCCACTCTCCGTCAAGTGTCTGGCACAAAAAGAAAACGGCGGCGCCAGGGAGGAGGAGAGGCGCCGCCGTTCCATCTTACGAGCGGCCCAGGGAGGAGGAGAGGGCCTATCGCAATCTTTTGGGTCTGGATGTGACCCGGGTCTTTAGGGCGGCGGCTCCTAAGGGAGGAGGAGGGGAGCCGCCGCCATTGACAGGTGCTTCAGGGAGGAGGAGAGAAGCACCTGAACTCGAAAAATCTTTAGTTCTGAATGCCGTATACGGCTTCCAGTGCGGCGGAGCGCAGGCCCGAGCGGTGCAGGCCGAGATCGGCCAGCGAACGGTCGTCGAGGTTCTGCAACTCGTTCAGAGTGGCGCGATAGATGCGGTAGTCGGAAAAGCGTTGCATCAGGTGATGCAGAGCGGCACTGATTTCCAGTCCGAGGCCGGTTTCCGTTGCGCGGGTGTAGTTTGCGAAAGTCATCGTCTTGCGTCCGAATTTAAGTGGTGAACACCGTTTGGGTGTGTGTGTGTCTTGCTGTTGACCTCAAGATACGCCGATGCTGCGTGTGCACAATACCCCGCGTGATCAATGCTGCTATGCAGAAAATGCATAAGAAAGGCTGACCTAAGGTTAAGCGATCATTCGATAATTTTGGCGGTTGGCGAACGCCCATATGCGCAAGGCCGATCCGTGCGCCGTTCTGTTGAGCGGAGCGCACAGAGCGCAGGCGGTTTCGGGACGATTGCGGGAAATCGGCCACCGGACGGCTGTGGCATTTCGATCACACTGCCATGCGGCAACTGCGAAAGGATGTGCGAATCGATGGGCCTGCCCGGACCGAATCCGGCGTTATGCGACGCTCAGCCGGGGGACAGCGGGTCTTCGACAACGGCAAGGCCCAGTTGCCGGGCGGACTTAAGCGACAGGATGCCCGAATCGAGCCCCTGCGGCGCCTGAAACGCGCGTATGGCGGCGCGGGTGCGGGGCTCCATGCGGCCCGTGACCGGGCCACGGTAGTGACCCCGCACCTTGAGCGCCCGTTGCAGCGAGGCGATGAAATCGGGGGTCAGTTCGCGGGGGCAGGGGGTTTGAAACCACGTCACCTTGCGTTCGCGCAGGATCGCCTGACGGGTTTCCGTTTTGTAGATCGCGGGTTGGAGCACCGTGCCGTCGTCGAGAACCTGCGCCGGTTGCAGCAGGACCTGCCGGGTCTCGGTCTCGATCACGGCGGGGGCGGTCTCCTTGCCCCAACAGGTGCCGGGGGGCGCACCCGGAGGAGCCTCTTGCAGGGTTTGCACGATCTCGGGGTCATTCATCGCCGACGGCACGTCCGGGTTGCAGGCCATCAGCAAGCCACAGGCCAGCAAGGCGGGAAAGGCGGTGCGGGAGATCATGCTCGGGCCTCGGAGGCGTTGTTTTGCAATACCCTAGCGGTTTTGGGCCCGGCAGGAAAGCCGGGCTGTGCGGTGCGCGTTGGGGAACAAAGTGAGAATATGCGGATTTTGTCGCATCTCTTTTCCCGAAAGGTCGCAAATGGGGCTGGTCTGGCGGGGTCGGCTTGTCTAGGTAACGGGCGTGTCTGCCACATCAAGGGAGAACAGGAGTTCATGGCGAAGATCACCTATATCGAGCATAACGGGACCGAACATGTGGTCGATGTGGCCAATGGCCTGACCGTGATGGAAGGCGCGCGTGACAACAATATTCCCGGCATCGAGGCGGATTGCGGCGGTGCCTGCGCCTGTTCGACCTGCCATGTCTATGTCGATCCGGCCTGGGTGGATAAGCTGCCCGCCAAGGACGACATGGAAGAGGACATGCTGGATTTCGCCTATGAGCCCGATCCCGAACGCTCGCGCCTGACCTGCCAGCTCAAGGTTACCGATGCGCTGGACGGGCTGATCGTCCGGATGCCCGAGAAACAGATCTGAACGATGCGGACGGGGCCAGCGATTGCAGGCCTTGCCGCGCTGTTCGTCAGTGCCGCCACCCCGCTTGCCGCGCAGGATGTGACCAAGCCGCGCGGATCGGGCCGGGGATGTATCCATACAGAGGGACCGCCCGGAAGCTCCGTCGCGCGATCGGCGCAGCGGCCCGTTGCGCTTGCGTGGTTCGCCGGGCGCAGCACGGCCTATGATCACGGGGTTCTGGGCGATAGCGTCGAGGCGACGGCGCTATATGTCGGGATCGTGCCGCCGGGCCAGGGCAAGGCGGCGTTTTGTGATTCCGTATCTGCCGGGCCCGACAGGGTTTTCGAAGACACGAGCCCAAGGCTGGCGGACCTCGATGGCGACGGGCGCAACGAGGTGATCGTCGTCGCCTCGCATGTCCGCTATGGGGCGCGACTTGAAATCTATGGCTATCGTGCGCCGGGGCGGGATTTCACCCTGCTGGCCCATACGCCGTATATCGGACAGGCCCATCGTTGGCTGGCCCCGGTGGGCGCGGCCGATCTGGATGGCGACGGGACGATCGAGATCGCCTATATCGACCGTCCGCATTTGGCGAAAACCCTGCGCATCTGGCGCTATGACGATGGGGCTCTCGTTCCCGTGGCAGAGCGAGCCGGGTTCACCAATCACAAGATCGGCTGGGATTTCATTCCCGGCGGGATTCGGGAATGCGGGTCGCGCGCCGAAATGATCGTGGCCTCGGGCGACTGGTCGAGGGTCATGGGCGTCGGGCTGACGCAGGGCAGGGTCATCGCGCGCGATCTCGGTCCTTATACCGGACCGGACAGCATGAGCGCCGCACAATCCTGCCGCTGATCTTCACCGTTCCGGAAATACTCCGGGGGTGCGGGGGTTGGCCCCCGCGATATACATGCGTCAGCTCAGGTAATAGTTGTCGGGCTTCACGGGCGGCGGGGCCTCGACCCCCAGATGCGGGGCCATGCTGATTTCGATCGTGCGGCACATGGCGTCCAGCGGCAGGCCGTTCACCGTTTCCCCGAAGGGATGGGCCAGTTCCTCGGTCACTTCGGCCAGACCGAAGAACACATAGGCGACCATGCAGACGAAAAGCGGTGTCATCCAGCCGGCGGTGTCCATAAGCGCGAAAGGCAGCAGCAGGCAATAAAGATAGGTCGTGCGGAACACCAGCAAGGAATAGACATAGGGCAGCGGGGTGGTTGCGATCCGCTCGCATCCGGCCTGCGCCAGGGCGATGTTGGCCATCCGTTCGCCAAGCGCCCTGAGGCCGAATCCGTCGATTTCGCCCTTGGCCCTGGCGGCCTGCAATTCATGGGTCATTCTGTTCAGCACGCCACAAGGCGGGTGCGGCGTGTCGCTGAAGGTCTCGGCGGACCAGTCATTCACGCGGCTGTGGTCGCTGAGACCGCGCAATTGGATGCGGTGGTGATGGATAAAGGCCAGTGCCAGCCGTTGGATGCGCTCGCGCCGGGCCGGGTTTTCGATGAACAGTTCGGTTTCGCGGGGCAATGCGCGCATGTCGGCCACCAGCTGCCCCCATAATCGGCGGCCTTCCCACCAGCGTTCGTAGGCGGCGTTGTTGCGAAAGCCGAGGAACAGCGAAAGCGCGACACCGAATACGGCGAATGCCGCAGGGCTGGTATGAACGAGGGTGAAAACATGCTGATCTATTGCGACCAGCCCCGCCGCGATCAGGGACATGCCCAGAATGCGGGGCAGGATGGCAGGCAGGACCGAGCCGCGCAGCGCAAACAGCAACTGCATGATGCCCGGTTTGTCACGCAGGATCATCCAAGCGCGCGCCAGCCAATGTCACGGCGGCAGAATCCTTCGGGCCAGTCGATCCGGTCGACCATGGCATAGGCGCGGTCGCGGGCCTGTTCCAGCGACGCCCCGCGTGCGGTGACGTTCAGCACCCGACCGCCCGAGGCCAGGATCTGCCCGTCCTTTTCGGATGTTCCGGCGTGAAAGACCATGTGAAAGCTGTCCTCGGCGCAATTGTCCAGCCCCTTGATCACGCTGCTCTTTTCATAGGCGCCGGGATAGCCCCTGGCGGCCATCACAATGGTCATGGCATGATCGTTGGCCCAGTTGACCCGTGTTTCGGCCAGCCGCCCTTCGGCGGCGGCCTGCATCAGGTCCAGCGCCTGCGCGCCGAGGCGCATCATCAGCACCTGGCATTCCGGATCGCCGAAGCGCACGTTGTATTCCACCAGACGGGGCTGGCCGTTTTCGATCATCAGCCCGGCATAAAGCACCCCCTGATAGGGCGTGCCGCGCCGGGCCATTTCGGCCAGCGTGGGTTTGACGATTTCATCGAGCGCCTTTTGCGCGATCTCGTCGGTCAGAACCGGGGCGGGGGAATAGGCCCCCATGCCGCCGGTATTGGGGCCGGTGTCGCCCTCGCCGACGCGCTTGTGGTCCTGTGCGGTGCCGATGGGCAGGGCGGATTCACCGTCGCAGAGCACGAAAAAGCTGGCCTCTTCGCCGGTCATGAATTCTTCGATCACCACCTCGGCGCCTGCCGCGCCGAACTCGCCGCCGAACATGTCGTCGATGGCGGCGAGCGCCTGATCTTCGGTTTCGGCCACGATCACGCCCTTGCCGGCGGCCAGCCCGTCGGCCTTGACGACGATGGGCGCGCCCTGTGATTTGACATAGGCTTTGGCGGCTTCGGCATCGGTGAAATGGGCATAGGCCGCCGTGGGGGCGTTTGCCGCATCGCAGATGGCCTTGGTGAAGCTTTTCGAGGCTTCCAGTTCCGCTGCTGCCTGCGACGGGCCGAACACCAGCAGCCCGGCATCGCGCAGCCGGTCGCTGACGCCTGCGGCCAGAGGGGCCTCGGGGCCGACGATGACGAAGTCGATGGCGTTGGCCTCGCAGAAATTGACCACAGCCGCGCCGTTTTCCACATCGAGGCTGGCGCATTCGGCGATTTGCGCGATCCCGGCATTGCCCGGCGCGACGATCAGCTTGTCGCATTTGGGGTTCTGCATCACCGCCCAGGCCAGCGCATGTTCGCGCCCACCACCACCGAGGATCAGGATATTCATGCCGCCACTCTCCTGCTTGGCCTTGCCTGACAGGCGTTCTAAGGTGGCGCGCAGGCAGACACAAGGCGCAGGCATGTCCGATCTGATCGACGACCGCATGGAAGGCGAAAACGCCCCGGAATTTTCAGTCTCCGAGATTTCGGGGGCTGTGAAACGCGTGATCGAGGGCGAATTCGCCCATGTCCGGGTCAAGGGCGAGGTCGGGCGCGTCAGCCGGCCGCGCTCGGGGCATGTATATCTGGACCTCAAGGACGATCGTGCGGTGCTGGCCGGGGTGATCTGGAAAGGGGTCGCATCGCGCCTGTCGGTGCAGCCCGAGGAAGGCATGGAGGTGGTGGCCACAGGCCGATTGACCACGTTTCCGGGGCAGTCGCGCTATCAGATCGTGATCGAGGATATCAAACCGGCGGGCATGGGCGCGCTGATGGCCATGCTGGAAAAACGCAAGGCGCAACTGGCCGGTGAGGGGCTGTTCGCGCCCGAGCGCAAGCGCCCCCTGCCGTTCCTGCCCGAGGTGATCGGGGTGGTGACCTCGCCTTCGGGGGCGGTGATCCGGGATATCCTGCACCGGCTGCGGGATCGTTTTCCGCGCAAGGTGTTGATCTGGCCCGTTGCCGTGCAGGGCGAAAAATGCGCACCCGAGGTGACGCGCGCCATCGAAGGGTTCAACCGGCTGACGCCCGGCGGTGCGCTGCCGCGTCCCGACCTTCTGATTGTGGCGCGGGGCGGGGGCAGTATCGAGGACCTGTGGGGATTCAACGAGGAATCGGTGGTGCGCGCGGCTGCGGCCAGTGAGATACCGCTGATTTCCGCCGTCGGGCACGAAACGGATACGACCCTGATCGACTTTGCCGCCGATCAGCGCGCGCCGACACCCACGGCGGCGGCGGAACTGGCGGTTCCGGTGCGGCTGGACCTGCTGGCGTGGCTGGATAATCAGGAGGCGCGTCTGACCCATGCGCTGACCTCGGGGGTTACGGCGCGTGGCCAGCGGTTGCGCGATCTGGCGCGTGCCTTGCCCCGCCCCGAGCGTCTGCTGGACGGGCCGCGCCAGCGTCTCGATGCGTGGTCGGATCGGTTGCCTGCCGCGTTGACGCGTACGGTGCAGACCCGCCGGGTGCGGCTCTACGAGGCATCGGGCGCTTTGCGCCCCGGCACGTTGCAATCGCGGTTGAGCGGGCGGCAGGATTGGCTGAAATCCTGGGGCGCAAGGCTGGATCCGGCGCTGCTGCGCGGGGTTGCCGCCAAGCGCGAGGCGCTGGATCGCCGGGCTGACCGGCTGACTCTGCGGCCCATCGAGCGCGATATCGCGCAGAAGAAGGTGCAGCTTGGGCAGATCGGTCAACGATTTTCGGATGCGGCCACGCGGCAGACCAAGGGGTGGCGCGACCGGATCGACGGGTTGGACCGGCTGCGCGAAACACTTGGCTACAAGGCGACGCTGAAGCGGGGTTATGCGGTGGTGTATGGCGATGGCGGTGTCGTGACGACCAAGGTTGCGGCAGCGAAGGCCGAGGCCCTGGAAATCGAGTTTTCCGATGGCCGTTTGTCACTGGACCGGGACGCCGGGGACGAAACCTCGGGGGCAAAACCCGCGCGCAAGGCCGCGAAACCGGCCAAGCCGAAAGCCGATCCGCCGGATCAGGGCAGTTTGTTCTGAATGGCCTGAATTGTTCGATTTCTGTAAGAATTTTGCCTATGGATGTGGATGGAGGCGTATTTGAGATCGCATATGTGATGCTCAAACGCCGATTTCAGGGCCCGGACATTCCAGTGGTTCGGCGCTTTTCTCGACTTCGTACAGTTCGGTTTCGCTGTCTTCCGACACGAACCGCGCGATCAGGCCCGAGGCGCTTTGCGTGAAGCTCCAGCATTGCGGTTCGGGGCGGTCTTCGTAGACGAAACAGATCAGCCCGTCCTGTTCGAACCAGCGCCCGTCCTTGCATTCGCCGTCCAGAAACGACCAGCGCACGCGGCGGTCGGACAGGTATTCCTCGGCCCCATAGGGCGCGCCCTGACTGGCGTAGTAAAAGGTCTTGCCACGGGTGTAGGCATCGAACGCCTCGGCGCTCATCATCGGATCGGCGCGCAAGGGCGCGGCGGACAGGAGCAGGCAACAGGCCAGTGCGGTTCGTTTCATGCGGCCAGTCTGGCAGAGAGATCGCGCGCAGGCCAGATATTTGCAACAGTTGAGCGGGGGTAGGCAGAATGGCCCGGATATGCGCATTATAGGAAACACCGTATGTGATTTCGCCTCCGTGCGAACGCTTCCAGTAGCGCAGGTGTCGCTTTTGATCAGGCGAATGGATGGCCGGGGCGTTATCTGATGGCTCGAACCGGATCAGGGGATAGGCAAATGGCATTGGATGATCGCAAGGGCGTCTGGAAGTCGGGCAAGGGCAAGGGGCGTGTCACGCCCAAGGGCCGCCAGGTGGACGATCAGGCGATGGACGATCTGCGCGCCCTTGTGGGCGACGGCCCGCTGCGCCGTGATCTGCTGATCGAGTACCTGCACCTGATTCAGGACGAATACGGCCATTTGTCCGCAGGCCATTTGCGCGCGCTGGCCGAGGCGCTGCGCATCGCACAAGCCGAAGTTTACGAGGTGGCGAGTTTCTACGCCCATTTCGACGTGGTGAAAGAGGGCGAGACCCCGCCGCCCGCCCTGACGATCCGGGTGTGCGATTCGCTGAGTTGCGAGTTGGCGGGGGCGGAACAGTTGCAGCAAGCGCTCGAGCAGGGCTTGGACCCGGCGCAGGTGCGGGTGCTGCGCGCGCCGTGCATGGGCCGCTGCGATAGCGCGCCGGTGCTGGAGATCGGCCATAACCATATCGACCACGCCACGCCGGAAAAGGTGCAGGCGGCGATTGCGGCGGGCGACACCCATGCGCATGTGCCGGATTATGAGGCGTTGGAGGCCTATCGCGCCGAGGGGGGCTATGACGTGCTGACCCGGCTGCGCGAGACTGGGGATTTCGAGACCGTGCAGCAGGAATTGCTGGATGCGGGCCTGCGCGGGCTTGGCGGTGCGGGCTTTCCGTCGGGGCGTAAATGGGGGTTCGTGCGGGCCGAGCCGGGGCCGCGTTACCTGGCCGTGAACGGTGACGAGGGCGAGCCGGGCACCTTCAAGGATCGCTTTTACCTCGAGCGGCAACCGCATGTTTTCCTTGAGGGAATGCTGATCGCCGCCTGGGCGGTCGAGGCGCAAACCTGCTTTATCTATATGCGCGACGAATATCCTGCCGTTCTGGACATCCTGCGCCGTGAAATCGCCGCGTTGGAACGGTCCGGGATCGTTGGGCCGGGCTATATCGAACTGCGCCGGGGCGCGGGCGCTTATATCTGCGGCGAAGAATCCGCGATGATCGAATCGATCGAAGGCAAGCGCGGCCTGCCGCGTCACCGGCCGCCCTTTGTGGCGCAGGTGGGGATTTTCGATCGCCCGACCCTGGTGAACAATGTCGAGACGCTCTATTGGGTGGCGCGTGTGCTGCGCGAGGGCGGCGAGATCCTGTCCGGTGTCGAGAAGAACGGGCGCAAGGGGTTGCGCTCTTATTCGGTGTCGGGGCGGGTGAAAAATCCGGGGGTGCATCTGCTGCCCGCCGGGTCGACCATTACCGATATCATCGAGGCCGCCGGGGGCATGGTGGACGGTCACAGCTTCAAGGCGTATCAGCCGGGCGGTCCGTCCTCGGGGCTGTTGCCTGCGTCGATGAACGACATCCCGCTGGATTTCGATACGCTGCAACCGCATGGCACGTTCATCGGGTCGGCGGCCGTGGTCGTTCTGTCGGATCGGGACAGCGCGAAACAGGCGGCACTGAACATGCTGCGGTTCTTCGAGGATGAAAGCTGTGGGCAATGCACGCCCTGCCGGGTGGGCTGCGAAAAGGCGGTCAAGCTGATGCAGGCCGACAGGTGGGATCAACCGCTGCTGGAAGAGCTGTGCCAGGCGATGGGCGATGCGTCGATCTGCGGACTGGGGCAGGCCGCGCCCAACCCGATCCGCCTGACGATGAAGCATTTCCCTGACGAGATATGATCGGTCTGTTGACCTCTGTCAGCGGAGTCACCGCTCTGCTCTATGGGGGATGGTTCTGTTTTTGTGACCCGTCGCTGTTGCGTTCGGCCATCAAAACTGGGGCCATCGGGGCGCTTGCCGTGCTGGCATCGTTGCATGGGGCCCCTGTCTTGCTGGTGTGCGCCCTGGCCCTGTCCGCGGTTGGCGATCTGGCCTTGTCGCGGTCGGGCGAGCGCGCCTTTCTGATTGGCCTGTGCAGTTTCGCCCTGGCGCATGTCGCCTATATCGCGCTGTTTGCCGGGTTGGGCAGCGGGCTGCCGCCGCTTTTGCCCGCAATCGGGCTGATCCTCTATGCGATCGCGTCGGAAATCTGGCTGGCCCCCCATACCGGCGACATGAAATGGCCGGTGCGGGTTTACGTGGTGCTGATCACCCTGATGGGGCTGGCCGCGCTGACGCTTCCCGGCGGGCTGAACGTGGCATTGATCGGGGCGGGGGCGTTCATTGCGTCGGATACGCTTTTGGCCGTTCAGTTGTTTCGCCTCGATCCGGCCAACCCGTTGCACCGGATTATCAGCCCGGCCTTGTGGGTGTTGTATTACGGCGCGCAGGGGCTGATCCTCTGGGCGGTTCTTGGCTGAGGCTTCCATCTGCCGCCGTTCCGCATTAGGTGAAAGAAAAGCATCGGTGTGGGGGACGCATGGCGTTTTTCAGGAAACTCAAGGATCGGTTGTTCAAGTCGTCGTCGAAAATCGAGGACGGTCTGGATGCGATCATCGAAGACGGCGGTGAAGAGGAGGAGGTCGAAACCCCGGCCCCCGCACAGCCTGAGCCGGAAACGCCCCCCGAACCCGACCCCGAGCCGACGCCGGAGCCAGAACCGGTGCCCGAACCGGAACCGGAACCCGAGCCCGCACCTGAACCTGCGCCGCAACCGGAGCCGATGCCCGTACCCCCCCCCGAACCGGCGCCGCAACCACAACCGGCCCCCGAGCCGCGCCCGCAGGAAGTGCCTGCGCCGCCTTCGGAAATTCCCGGCCCCGCGCCAGCAGAGATGCCGGATGCCACCCCTCAGGAAGCCCCGGTCCGGGCGCCCGAACCGCAGCCCACGCCTGCGCCTCTGGAAATTCCCGTTCAGACGCCGGAAAGCGATGTCTCTACGGCCAGGGCGGAAAAACCGGGTATTCTGGGCCGTCTTCTGGGACGCAAGGAAGGAAAGACCGTTATTCGCCGCGTGCTGGATGACGACATGCTGGAACAGCTGGAAGAGTTGCTGATCACCGCCGATATGGGCGTGGATACCGCCCTGCGCGTCACGGCCAACATGGCCGAGGGGCGCATGGGCAAGAAACTGTCCACGCAGGAGATCAAGGAGCTTCTGGCCGGGGAGATCAGCCGCATCATGGAGCCTGTGGCGCGGCCCATGCCGCTTTATCCCAGGACGCCGCAGGTGGTGCTGGTCGTGGGGGTCAACGGATCGGGCAAGACCACGACGATCGGCAAGCTGGCCAGCCAGTTCAAGGCCGCCGGGAAATCGGTGGTGATTGCAGCGGGCGATACGTTCCGTGCCGCAGCGGTAGAGCAGTTGCAAATCTGGGGCGATCGCGCCGGAGTGCCGGTGCTGACCGCGCCGGAGGGTTCGGACCCGGCGAGCCTGGCGTTTGACGCGATGGAAAAGGCGCAGGCGGATGGGGCCGATCTGTTGATGATCGACACGGCGGGCCGTTTGCAGAACCGCGCCGATTTGATGGAGGAACTGGCCAAGATCGTCCGCGTCATACGCAAGAAAGACGAAACCGCGCCGCATAATACGCTGTTGGTGCTGGATGCCACGACGGGCCAGAATGCGCTGAGCCAGGTCGAGACCTTCCAGAAACTCGCCGATGTCAGCGGCCTGGTCATGACCAAGCTGGACGGCACCGCCAAGGGCGGGGTTCTGGTGGCGCTGGCCGACAAGTTCGGTCTGCCCATTCACGCCATTGGCGTGGGCGAGCAGATCGACGATCTTGCCCCGTTCGATCCCGAAGAGTTCGCCGCCGCGCTGACGGGGCTGGAGCGGGAATGAGTCACTCCGGGGGTGTCGGGTCGTTGGTGCCCAGCCATTTTTCGAACAATCTGAGCACCAGCAGCACGACCAGCACAATCAGCGTCGCCATGACGGCCAGTGGAATCTGCCCCGATCCGCAAGCCAGGCCGATGGCCCCGGCCAGCCACATGGAGGCGCCGGTCGTGATGTTGTGCACCTCGCCCCTGGAGGTGAAGATGATCCCGGCGGCCAAAAAGGCGACACCGGCGGTCACCGCCTCGATCAGGCGCAAGGGATCGACGCGCAGGGCTTCGTCATCGCCGAACGGTATCGTGGCCAGTTGCTGGCTGACGATGATGAACAGGCAAGCGGCCATCGACACCAGCATGTGCGTACGCAGCCCTGCCGGTTTGCGCAGCCATTCGCGCTCCATCCCGATGATGCCCCCCAGAAACAAGGCCGCCGTCAGGCGCGCGGCGGAAACAACCGGGGGCACGGCGGAAAATGTGCCGGTGAATTCATTGGCGAAAGTGTCGAACGAAAATTCGTACATGCGGCCTCGAAATCGTGGTCATGGCAGACTCTGGCCACCCTATCATGAAATGCAAGGGGCGGCATCGACATGACGGTGAGCGACTGGCTGCTCTCGCTGGAAGGGACGGAGGCAGGGCATCAGCTGGCCCTTGCCCTGGCGGTGCTGGCGGCGCTGTTGCATGCGGTTTTCGGGGCCTTGCAGAAAGGGAAGCATGATCCGTGGCTCAGCCGTGGGGCCATCGACGGAAGCTATGGGATCATGGCCGCACCTTTCGCCCTGTTCGTGGTGCCGTGGCCGGAGCCGCATATGTGGCCGATCTTCGGCTGGGTGTTCCTGATCCATCTGAGTTACAAGATCCTGCAGGCGCAGGCCTATACCAAGGGGGCCTACACGGTGGTCTATCCGGTGGTGCGCGGCACCAGCCCCTTGTTCACGGTGGTCGGGGCATACCTGCTGTTTTCCGAAATCTTCACGCCGGTGCAATGGCTGGGCGTTGCGGTGTTGCTGTCGGGGATCTTCGGGCTGGCCGTCTATAATCTGCGCTATCTCGAGGTGAACCGCGAAAACCTGCCGTCGGCGCTGATGCTGGCCGTGGCGACGGGGTTGTTCGTGGCGCTTTACACGACATATGACGCCTATGGCATCCGCGCTGCCGCCGACCCGTTCACCTTTCTGGCGTGGTTTTTCATGCTCGACGGGGTGGTTCTGCCGATCTATGCCTTTCTGCGATGGCGGGCGATGCCTGCGCGGCCTGCGCCGGGGCCATTGTTCCTGCGCGGACTCGTGGGCGGTGTGGTGGCGTTCTTTTCGTTCGGGTCGATCCTGATGGCCACGCGGCTGGACAAGGTGGGCGAGGCGGCGGTGTTGCGCGAAACCTCGACTGTGTTCGCGGCTCTGATCGGCTGGCTGGTGCTGAAGGAAACGGTGGGACCGCGCCGGATCGCGTTGATGACGTTGATCGCGGCTGGCGCTGTGATAGTTGAAATGGGCGGATAACAATGAGGCCGGACATGAGCGAGCGCAAGATCAACCCGATGCTGAAAACAGGGCTGGAGCTGGGTCCGATCCTGGGCTTTTTCGCCGCTTACCTGTGGCTCAAGGATCGGATTTTTACCATCGGCGGAACCGAATACGAGGGGTTCATCGTCGTGACCGCCGGGTTCATTCCGGTATTCCTGCTGGCGATGGGGCTGTTGTGGTGGCTGACCGGGCATTTGTCGAAAATGCAGGTGGTCACGGCGGTGCTGATCGTGGTGTTCGGGGGGCTCAGCGTGTGGTTCAACGATCCGCGGTTCTTCAAGATGAAACCGACGATCATCTATGTGCTGTTCGGCGGTGTTCTGGTGGCCGGATTGTTGCGTGGCCAATCCTGGCTGCAATACGTGATGGAGGGCGTCATGCCGCTGACCGACCAGGGCTGGATGATTCTGACCAAGAGGCTTGCAGCGTTCTTTTTCGGCCTTGCGATTGCCAATGAACTGGTCTGGCGCCTGATGAGCGAAGAGGCCTGGGTTTATTTCAAGACGTTCGGCCTGACGGCGGCGATTTTCCTGTTTTTCATGGGGCAGGGCCGGTTGTTTCGCGATCATGGAACGCAGACCGACGATAACGGCTGACGTTACGTCATCTATCGGCGGCTGTGAATTTCGTGGAAAACTCACATGCTGGTCGGGATTTTGCCAGATTTCGCCCGTATCGCGGGAGGTATGATCAAGTCGACCTCCACCCGGTTGTGGTTCGCCGCCACCTCGATCCCGCCAATCCGGCCGGAGAATCTCCTTCCCGTTGTCATGATGCTGATCCTCTGGATCGTCATGCGCCAGTCCGGTTTTTCCGAAGAGCGCGCATTCGTGTCGTCGGTCGTGTTGGCCGAGGTCTACACGATCTGGCGGAACCTGCCGAATGCAGCCTATAGCTTGCGCAAGGTGCGTGAGGGCAAGCCCGGCATGCTGCTCTGGCCGGTGCTGATCATGGTTCTGTTGGCCGGTGTGCAACTGGCGTTGAATGATCCCCTGGTGACGCAACGCGTGGTGACGGGCTTTTGCTGCTTTTTCCTGATCATCATGTTCCTTGGCATGCGGCGGGAACAGGATCTGCTGGAACGTGTCGCGCCGTCACAGGGCCCCAATGCGCAACCGGTTCAGCGGGTCAGCCTGTTGCGGGTGAATGCATTTGCCGCAGCCGTCGTGATCATCGTTAATGAAATACTGATCGCCACCGAAACGCTGGCCGTCTGGATCACGGTGGTGCCGGTGTTCGTGCTGTTCCTGCACGCATTCTACTGGTTCATGGTTCTGATGGTGCTGCCCATGGAAGAGCCGCTGGACGAAGGGGCGGCCTAGGGAAGGGCCGCCGTTTCCGGCCGTGCCACGGGCAGGATGCGCGGTGCCAGTCCCCGCAGTCGCGTCCAGTGCGGATCGGGCTGATAGGGCAGGGCGGTGCGCAATTCGCTTATCGGCCAGTCGTCGGGGTGGCGCAGAATGTCACGGTAAAACGGAAATACTCCGGGTCGCAGATAGGCGGACCAGTGGCAGATGCGCGTTTTGGCGGGGGCGATCGAAAACCCTGCCCGTGACAGTCGGGCCAAGGTCGCGGGATGGTCCAGTTGCAGGTTCAGTGTGTTGGGCAGGTCAGGCAGGCCACGCCCCAGGCTGCGGTTCTCGCGGAAACGGGCAGGCGGGATCAGCCGCTCCAGCAGGAAGTCGAACAGGTCGTTTTCGCGCGTCGTGACATTGATGATTTCGGCGGTGCGTCCGGCATCCGTGGACAGCGCGGTCTTTGCGGTTTCGATATACTCCGCGCCACACAGGAGGATCGCACGCCTTATGCTGTCCCCTGGCAGATCGTGCAGGGCGCTCAGGACGACGCGGGCGCCAAGAGAGTGCGCGATCAGGTGGACAGGCCTGCCGGGGGCGATTTGATGAATCGTGCGGATCAGGCGGGCCAGGGAATGACCTGCGTTTCTGGCCTGTCGGTAGGCCTGCCAGATCGTGCCGCGCCCGGCCCAGCCAAAGGCGATGCCAAGACCTTCGCCGCGATGCCCTGCACCATAGCCAAGGTGACGCGGCCAGCTGAGCGTTTTCCAGCACCGGCTGAGGGGCGAAAGCGACAGGATGTGATTGTGCGGGCAATCCAGCCCTTGTCCGGGGGCGAACTTGAACCCGTGCGTCATGATGATGATTGGCCCCTGTGCGCGCAAAGCCTGCGTCAGGGATGGGCGCAAGGGCCGGGGCGTTCCGTGCAAGGCTGGCCCTTCGGGTCCGGCATTGATTTGCAAAAACGGCATGCGATCGGGTTCCCACAACATCTTGTGGCCTCTCGATAGGAAACACATACGAAACTTTCTTGAAGAGCAGGTTAAACCCGCGTGACGGTGTTGACCTGCAACAGCAGGGCGGCTAATCCGTTTCGCGTGGCGATTTGTTACCGGATTGCGGGCCACGTTAAACAACACCGCTAAAGAGGTCAGGATGAAAGCCCCCTTTCGCTTGACCGCGTCGGGGGTTTTTTTATTGGGGCCTGCAAGGCCCGTGGAGGTCGGATATGGACAGTGAATGGAAAGCGCGCACCAAGCTGGTGCATGGTGGTACGCGGCGCAGCCAGTGGAACGAGGTCAGCGAAGCGATTTTCCTGACTCAAGGGTTCGTTTACGAAACGGCCGAGCAGGCCGAGGCGCGTTTTCTGAACGCGGGACCGGATGAATATATCTATGCCCGGTACGGCAATCCCACCGTGGCCATGTTCGAGGAGCGGATCGCGGCTCTCGAAGGGGCCGAGGACGCTTTTGCCACGGCCAGCGGCATGGCGGCGGTCAGCGGCGCGCTGACCTCGATGCTCAAGGCCGGGGATCACGTGGTTTCGGCACGGGCGCTGTTCGGATCGTGCCTGTATGTTCTGGAGGAAATCCTGACGCGCTATGGCGTCGAGGTGACATTCGTCGATGGCACCGACCTGGAGCAATGGCGCGACGCCATCCGCGAGGACACCACGGCTGTATTTTTCGAATCGGTGGCCAACCCGACGCTGGACGTTGTCGATTTGCAGAGCGTCGCGGAAATTGCCCATGCGGTCGGGGCGACCGTCATTGTGGACAATGTCTTTGCCACGCCGGTGTTTTCGCGCGCGATCGAACAGGGGGCCGATGTGGTGGTCTATTCGGCGACCAAGCATATCGACGGGCAGGGCCGCGCCCTTGGCGGCGTGATCCTTGGCACGCGCGATTTCATTCGCGGCACGGTCGAGCCCTACATGAAGCACACCGGCGGTTCGATGTCGCCGTTCACGGCGTGGATCATGCTCAAGGGGCTGGAAACGATCTCGCTGCGGGTCAGGGCGCAGGCCGACAGCGCATTGGCCATTGCCGAGGCGCTGCAGGGGCAGGCCGGGCTGGCACGGGTGATTTATCCGGGGCATCCGTCGCATGGCCAATACGATCTGGTACAACGTCAGATGGGCAAGGGCGGCACGGTGATCGCACTGGACCTTGACGGCGGGCAACCGGCGGCGTTCCGGTTCCTGAACGCGTTGCAGATCGTCCTGATCTCCAACAACCTTGGGGATGCCAAATCCATCGCGACCCATCCCGCAACCACCACCCATCAGCGGTTGCCCGATGACCAGAAAGTGGCGCTCGGCATCACGCCTGGGCTGGTGCGCTTGTCGGTGGGGATCGAAGATACCGAAGACCTGGTGGCGGACATCCTGCAAGCCGTGGCCGTCGCGCAGGCCGGGAAATGATCCGGAGTGTCGGTTCCGGCGTACTTCCTTTCGAAATTGGAAATACGCCAGCGGCGTGATTAGATATCACGGGCACCACTGAACAAGGGGCCGGAAATGAACGTTCATACGCGGGAACCGTCGGATATGCCGGATCGTGAAGAAGCCAGGGCGGCGCTCGAGCGTCTGCGCGCGTGGGCCGAAAAGGTCACGCCCGAAGAGGTGGCCGATCTCGACCCGGCCATCGCGCGCCTGCTGCCGGGGCGGCAAAGCGTGAACTATCCCGATCTGGCGCGTGTGTATGACGGCGATTTCGAGGCGGGCGATGCCTACAAGGCCACGATGCCCGATTTGCAGAACGGCCCCAGTTCGCTGATCCGGGGTGCGAAAAAGCAGTTGCAGCATGTCGGTATCTCGAATTTCCGCCTGCCCATCCGTTTCCATACCCGCGATGATGGCGACCTGTCGCTGGAAACCAGCGTGACAGGAACGGTCAGCCTTGAGGCCGGCAAGAAGGGCATCAACATGTCGCGCATCATGCGCAGCTTTTACCGTCATGCGGAAAAGACCTTCAGCTTCGAGGTGATGGAGGCCGCGCTGGACGATTATATCAGCGATCTGGAAACCATCGACGCGCGCCTTCAGATGCGGTTTTCCTACCCGGCCAAGGTGAAATCCCTGCGTTCGGGGCTGGAGGGCTATCAGTATTACGATATCGCGATGGAACTGGTCGAACGGGACGGTCAGCGGCGCAAATTCATGCATCTGGATTATGTCTATTCCTCGACCTGCCCGTGTTCGCTGGAACTCAGCGAACATGCCCGGCAGGTGCGTGGGCGGCTGGCGACACCGCATTCGCAGCGTTCGGTTGCGCGCATTTCGGTCGAATCCAAAGGCGATGACATTTTGTGGTTCGAAGACCTGATCGACATCGCGCGCAGCGCGGTGCCGACCGAAACGCAGGTCATGGTGAAGCGTGAAGACGAACAGGCGTTTGCGGAACTCAACGCGTCGAATCCGATCTTCGTCGAGGATGCCACCCGGCTGTTTTGCGAGAAACTGCACGATGAGCCGCGTATCGGGGATTTCCGGGTGATCGCGAGCCATCAGGAAAGCCTGCACAGCCATGATGCCGTCAGCGTCCTGACCGAAGGCACGACCTTTGCCGCCGACAGCATCGACCCCAAGCTGTTCAATACGCTGTTTCACGTCGGCTAGGCAGTTTTCAGAGCCTGGTTTTTTCGGTTTGCCCGGTTTTTGTGCCGTGGAGCGCATTTTTGCGTTTGAAATGGGCGTCTGGCGGTTCTGCAGACCGGCGGAGTGGTGCGCGTGGGCGGGACCGGGCCGGACTGCGTTACCGTTTTGTCATCCGGTGCGGGTACGCGTCGGAATGGGCATAACAGGGAAAGGATCATGACCATGACCCAACTTATCACGCCTTTGGCAATGTCGGCTGCCGGAATGCGATTGGCAGGGTATGTCATCGAAACCCATATGCGCGTGGCGCAGGAATTCGGCCGTGCCGCCATTGGCGCCAATCCTTTCATTCCGAAGACCAAAACGGTGCGTGCACCCGCGAAGGCCGCCGCGCCCGCCAAGCCGGCCGCGCCGAAGGTCGATGCGAAGCCACCGGCCCCCAAGGCCGAACCCGTTGTGGCCAAGCGGTCCGGGACGGCGGTCGCCACCAAAGCCGAGCCGGACAAACCGGTTGCCGATACCGTAAAACGCCCGCGTCAACCTTCGCCGCCTCCGGCGATGCCTGCCCCGGCGGCCAAGGCCGCAACCACGCCGGGCAAGAGCTGATCCCGCGATGTGCGGATTGCGCGAGGTGCAACGCAGGCATGACGAATTGGCGATGGTAAGGTCAGCTTTGATGACCTAACTTTGGGTCAGGGAGGAAACCTGAAAGCCGAAAGCGAGGTTTCCAATGGCAACACTGACCACAAATATTTCCGAGGCACCTGCTGCCCTGCGCAACTGGTTGGCATCAATCGGTACGGCACTGCAATGCGGGCTCGAAGCGCATATGAATGCTGCCTCTCGCCGCGACAAGATCGAAGCGCTCGAAGCGAAAAGCGACGAGGAACTGGCGCAAATGGGTCTGACGCGCGATCAGATCATTCACTATGTCTATCGCGATCTCTTTTACACCTGATCGGCGTTGATCGCATGAGATGCGGGGCGGCCCTGGAGCCGTGGTTGCAAATGCGACATGGCTGGCCGCCCCGCCCGTGCTCCCGGCACGAGGCCGACGATCCTGCGCAGGTCCGCCCGTGGCGGTGACAGCGCTTGTCCGTATTGTCCTTTGTGGCGCGGCAACTGGCGCTTGACACTCTGCCGGGCCAAGGCCAACTCTGCGCCTCATGTTGGATTTGCGCCCTGTTGGATATGTGGTGGGATTATTGGTTGCGACCCTCGGTCTGACCATGTTCTTCCCCATGCTCGTCGATATCGCCGAGGGGCGCGAGCACTGGCCCGTTTTTGCCGAAAGCGCGATCCTGACGATCCTTGTGGGCGCTCTGGTGTCGGTGGCCTGTCACAACCGGGTGGCCGATGCTCTGAATATCCAGCAGGCGTTTTTACTGACCGTGGGGGTATGGGTGATCCTGCCCGCGTTCGGTACGCTTCCGTTCATGCTGGGCGAGACGCAGGCCAGTTTTACCGACGCCATGTTTGAGGCCATGTCAGGCCTGACCACGACGGGATCGACCGTGTTCGTGGGGCTGGATGACCTGCCCAAGGGGTTGTTGCTGTGGCGAGGTATCCTGCAATGGCTGGGCGGTCTGGGGATCGTGATCGTCGCGCTGGCCTTCTTGCCCGTGATGCGCGTGGGCGGGATGCAGTTTTTCCGCTCGGAGGGGTTCGATACCTTTGGCAAGGTGTTGCCCCGGACCATCGACATTTCCAAGGGTGTGCTCAATGTCTACCTGGCGCTCACGCTGATGTGCGCGGTCAGCTATATCCTGTTGGGGCTCGATCCGTTCGAGGCCACGGTACATGCGCTGACCACCGTATCGACGGGTGGATTTTCAACCAGAGACGATTCCTTTGCCGCCTTTCCGGGACTTCCGCAATATGCCGGTATCGTTTTCATGGTTCTGGCCAGCATGCCCTTTGTGCGCCTGATGCAGGGGATGCGGGGCGACCTGAAACCGTTTTTCGCCGACTCTCAGGCGCGCGCGTATTTCCGATGGATTGTCTATGCTTGCGGCGCAATCGTTTTCTATGAATTCCTGGTATCGGAAACCCTGAGCGAGACGGCGGTGCGTGAACGTCTGTTCAACGTCGTGTCCATCTTTTCGGGCACGGGCTATGGCGATGGCGATGTCACGGCGTGGGGGGGGATGCCCTTTGTGGTCCTGATTATCGTCGGGGCGATTGGCGGGTGCACCGGATCGACCGGATGTTCGATCAAGGTGTTCCGCTATCAGCTTTTGTTTCGCGCGGTGGGGATGCAGGCGGCGCGGATTTTCAGCCCGCACAAGGTGACCATTCTGCGCCATGACGGGCGTGCCGTGGGCGATGATGTGTTGCAGTCGGTGATCCTGCTGTTCACCACATATATTCTGTTCTTCGGGCTGTTCTCGGTCGCGTTGGCGCTGACGGGGCTTACGATGTCGGATGCGCTGACCGGGGCATGGACCGCGATTTTCAACATCGGTCCGGCCTTCGGGGACCTGGTCGGCCCTACCGGAGCTTTGAATGCCTATCCATCCGAGTCGAAATGGGTCATGATCGTCGCCATGCTGATGGGACGGCTGGAGGTGGTTGCGGTCGTCGTCCTGTTTATGCCCGTTTTCTGGCGCGACTGAACATTTCGGTTCCGACGCCTGCGATTTTGCGACGAATGACAGGAGTGCTCATAGATGACGACATCTTCTCGCGGAACGACACGCCCGCTTGGTGCCCAGATCAGCCATATGTTGAAATCGCGGGGTGTCGATACGGTGTTCGGCATTCCCGGTGTTCACAATCAGGAAATGTATCGCGGGATTGACGAGGCCGGAATCACCCATGTTCTGGCCCGTCACGAACAGGGGGCGGGCTTCATGGCCGATGGCTATGCCCGTGCCAGCGGCAGGCCGGGGGTGGCCTATGTGATCACCGGGCCGGGCCTGTGCAATATCATGACCCCCATCGGGCAGGCCTATTCGGACAGTGTGCCGCTATTGGTGATTTCCTCTTGTCTGGATGAAACGGCGGCGCGGCGCGGGCAGCTTCACCAGATGAAGGATCAGGCCGGGGCGGGGCGATGTGTGGCCGACTGGTCGGAAACGGCGCTGTCGCCGGATGCGGCCTATGCGTTGATCGACCGTGCCCTGTCCGAGTTTGAAACGTCGCGCAAAAGACCCAAGCAACTGTCGGTTCCCATTCGCGTGCTGGAGGGCGAGGCACAGGCCGCTGCGCCGACACGCGCCGCCCTGGTGCGGCCTGTTCCGTCAGCGGACGAGATCGCGGCGGCGGCAGACGCGTTGCGCGGCGCTAAGCGCCCTTTGATCATTGCCGGTGGTGGCGCGCGACATGCGGCGGAGGCGCTGAATATGTTGCGCGATCGGCTGGGGGCGGCGGTAATGACCACCTTTGCCGGTCGCGGGATTTTCGCACCCGATTGCCCCCTGTTCTACGGCAGTTTCCTGATGCGGCCCGGTTCGGTCGAGGAGATCGCGAAGGCCGATGTGGTTCTGGCCGTGGGCACGGAACTGGCCGAGGTCGATACGTGGCGGGGGCATCTGGGGCATACGGGCACGATGATCCGTGTCGATCTGGATGCCGAGGTTCTGGCCGATCAGCAACGCGCCGAAATCCCCGTGATTGCCGATTCCCTGCTGGCGGTGGAGGCGTTGTGCAATGCGATGCCGCAGATGCAGGACAGCGATTGGAGCGCCGAGCAGGTCGCGGCAAGGCGTGCAGGCTGGCGGGCCGAGGTCGACTCCCGCCTGCCCGGAATCGGGGCCATCTGCGGACATCTTCAAAACAGCTTGCCACCCGAAACCATGATGTTTTCGGACATGACGCAGTTTGCCTATGCCGCGAATGAAATATGGGACATGCCGCGCCCCGGACATTGGCATCATCCCAGCGGATTCGGCACGTTGGGCTATGCCTTGCCTGCAGCTATCGGCGGGGCGGTCGCCCGACCGGGGGTGCCGACCATGTGCATCGCCGGGGATTACGGCTTTCAGTACACGTTGCCGGAACTCGGCGTTGCGGTTGAACTGGGACTGCCGTTGCCGATCCTGCTTTGGGACAATGGCAAGCTGAGAGAGATCGAACAGCACATGATCAGCTCTCAGATCGCGCCCAAGGCGGTTGTGGCGCGAAATCCGGATTTCCTGGCTTTGGCGAGGGCCTATGGCGCCGGGGCCGAGCAGCCGGACAGTCTCGACGTCCTGTCAGGGGCGATCCTCAAGGCGTTCAAGGCCGACGGGCCGACCCTGATCCGGGTCACGCCCGATATCGCCTGACAGGGCTGACGATCCTCAATCCCAGCAACTGACCAGAACCGTCATACCCTTGGCGTGGTCGGTCAGGGCCTCGGGTTGCAGCGGTGCGCTCGCTGCGGGAGTCGCCGGGGTGATCCCGGCCTCTTCCAGCACTTTGCGCAATGCCCCGGCGTCCAGGGCAAAGCTCACGCCTTCGGGCAGGGTGCGCCCGTTGCCGCCATCGGGCAGCAGCATCCCCAACACGGACCCGGCGGCATCCACGACCGGGCCACCGATATCGCCGTCCAGAGCGTTCAGCGCCAGCCGGTTTATTCCGCTTTCCCCGTCGAGCCCCTTGAGGTCGGCCAATTGCCCGAACGTCACGGTCGGCGCGCCCAGAATGCCGCCGTAGGAATAGCCGGCAACGGCGACTTCCGATTGCAGGCGCGGAACGACGTTCTGCAACGTGGCCACGGCCAGCGGCGCGAGCGTTTCCAGAGGGCGCAGAACCGCGATTCCAAGGCCGTCCTGTTGTGCGGCGATTTCCGCCTCGTGATCCTGATCTATGGTGATCCGGCGGCAATCCCGAACCACGTCGGCGGTGGTGGCGACCATGCCGTTGCCATCCACGTAGAACCCCGACCGCGACAGGCGCGGCTTGCGGATTTCCAGGCCCGAAACAAGGTCGATGCTTTGCGTGCCCGCGTTGCCTGCGGTGGGGTCAAGGGCCCCGTCGAGGCGGGTGAAACTTTCCTGCATTTCCCCCAACAGGCGTGTGCGGCGTTCTTCGTCACCGGCGGGCCAGATCAGGGTAAAGCCCTTGATCTCTCCATCCTGCAGCCAAGCCTGTGTATGCGAGATTACGAGGGCGCTTTCCCCGATCAGGGTAAACGCGTTGTCATTCAACGAGCGCGGGCCGGTTTCAGGCACGATCTCCAGCGTCTGCATGATGTCATACAGCCCGGCCAGCGTGTTGTTGTCGCCCCGTTGGCTGATCAGCAGAACGCGCGCGTCAACGTCGCCGACTGGCGTGTAATGGGCAAAGGGCGGTTCGTATTTTTCGAACCCGACAATATCGGTGGGCAGTTTGATTTCGATTCCGGCCTCGGTGTCGCGCACGATATCCAGCCCAAGATCGGCCAGAACGGCATTGTAGTCCTGCAAAAGCTCGGCGCGTTGCCGGGTGGTCAGGATGCCGGTGCCCTGATAGCCCTGCGCCGCCTGCCAGCGGGCCATCGCCCCGCGCGTGCCCCGGCCAAAGGCCGCGTCGATGCCGCCGTCGTAGAACCCGGCCCATTTCAGCGCTTCCTGCAATTCGGCGCGGTCTTCGCGGGTCAGGGTGCGCTCGCTGGCGCGGGCCTCAGCCGGGGTTTCGTCGATCGGATCGGGATCGGGAAGGTCGGGAATCGCGGCGTTTTCGGGGGGCGTATCGGGTGCGGGCGGCGTGGGAACCAGCGCAGGGCTGGTCAGGAAGTTCGCGCCGATGGGCCAGAATTGTTGGCGATAGTCGTTGTTGTCGGCGATATAGCTGTCGCGCGGGATCACGCCCTCGGCGCGATAGACCTGCAGGACACGCGCCGCATCGTCGGGGGAATAGGGGCCAAGCGCGATGGCGTACCATCCCCCGCCCAACGAGAACCCGTTCACATCCTCAAGCCGGGTGGCATAGCCGCGGATGCTGTTGCGGGCCTGTGCAAGACTGGGCTGCGCTTCGATCTGGACCCATGCGGTCGGGCCCTGCTGTTGCGCCTGCGCCGTTCCGATCATCAGGATTGCAAACAGCGTTGCCCAAAAAATGCGTGTCATGAATTTCCCTTAATCCTTGCCCGATCGTGTTTTCCGCGCCTCTTTTTGCGCTTGAGAGGTGTTTTAACAAATCTGTATCTGCGTGCACCCAAAATATGCCCGGTCATGCAATTGACCCTGCCGGATCGGAGCCGTAGGTAAGAGCGGCGATTTCGACGGCCCGAGCCCGGAGACGACCATGGCGGACAAGACAAGCAAACCACGCAGTTTTCAGGAAGTCATCCTGCGGCTTCAGACCTACTGGGCCGGGCAGGGCTGTGCCATGATGCAGCCCTATGACATGGAGGTGGGCGCCGGTACATTCCATCCGGCCACCACGCTGCGCTCGCTTGGGTCGAAACCCTGGGCGGCGGCCTATGTGCAGCCCTCGCGCCGCCCCACCGACGGGCGTTATGGGGAAAACCCCAACCGGCTGCAGCACTATTACCAGTACCAGGTCCTGATCAAACCCAGCCCGCCCAACCTGCAAGAACTGTATCTCGGCAGCCTCGAGGCCATTGGCATCGACATGGCTCTGCACGATATCCGTTTTGTCGAGGATGACTGGGAAAGCCCCACTCTGGGGGCCTGGGGCCTTGGCTGGGAAGTCTGGTGCGATGGCATGGAAGTCAGCCAGTTTACCTATTTCCAGCAGGTCGGCGGCCATGATTGTCAGCCCGTTTCGGGCGAATTGACCTATGGTCTGGAGCGTCTGGCAATGTACGTCCTGGGGGTCGATCACGTGATGGAGATGCCCTTCAACGATCCCGATGCGCCGATTGCGCTGTCTTATGGTGATGTGTTCCGCCAGACCGAGCAGGAATACAGCCGCTGGAATTTCGACGTGGCCAATACCGATGTCCTCTTGAAGCAGTTCGAAGAGGCCGAGGCCGAATGCGAGGCGATCCTGAGCCACGAACATGAAGACCCCAAGACCGGCCATCGGATCATCATGGCGCATCCCGCCTATGACCAGTGCATCAAGGCCAGCCATCTCTTCAACCTGCTGGATGCGCGCGGTGTGATTTCCGTGACCGAACGGCAGGCTTATATCGGCCGGGTGCGTGCGCTGGCCAAGAAATGCGCCGACGCCTTCGTTCAGACCGAGGCCGGGGGGCATGCGGCGTAATGGGAAAATTTCTGGCGGGGCTGATCTTGGTTACGGCAATCGTCGCGGGCGCGGTACTTTACTACGTCCAGATCTATGCGTTTTATGACGAGGTGTCGGGCAACGGCACCGATGACGTTCTGATGACCTCGATGGTGTCCGGCCAGCCCGAGCCGGTGCTGTATGACGATTTCCGTGCGATCGATTCCGACAGTTCGCCCATCCGCTACCGGGCCTGCTTTACCACCACCATGAGCCAGGCCATGCTGACGGAAACCTATGAACCCTACGAGCGGGCCGAACCGTTGGTTGCGCCGGGCTGGTTCGACTGTTTCGACGCCGATGCGCTTGGCGCCGCTCTGGAAGACGGTCGCGCGCTGGCCTTTTTGGGCCAGAAGGATATCGAGTACGGCATCGACCGGATCGTCGCCATTACCGAAGACGGGCGCGGTTATGTCTGGCACCAGATCAACCATTGCGGCGAGGTCGTCTTTGACGGTCAGCCCGCGCCCGAAGACTGCCCTGAACCCCCGAATGGGAACTGACCGATATGCCTGATCTCCTGATCGAACTGTTTTCCGAGGAAATCCCCGCCCGCATGCAGGCCCGCGCCGCGGATGATCTGCGCAAGCGCATGACTGACGGTCTGGTCGAGGCCGGTCTGACCTATGCCGGTGCGCAGGCCTTTTCCACCCCGCGCCGGTTGACCTTGGCGGTCGAGGGGCTGCTGGCCGAAAGTCCGACCATCGAGGAAGAGCGCAAGGGGCCGCGTGTGGACGCACCGGAAAAGGCGATCGAGGGCTTTTTGCGCGGTGCAGGCGTTTCGCGCGACGATCTTGAGGTGCGGGACGAGAAAAAAGGGCAAGTGTATTTCGCCACCATCACCAAGCCGGGCCGTCCGGCGGATGCCATCGTGGCCGAGGTTCTGGAGGGTGTGATCCGCAACTTCCCTTGGCCGAAATCCATGCGTTGGGGATCGGGCAGCCTGCGGTGGGTGCGGCCTTTGCATTCGATCCTGTGCATTCTGACGGACGAGGCGGGTGAGGCGCGGGTGGTCGATCTGGATGTCGATGGCATCAAGGCGGGCAACACCACCGAGGGGCACCGTTTCATGGGCGATGGCCGTTTTGCGGTGACCTCGTTCGAGGATTACGAGGCCAGGCTGAAGCGCGCCAAAGTCATTCTTGACCCTAAGGAGCGCGCCGATCACATCTGGCAGGACGCAACCAATCAGGCCTTTGCTGCCGGGCTGGAAGTCGTGGAAGATCAAGGGCTTTTGGCCGAGGTGTCCGGGCTGGTCGAATGGCCCGTGGTCCTGTTGGGCCGGATTGACGACGAGTTTCTGGAGCTGCCGCCCGAGGTTTTGCAGACCTCGATGAAGGAACATCAGAAGTTCTTTTCGGTACGCAATCCCAAGAGCGGGCGGATCGAATCCTTCGTGACCGTGGCCAATATCGAAACCGCCGATCACGGCGCGACCATTCTTGCGGGCAACCAGAAGGTTCTGTCGGCGCGGTTGTCGGACGCAAAATTCTTTTGGGAGAATGACTTGCGTGTGGCGCGGTCCGGTATGGATGCGTGGATCGAGCAGTTGGGCAATGTCACGTTCGAACGTCAGTTGGGAACGCAGGCGGCGCGGATTGCGCGGATTGCATCGCTGGCGCAGGAAATTGCGCCGGAGGTCGGGGCCAAGCCCGACCTGGCAGGGCAGGCCGCGCGGGTGGCCAAGGCCGATCTGAGTTCCGAAATGGTCTATGAATTCCCGGAATTACAAGGGCTTATGGGGCGTTACTATGCCGCCGCTGCGGGCCTTCCGGCCGAGGTGGCCGCCGCTTGTGAAGAACATTACGCGCCGCTCGGGCCATCCGACGATGTGCCGACCGCGCCGGTTTCGGTTTCGGTGGCGCTGGCGGACAAGCTGGATACGCTGACGGGGTTCTGGGCGATTGACGAAAAGCCGACCGGATCGAAAGACCCGTTCGCGCTGCGCCGGGCTGCGTTGGGGGTGATCCGCATCATTCTGGATGGCGGATATCGCGTCAAACTGGATAGATATATTGATGCACAACTGCTGCGCCACAAGATAAGCCTCAATCACGCCCGTGCGAGCGAAGGCGAAATCGACACGCTGGAAGAGATTCTGGAAGAGGTTGCGGAGCGCGGGGTGTTCGGGGCGGCGTTTCATGCGGTGATGGATCGGTTGCAGGGGAAAGACGGTGCGCCGGATATGGGCGAGGGCAGTTTGCTGCGCACGGTGGGCGATCTGGTGCCGGATCTGAGCACCGATTTGCTGGCGTTTTTCCATGACAGGCTGAAAGTTTACTTGCGTGATCAAGGGCTTAGGTATGACGTGATCGACGCCTGCCTGACACTGGACGGGGGTGACGACCTGAGCCTGATCGTGGCGCGGGCCAAAGCGTTGGATGACATCCTGAAAACGGAAGACGGTGAAAACCTGGTGCAGGGGTTCAAGCGGGCCAACAATATCCTGACCCAGGCCGAGGAGCGCGATGGGGTGGAATACTCGTTCGGGGCCGATCCGAAATTTGCGGAAGTCACTGAAGAAAAAGACCTTTTCGCCGCTCTCGACACGGCCGAGGCCAAGATCGCCAAGGCCAACGAGGCCGAGGATTTTGTGGGGGCGATGGCTGCGATGGCTGCGATGCGCCCGGCGGTGGATGCGTTTTTCGAGGCGGTGCAGGTCAATACGGAGAACGAGATCGTTCGTCGTAACAGGCTGAATTTGCTTGGGAAAATCCGTGATATTTGCCTGAAGGCCGCCGATCTGACCAAGCTGGAGGGCTGAGCGGGCTGCGTTTTGTACGTTTTGTACGAAGTGTACGCGCGTTTTGTACGAAAATCGGGGCCTCGGCGCGAAATTGCGTCCATCATGGACCTTCGTGCCGTCCGGTCACCTGTCGCCCGTGACCGGCTTTTCCTTGCCATGCGCGGGCGGGCGCGTATTCTGCGGCCACGCAGCGAAAGGTGCCGCAGTGCAGCATAACGACCCGGATATCACCCTGATCACCCCCTCGGCCCCGATGGCGGCGGAAACGCATGGCGGGCGCGCCAAGTGTCTTCAGCGGCTGGTGCGGCTGGACCTGCCGGTGCCGCGCACCATCGCTTTGTCGTTCCGGGCGGTTCACGGAATCGCTGCGGGCGAGTTGCCCGACATGACGCGGATGCTGGCGCCGTTTCAGGACGAGGCGTTGCTGTGCGTGCGCCCGTCTTCGGAAGACCCGGACTGGGGCGGGCCGGGGGCGGTTCTGAATATCGGGATGAACGACGCCAAGTTCGTGGAACTGAGCGACCGTCTGGGCAAGGAGGCGGCTTCGGATCTGTATCTGCGGTTCGTGCAGGCCTATGCGATTCATGTGGCGCGGCTGGACCCGGACATGTTCGACGAGATTTCCGAAGACCCCATCGAAGGGCTGGGGCAGGCGCTGCGCGCTTATGAGGACGAAACCGAGGAAGATTTCCCGCAGGATACGGGCGTGCAACTGGCCGAGGTGCTGCGCTCGATGGCGCGGGCCTGGGAGGGCACGACGGCGCGGCTGCTGCGGCAGGCCAAGGGCGCACCGGCGGATGCCGGGCTGGGCCTTGTGGTGCAGGAAATGGCGTTCGGGCTGGGGCAGGGCGAATGCGGCTCGGGGGTGATTCAGCTTGTGGACAGCGTGACCGGCGCGCGCCAGATCACCGGGCGCTACCTGAGCCAGAGCCAGGGGCGCGAGGCGCTGCATGGCGGGTCGGACGCATTGTATCTGGAGCAGGACCCGCGCGGCCCGTCGCTGGAAGAACTGGCCCCCGAGGCGTTTGCGGCGCTCAAGGAGTATACCGCCCTGATGCGCGTCAAGCTGCGCGAGGAAATGCAGGTGGAGTTCACCATCGAGAACGGCGCGGTGTTCGTTCTGGACGGGGTGCGCGTGGCGCGCAACGCCCGCGCGGCGGTGGCGATTGCCGTGGCGCTGGCCGAGGACGGGATCATCGCGCGTGAAGAGGCGCTGATGCGGATCGAGCCGCGGGCGCTGAACGAACTGTTGCACCGGCAGGTCGATCCGGAAGCGCCGCGCGACGTGCTGGCGCGGGGCGTGGCGGCCAGCCCCGGCGCGGCGACGGGCCGGATCGTCTTTACCGCCGAGGCGGCGCAGGCCGCTGCGGCGCGGGGCGAAGCCTGCGTTCTGGTGCGGCGCGAAACCAACCCCGAGGATATTCGCGGGATGCATGCCGCGGTGGCGGTGCTGACCGAGCGGGGCGGGATGACCAGCCACGCGGCGGTGATCGGGCGGGGCATTGGCCTGCCGTGTGTGGTGGGTGCGTCGGAGATCGGATTCGATCCGGCGCAAAAGCAATTGAAGATGCCCGACGGCCGGATACTGAAAAAGGGTGATACGATCACCATCGACGGCAGCAACGGCGAGGTTCTGGCGGGCGAGGCCCCGTTGCTGGAAGCGGCGCGCGACGAATCGTTCCAGACCCTGATGACCTGGGCCGACGAGGTGCGCGACATCGCCGTGCGCGCCAATGCCGACACCCCCGCCGATGCCGAGGTGGCGCGCAGGTTCCGCGCGCAGGGGATCGGGCTGTGCCGGACCGAGCACATGTTTTTCGAGACCGACCGCCTGACCGTGATGCGCGAAATGATCTTTGCCGATTCCAGCGAGGACCGCGCGGCGGCGCTGGAGCGGCTGCTGCCGATGCAGCGGGCGGATTTCATCGACCTGTTCCGCATCATGCAGGGCAAGCCGGTGTGCATTCGCCTGTTCGACCCGCCGCTGCATGAATTCCTGCCGTCGGACCGCAGCGGTATGCGCGAGCTGGCCGAGGCGCTGGACCTGCCCTTGTCGGACGTGACGCGCCGGGTGGATGCGCTTGGCGAATACAACCCGATGCTGGGGATGCGGGGGGTGCGGCTGGGCATCGTGGTGCCGGAAATCTACGAGATGCAGGCGCGGGCGATTTTCGAGGCGACCATCGAGGCCAGCCGCGAGGGGGCGCCGGTGGTGCCCGAGATCATGATTCCGCTGGTGTCGGCCTGTCGCGAAGTCGAACTGGTCAAGACGCGGATCGACCTGGTGGCGGCGTCGGTGCGCAACGAGACCGGGCAGGCGTTCACCTATCGTCTGGGCGTGATGGTGGAAACGCCGCGCGCAGCGCTGCGCGCCGAAGAGATCGCGCCGCATGTGGCGTTTCTGAGTTTCGGCACCAACGACCTGACGCAGATGACCTATGGCCTGAGCCGCGACGATGCGGGGCGGTTCATGTCGGCCTATGTGCAGCAGGGGGTGTACCCCGAAGACCCGTTCCACACGCTGGATGTGGACGGTGTGGGCGAACTTTTGCGTATCGGGGCGGAACGGGGTCGCAGGGCCTCGCCCGATCTGGTTTTGTCGATTTGCGGCGAACATGGCGGCAACCCCGAATCAATCGCGTTCTGCCGGGATGCGGGATTCGACTATGTTTCGTGCTCGCCCTTCCGGGTTCCGGTGGCGCGACTTGCTGCCGCACAGCTGGCGGTGAAAGACAAGATCGGGTAGCGCGAGAGGCGTTTCGCGCAAGATACGGCATGTCGGCCACGGGAGTCGCGACGGGAAATGTTGTCGTGAACTCGCGTGATTTGTCGTGGGCTGGACCTGCGCAGGCATTTTGTCTATGTGACGCGGATCAATCCGGGGCCCGGTGGGGGGTCATGAAAGGAGAGATCCGATGTTCAGGTTTGCTGCCATTGTGTTGATTTGTCTGGGGGGGATGGCCGCGGCGGACACGCCGGTGAAGCGGTTGTTCGACCAGGAGACGCGTGCGCTCAATCAGATGTCGCAGGCGCGTCTTGCCAGCTACATGGAACGTCCCGAGGCCGAACTGCGCTATTCGCGCGACTGGCTGGCGGGGCAATCGTTGAAACAGGGGGGCGCCCAGTGGCGGTGCCTGGCCGAGGCGCTGTATTTCGAGGCGCGCGGCGAAAGCGTGAAGGGGCAGTTCGCGGTGGCCGAGGTCATCATGAACCGCGTCGACAGCGCCGAATTTCCCGACAGTGTCTGCGGTGTGGTCAAACAGGGGACGGGGCGCAAATACGCCTGCCAGTTCACCTATACCTGTGACGGGCATCCCGAGGTGATCAGCGAGCCGCGCGCCTTCGAACAGGTGGGCAAGGTGGCCAAGCTGATGGTGGACGGTGCGCCGCGCCACCTGACGGCGGGGGCGACGCATTACCATACCCGTGCGGTCAACCCGCGCTGGGCGCGCAAGTTCCCGCGGACCGCGTCGATCGGGGTGCATTATTTCTATCGTATGCCCACGCGTTTGTCGTCGAACTGACAAACGGCACGGTCCGGGCGGCAAAAACCGGTTGACTCGGGCGCGCGCGCCATTAAAAGGCGGGCTTCATGACGAATTTCACGGGCGCGCTGCGCGTCCGGTGCAGGAGACAGCAAAATGGCGAAGCCGACGACCATCAAGATCCGTCTGAACTCGACCGCGGGCACGGGCCATTTCTACGTGACCAAGAAAAACGCACGCACCATGACCGAAAAGATGGTCGTACGAAAGTATGACCCGGTGGCGCGCAAGCACGTCGAGTACAAGGAAGGCAAGATCAAGTAAGATCGCCCGACTTTGACAGACTGACGAAAGCCGCGCCGCCCGATGCGCGGCTTTCTTGATTCCGGAGGCAGGCGAACGGGCGGCGGGGCGGTGATCCAACAGCCCGAGGCCCGTTTCATGAGTTCTCTTCAGATCCTTCCCGCAAGTGCGGCCTGTCCGGCCGATATCGACGATATGTTACGGCGCAGCTGTGCTCGGCTGCTGTGCGCCGATTACCCGCCCGACCTGTTGCGCGCGGTGCTGCCGGTGCTGGGCCGGGCGCGGCCCGAGTTGCTGAGCGCGGCGGAGTATTTCGTGGCGGTGAGGGCCGGGCGCGTGGTGGGCGCGGGCGGCTGGAGCCGGGAAACCCCGTTCGGTCGTCCCGGCGTGGCGGGGTTGGGCCATATCCGGCATGTGGCGGTGTGCCCCGATCACCAGCGGCAGGGCATCGGGCGGGCGCTGTTCGGGCGGATCGAAGCGACGGGGCAGGCGGCGGGGGTGAGGAGCTTCCTGTGCCTGTCCACGCGCAATGCGGTGCGGTTTTACGGGGCGATGGGATTTGCCGCGCAGGGCGAGGTGGAGCTGCATCTGGGGCCGGGGGTGTATTTCCCGGCAGTGCAGATGAAACGCGAGATGTAGCGTTTTCATTTTGTTGGGGGGGCTTTGCGCGACGTGCAGCGAGTGACCGGACTTGAGGCCATGAGAGACGTTCGTGCAGAGCGCCTAGCCGGTTAACCGCCGCGAAGCGGCCCGGCTATCGTCAGCCCCTGCCTTGGGCTGGCGATTTGTCTGAACTGGGCGCGCTGTTCGTTCTGTGGATGTGTTTTGCGGCCATAAAGCACTTCAAAACTACAGTTGCATCGCCACCCCAGGGGCTGACGTCAGCCTTCGTCGCGAACTTCAGCTTGGTTCGCACGGCAGCTTTCCGCTTTCCCCGAAGGACGGCGGCACGGGCGGGACGCACTCCATGCGGCAGGTTTCATCGGATGCGCCGGAGTGTGCGAGGCAAAAGAAAAGGGCCGGTCGATGTGACCGGCCCTTTGGCGTTGTCGGTATGGGGCGCGATTACTCGCGCTGGCCCAGCAGGTTCAGGAGCATCATGAACATGTTGATGAAGTCCAGGTAGAGGCGCAGCGCGCCCATGATGGCGGACTTGCCCATCCACTCGCTGTCGCCGTGATGGGCGTGGGCGAGGTATTCGTTCTTGATGTCCTGCGTGTCATAGGCCGTCAGACCCGCAAAGATCAGCACGCCGATGATCGAGATCGCGAACATGATCGCGGGCGAGCCGAGGAAGATGTTGATGATCGACGCCACGATCAGGCCGATCAGACCCATGATCAGGAAACTGCCCCAGCCGGAGATGTCCTTTTTCGTGGTGTAGCCCCACAGCGACAGGCCCGCGAAGGCGATCGCGGTGATCAGGAAGACCTGCGCGATGGAGAAATCGGTGAAGACCACGAAGATGTAGCTGATCGAAACGCCCATCACCGCCGAAAAGGCGTAGAAAAACAGTTGCGCGCCGGCCGCCGACAGGCGGTTGATGGCCGCGCCGAAGGCGAACACCATGATCAGCGGGGCAAACATGACGATGTAACGGGTAAACCCGGTGAACAGGGCGTTCATCATCGTCGCGTTGTTGCCCACGGCCCAGGCCGCGGCAAAGGTCAGCAACATGCCGATGGACATGGTGCTGTAGACCTTGTTCATATGGGCGCGAAGTCCCTGGTCAATCTGGGCGGAACGGGTGCCGGCCGCCGTCCGGATTGTATCAAATTCAGCCATCAAAGCCTCCGATAAATGTCAGACCAAACCCGTTGTCGGGCTTTGCCTGACAATATCGGTTAGCTTTGCGCCTATTTCAAGCTTTACCGGCGCAAATCGTACAGCGCGATGTCAGCTTTCGCGCCAGGTGTCGGGCACGTCCCAGAAGGGGCGGCGGGCCTCGGCCTGAGCGGCCTTGCGGGAGATGCCGATATCGCGCAGGGCGGTTTCATCGAGCCGGGCCAATGTCCGCCGCTGGCGGCGCAGCACCAGGACGGCGCGCAGTTTGCGGGCCAGCGACAGCGGGCGCAGTGCGAGGCGGGTGCGGTGTTCGGACAGGTAAGCCATAGCGATATTCTTTCGTAAACGTGATGTATTCAGTGACATTCATCTTGCATGGTGATAGTTATGCCGGACAGAAGGGCATTCGGAAAACGAATGTTTGTGGTTTCGATCATCAAAATGGGTGATGAATGAGAAATCTGGATACAACGACCCTGCGATCCTTCGTGGCTGTGGCCGATTGTGGCGGGGTGACGCGGGCCGCCGGGATGCTGCACCTGACGCAATCGGCGGTGTCGATGCAGATCAAGCGGCTGGAAGAGTTGCTGGGCCTGTCCCTGTTCGACCGGAACAACCGGCGCGTGACGCTGACCGCCTCGGGCGAGCAATTGCTGGGCTATGCGCGGCGCATTCTGGAACTGAACGACGAGGCCGTGGGCCGGTTGACCGAGCAGACCTTCGAGGGCGAATTGGTGTTGGGCGTGCCCAACGACATCGTTTATCCGGTGATCCCGCGGGTTCTGAAATCGTTCAACACGGCCTTTCCGCGGGTGAGCGTCAACCTGAGATCGTCCAGCACGGTCAGGTTGCTGGAGGGGCTGAAGAAGGGCGAGTTGGACCTGATCCTGACCACCGAAGAGGATGTCGGCCCCGGTGGCGAAACCCTGTGCGAGATGCAGTTGCGCTGGACCGGGGCGGTGGATGGCACGGCCTGGAAAAAGCGGCCCCTGCGGCTGGCCTTTTGCAAATACTGCATTTTCCGCCCGCTGGTGTTGCGAAAACTGGAGGCGGCGGGGATCGACTGGGAACTGGCGGTGGATTCCGATGACGACCGCGCGGTCGAGGCCCTGACAAGCGCCGACCTGGCGGTGGGGGCCTATTTGGTGGACAGCATTCCACCGCATCTGGAGCCGGTCACGGCAGGCGCGGCGCTGCCCGACCTGGGGGTGCAGAAAGTGAACCTCTATACCCGCAGCGGACGCGATGAGGTGCTGGAGGAACTGGCCAACATGCTGCGCAAGGGCTATGGCGCGGTGCGGCCCGTCGCCAGCGTCAACGCGGCGTGACCACGACCTTGCCGGTGGATTTGCGGGCGCGCAGCAGCTCCAGCGCCTCGGCGGCACGGTCGAGCGGCAAGACGTGGCTGACATGGGGTTTGATCTTGCCCTCTTCGTACCAGCGCATGAGCGTGGCGAGGCTGTCCGTCACCACCGAGGGGCGGAATTTCAGGAAGCCGCCCCAGTAGAGCCCCATGACGCTGAGATTCTTGACCAGCAGGTGATTGGGCTTGATTTGGGGCATCTTGCCGCTGGCGAAGCCGATGGTCAGAAGGCGCCCTTCGGGGTTGGTGGCGCGAAAGGCGGCCTCGAACTGATCGCCGCCGACGGGATCGTAGACCACGTCGACACCGCCCAAGCGCTTGCATTCCTCGCGGATGTCCTGCGTTTCGGCGTCGATCAGGTGGTCGGCCCCGGCGCGTTCGGCCACCGCGAGCTTGGTCGCGCCACGGGCGCAGGCGATCACGCGCGCGCCCATCACCTTGCCGATTTCCACCGCCGTCAGGCCGACGCCCCCCGCCGCCCCGAGGACGAGAAGCGTTTCGCCCGGTTGCAGCCGCGCGGTGTGCGACAGCGCGACATGGCTGGTGCCATAGGCGATCTGGAAGGCGGCGGCGTCGATATCGGACATCGCATCGGGCAGGGGCACGGCGCGTTCGGCGGGAAAGCAGCCCATTTCGGCCAGCCCGCCCTGTCCGGCGAACACCGCGACACGGGTGCCGATGGCGGGGCCGTCCACGCCGGGGCCGAGCGCATCGACGGTGCCGGCCACCTCCATCCCGAGGGTAAAGGGGGCCTCGGGCGTGTCCTGATAGTCGCCGGTCATCATCAGGAGATCGGCGAAATTCAGGCCGCAGGCCCCGATGCGCAAGCGCAACTCACCCGGTCCCGGTTCCGGGTCGGGCAGGGTGCAGAGGGCCGGTTCGGCCCCGGCCGATTCGATGTGGAACGCGCGCATGAAAGGCCCCCGATGGCTGTCTGATGGGTGTGCAAGTGTCTGACATGGTTAACCGAATTGCCTTTTTCATGTCAATTCACGGTCGGGCCGCCGATTGTATACTTCCAAAGAATAGGTGCCCGTTTAAATTGTCGGGCAAATGGCCGCGTCACGTTTTCGGGGTGCGAAAAATCTTGTAATTCTGCCGACGTCTGCATAACATCCTTAACGCGCCGTTGGGGTATACAGCGCCAATATGATCATATTTATTAACGTAGCTGGTGATTTCTTTTTACTGTTCTGTAGCAATTCTAGAGAAGGAAAAATCATGCCGCACCCTGTTGACGTGCATGTCGGGAAACGTATTCGCCATCGCCGGTGGCTTGTGGGGATGACGCAACAACAACTGGCTGAACATGTCGGGATCAAGTTTCAGCAAATTCAGAAGTACGAAACAGGAGCGAACCGCGTCAGCGCCTCGCGCTTGTGGGACATCGCGGACGCGCTGGGCGTCGAAGTAAGCTTTTTCTTCGAGGGTCTGGCCCCCGAGGGCAGCGCCGGCAAGGATGCCGAGAACATGCCGGCGGACCTGCTGGGGGACAAGGAAGCGCTGGATCTGGTGCGGTCGTATTACGCGATCCCCGAAAACCAGCGCCGCCGTCTGTTCGACCTGGCGCGGGTGCTGAGCGACGTGACTTGAGATTGACGCCGGGGCGGTCTACCCATGACGCGACATGCGGCATGGCAGAGGGTGGCCCGGCAGATGGATATCGACAGCATCGTAACAACGGCCCACGCCATGGCAGATGCGGCGCGGGCCGCTGTTCTTCCTTACTTCCGATCCGACAATCTGAGCGCTGATAACAAGGCGGAGGCCGGGTTCGACCCGGTGACGGCGGCGGATCACGCCGCCGAGCGGGCGATTCTGGCCGTGCTGAAGGCGCATCGCCCGGATGATGCCCTCTACGGCGAGGAATTCGGCGCGCGCCCCGGCACCAGCGGCCTGACCTGGGTGATCGACCCGGTGGACGGCACGCGCGGGTTCCTGTCGGGCACGCCGACATGGGGCGTGCTGATCGCGCTGAGCGACGCGAGCGGCCCCATCTATGGCCTGATCGACCAGCCCTATATCGGGGAGCGGTTCGAGGGCGGGTTGGGCCGGGCGCGGCTGACCGGGCCGCAGGGCGAACGGGTTCTGAAAGCGCGCGGCGGTCGCCCGCTGGCGCAGTCGATCCTGTTCAGCACCTTCCCCGAGGTGGGATCGTCCGAGGAGGGCGAAGCGTTCGGCCGGGTGGCCGGGGCGGTGCAACTGGTGCGCTATGGCATGGATTGCTATGCCTATGCGCTGTTGGCTGCGGGCCAGATCGATCTTGTGATCGAAGCCGGGTTGCAAGCCTATGACATTCAGGCCCCCATCGCGGTGATCGAGGCCGCGGGCGGGATCGTCACCGACTGGCAGGGCCGCCCGGCCCATGCGGGCGGGCGCGTTCTGGCGGCGGCGGGGCGTGAACAGCATGAGGCGGCGCTGGCGTTGCTGTCGGGCGTCTGAGCGGCGTCGATCCGGTGCCTTCCCGGATCGCTTGCGATCCGGTTCGCGCCCGACCCCGCCCCCCAGGGCGGGCGCGACCCTCTTGTTGCCCGAAGGGAATGGTGTCAGCCGGTCAGGACAATGCGCGTCCCGCGATATAAACCTGTCTGACCGCGCGATCATCGCCCATCATGATCGTGGGAAAGAGCGCCTGCCAGGTGTCTTCGGCGCGGGCGTGGCGTTGGGCGATGGCCGGGGTCGAGGCGAGATCGAGCACCACCAGATCGGCCTCCATCCCCGGTGCGATGGTGCCGATGTGATCCTGCATGTGCAACGCGCGGGCCGATCCGGCGGTGGCCAGCCAGATCAGCTGTGCGGGATGCAGGGCGGTGCCGGTCAACTGGCCGATCTCGTAAGCCGCCGCCATGGTGCGCAGCATCGAAAAGGATGAGCCGCCGCCGGTATCGGTGGCAAGGCCGATCCGCTGGCCTTCGGCGACGCGCCTGCCCATGTCGAACAGCCCCGAGCCGATGAAGGTGTTGGAGGTGGGGCAGTGGATGAGGGCGGCACCGGTTTCGGACAGGCGGGTGGTTTCGCGCTCTGTCAGGTGGATGGCATGGCCGTAAAGGCCGCGCTCGCCCAGAAGGCCGTGGGTTTCGTAGACATCGAGATAATCGCGCGATTGCGGGAAAAGCCGCTGGACCCAGTCGATTTCCTCGGTCTGTTCGCTGAGATGGGTCTGCATCAGACAGGTGGGGTTTTCGGCCCAGAGCGCGCCGAGCGCATCAAGCTGTTCGGGCGTGGAGGTGGGGGCGAAGCGCGGCGTGATGACATAGTGCAGCCGGTCCACCCCGTGCCAGCGGGCGATCAGGGCGGCGCTGTCGTCATACGCGCTTTGGGCGGTGTCGCAGAGGGGGGCGGGTGCGTTGCGGTCCATGCAGGTCTTGCCCGCCGCGGCGCGCAGGCCACGCGCCTGTGCGGCGGCAAAGAAGGACTCGGCGCTTTGGGGGTGCGAGGTGCAGTAGCTGGCGGTTGTGGTGGTGCCGTTTGCCAGCGTCAGGTCAAGGTAGCGGTTGGCGATTTCGGTGGAATAGGCAGGATCGCCAAAGCGCATTTCCTCGGGGAAGGTATAGCCGTTCAGCCAGTCGATCAGGCGTTTGCCCCAACTGGCGATGATCGCGGTTTGCGGGTAATGCGCGTGGGCGTCGATGAAGCCGGGCGAGATCAGGCAGCCCTCGTGCCGGGTGATCGTGGCCTCGGGCGCCTGTGCCGTGAGGGTATCGAGCGGGCCCAGCGCATGGATGCGTCCGGCGCGGATCAGAACGGCCTCGTGCAGCTGCGCGGCGCGCTCCGGGGCGTCGTCGAACGGGGAGCCGGTGAACGACAGGACAGTGCCGGTGAGAATCGTGTCGTCATGCATCGGGAAGGGCCTTTTGCGGTTGCCGTGTGATCGGCCTGACGATAGGCGGCGATGAACGCGGGGTAAATCGCGCAAGTCGATTGTCATTATGTGCGGTCTTGCTAGAGTCTGCCGCGATGACGCGTAACAGTGGAGGGGCATATGGCTGAAGACGACGATCAGGCAGAGCCCGATACCGAACGCGAACCCGAGCGCGAAGAAGATGCGTATTCGCTGAGCCCGCAGGCGGTGGCGCGCATCATCTATGCGGTCGACATAGGCGATCACGATCTGTTGCTGCGGGAATTGTCCGGGTTGCACGCGGCGGACGTTGCCGACCTTCTGGAACAGATCAACGCCTTTGACCGGCGCCGCCTGATCGAGCTGTACGGCAGCGATTTCGACGGTGATGTTCTGTCGGAACTGGACGAGGGGCTGCGCCAGGAGGTGATCGGGCTGTTGCCGCCCGACGTTCTGGCCGATGCGGTGCGCGATCTGGAATCGGACGATGTGGTCGATCTGGTCGAGGATCTGGAGGATCACGAACAAGAGGCGATCCTGAGCGCGCTGGAGGCGGGCGACAGGATCGCGGTGCAGCAATCGCTGACCTATCCGGAATATTCCGCGGGCCGCCTGATGCAGCGCGAAGTGGTGATGGCGCCCGAGCACTGGAATGTGGGCGAGGCCATAGATTACCTGCGCAATCAGGAGGACCTGCCCGAGCAGTTCTATCATATCATCCTTGTCGATCCCCGCCTGCGCCCGGTGGGCAACGTGACCCTGGGCAAGCTGATGGCGGCGCGGCGCGAGGTGTTGCTGAGCGACCTGGTGGAGGAGACCTTCCATGTCTTTCCCGTCACGCAGGACGAAGAGGACGTGGCCTATGCGTTCAACCAGTATCACCTGATCTCGGCCCCGGTGGTGGACGAGGACGACCGGCTGGTCGGGGTGATCACCATCGACGACGCGATGGCGGTTCTGGACGAGGAACACGAAGAGGACATCCTGCGCCTTGCCGGTGTCGGCGAGGGGCGGCTGAGCGACCGGGTGATCGACACCACGCGCCGCCGGTTCCCGTGGCTGGCGGTGAACCTCGTGACGGCGATCCTGGCCTCGATGGTGATCGCGCAGTTCGAGGAGGCGATCACGCAGGTGGTGGCGCTGGCGGTGCTGATGCCCATCGTGGCGTCGATGGGCGGAAATGCGGGCACCCAGAGCCTGACGGTGGCGGTGCGCGCCATCGCCACCAAGGACCTTACCGGATCGAACGTGTGGCGCTTCATCCGGCGCGAGGTGCTGGTGGGGCTGGTGAACGGGGTGATCTTTGCCGTGGTGATGGGGGTGGTCGGCGTGCTGTGGTTCGGGGGGCCGGAACTGGGTTATGTGATCGGTGCCGCCATGGTGATCAATCTGGTCGTGGCCGGGCTGGCCGGGACGGTGATTCCGGTCATACTGGAGCGTATCGGCGTTGATCCGGCGCTGGCCTCGGGGGCGTTCGTGACCACCGTGACCGATGTCGTCGGGTTCTTCGCCTTTCTGGGGCTGGCGGCGGCGGTGTTGCTATGAACGATCTGACAGAGGTCAAGGCGCAGGCGCGCAAGGCGGCCTTTGCCCGGCGCAAGGCGGCGCATGAGGTGGCCTTGCCGGGGGCGGCGGCGCATCTGTCCGAGGTGCTGGCCGGATACAGGGGCGTGCCGCTGGCAGGCTATATGGCGATCCGCACCGAGATCGACCCGCTGCCGGCGATGGAGGAAGCGGCGGCGCATGGGCCGGTGTGCGTGCCGGTGATTCAGGGGGCGGGGCTGGCGCTCAAATTCGCGCGCTGGTCGCCGGGCTGTGCGCTGAAGGACGGGCCGTTCGGGGCGATGATCCCCGAGCTTGACGATTTCTTCGAGCCCGAGATCGTGATCGTGCCGCTGGTGGCGTTCGACCGGCGCGGCGGGCGGCTGGGCTATGGCGGCGGGTTTTACGACCGGACGCTGGAGATGCTGCGCGCGAAACGCCCGACGCTGGCGATCGGTTTTGCCTATGCGGCGCAGGAGGCCAGGGCGCTGCCGCTGGAGCCCACGGATCAGCCGCTGGACATGATCGTGACCGAAGCCGAGGTGATCGAACCCGGCCCGGTCTGAAAGCGCCGTCCGGCGATGCGCGGTGGCCCTCGACCGCTGTTTCGCGCCTGAAAGAACGATGAGGCCCCCAAGCGACCCTCAAGATTTCCATGAAAGGCCCAGCCGCGTGGCGGGGGCGGATAAGGGGGCTGCCCGCTGGTGGCGGGCAAGCCGGGCCGGGGGGCGGCGGCACCTGAAGGGCAACTGCCCTAGCTGTCGACCGTCCGTGGCGGCGTTGCGCCTGACCTCAGTCCGTTTCGTCCCAGGGAACGCCGCCGGTGTAGCTGCGGTAGATCGTGGCTGCCTGCCAGCCCGCATCGACCGGAAGCAGCACCCCGGTGATGGCGCGGGCGGCGTCGGAGCACAGGAAGGCGGCGGCGTTGGCGATGTCGTCGGGCAGGACATAGGTGGTCAGCGCCCCGGCCTTGCGGATCGCTTCGCCGTCGCGCAGGCCCTCGGCGATGCGCTGTTTCAAGGTGTCGCTCAGGACATAGGTGGGGGCGACGCAGTTCACCCGGATATCGAACCGCCCGAGTTCGACCGACAGGATCTGGGTCAGGCGTGTGATGGCGGTTTTGCCGGGGCTGTAGGCGGGCAGGGGAAAGGCCCCCATGCCGGTGATCGAGCCGAGGGTGACGATCCTGCCCTTGCGGCGGTCTTGCATGGCGCGGGCAAAGGCGCGCACCGCGTAGACCGTGCCGTGATAGTTCACGTCCCAGACCTGACGGTGACGGTCGAGATCCATGTCCATCAGGGTTTCCGTGTTGCTGATGATCCCGGCCGAAGTGACCAGGGTTTCGACCTGGCCATGTTCGGCCTCGACCCGGTCGGCGATGGCGCTGAGGGCTTCGGCGTCTGTCACGTCGCAGGGGATGCCGGTGGCGTTGACGCCTGACGATTGCAGATCGCTTACGGCCTGTTCCAGCGCCTCGGCGTTGAGATCCAGCAACACGACGGTGCCATGATCCGCCGCCATGCGTTTCGCGCAGGCCAGGCCGATGCCATTGCCGCCGCCGGTCACGACCAGTACGTTTTCTGCCTTCGATGTCATCTTGCTCTTCTCCGTCGTGTTTCTGATCATGCTATGCGCGGGGGCCGCTGCGCCGTGTGGTCCGCAGCATCGCCGAAGACCTCGTCAAAGCGGCGTTTCAGGGCCACGTCCAGGTCGCCCATCGTGACGGGCAGGCCCAGATCGACAAGGCTGGTAACGCCATGTTCGGTGATGCCGCAGGGGACGATGCCGGTGAAATGGTCCAGATCGGGCTCTACGTTGATCGAGATGCCGTGGAAGCTGATCCATTTGCGCAGGCGGATGCCGATGGCGGCGATCTTGTCTTCGGGGTGTTCGCCCCTGGCGGTCAGGGGTTTGTCGTCGCGCGTCACCCAGACTCCGACGCGGCCATCGCGGATTTCGCCGGTGACGTTGAAGTCGTCCAGCGCGGCGATGACCCAGTTTTCGAGCTGCTGGACGAAGGCGCGCACGTCGCGGCCGCGCCTGTTGAGGTCGAGCATGACGTAGACCACGCGCTGACCGGGGCCGTGATAGGTATATTGCCCGCCGCGTCTGGAGGGATGCACCGGGAACCTGTCGGGATCGGTCAGGTCGGCGGGGTTGGCCGAGGTGCCTGCGGTGTAAAGCGGCGGGTGTTCGAGAAGCCAGATCGCCTCGGGGGCTTCGCCGCGGGCGATTCGGTTTGCCCGGTTTTCCATGGCCGCAACGGCCTGTTCATAGGGGACCAACCCGTCCGACACATGCCACTGGACCGAATTTTTGTCGTGAATCTGTGGATCATAGGGCAGCACGGCGGCAAAACTCTCCATCGGGGCCGGGGGGGTATGCTATACTAAAGTTATAAAACGAGTTCCATTTACGGGAGAGATAGAATGTTTTCAAAACGAATTGTCATGTGCGGGGTCGCTGCTAGCCTGCTGTCGGCCCCGGCTGCGCCGGTTTCGGCGGATATCGGCGACGGCATTGTCGGCGGTTTGGTCGGCGGGGCGGTCAGCGGGATCATCGTGAACGAAAGCGCCAAGGCGCGCGAGCGCAAGCGCGCGACGACGACCCGCACGCGCACGATCTATCGCTCCGCGCCGCAGAATACGGCGAAACGCGCCGAGGTGCGTGAAACCCAGACCGCGCTCAATTATTTCGGATTCCCTGCCGGGACACCGGACGGTGTGAGCGGGCGCAACACGCGCAACGCGGTGTCGCAGTACCAGGCGCATATGGGGTATCCGGTGACGGGCTATATCACCGATTACGAACGCCAGTTTCTTGTCGGTTCGTATTATCGGGCGCAGTCCAGCGGTGCCGTGACGGCGCAACTGATTGCACAGCGTGGTCAGGGCACCCGTGGGCTGCTGCATGCCTATCGCGACGAGGCGAACGGCACGTCTTCGGGCCAGATGGCGAGCACCCCGGCGGTGCCTGCGGCCCCTGCCGTGCCTGTCACGCAGGAGCAGTCGACATCGACGATGGCCGCGTTCTCGGGGACGAGCGGGGAGGCCGCCAGCGGCGGCAGCACGAAACTGGCCTTGCCGAACCTGATGGGATCGCAGGAAAACACCCGGTCTCTGGCGTCGCATTGCAATCAGGTCAGCCTGTTGACCAATTCCAATGGCGGGTTCGTCACGGAAGCCTCGATCCAGGACCCGCGTTTCGCGCTGAACGAGCAGTTCTGCCTGGCGCGCACCTATGCGGTGGCGGCGGGCGAAAAGCTGGCCAGCGGGCTGCGTGGCGTGAGCGTTGCGGAGATCGAAGAGCAATGCAACGGGTTCGCCCCGGCGATGCGCGATCTGGTGGCGTCGGTGTCGCTCAAGCCGCAGGCCGAAGTGCTGCAAGGCGCGCGCAGCTTCATTCTCGAGGCCGGAGCGCCGCCCGAGCAGCTTGCCGGTACGGCGAAAATCTGTCTGTCGGTCGGGTATCGCACCGACAACATGGATGTCGCCCTGGGATCGGCGCTGTTGCTGACGGCCCTGGGAGAAGGTGCCTATGGCGAGTTGCTGGGCCATCACCTGAACGAGGGATTCGGCACCACCAAGCGCCCCGATCTGGCGCTGGCATGGTATCAGTCCTCGTTCGACGCGCTGGAGCGGGGGGCCGAGCCGGTGTTTTCACCGGGCAATCCCGAGCGCAGTGCGCTGGTTCAGAAAGCGGCCTATCGCCTGAATGGCGTCGAGGATGGCGAGGCGGTCAATTCGGTTCAGCCGGCGTCGACCCTGCCGACATTCAATATCGACAACTGATCTGAATTCGGGGGGCTGCGGGACGCCCGCGGCCCCCTGAACGCGGGCATCCCCGGCGTCGTGCGGAAAGGATGGCCGAAAGTTGAAATTGTGCTTCACATCGCCTTGGCGCGTTGCTATACGCCGCTCACCTACCAGACACGTGCGGTCGTGGCGGAATTGGTAGACGCGCAGCGTTGAGGTCGCTGTGGGGTAACACCCGTGGAAGTTCGAGTCTTCTCGACCGCACCATTTTCATCCTGACATTCGGGCAGATGCCGGGGCCGTCATGTGGCTGGCCGGTGTATTTGTTAGCGTGGGCGAATGAAAAAGGGCCGGTGTGCCCGGCCCCTGGAGTTTATTCTTCGTCCTCGTCTTCGATGCGCTTGGGCGGGTCGTCGTAGACGGACCAGCCGTAATCGCATTCCGTGCCGGGCAGTTCATGGGCGCGGATATTGCCCTGAATGTAGGTCTTGGCGATGAAATTCGCGCTGATCGGGGCGGTCAGGAACAGGAACAGCGTGATCAGCAGTTCGTGGAACGACACCGAGCCCTTGACCAGCAGGAAATAGAGCATCGAGGCGATCAGCACCCCGCCCACGCCCACGGTGGTGGCCTTGGTGGGGGCGTGCAGGCGCTGGATCGTGTGTTCCAGCTTGATCAGGCCGAACGATCCGACAAGGCCGAAAAGGCCTGCGACGACAAGGAAAAAGGAAATCAGGGCTTCGATTGCGACTGTCATGACCTGTCCTTTCGTTACTCGATGATGTCGCCGCGCAGAACGAAGCGGCAATAGGCGACGGTGGAGACGAACCCGACCATGGCGACCAGCATCGACGCCTCGTAATAGATCGACGTGCCCTGCCAGATCCCGTAGAGGATCAGCAGGGCGATGATGTTGATGACCATGGTGTCGAGCGCAAGGATGCGGTCGGCGCTGTCGGGGCCGGTCGCGATGCGCCAGAGATTGAACAGAAGCCCCAGCCCGAAACAGCCGAAGGCAAAGATCAGGGCAGTGGTGATCATTGGAAAATCTCCTTCAGGCGCCATTCGTAGCGGCTTTTGATGGTGTCGCGCACCTCGTCGGGGTCGTCGGTGTGCAGGCAATGCACGAGGATGCTGCCGCCATCGGCGGCCAGCATGGTCGAGACGGTGCCCGGCGTCATGGTGATGGTTCCCGCCAGAACGGTGATCGCCTCGGGCGAGGTCAGGTCCAGCGGGACGGTGATCCAGTGCGAGCGGATGTTTTCGTTGCGCTTGAACATCACGATCAGCGCGACTTCGACATTGGCCACGAGGATATCCCACAGCACGATCAGGATGTATTCGATCACGCGGAACGGGCCGCCGACCTTGGCGCGGCGCGGCCAGTAGGGGCCTGTGAGCATCGGCACGAAAACCCCCAGCACGCCGCCGAGGATCAGGTTGCCGACAGTGACCTTGTTGACCAGCGCGAGCCAGACGATCGTCAGGACGATGCTGAGAACGGGGTGGGGAGAAAGACGCTTCAGCATGAGTTAGCTCTCCTCGCCCTGGCCGAGCACGGCGGTGACGTAATCGGTGCCGTCGAACAGTTGCTCGGAGGTTTCGACAAGGTAGGTGCTGATCGGGCCGGCGAAGACCGACAGGAAGGCCAGAGCGGCCAGCGCGGCCATGGTCGGGGCGAGTTCGAGCGCGCGGGCCGGGGCCGGGGCGTTATCGGGCGGCGGTGTTTCGTCGTCCTCTTGCGGATCGGTGTCTTCGGGGGCCGGCGCGAGGGCGGTGGATTTCCAGAACAGCGTGCTGCCCGCCCGTGCAAAGCCGAGGATGAGCAGCAACGAGCCCACGAGGATGGCGATCCAGCTGATTGCCATTTGCGGCGTGTCGGCCATGGCGTCGAGGATCACCAGCTTGCCCAGGAAGCCGCTGAGCGGGGGCATGCCCGCGATGCCGATGGCCCCGGCAAAGAACAGCGCGGCGAACAGGCCGTTCTGCACGATGGGGGGCTCGGCGCGCAGGAGGTCGCCGCCGGGGCGGCGGCTGACCACCAGATCGGCCAGCAGGAACAGGGCCGCCGCCGAAAAGGTGGAGTGCAGCAGGTAATAAAGCGCCGCGCCGGTGGCATAGGGGGTGAAAGCCGCGACGGCGACCATCATCGTGCCCATCGAAGCGATGACAGAGAAGGACAGCAGCGACATCAGCCGCCGCGCGCCCATGACGCCGATGGCGCCGATGGACAGCGTGACCAGGGCGGCGGGCATCAGCCAGTCGCCGATCAGCCCGTCCAGAACGGCCACGTCGGGGCCGAACACCACCGCGTGAATGCGGATGATCGCATAGGCGCCCACCTTGGTCATGATGGCAAACAGCGCTGCCACGGGGGCGGGGGCGTTGGAATAGGTGGCGGGCAGCCAGAACTGCACCGGGAACAGCGCCGCCTTGATGGCGAAGACCACCATCAGCAGGATCGCGGCGACGCGCACCAGCGAGGCCTCTTCGACCGGAAGTTCGCGCACCTTCACCGCAAGGTCGGCGATGTTGAGCGTGCCTGTCGAGGCATAGAGCGTGCCGAGCGCGAACAGGAAGAGGGTGGAGCCAGCCAGGTTCATCACCACGTATTGCAGCCCCGCCTGAAGGCGCACGCGCCCGCCGCCGTGGATCATCAACCCGTAGGAGGCGATCAGCAGAACCTCGAAGAAAACGAAGAGGTTGAAGGCGTCGCCGGTCAGGAACGCGCCGCAGATGCCCATCAGCTGAAACTGGAACAGCGCGTGGAAGTGACGCCCGCGATTGTCCCAGCCGGTAGCGGTGGCGTGCAGCAGCACGATCAGCGCCAGCGCCGAGGTCAGCAAGAGCATCAGCGCCGACAGACGGTCCAGCACCAGAACGATGCCGAATGGCGCGGGCCAGTCGCCGAGGCGGTAGACATGGGTCGCGCCATCGGCGGACATGAACAGCAGCCCTACGGTGATCGCGGCCAGCGTGATTGTGCCGGCAAAGGATGCGGCCCGCGCCAGCGTGATGTCGTGGCGCATCACAAAGGCGATGATCGGGGCCAGAAGGGCCGGAAGGACGACCGGCGCGATGATCCAGTGACTCATGCTCCGGTTTCCTTCTTGTCGGTGTCGGGCGCGTTGGGGCCGGTCATGTCGATCCTGTCGTGATCCGCTTCGAGATAGGCCCCGAGCGCGATCATCACCAGAACGGCGGTCATCCCGAAGGAGATCACGATCGCGGTCAGCACCAGCGCCTGCGGCAGCGGGTCGGTATAGGTGGCGTCACCGTATTTCGACAGGACGGGCGGCGCATTGATCGCCAGCCGTCCGGTGGCGAACAGGAACACGTTCACCGCGTAGGACAGCAGGGCAAGGCCCAGGATTACCGGAAAGGCGCGCAGGCGCAGGATCAGGTAGACTCCGCCTGCCGTGAGGACGCCGACAGAGCTGGCAACGACGATTTCCATGTTACTCCTCCTCCTGCTTGCTGTCGGCGACCCGCAGCGAGGGGTCGTAGTCCATCGGTTCGATGTTCACGGTTTCACCGGCATAGCGCGCGATCCGCGACAGGCTGTAGAGCATCAGCATCACCGCGCCCAGAACCGTCAGGAACACGCCAAGGTCGAAGGACATGGCGGTGGCCCATTCGAATTCCTCGATCGGGGGCCAGTGGATATAGCCATAGGCGCTGGTCAGGAAGGGTTTGCCGGCCAGCCACGCGCCAGCGCCGGTCAGCCCGGCGATCACCACGCCCCAGCCGATCATCGAGTGGTATTCGATCCGCTGGCGGCTTTGGGTCCAGGCAAAGCCCGAGGCCATGTATTGCATCAGCAGCGCAATCGAGATCACCAGCCCGGCAACGAACCCGCCACCCGGCTGGTTGTGGCCGCGCAGGAAGATGTAGACGCCCACCATCACGGCAATCGGCAGCATGGCGCGGGTGGCGACAACCATCATCAGGGGGTGTCGGTCGCGCGAGCGGTCGGGCGGTACGGGTTGCGCCTTGAGGCGGCTGCCCGCAGGGCCGCGCAGGAGGGCCTCCATCAGGGCGAAGATCGTCAGGCCCGCGATACCCAGGACGATGATTTCGCCATAGGTGTCATAGCCCCGGAAATCCACGAGGATCACGTTGACCACGTTGGTGCCCCCGCCGCCCTTGTAGGAATTGGCGAGGTGGAATTCGGAGATCGGGCTGAGATCGCGCGTCATGAAGGCAAAGGCCAGCCCCGCAACGGCGGCCCCGGCGGCAACGGCGATGATCCCGTCGCGCAGGCGCAGGGTGGCGCCGCTTTCGTTCGGGGTGGATTTCGGCATGAAGTAGAGCGCCAGAAGCAGCAGCATGATCGTGACGGTTTCGACCGAGATCTGCGTCAGCGCGAGGTCGGGCGCCGAAAGATAGACGAACCCGCCCGAGACCATCAGACCGATGATGCCGATCAGGATCAGCGCGCGGAAGCGGTTGCGGTGATTGATCACCACCAGCGCCGTCGCCACGATCAGCAGTAGCCAGCCCACCGCCGCCACCAGCGGGATGGGCAGCGGTTCGCGAGTGGGAGGCGTCATGGTGCCGCTGGTGAAGGCGAAATAGCCCAGCACCACCGTGGCGGAGACGAAGATCGCCAGATAGCGGCTGATCGCGCCGTTGTGCAGGCCGTCGGTCAGTGCGCGGGACAGCCCGGCCAGCGCGCCGTAAAGCGCATCGAAGATCGTCTTGGCTTCGGGGCGCGGGGTGGCCAGCCACAGGCGGTCGAGCGGGCGGTGCATCGCCAGCAGGATCGCGCCGCCCGCCACCGCCGCGATGGACATGAAGAGGGCAGGCGTCACGCCGTGCCAGATTTTCAGATGCGGGTGCAGGTCCTGCCCGGTCACGGCGTTGGCGGCCATGGTCACGACCGGCTCGGCCAGGTGCGGCAGGAGGCCGATCAGCACCACCAGCACGACCAGCAGCGCGGGCGAGGCCCACATGCCGAAGGGCGGGTCATGCGGTTTGTGCGGATAGTCGTCACGCACCGGCCCTGCGAAAACATGGAAGATGAAGCGCAGGCTGTAGGCCACCGACAGGAGCGCACCGAACGTGGCCAGCACCGGCACGATCCACGGGTTGCGGAACCATTCGGTATGCGCGGCCTCCTCCAGCATCATTTCCTTGGAGAGGAACCCGTTGAACAGGGGAATACCCGCCATCGACAGGGCGGCGACCGTGCCGATCAGGGCGGTGATCGGCATCAGGTGGCGCAGGCCGCCAAGGCGCTTGATGTCGCGGGTGTGGGTTTCGTGATCGACGATGCCCGCGGTCATGAAGAGCGCGGCCTTGAACGTGAGGTGGTTGATGATGTGAAACACCGCCGCGATGGCGGCCATTTTCGTGCCGAAGCCCAGGAGCATGGTGAGCAGGCCAAGGTGGCTGACCGTGGAAAAGGCGAGCAGCGCCTTGAGGTCGTCCTTGAACAGCGCGATCAGCGCGCCCAGTATCATGGTGATCATGCCGGTGATCGACACGATATAGAACCACGCGTCGGTGCCCGCCAGAACCGGCCACATCCGGGCCATCAGGAACACGCCGGCCTTCACCATCGTGGCCGAGTGCAGATAGGCCGAAACCGGCGTCGGGGCGGCCATGGCGTGGGGCAGCCAGAAATGGAACGGGAACTGCGCGGATTTGGTGAAGGCCCCGATCAGGATCAGGATCAGAGCGGGCATGTACCACTCGGAGGCGCGGATCGCGTCGCCCTGTGACAGGATGTCGGTCAGGTTGTAGCTGCCCACGATATTGCCGAGGATCAGCATGCCGCCGATCATCGCCAGCCCGCCCGCGCCGGTCACGGCCAGCGCCATGCGCGCGCCCTGCCGTCCCTCGGGCAGGTGTTTCCAGTAGCCGATCAGCAGGAAGGACGACAGGCTGGTCAGTTCCCAGAAAATCAGCAGCAGCAGGATATTGTCGGAAATGACGATGCCCAGCATCGCGCCCTGAAACAGCAGCAGGTAGGTATAGAACTGCCCCATCGGGTCGTCGCCCGACAGGTAGAACCGTGCATAGAGGGTGATCAGCAGGCCCACGCCGAGGATCATCCCGGCAAACAACAGCCCCAGACCGTCCAGAAAGAACGATGCCGACAGGCCCAGTTGCGGCAACCACGCGATTTCGGCCTGCAAGGTTTCCCCGCGCAGCACCGCAGGGGCCAGAAGGCCGAGGCAAACCAGTGCCAGAACGGTCGGAACGGCGGTGAATGTCGCACAGGCGTTACGTCCGGCGCGGATCATGAGGCCGGGAACCAGTGCACCGATAAAGGGAAGGCTTGCGATCAGGGGAAGGAGGTTGCTGCCGTCGTTCATGTCTGTCCCGTTCTGTTTGTCGCCGTTCGCCGTTAAAGCTGACTTTTTGGGTGCGAAACAAGCCTTTTCGTCCGATTTTTGCCGGATTGCCGCAGTGTAGCGGACGGAAGGCCCGTTGTAAGCGTGATCCGGACGCGCCGGTCCGGGAGCCGTCGAAGATGCCGTTTCAGCGAGTATACAATCGCTCGGGCGTGATGTCAGAGGGGGGCTGCCAGCCGGTCGAGCGTTTGTAGGATGTCCTCGCGGGTGGTCAGCGGGTTGATGGTGCAGAGCCGCAGCGCCGAGCGATCCTTGAGCATGGTCGAGGACAATGTGGCGAAACCCGATTCGGACAGCCGCGCGGCCCGTGCGGCGTGACCGGCGGCGTCCGATCCGCGATGAGCGAAACACACCACGCCCAATTGCGCGGGGGTGATCACCTCCCAGGTGTCGGGCTGGCTGCGCAGGTGGGTTTCGGTGAATTCGGCCAGCTCGATGCCCCGCGCCACGGCATCGCGAAACGCCTGAGCGCCGTAGGTGCGCAGCGACATCCAGAGCTTGAGCGCACGGGAGCGGCGGGACAGTTCCAGCGAGCGGTTGCCGTAGTTCACCTGGCCCCCCGTTGCCTGAACGTCGCGCAGGTATTCCGGGTTCATGGAAAAGCAGCGCTCCAGCGCGCCGGGGCGGGTGACGAGGCACAGGCCCAGATCGTAAGGCTGGAAAAACCATTTATGCGGGTCCAGCACCACGGAATCCGCGCGCTCCAGTCCGTGCAGGACGGCGCGGCCCGGTTCGGTGATCGCGGCGGGTGCGCCATAGGCCCCGTCCACATGCATCCACATGCCGTGTTCGGCGCAGATGTCGGCGATGGCGTCCAGCGGGTCGGTTGCGCCGGTATTGGTGCTGCCGGCGGTGGCCACGACCATCATCGGGCGGCGGCCCGCGGCGATGTCGTCCGCGATGGCGTTGCGCAGGGTATCGGCGGACATGCGCAAGGCGTCGTCCGAGGGCAGGATGCGGATTTCGTCCTCGGACAGGCCCATCTGGCGCAGGTTGCGGGGCAGGGAGGAATGCGTCTGATCGGTCAGGTAGGCCACGCCGTGCCCGATCTCGGAGCGTGCGACGCAGAAGCCCGTGAAATTGCCCAGTGAGCCGCCCGACAGCAGGACGCCCTCGGTTCGGTCGGGCAGGCCCAGCATTTGCGCGACCCACGAGCAGACGGTGGTTTCCACCACCGCCGGGCCCGATCCGCCGCCCCAGCTGGCGCAGATGGTGTTGAAGCCGGTGCCCATCCAGTCGCCCAGGATCGCGGCGAAAGAGGCGGGGCCGGGCACGCGGGCGAAATAGCGCGGATGGTCGCCGTGCTGCATGTTCTGCATCACCACCTGCGCCATCAGATCCAGCGTCGCATCGGGATCGACCGGGGCTTCGGGGAGGTCGCCGCCGAGCCGTGCGGTCAGATCGTCGGCATCGCCCGTGGTGATCACGGATTCGGCATTGCGGCGTTCGAACCGGTCGACGACCATATCGACGACCCTGTGACCCAGCCGACGCATCTGCTCGGCGGTCATGCCCATCGTGTCGGGGGGGATGGCGAAAGGATCGGTCTGAGTGGAATCGTCGGGCATCATTGGCGTCCTTGCTTTGCTCAAGGCTTTGCCTGTCGGGCGCCGAATTGCAAGGGGGCGGGCAGGGTGGGACGCCGAGCGCGTGCTGGCATCCCGGCGCAGTGCGCAGGTATTCGCGAATCGCGGTTGTGCGCTCAGGCGACGGTGTCGAGGCAGGGCAGGCAGGTGCGCGCGGGTGGTTGCAACTCGACGGGCTGATGGCCCTGTGCCGCGAAATGGACCAGGACCTGTGTTTCGCGATCGTGGATCAGCGCCTGTGTATTGGTGCGATCGAGGCGGAAGCTTTCAGACCATGTATTGTCGGACAGGATGACCTCGTGCCGGTCGAACAGCACATGGACATAGGTCTGCCGGGCCGGGGCGGTGCGCGAAATACCGGGACGGCCCAGCAGGGCGCGCGCCTCGATCAGGGCTTCGGTTTCGTTCAGGGCGGACAAAAGCGCCGGATCGGTTGTGAGGAACCGGTGCCGGGGGGACACGATCATGTCCTGCGCGGGCAGGCCGGGGCCGAGGGCATCCGCCCGGATCAGAATCGGGGCCTGCGCGGGATCGCTGCGCTGAGTTGCGGCGCTGCATGTTCGCTGACCGATCCAGACGACCGGTTGAAACCCGCTGTCGCGGGTCAGGACACGATCATCGGGTTTCAGATCGTTGACGGCGCAACGACCTGTCGTCGTGGTGATCATCGTGCCCGGTGTGAAACAGGTGACGGCGTTTCCGCCACGGCCTGTTTTTCCAGATATTTCTGGCGTTGTTCTGATTTGCATGCCTTGCCCGAACCTCGATTACTCTTACAACGTGGCGCGGCCGCGCCGGATACACTGCGGAGATTTCTGCAACGTGCAGGGCGTTCCGCCGGACGCGCTTGTCAGTGTGACGTCCGTTTGTGGCGGGAATTGGGACATTTTCGGGACTGGATTTGACGATGCACGGACAGGGCGCATGCCTGAGCCGTGGTGGCGGGCGTTATTCGGCGGGCTGGAAGCCTTCGATCAGCTGGCGCAGGCCGAGGGCCGCGCCGGCGATGATCGCGAGGAACGTCACGGGGGCGGAATAGCTGAGGACGGAAAAGGCCGACAGGCCTTGCCCCACGGTGCAGCCCATGGCCAGCACCGCGCCCGCGCCCATGAGTGCCGCGCCACTCATCTGGCGGCGCAGTTCGCGGGGGTCTTCGCAGGCTTCCCACCGGAAATGCCCCTTGATCAGCGAGCCGATGAAGGCCCCGAGCGCAACGCCCGTGACCGACCCCACCGCGAAGGACGGGGCGCGGGCCGAGGCGGTCATGAGGTAGAGCAGGGATTCACCGACCGGGGCCGAGAAGCTGTGCGAGACCACGGGCATGGCGGTAAAGCCGGTGGTCGCCACCCAATAGCTGCCCGCCCAACCGGCGGTGATCGCCAGACCCACGGCACAGGCCCAGAGGATCGACTTGGGTTCGGTGATCAGCGTGCGCGAGGCCAGCGCGCCCAGGGCGATCAGCGCGCCGATGGCGATCCCCAGCGGGGCCAGCGGCAGGCCGGTCTGCCGGGCGGCCAGATGGATCAGGCCGGGGGGCAGGCCATTTGTGACCTCTTCCTGAAAGAACGCCATGTTCCGCAGGTAGGACACGGGGCCATACAGCACGATATAGGCCGAAACGCCCATCACGATCACGATGACGAAGGCGCGGATATCGCCGCCGCCGAGCCGTGCGATACAGCCGTATCCGCAGTTTCCGGCCAGCGCCATGCCATAGCCGAACATCAGCCCGCCCAGGATCGAGGCCAGCGGCATCCAGCGAATCGAGAGGTAGAACGACTGTTCCGGGGCCATCATTCCGGCACCTGTCAGGGCGAAGGTGCCCATCATGGCGACGCCGATGGCCAGAATCCACATCCGCATCCGCACCGTCGAGCCGCCATAAAGCATGTCTTCGATGGCGCCCATGGTGCAAAAGCGCCCCATCCGGGCCGCCAGCCCCAGCAGAATGCCGGAAGCCGCCCCGATCAGCGCGACGAGCGTATTGTCTGTGATGAATTCGAACATGGCGCGGTCCCCTGGCCCCGAGGTGACACGCGTCAGGCCCGTGCAGCCTCGGAATCTTCGGAGCAGAATAACTCATACACGAGTTCGAGTACACGGCGTGGCCGGTTATCGGCCAGACGATAATAGATCGCCTTGCCTTCGCGCCGGGGCACGACCAGCCCTTCGAGCCTCAGGCGCGACAGTTGTTGCGACACGGCGGCCTGACGCGCCGACAGGAGGTCTTCCAGTTCGGTGACGGATTTTTCGCCGCTGACAAGGTGGCACAGGATCATCAACCGGCCTTCGTGACTGATCGCCTTGAGGAAGTTCGATGCATTGGTCGCGTTCTCGACCATGCGGTCCATCTCGGCGTCGGTCAGCGAAGTGTCGAAAACTGGAAGTGCCATTTGTCCCGGTTCCGTTTTTTTTTGCCCGTTTCGGGCGTTCGTGATCAGTTCGTGCGTGGTTGTTGCGGGTAATCGGTGTGTTTTTCAAGCAGCATCCCGAGAACCCCCCAAAAGAAATCTTCGCCCGGATAGCCTTCGATCCGGCCCAGTTCCTGCCCGCCATCGACCAGAACGAAGGTCGGCGTAAAGGTCACGGGGCGGTTGAACTCAATACCGTCCGGCGGGGCGTCCTGAATCGAAACCATGCGCAGCGGCGCATAGATGCCTTCGGGCGTCTTTGGGTAGATCGGGCCCAGATCGGTTTTCCATTCGATGCAGTAATGGCAGCCCGCGCGTTCGACCATGATCAGTTCGACGGCATGGGAAACAGACGCCATGAGCAGCCAGATGAGCGACGAGAGAACGGTAAATTTACGCAGGGCCATTGAGGAACCGATTGAAGTTGGATATTCACAAAACATAATTTGAATATGTTGAGTTAACAAGGAGCTTCGAGGATGCTGGAAATTTCCTATGCGGGGGCAGCACTTGCCGGGCTCTTGTCATTCTTTACACCCTGCATCCTGCCGATGGTGCCGTTTTACCTGTGCTACATGGCAGGGCTTTCGATGAACGAGCTGCGCGGCGAGGACGACATCGCGCCGGGGGCGCAGAAACGTCTTGTGGTGTCGGCCGTTTTCTTTGCCCTGGGTGTGACGACGATCTTCGTGTTGCTGGGCATGGGGGCGACGGCGCTTGGGCAGGCCTTCGCGCAATGGCGCCAGCCGCTAAGCTATGTCGCGGCGGGCATTCTGCTGCTGTTTGGTCTGCATTTCCTTGGAATCCTGCGCATCCCGCTGCTCTATCGCGAGGCGCGCATGGAAAGCAGCGCCGAACCGACGACGATCATCGGCGCGTATCTGATGGGGCTGGCCTTTGGCTTTGGCTGGACGCCCTGCGTGGGCCCGGCGCTGGCGGCGATCCTGATGGTGGCCAGCGGCATGGGGAGCCTGGCCGAGGGGGCGCTGTTGCTGCTGGTCTATGGGTTGGGGATGACCGCGCCGTTCATCGTGGCGGCGTTTTTCGCGCGCCCGTTCCTGAACTGGATTCAGAGCAAGCGGAAATACATGGGCTATGTCGAAAAGGTCATGGGGGGGATGCTGATCCTGTTCGCTGTTCTGATCGCGACAGACGCTGTTAACCTGATCGCGGATATGATGATTCGATGGTTCCCCGGATTCCAGTCGATCGGATGATCGGATCGCGCAATGACAGAACGATGGGAGGATTGATTATGAAACGTATGATTTTGGCTCTGGCTGTGCTCTTGGGTGGACTGGCAATGCCTGCTGTCGCGGCGGAACTGGGCGATGACGGCCTGCACAAAGAGGACTGGATGCGCGAGACATTCCTCGACCTGCGCGAGGATCTGGCCGAAGCGGGCGCCGAGGGCAAGCGCATGGCGCTGATGATCGAGCAGCGCGGGTGCATCTATTGCAAGAAAATGCATGAAGAGGTGTATCCGCAGGAGGATATCGCGGAATATATTCGGGAAAACTACTTTGTCGTGCAATTGAACCTGCATGGCGACCGGGAAGTGACCGATCTGGATGGCGAATCCATGTCCGAGAAAGACCTGCTGCGTAAATGGGGGATTCTGTTCACGCCGACGGTGATCTACCTGCCCGAAGAAGTGAAAGAGGGTAAATCTGCCAAGGATGCCGCCGTCGCGATCATGCCGGGCGCGTTTTCGAAAAGCACGGCGTTGGATATGTATGTCTGGGTCAATGAAAAGCGTTACGAGATCGAAAACGGTGAGGATTTTCAAAGGTATCATGCGCGGCGCATCAAGGAGCGTCAGGCCGGGCAAGATCAGTAAAGATACGGCGCTGAACGGGAAATAATTCACAAACCTGAATTTGTTGTTGCGTAGCGTGTGGCTGGTAGCCTACTGTATACCGAGCTATCGCAGCAAAGAACATGGTAGCTATGGGAGGAAACATGAAGCTTTCAACAACACTTCTGGCGGCAACGGTGCTTGCGGCCGGCTCTGCAATGGCCGAACCGGTTGCCCCGGCGGATGTGCAGTTTGACGAATATGGCGCTGTCGCCGAATCTCTGACCGGCCAGCCGGGAGATCCGGAGAACGGCGCGATGGTCATGAAGACCAAGTCGATCGGCAACTGTATTTCCTGTCACGAGGTCACCGCGCTGAATGACGCGCCGTTCCATGGCGAAATCGGGCCGACGCTGGATGGCGTCGCCGACCGCTGGAGCGAGGCTGAAATCCGCGGAATCGTGTCCAACGCCAAGAATACCTATCCGGATACGATGATGCCGGCCTATTATAAGGTTGATGGTTTCGTACGGCCGGGCAACGCCTATACCGGCAAAGCCCCTGAGGGTCCGCTGGACCCGCTGCTGTCGGCCCAGCAAATCGAAGACGTGGTCGCCTTCCTTGTCACTCTCAAGGAACAGTGATCCGGTTACGCTCATCAAGGAGATGAAGATGCAATTCACACGACGCGAAACTATGGCACTCGGGGCCGCCGCTGCGGCGGTGACCGTGCTGCCCATGCCTGCCATGGCCTCGGCCGTGGACGACATGATCAATGAATTCACCGGCGGTGCCGACGTGGCCGAGGGCGGTGTCGATCTGGACGCGCCCGAGATCGCGGAAAACGGCAACACGGTTCCGATCGAGGTCGGGGCCGATGGCGCCGAGGCGATCATGGTGCTGGCCGCCGGCAACCCGACCCCCGGTGTGGCGACCTTTACCTTTGGCGCGCTGGCCGGTGCGCACCGCGCCAAGACCCGTATCCGCCTTGCCGGTACGCAGGACGTGGTAGCTGTGGCCAAGATGGCCGATGGCAGCTTTGCCAAGGTTTCGAAGACCGTGAAGGTCACCATCGGCGGCTGCGGCGGCTAAGCGAGAAGGAGACAGTACAATGGCAAAAGGTGTACGCCCCCGCGTGAAAGTTCCCAAGTCGGCAGATGCCGGCGAGGTGATCGTCATCAAGACGCTGATCAGCCACAAGATGGAATCGGGTCAGCGCAAGGACAGCGACGGCAATACCATTCCGCGTTCGATCATCAATCGTTTCACCTGTGAGTTCAACGGCCAGAGCGTCGTGGAGGTCAAGATGGAGCCTGCGATTTCGACCAACCCGTATTTCGAGTTCGAGGCCCAGGTGCCCGAAGCCGGTGAATTCAAGTTCACCTGGTACGATGATGACGGCGACGTGTACGAAGACGTCAAGGCGGTTTCGGTCGGCTGATCGTTGAAAACTATAAAGGCGCCCTGCCGGTCCCGACCGGGCGGGCAGGGCAGCCCAAGGGAGGAAACGTATGAAATTCAATGCAATGACAGCAGTGGCCGCAGTTATGCTGGCTGTGCCAGGCATGGCCTCGGCGGATCCGGACGATGATAAGCTGATCATCAACGGCGAAACCGAGATCGTGACCAAGGCACCGCTGCCCGCTCATATGGAAGAGGCCAACATGGACATGATCATGTCCGGCTGGCACTTCCGCTCGGACGAAACCCAGGTTCTGGAAATGGATGATTTCGACAACCCCGGTATGGTCTTCGTCGAAATCGGCCAGGAGCAGTGGGATACCGTCGAAGGGTCCGAGGGCAAGTCCTGTGCCTCGTGCCATGAAGGCCCCGAAAGCATGACCGGCGTTCGCGCCGTTTATCCCAAGTGGAACGAGAATGCGGGCGAAGTCCGTACGCTCGCCATGCAGATCAACGCCTGCCGCGAAGAAAACATGGGGGCCGAACCCTATGGGTACACCAGCGGCCAGATGGCCAACATGGAAGCCCTGATCACGCTGCAATCGCGTGGGATGCCGGTGGATGTGGCCATTGACGGCCCGGCGAAAGAGACCTGGGAGAAGGGCAAGGAAATCTACTATACCCGTTACGGTCAGCTGGAACTGAGCTGCTCCAATTGCCATGAGGACAATTACGGGAACATGATCCGCGCCGACCACCTGAGTCAGGGGCAGATCAACGGATTTCCGACCTATCGCCTGAAGAACACCAAGCTGAATACGGTTCACGCGCGGTTCAAGGGATGCGTGCGGGATACCCGCGCCGAGACCTTCAAGCCGGGTGGCGAGGAGTTCGTGGCGCTTGAGCTTTATGTTGCGAGCCGCGGTAATGGCCTGTCGGTCGAAGGTCCGTCGGTCCGCAACTGATCTGATACTGGCCGGGGCGGCCCCGTCGCCCCGGCTTGCCGCTGCCTGCATGACATTGAAATTCGGGGCCTTCGGGCCAAGCCGCATCCGGAAGGCCGGGCGCGGGCAGGGTTAACTTTAACTATCGGAGACTGAAATGATCTCTCGTCGCGATTTTCTACAGGTCAGCATGGCGGCCTCGGCGATGGTGGGCGCAAGCGGGTTTGGCAACTGGGCCAGGCTGGCGGCGCAGCAGACGCTGACGCAAGACCAGTTGTTGGAGTTCGACACGTTCGGGAACGTGTCGCTGATCCATGTGACCGATATCCACGCCCAGTTGAAACCGATCTATTTCCGCGAGCCGGAGATCAATATCGGGGTCGGTGGCAACAAGGGCGAGGTGCCCCATGTCACCGGGGCGGATTTCCGCAAGATGTACGGGATCGAAGACGGCAGCCCGTCGCATTACGCACTGACCTACAACGATTTCTCGTCGCTGGCCAAGGAATACGGCCGCGTTGGCGGTCTGGATCGTGTGGCGACGGTAATCAATTCGATCCGGGCCGCGCGCCCCGATGCGCTGTTGCTGGATGGTGGCGACACGTGGCACGGGTCCTACACCTGCTATCAGACCGCGGGTCAGGACATGGTCAACGTGATGAACGCGCTCAAGCCCGATGCGATGACCTTCCACTGGGAATTCACCCTTGGGCAGGACCGGGTGCGCGAAATCGTCGAAGGCCTGCCCTTTGCCGCGCTTGGGCAGAATATTTTCGATGCGGAATGGGACGAGCCGGCGGAAGATTTCAAACCCTATGAATTCTTTGAGCGCGGCGGCGTGAAGATCGCCGTGATCGGTCAGGCCTTCCCGTATATGCCGATCGCCAATCCGGGATGGATGTTCCCCGATTACAGCTTCGGCATCCGTGACGAGCATATGCAGCAGATGGTCGACGAGGTGCGCGAGCAGGGTGCCGAACTGGTCGTTTGCCTGAGCCATAACGGCTTTGACGTGGACAAGAAAATGGCCGGCGTGGTCAAGGGGATCGACGTGATCCTGTCGGGGCATACCCATGATGCGCTGCCCGAGCCGGTGCTGGTGGGCGATACGATCATCATCGCCAGCGGGTCGAACGGGAAATTCATCAGCCGCGTCGATCTGGATGTGCGCGACGGGCGGATGATGGGGTTCCGCCACAAGCTGATCCCGATTTTCAGCGACGTGATCGAGCCCGATGCCGAGGTGGCCGCCCTGATCAACGAACAGCGTGCGCCCTATCAGGCCGAACTGGACGAGGTGATCGGCCAGACCGACAGCCTGCTGTATCGTCGTGGTAACTTCAACGGGTCCTGGGACGATCTGATTTGCGATGCGTTGCTGAGTGAGCGCGATGCCGAGATCGCCATGAGCCCGGGTGTGCGTTGGGGGCCCAGCATCGTGCCCGGCGGCGACATCACGCGCGAAGATATATGGAACGTCACCTCGATGACCTATGGCAAGGCCTATCGCAGCGAGATGACCGGCGAGTTCATCAAGGTGATCCTTGAAGACGTGGCCGACAACATCTTCAATCCCGATCCCTACTACCAGCAGGGCGGGGACATGGTGCGGATCGGCGGTATGGGCTATTCCATCGACGTTTCCAAACCGCAAGGCGAACGGATTTCCGACATGACGTTGCTGAGCACGGGCGAGCCGATCGACCCGGCGCGCAATTATGTCGTGGCCGGTTGGGCCAGCGTGAACGAAGGCACCGAAGGGCCGCAGATCTGGGACGTGGTCGAAAGCCATATCCGCAAGCTCGGCACGGTTTCGCTGGAGCCGAACACAAGTGTGAAGGTCAGCGGCACGTAATTCGTGCCGCGACCGTTTGACGGATACCGTGGATTCATCATATTCACGTAAGCGAATTTGATGTTGTAAGAGGAGGCTAAGGACAGATGACAGCCGACAACGAAAAGAAAGGGGCCTCGCGCCGCGCGTTCCTGAAGGGCGCTGTGGCGGCCGGAGGGGCGGTTGCCGGGGCCGGAATGGCCCGCGCGGCCGGGCCTGACCCGCTGATCACCGAAGTGCAGGAATGGGCGAGCGGACTGGGCGAGGGGGTGGATGCGACGCCGTATGGCATGCCGATCCGGTTCGAGGATGACGTGATCCGCCGCAATGTGGAGTGGCTGACCGCCGATACGATCAGTTCGATCAACTTCACCCCGATCCACGCGCTGGATGGCACGATCACCCCGCAGGGCTGCGCGTTCGAGCGTCACCACTCGGGCGCGATCGAGCTGACGAAGGACGATTACCGCCTGATGATCAACGGGCTGGTCGATAAGCCTTTGGTGTTCACCTACGAGGATCTGGAACGCTTTCCGCGTGAAAACCACGTGTATTTCTGCGAATGCGCGGCAAACACGGGCATGGAATGGGCCGGGGCGCAATTGAATGGCGCGCAGTTTACCCACGGCATGATCCACAACATGGAATATTCCGGTGTGTCCCTGCGCACCCTGCTGACCGAGGCGGGGCTGGCGGCTGCGGGCGATCTGTCGGACAAGTGGGTCTACGTCGAAGGGGCCGATGCCTCGTCGAACGGGCGCTCGATCCCGATGGACAAGGCGCTGGACGATGTTCTGGTCGCCTTCAAGGCCAATGGCGAAGCGCTGCGCAAGGAGCATGGCTATCCCGTGCGCCTGGTCGTTCCCGGTTGGGAAGGCAACATGTGGGTCAAGTGGCTGCGCCGTATCGAAGTGACACATCAGGCCGTCGAAAGCCGCGAGGAAACCTCGAAATACACCGATACGCTGGCCGATGGCACCAGCCGCAAGTGGACCTGGGTCATGGATGCCAAATCGGTCGTCACCAGCCCCAGCCCGCAATCGCCGATCAAGCACGGCCCCGGACCGTTGGTCATCACCGGGCTGGCATGGTCGGGCCACGGTGCGATCACCCGTGTGGATGTCTCGACCGATGGCGGCAAGAACTGGCAGCAGGCCCGCCTTGCGGCAGAGGGCCAGTCCAAGGCGCTGTCGCGTTTCTATCTCGAGATCGAGTGGGACGGCAAAGAGATGCTGTTGCAGTCCCGTGCCCATGATGAAACCGGGTATGTCCAGCCGACCAAGAACGCTTTGCGCGACGTGCGCGGCGAGAATTCGATCTATCACAACAACTGCATCCAGACCTGGTGGGTGAAGGAAAACGGGGAGGCAGAGAATGTCGAAGTCTCTTAAGCTGTACGGGTTGAGCGGGGTCGGCGCGGTCGCTCTTCTGACCGCTGCCTACAATTTCGCGGATCGGAACGTCGCGCCGATGCCGGCCGAGATGCCGATCGTTTCGGCCGATGCCGGGTCGCCGGACATGATGTTCATCGCGGCCGCCCGCGCGGACGAAGCCGCCGAAGCCAAGCGCCTCGGCCTTGGCCGCGAGGCCCTGCCGGAAGAGGTTGCCGCCTGGGATCTGGATGTCAGCCCGGATGGAACGGGGCTGCCCGAAGGGTCGGGCTCGGTCATGGACGGTGAAACGCTGTTCATCGACAACTGCGCGATCTGCCACGGTGATTTTGCCGAAGGCGTGGGCAACTGGCCCAAGCTGGCGGGCGGCGATGACACGCTGGCAGACAAGGACCCGGTGAAAACGGTCGGTTCTTACTGGCCGTACTTGTCGACGGCGTGGGATTATGTGCATCGCTCGATGCCGTTTGGCGCGGCGCAGACCATGTCGGTGGACGATACCTATGCCATCGTGGCCTATATTCTGTATTCCAACTATCTGGTGGACGAGGATTTCGTTCTGACGAACGAAAATTTCCTTGAGGTCGAAATGCCCAATGCCGACGGGTTCATCGTGGATGACCGGGCCGAAACCGAATATCCCCGGTTCAGCGAAGAGGCCTGCATGGAGAACTGCAAGGACAGCGTGGAAATCACCATGCGCGCCGCAGTTCTGGATGTGACTCCCGAAGAAGAAGGGGAAGCCGACGCCGAGGACGCGATGGAAGAGGCCAATGCCGACACCGCTGCCGATGAAAAGATCGAGCAGATGGCGGAGGCCGAACCCGAAGACGCGGCTGCGGAAGAAGCGGTCGCCGAAGAGGTGGCGCTGGACATGGCGCTGGTCGAGGATGGCGAAAAGGTTTTCCGTAAATGCAAGGCTTGCCATCAGGTGGGCGAGGGTGCGAAAAACCGTGTCGGTCCGCAGCTGAATGACGTGATCGGGCGCCACATGGCGGCGGTCGGGGATTTCAAATATTCCAAGACGTTGCAGTCGATGGGCGAGGAAGGTCTGGTCTGGAACGCCGAGACCATGGCGGAATTCCTGTCCGATCCGCGTGGCTATGTCAAAGGCACCAAGATGTCGTTCAACGGCCTGCGCAAGGACGAGGATATCGCCGCGGTGATCGAGTATCTGAAATCCTTTTCGCAATAAGCGGGATGGTGACAGGGCCGGCCAATGTGCCGGCCCTGCTTGATTTGGTCCGGAGCGACCTTCTGGCGTAGACTGTCAGGGTATCCTTTGGGAGGAGGAGATGCCATGCTGACACGCCGTATTTTAATGGCAACGCTGGCCGCCACTGCCGTGGCCGGAAAATGGGCTGTTGCCGCGGAACTGGGTGACGACGGGTTGCACAAGCAGCCGTGGTTCCTGGACAGTTTTCTGGAACTCGGAGACGATCTGGCCCATGCGGCAGACCGGGACAGGCATCTGATGATCCTGTTCGAGCAAAAAGGCTGTCCCTATTGCCGGGAATTGCATCAGGTCAATTTCACCCGCCCCGAGATCACCGAGTACATCAAGTCCAATTTCGATGTCATCCAGCTGAACCTGTGGGGATCACGCGAAGTCATGGATTTTGACGGCGAGGTGCTGGAAGAACGCGATCTGGCGCAGAAATGGGGGGTCAACTATACGCCGACCACCCTTTTGTTCGCGGCTGAATCTGTCGGCGCGCAGAGCGCCCGAGACGCCGAGAGCTTTCGCTTGCCCGGCTATCTGAAGCCGTTCCATTACCTTTCATCGCTGGAATACGTTGAAACCGGTGAATACAGGCAACAACCGTTCCAGCGGTATTTACAGGACAAGTTCGAAGCGCTGGAAAAACAGGGGATTGATCCGGATGTATGGTAATGTGGTGCGGTTTTTGGTGGTGAGTGTGGCTTTGGCGGCACCGGCCCTGGCCGACGAGATCGGCAACGCGGAGCGTGGCAAGGAGATATTTGAACTGTGTGCGGGGTGTCATGAGGTGGGCCGGGGGGCCGAGAACGGCATTGGCCCGCATCTGAACGGACTCTTCGGGCGCAATGCGGGGTCGGTCGCCGAAGGGTTTCGGTATTCCGAAGGCTTGAAGCGTGCCGGGGCGGACGGGTTGGTGTGGCATCTGGACAAACTCGATGCCTACCTGACCCATCCCAAGTTGTTGGTCAGCGACACGCGAATGAATTTCGACGGGTTGGAAGAGCCGCAAGACCGGGCCGATGTGCTGGCCTATCTGCGGATTTACTCGGACAATCCAAGCAACATTCCTGAAGCCGATCCAACGGCGATCCCCGCCGAGGTGGAGTTGCCCGAAGATATCTTGGCATTGGTAGGAGACGCGGAATATGGCGAGTACCTGTCCAGTGAGTGCAAGACCTGCCACCAGGCGGATGGCAACGATGATGGTATCCCGTCGATCACCAACTGGCCGCAAGAGGATTTCGTGATGGCGATGCATGCCTACAAGCGCAAGATCAGGCCACACCCGGTGATGCAGATGATGGCGGGGCGTCTGAGCGACGAAGAGATCGCGGCGCTGGCGGCGTATTTTCGGGACATAGAATAAACTGGAACGATTGGTTGTTTATCACGGGAGGAAACGGAAATGACTCTGAACAGACGAGCCTTTATCGGGACGGGCGCTGCGGCGGCGGCGATGCTGTCTGCCCCGATGCTGGGGGCGCAGAGCAAGCCGCGCGTGGTGGTCGTGGGCGGCGGTGCGGGCGGTGCGACTGCCGCGCGCTACATCGCCAAGGACAGCGATGGTGCGATTGACGTTACGCTGGTCGAGCCCACGCGCGCCTATTACACCTGCTTTTTCTCGAACCTCTACATAGGCGGTTTCCGCGAGTTGAGCAGTATCGGCCATAGCTACGGCACATTGGCTAGCGAGTATGGCGTCAACGTGGTGCATGACTGGGCAGTGGGGATCGACCGCGAGGCGAAAACCGTGACATTGGCGGGGGGCGCGGTGCTGCCTTATGATCGTTTGATCCTGAGTCCGGGCATTGAATTTGTCGAGGGGGCCGTGCCGGGCTGGAGCGTGACCGCGCAGAACAAGATGCCCCATGCCTACAAGGCCGGCAGCCAGACCGAGTTGCTGAAAGCGCAGATCGAATCCATGCCCGAGGGCGGGCTTTATGCCATGATCGCCCCGCCCAACCCGTACCGCTGTCCGCCAGGGCCGTATGAGCGGATCAGCATGGTGGCGCATCTGTTGAAGCAGATCAATCCGACCGCCAAGATCCTGATTGCCGATCCCAAGGAGAAGTTTTCCAAACAGGCGTTGTTCGAGGAGGGCTGGCAGAAGCATTATGGCGGCATGGTCGAACGGATCGGGCCGGATTTCGGGGGTGGCAATGTCAGTGTGAACCCTGATGAGATGACCCTGGATATCGACGGGAGCGTGGAAAACGTCAATGTTTGCAATGTGATACCGGCGCAAAAGGCGGGCCGTATCTGTGACATGGCGGGGATCACCGAGGGGAACTGGGCCCCGGTGGTGCCAGCCACGATGCAAAGCCGGATGGATGAGAACATCCACGTTCTGGGGGATGCGACCAGTCAGGGCGACATGCCGAAATCGGGCTATTCGGCCAACAGCCAGGCCAAGGTCGCGGCGATGGCCGTGCGTGGGGCTCTGACCGCTTCCAAAGTGTTTCCTGCCAAGTTTTCAAACACTTGCTGGAGCCTGATCGACACCGATGACGGGGTCAAGGTGGGGGCGTCCTACGAGGCGACGGAGGAAAAGATCGCCAAGGTGGACGGTTTCATCAGCCAGACCGGCGAGGACGCGGCGCTGCGCAAGGCGACCTACGAGGAATCGGTGGGATGGTATGCCGGGATCACCGAAGACATGTTCGGCTGAGCCTGTCGGGCGTTCGATGAGATCACACCCCCGGCCCGGTGCCGGGGGTGTTTCGTTAACCTTTGGCGCGACTCACCCTGAAACCCCTTGGTTAACAGGATAAATCGCGATCGGTATTGCATCCGTATCACGTCGGTATCGCGTCGGTATTTGTGCCGGTCCGGGCAGATGTTAACAGGGCGCACGGCGGAGGTGCTGGTTTCGCAGGGTCTTTGGGATCGTCCGTGGAATTGGCCCCCCGAGGCAAACCGGGGGCTGACGTTTGAGTGCAAAGATCGTATAGCGGCGCGGGTAAGCAGTACAGGAGCGCGTGAAGCGCATGAGCGACCAGACCGAGCAGACGACGCGCGACGAGGAGGCCGAGGCAAAGGGGCAGGCGATGCAGTCTGCCGATACCGATGCCGACGCAGAGCAAGCCGAGGCTGTGAGTGCAGAGCCGCGCAAGCGCGGGCCGCTGTTTTCCAAAACCGACCGGGTCAACCTGCGCTGGTTCTGGTCCCGGTATCTTCGGCACCGGGTGAAGTGGCTTGTCGTGATCCTGTTGATGATCCTTGTTCAGGGCTTGGTGTATCAGCAGTTCCTGTCGATGACCGAGAACGGGCTGCGGGTGATCTTCGAGTCAGGTGCGGTGAGCGATCTCGTGGTTGTCTGCGTCGTCGTGTTCGGGCTGTTTGCCCTGCGCGGTCTGATGTCGTTTCTGGTGCCCATCGTGGCGATCCGTGTCAGCAATGCCGCGGTTCACGATATGCGCAGCGATATGATCGACCATCTGATGTCGTTGGACCTGGCCTATTTCGAGCGGACACGCTCGGGACAGATCCTGCAGCGTCTGGTGGGGCAGACGCAGGCCATCGGGAGTTTTGTCGGAATTCAACTGGCCAACGCGGTGCGCGACCTGGTGACGGTTGTTATCGTCTCAGGCTATCTGATCTGGAAAAACCCGATCCTGTTCGGCACGGCTGTCGTGGTTTTGCCGTTCATCATCTGGGTGATGAACTATGTCTCGGATCGCGTTAAGGACACGCAGGGTCAGGCCGAACAGGCCCGTGGCGATTACATGAACGGCATCGAAGAAACCGTGAACGGGATGCGCACGGTCAAGATCGCCAGCCAGGAAGAGATGGAATCGGGCCGCCTGAAGGCCGGGACACGCCAATTGCGCGATCTCAGCGCCAGATTGCAAAGGACGCAGGCGCTGGTGATGCCGTCGATCGACCTGAGTTCGGCCTTTGTGTATGTTCTGGTGATCGGCGGCGGCGGCTATATGGTGCTGAGCCCGCAATTCGATGTCGACGGCGCCGGGATCATCACGTTCCTGCTGGGGATGGTGATGGTGTTCGATCCCGCGCGGTTGCTGGCGCAGTTCTTTGGCCAGCTGCAATCGCAACTGGTGATCCTCGACCGTATCCGCAGCATCTATGACGAGACACCCACGATCCATGACGCGCCCGGTGCAGTGTCCGAGTTCGATACGGCAGGCGACATCGAGCTGAAAAACATCCGGTTTTCCTACAGTCCCGATCAGCCCTTGTTCCGCGGGCTGGATATGACGTTCGAGGGTGGCAAGATGTCGGCCATCGTGGGGGCCACGGGATCGGGCAAGACGACGATCCTGTCCCTGTTGTCGCGGCTATACGACGTGCAGGGCGGGCAGATCACCATCGGGGGCAAGCCGATCCGCGATCTGAAGGTGAAGGCGCTGCGCGAAAGTTTCTCGGTCGTGGCGCAGGATATCGTGATCTTCAACAATTCGATCTGGGAAAACATCCGCTACGTCAAACCCGAGGCGAGCGAGGAAGAGGTGTGGCGCGCCGCCGAAGCCGCCGAGATCGCCGATCTGATCCGTGCGCGTGGCGGCGCGGCGGTCGGCCCGAAGGGCGCGCAGTTGTCGGGCGGGCAGAAGCAGCGGATCGCGATTGCGCGGGCGTTCCTGCGCGATGCGCCGATCCTGCTGCTGGACGAGGCCACAAGCGCGCTGGATCAGGCCACCGAAGAGCGGATCAAATCGGCACTGGATCGTCTGACCAAGGGCAAGACGACGATTGTCGTGGCACACCGGCTGTCCTCGATTTCCGAGGCCGACCGGATTTTCGTGCTGGAGGCCGGGGCGCTGGTGGAAGACGGGCGTCACGAAGAGTTGCTTGCGCGCGACGGGCTCTATGCGCGGCTCTACCAGGCGCAGAAAAAGGGCTATGACGGGCGCTGAAGCATCGCGATTGTCGGGTATAAATCCTTGGGGACTGCCCCTTGCAGGGGGGGGAGCGCAAGACTAAGACTCCGTTAGCACCTAGGCGGTAAAGATCGAAACATTCTCACAGGCAGGCGAACATGACAGACCCATATGAAACCTACATGAATACCCTTGTTCCCATGGTGGTCGAACAAACCAGCCGGGGCGAGCGGGCCTATGACATCTTTTCGCGCCTGTTGAAGGAGCGGATCATTTTCGTGAACGGCCCGGTGCATGACGGCATGTCGAGCCTGATCGTGGCGCAGCTTCTGCATCTCGAGGCGGAAAATCCCAGCAAGGAAATCAGCATGTATATCAACAGTCCCGGTGGCGTGGTCACCAGCGGGCTGTCGATCTATGACACGATGCAATACATCAAGCCCAAGGTCAGCACGCTGGTGATCGGGCAGGCGGCCTCGATGGGGTCGCTGCTGCTGACGGCGGGGGAAAAAGGCATGCGGTTCTCTTTGCCCAACAGCCGAATCATGGTTCACCAGCCGTCGGGCGGATATCAGGGCCAGGCGACGGACATCATGATTCACGCCGAAGAGACGCTGAAGCTCAAGCGGCGTTTGAACGAGATTTACGTCAGGCATACCGGCCAGACCCTGAAGAAGGTCGAAGAGGCGCTGGAGCGCGACAATTTCATGTCCCCCGAAGACGCCAGGGACTGGGGCCTGATCGATGAAATCGTCGAGAATCGCGCCAAGTCGGATGACGACAAGAAGTGACGGACCGGCCCGGTGCGGCCCCGGTCGCGCCGGTGATTTTGACATTGTGGTGACCTATCACCTGTCTTAAGCTGGCCAGATAGAGACGATACGACCGGTCTGACGAGGCCGATCAACTGCTGGGCACCGCCCGAAAGGTACGGAATGTCGAACAACAATGGCAGCGACAGCAAGAACACGCTTTATTGCAGCTTTTGCGGCAAGAGCCAGCACGAGGTGCGCAAGCTGATCGCGGGCCCCACGGTGTTCATTTGCGACGAATGCGTCGAGTTGTGCATGGACATCATCCGCGAGGAAACCAAGAACGCCGGGCTGAAATCCAGCGAAGGCGTGCCGACGCCGCAGGAAATCTGCCAGGTGCTGGACGATTACGTGATCGGGCAGGCCAGGGCCAAACGGGTTCTGTCCGTGGCGGTTCACAACCACTACAAGCGCCTGAACCATTCGGGCAAGAGCGACATCGAGTTGCAGAAGTCCAACATCCTGCTGATCGGTCCGACAGGGTGCGGCAAGACCTTGCTGGCGCAGACGCTGGCCCGCATTCTGGATGTGCCCTTCACCATGGCCGACGCCACGACGCTGACCGAAGCGGGTTATGTGGGCGAGGATGTGGAAAACATCATTCTCAAACTTTTGCAATCGAGCGAATACAACGTGGAGCGCGCGCAGCGCGGCATCGTCTATATCGACGAGGTCGACAAGATCACGCGCAAGTCCGAAAACCCCTCGATCACGCGCGACGTGTCGGGCGAAGGCGTGCAGCAGGCGTTGCTGAAGCTGATGGAAGGCACCGTTGCCGCCGTACCGCCACAGGGCGGGCGCAAGCATCCGCAGCAGGAGTTCCTGCAGGTGGATACCACCAATATCCTGTTCATCTGCGGTGGCGCCTTTGCCGGGCTGGACCGGATCATCGCGCAGCGCGGCAAGGGCAGTGCGATGGGCTTTGGCGCGGATGTGCGTGACGAGGATGCGCGGAACGTCGGTGAAATCTTCCAGGACCTGGAGCCCGAGGATTTGCTGAAATTCGGCCTGATTCCCGAATTCGTGGGCCGCTTGCCGGTGATCGCCACGCTGGAGGATCTGGACGAGGATGCGCTTGTCACCATCCTGACCGAGCCCAAGAATGCGCTGGTCAAGCAGTACCAGCGTCTGTTCGAGCTCGAAGACGCGCAGCTGACCTTTACCGACGATGCGCTGAAGGCCATTGCCAAGCGCGCCATCGCCCGCAAGACGGGCGCGCGTGGTTTGCGCTCGATCCTTGAAGATATCCTTTTGAACACGATGTTCGAACTGCCCGGACTGGAAGGCGTGGAGGAAGTGGTGGTCAACGAAGAGGCCGTTACTTCGGAGGCTGCTCCGCTGATCATTTATGCCGACCAGAAAAAGGAAGGCGCCAGCGCGGGCTGAGCATTGATCGTGACAGGATGAAAGGGCTCGCCTTGGGGGCGGGCCCTTTTCGTTTCAGGCCTCTTTCACGGGAACAACAGGGAATTGCTGGCAAACCGGCACTGGACCTTTGAGACCATTTGCGCCATATCGGAATGAGCTATTTCCGGAGGTTCCCCATGGGCATTCTCAACACTCTTCTTCGCGCGGTCACCTGGTGGAACGGGCAGACGCTCAATACCCAGTTCTACACATGGCGCAAGGGCGTGAAGGTGGGCGAAGATGAGCAGGGCAACGTTTTCTACAAGTCCCGCAAGGGCGATCGGCGTTGGGTGATTTACAATGGTGAAGCCGAAGCAAGCCGCGTGAGCCCCGACTGGCATGGCTGGCTGCATCATACGTTCGACGAAATGCCTGCGGACAAGCCTCTGGCGCACAAGCCCTGGGAAAAACCGCACGAAGAGAACCTGACCGGCACTGCGCTGGCCTATGCTCCGGCCGGATCGATCCGCCGTTCGCAGCCTGTCGAGCGCCGCGACTACGAGGCCTGGACCCCCGAATAAGGGCGCAAGACGCATGTCTGAAAGTACGACCGAAGTAATTGTTGGCGGGGCCGTTCTGGCCGCCGCCATTGGGTTTCTGGTTTACGCAGGGCAGGTGACCGGTTTCTCCGGTGGCAGCACTGAATACCCTCTGAGCGCCAGTTTCCGCAGCGCCGATGGCGTGGATGTGGGCACCGATGTGCGCATGGCCGGCGTCAAGGTGGGACGCGTGACCGATATAGAACTGGACCCGGCGACGTATCGTGCGCGGGCCGTTTTTACCGTAACCGAAGGGATCGACGTTCCCGATGACAGTGCCGTGGCCATCAGTTCCGAAGGGTTGCTGGGCGGCAATTACGTGGAGATTCTGCCCGGTGGGTCGCCCTTTGCCTTTGCTCCGGGCGACGAGATCGAATTTACTCAGGGTTCGGTCAGCCTTGTGTCGCTGCTGATGAAATTCGTCGCGGGCGATGATGAAGGCACTGCGGAATGATCTTGCGGGGCGCGGCATTGGCATTGGCGCTGATGGTGCCGCAGATCGCCGGTGCGCAGGAGGTTGCCCTCGGGACCGGCGCGGTCTTGCGTGGGCTCGACAAGCTGAACGGCACCGCCATCGACATGCAGCTGGCCACGGGTGAAAGTGCCGAACTCGGGAAATTGCAGGTCACTTTGCGCGAGTGCCGGTATCCGGCCGGGGATGCGGCGGGGGACGCCTATGCGTTTCTGAGTATTCGCGATGATGGGGCGGACACGCCCGTGTTCGAAGGATGGATGATCGCCTCGTCCCCGGCGCTGAGCGCGATGGAGCACCCGCGCTACGATGTCTGGGTGCTGCGCTGCAAGACCGAGTGAGGATCGCTGTCCAGCGGACGGTCGGTGATCGACACGCTGAGTGGCAAGGCCTTTGACAGACGGTCGTGATAGGCGGCACGGCTGATTTCCACCGCGCCCAAGGTGGAAAGATGCGATGTTATGAACTGTGTGTCGAACAGAACGAATCCACAGCGGCGCAAATGATCCGTCAGATGCGCCAGCGCCAGTTTCGAACCATCGGTCTGGCGGGAAAACATGCTTTCCCCGAAGAAGGCCCCGCCGAGCGTGACGCCATAGACCCCGCCCGCCAGAATGCCGCCGCAGGTGATTTCCAGGGAATGAGCGTGGCCCAACGCGTGCAATTCCAGATATAGGCGGCGGATTTCGGCGCTGATCCAGGTGTCGTGCCGGTCGGCGCAGCCGTCCAGAACCGCGGTGAAATCCCTGTTGAGTGAAACCGTATACCCCCCGCGCCGCATGCGCCGCGCAAGCGAGCGCGAGATATGGAAGCCATCGAGCGGCAGGATGCCCCGGCGACGCGGATCGACCCAGAACATTTCCGGGTCGTCGCGATGCTCGGCCATGGGAAACACGCCGGCGGCGTAGCCCTGGAGCAGAAGATGCGGCGTGATGGCGGATGAGGTGGCGGTCATGCAAATTCTAAACAGATTTCCGTGGAGTGGCGGCAGTGATTAAATCTTCAGTAGCCTCTGTTCTGCTAAAGCTGCAAGGCCGTTGCAGGAAAGGGCCAGAGGCATGACGATTCACGATTACACACCGGCAGGGTTTTTCGAAAACGATATCAACATGATGGCCAACAGGGTTCAGGCGCGTCACGCGATGCTGGTCGATGCATTCAGGCATGTCATAGCCGATTCCTCGGTCTTGTTGCTGGGGGCCGAGGATGGTCGATGGTGTTACAGTTTTGCCGCGGCAGGGGCCTTGCAGGTCGTGGGCGTGGAACCCAGCAGCGAGTTGGTCGAACGGTTTGTACGGCTTCCCGATGTGGGGATGCGGGAACGGATCGACCTGCGCAATGCGGCTCCGATCAGGGAAATGCGGGAAGAAGCCAGGGCAGGCCGCCGGTATGACGTGATCGCGGCATTCGATGTGCTGGAAGGGCCCTTTCCGCTTCATGACTGGTTCAGCGTGTCCGCGGCGTTGAAGCCCAGGCTGGTGGTGGGGGACGGATTGTTTGCCGTTTCGGAAGAACCGATAATGGCACTGGAAAAACCACGCCGCCCGACTCATGGGGCCGCGGCGACGCGGTTGATCCCCAGTCGTGGTGCCATCGAGATGGCCGCGCGGGACACGGGGTTTGAACTGGACTGGATCGACTGGACCCAGTTGAGCGACGATGCGCGTCTGGGGTTATCGGATTATTACCAGTCCGGCCCGATGCGCCGGGGCAGTTTTACACTGATGCCGCGCAGGGAGCCGACCCAGAGGTAAGGCCTCAGCCCGACTGTTCCAGATTCGCGGCCAGCCATTTTTCCAGCCAATGGATCGAGTAGTTGCCTGCCTGAATATCCGGTTCCTGCAGCAGGGCGTGAAACAGCGGTACGGTGGTTTCCACCCCGTCCACGATCAATTCGCCCAAGGCCCGGTTGAGGCGGGTCAGCGCGGCGTGACGATCCTTGCCATGCACGATCAGCTTGCCAATCAGCGAGTCGTAGTAGGGCGGGATCGTATAGCCGTCATAAAGCGCTGAATCCATCCGCACGCCCAGGCCGCCGGGGGCATGGAATTGCGTGATCGTGCCGGGACGGGGGGCGAAATCGGGCAGTTTCTCGGCGTTGATGCGCACCTCGATGGCATGGCCGTTGATTTGCAGATCGTCCTGGGTAAAGGACATCGGATGCCCTTCGGCCACGCGGATCTGTTCCTGCACCAGATCGACGCCGAAAATTGCCTCGGTCACCGGATGTTCGACCTGAAGGCGAGTGTTCATTTCGATGAAGTAGAACTCTCCGTCTTCATAGAGAAATTCGATGGTGCCCGCGCCGGTATAGTCGATGGCGGCCACGGCCTCGGCACAGGTCTTGCCGATGCGCGCACGCTCTTCTTCGGTGATGCAGGGGCCGGGGGCCTCTTCGAACACTTTCTGGTGGCGGCGCTGAAGCGAGCAGTCGCGCTCGCCCAGATGGACAGCGCGGCCCTTGCCGTCGCCAAAAACCTGAATCTCGATATGGCGGGGCTTTTGCAGGTATTTTTCGATATAGACTTCGTCATTGCCGAAAGCCGCCTTGCCTTCGGAGCGGGCGGTCATGAAGGCGTGTTCCATTTCGGCAGCCGAGTTGGCCACCTTCATCCCGCGCCCGCCACCGCCGGCGGTGGCCTTGATGATGACGGGATAGCCGATTTCCTCGCCCAGTTTCTTCGCCTCGTCCAGCGTGGCAACACCGCCGTCAGAGCCCGGTACGCAGGGCACGCCCAGCTTCTTCATCGTGTCCTTGGCGGTGATCTTGTCGCCCATGATGCGGATGTGTTCCGCCGTCGGGCCGATGAAGGTCAGGTCGTGATCCTCGACGATCTGCACGAAATTGGCGTTCTCGGACAGGAAACCATAGCCGGGGTGGATCGCCTGTGCGCCGGTGACTTCGCAGGCGGCGATGATGGCCGGGATCGACAGGTAGCTGTCGGTGCCCGGCGGCGGGCCGATGCAGACCGATTCATCGGCCATGCGCACATGCATGGCGTCGGCATCGGCGGTGGAATGCACCGCGACGGTCTGAATGCCCATTTCGCGCGCCGCGCGGATCACGCGCAGGGCGATTTCGCCACGGTTGGCAATGAGGATCTTGTCGAACATGCGCGCGCCCTTACTCGATGATCATCAGGGGGGCGCCGTATTCGACCGCCGCGCCATCCTCGACAAGGATGCGTTTGACGGTACCGGCACGGGGCGCGGGGATGTGGTTCATGGTTTTCATGGCTTCGACGATCAGCAGGGTGTCGCCCTCGGAAACTGTATCGCCGACGCTGACGAAGGACGGCGCACCCGGTTCGGCCTGCATGTAGACGGTGCCGACCATGGGCGAGATCACCGCGCCGGGATGGCTGGCGGGGTCTTCGTTGGCTTCGGGGGCCGGAGCCGCCGGAGTTTCGGCTGTCTGTGCAGGGGCCGCTACGGGCGCGGGGCCCGGTGCCGGCGCGGCCTGTACTTGTGTGATGACGTCTTTCCGGCGGCTGACACGTACATTCAGGCTGTCGTTTTCACCGTAGTCGCGCTTGACCTGAAGTTCGGTCAGGTCGTTGTCGTTCAGCAGTTCGGCCAGCGCCTTGATAAAGGCCACATCCGTTTCATGGGTTTTGTTCGGCATCGGGTTCCTCGACCGCTGGCGATGGTTTGCCATCGCGTTTGAGTGGTTTTCGCCGCTTATAGGGCAAGCGTTGACCTTAGAAAAGCGGGCAGTTGCACGGTAACATGGGGGAAATGACCCGCAATTTCGAGGGGGAAAAGCCTGAAAGCGAACCCGAGGTCAAGTCTAGAGCGGCATACCCGACAATTTCGCGACCAGTTCGGCCAGTTTGCGGGCCTGGAATTTTTCCAGCAGGCGGGCGCGGTAAACCTCGATCGTGCGATAGCTGAGTCCCAGTTCCAGCCCGATTTCCTTGGAGGTCAGGCCACGGCAGGTCAGGATGGCCACTTCGCGCTCGCGGTGGGTCAGTTCGACCAGCGGGCGTTCGTCCGAGAGATCGGTGAAAGACCAGATGCCGCGTTGAAACGGATCGTCGGGTGTCAGCGACTGGCCGCGGGCGCGGCACCAGAACAGGGTGCCATCGCCGCGTTTCATGATCCGCTCGTCGGTATAGCGCCCGGTGTCGCGCATGGCGTCCAGCGCCCGTGCCCCGATGCGGCTGTAATCCTCGATCGAGGGATAGTAACGCGCGAGGGGAACGTCGCTGAATTCTGCGACCTCGCCGCCGAAGGTTGCCGCGAATTGCCGGTTGCACCGCCGGATGATGCGGTTTTCCAGAACGACCAGCCCGACAGGGGCATAGTCAAAGGCAAGGTCGGTGATCTGCATGTGTTCGTTATGCCCCGTCTGACGGGTTGATCCAAGGGCGCGTTCTTGTCATTAGGCCGCGAAACGCATAGATGCGACGCATGCGGTCGCAGCCTACCCGCTCAAAACAAGGACAAGACATATGAAGACCATCGTTATCTGCTCTGGCGGGTTGGATTCGGTATCGCTTGCCCACAAGGTCGCCGCCGAGCGCGAACTGACCGGTTTGCTGTCGTTCGATTATGGCCAGCGCCATTCAAAGGAATTGGAGTTCGCCGCGGCCTGTGCGAGGCGGCTGGACGTGCCGCATCACGTGATCGACTTGCGCAGCGTCGGCGCGGCGCTGTCGGGGTCGGCGCTGACCGATGATGTGGATGTGCCGGACGGGCATTATGCAGAGGATACGATGAAGGTGACAGTGGTGCCCAACCGGAATGCGATCATGCTGGCCGTGGGATTCGGCATGGCCGCCGCGCAGGGGGCCGATGCGGTGGCCGCCGCGGTGCATGGGGGTGATCACTTCATCTATCCCGATTGCCGCCCGGATTTCATCGACGCGTTTCAGGCGATGGAAAACAAGGCGCTGGACGGTGTGGCCGAGGTTGATCTCTATACCCCGTTCGTCAACATCCCGAAGGCCGGTATCGTGACCGAGGGCGCGCGGCATGGCACGCCGTTTGGCGATACATGGTCGTGCTACAAGGGGGGCGATGTGCATTGCGGGCGTTGCGGCACCTGCGTGGAACGGCGCGAGGCGTTCCATCTGGCGGGTGTGGACGACCCCACCGACTATGCCGACCCGGATTTCTGGCGCAGCGCGACGGGAGTGGCGTGATGTATACGATCACCAAGGAATTCCATTTCTCGGCGTCGCATCAGTTGTTCGGATTGCCGGACGAGCATCAATGCGCCCGGCTGCACGGGCATAACTACATCGTGGTGGTCGAACTGCGCGCCGAAGAGCTGAACGCGCACGGATTCGTGCGCGATTACCTCGATCTGGCCGAATTGAAACGGTATATCGACGAAAAGCTGGACCACCGGCACCTGAACGACGTTCTGGGGGATGACGGGGTCACGGCCGAGCGGATGGCAAAGCATTTCTACGACTGGTGCCTGGCGCGCTGGCCCGAGGTGTCGGCGATCAAGGTCAGCGAAACGCCCAAGACATGGGCGGAATACCGGCCATGAGCGGTGAGCCCACCATCCGGGTGTCCGAAATATTCGGGCCGACCATTCAGGGCGAGGGCGCGCTGATCGGGGTGCCGACGGTGTTCGTTCGGACTGGTGGCTGCGATTATCGTTGCGAGTGGTGCGACAGCCTGCATGCGGTGGATGCCGAATACCGGGGCACATGGACCCCGATGACCGCGCAGGAAATCATGGCCGAGGTGGCGCGTCTGTCCGGTGGGAAGCCCTTGCTGGTGTCCCTGTCGGGGGGAAACCCGGCCATTCAGCCCTTGGGAGAGGTTATCCGGCTGGGCCATGCGCAGGGCTATGGGTTTGCTCTGGAAACGCAGGGATCGGTCGCGCGGGACTGGTTTTCCAATCTCGACATGCTGGTGTTGAGCCCCAAGCCGCCCTCCAGCGGGATGCAGGTGGATTGGCCGGTGTTCGACGCCTGCCTGCAGGCCGGGCAGGGCGCGGATATGGTGATGAAGATCGTGATCTTCGACGATACCGATTATGCATGGGCGCGCGACGTGGCTGCGCGCTATCCGCAGTTGCCGCTGTTCTTGCAACCGGGCAACCACACGCCGCCCCCACCCGAAGACGACAGCGCCACAGTGGATCAGGAGGGCGTGGACGAGCGCATGCGCTGGCTGGTGGATCGTGTGGTGCAGGACGGATGGTATCAGGCGCGCGTGTTGCCACAGCTGCATGTCATGCTGTGGGGCAACAAGCGTGGCGTATGACGGAGAACGCAAATGAGCGAAAATATCTATGAGGGCCTCAAGCAGTTGGGCGGCGCGACCGATATGCCGCAAAGCCCCGAAGAGGCGATGCTGGAACGGGTGCGGAATCCGCAGGCCGATGTGGCCTATAACGTGCGGTTCGTCGCGCCCGAGTTCACCTCGTTATGTCCGATGACGGGGCAGCCGGATTTCGCGCATCTGGTGATTGATTATGTGCCCGGCGAATGGTTGGTGGAAAGCAAGTCGCTCAAGCTGTTTCTGGGAAGCTTTCGCAATCACGGTGCGTTTCACGAGGACTGCACCGTGAGCATCGCGCGCCGCCTGGCCGAGTTTCTGGAGCCGCAATGGCTGCGGATCGGGGGGTATTGGTATCCCCGTGGCGGTATTCCGATCGACGTGTTCTATCAGACCGGGCCGATGCCCGAAGGCGTCTGGATTCCCGATCAGGGGGTTGCGCCGTATCGCGGGCGCGGCTGACGGGCGGCGCATGTCGCGCCGCCTGCCGTTGTGTGATGCGGATCAGGGGCAGCGCGCCCGGTAATAGGTGCCATCGCCGCGCGCATAGGCACACTGGCCGGTTTGCTGATTGCGTGCCACAAGCGCACCGGCGGCAGCCCCGGCAAGTGTCGATACAACCACCCAGTCGTTATCCGCGCCAAGCGCCTTGGCCGTGATCAGGCCAAGGCCACCGCCGATCACGGCGCCGGTTACCTGGCGTTCCTGTTCTTCGTTCACGCAGCCGGCGAGCGCCAGGCTGGCGGCGAGAACTGTTGTGGTAAGAGTTTTGCGCATGGCAGAGGCCTCCTTGTCTGTCGCATTTCGATCAATGCAGGGGCACCGTATCACGAGACACGCGGTCTTGCATCCTTGCGGTGCCGGACAATGTGGTCTCAGCCGGTCGAATGCCTGTCATCGCGTGGCGGCCACCAATCGTCTTCGCTGCCGGGCACCTGTTGGGGCAGGGGGCTGCCGGGGGTGAAGACACCTTCGCCCACGATGGCGGGATCTTGCTCAGTCCGATGTGTTTGCAGTTCGCGATACCCCAGATAGAGCCCGCTTCCGACGATGAGCGCCATACCCAGAACTGTGTTCGCAGGCGGCACCTCGCTCCACAGGGCATAGGCCAGCAGGGCGGCGAAGGGCAGGTAGCTGTAGTCGAAAGGGGCAACGAGACTGGCATTTGCCACCTGATAGGCCCGGGACAGGAACAGGTAGCCGCCCATCCCCAGAAACCTCAGCAGCGCCAGCGCAGGCCAGTCCGCCAGCGGGGCGAATGGCAGCGACCAGTCGAGGTGCTCAAAGCCGGGGCCCAGGGTGATGATCCGGTTGAATGCCCAGCCCATCGGCATGATCATCAGGCCCGAGAAGGCCAGGGTATGAAGCCCGACCGTCAGCGTGCTTTCGCGGTTGCCGATCTTGCGCGCAATGATCTGTGACGCGGCATAGGAGACGGCACAACTGAGCGGCAGGATCGCGATCCACGAGAAATTGTCCCCGGCAGGGTTCATCGCGATCAGGATACCGGTAAACCCCACGGCGAGCGCCCCTATCCTGTGCGGTCCGATGGTTTCCCTGAGCCAGAGCGCCGCCATGATCGCCGTGATCAGCGGAGCCGAGAAGAAGATCGTCGTCACCTCGGCCAGCCCCATGAAGGGGAAGGCGGCATAGAACATCGAAAAGCCGATGGTGAACAATGCGGCACGCGCCAGATGGAGCGGCCAGAGCGGTGTCAGAAGGCGATGCGGTGTGCCCAGAAGGACAACGAGTGGCGTCAGGATGCACACCGATACAAGGGCGCGCACGAAGATCAGCATCCAGATCGAGTAACTGTTCAACATTTCCTTCATCATCGCGTCCTGCGCGACGAAGAAAAGCATACCGAGTTCCACACACAGAATTCCGTGCCATGCACGGGACGGCATGCTGGGGCTGTCAGGGGCCAGCAACGACATGGGGCTATCCGGTTGTTCGAGGTTCGGGTGCCGGATTTGCCGGCACCTGATCCGACTACCATAGCCGTATAGCGACAGGTTTCTCGCCAGCTAGCGACAAATACGAAAAAACCCGCAAGGCGATGACCTTGCGGGTTAATTTACGGGGTTTTGGCCGGTTTCAGCGGTTCATGCGATTTTCGATCAATTCGTCCACCACGCCGGGATCGGCCAGCGTAGACGTGTCGCCAAGACTGCCGAAATCGTTTTCGGCGATCTTGCGCAGGATGCGGCGCATGATCTTGCCCGAACGTGTCTTGGGCAGGCCGGGCGCCCACTGGATCAGGTCGGGCTTGGCGATCGGGCCGATTTCCGAACGAACCCAGGTTTCCAGTTCCTTGCGCAGTTCATCGCTGGGTTCTTCGCCGGTCATCAGGGTGACATAGGCATAAATGCCCTGACCCTTGATGTCGTGCGGGTAACCGACAACGGCGGCCTCGGCCACCTTGGAGTGCGCGACGAGCGCCGATTCCACCTCGGCTGTGCCCATGCGGTGGCCGGAAACGTTGATCACGTCATCGACACGGCCAGTGATCCAGTAATAGCCGTCGGCATCGCGGCGACAGCCGTCACCGGAGAAGTAGTAGCCCTTGTATTGCTGGAAATAGGTCGCTTCGAACCGGTCGTGATCGCCCCAAACGGTGCGCATCTGTCCCGGCCAGCTGTCCTTGAGGCACAAAACGCCTTCGGCTTCGGTGCTGTCGATTTCCTTGCCGGATTCGGTTTCCAGAACCACGGGTTCGACCCCGAAAAACGGGACCGTGGCCGAGCCGGGCTTGGCTGCGGTCGCGCCGGGCAGCGGTGTGATCAGGTGGCCGCCGGTTTCGGTCTGCCACCAGGTGTCGACGATGGGACGTTTCCCGTTGCCGACCACTTCGTTGTACCAGTTCCAGGCCTCGGGGTTGATCGGCTCGCCCACGGTGCCCAGCACCTTGAGGTCGCTGAGATCGTATTTTTCGACAAAGTCGTTTCCTTGCCCCATCAACGCGCGGATGGCGGTGGGGGCGGTGTAGAACTGGTTGACCTTGTGCTTTTCACAGACGGCCCAGAACCGGCCCGCATCGGGGTAGGTGGGGACGCCTTCGAACATGATCGTTGTCGCGCCGTTGGCCAGCGGACCGTAAACGATATAGCTGTGGCCGGTGACCCAGCCCACGTCAGCGGTACACCAGAAGATATCGCCATCATGGTAGTCGAAGGTGTACTGATGCGTCATCGACGCCCAGACCAGATAACCGCCCGAGGTGTGAACGACACCCTTGGGCTGGCCGGTGGACCCCGAGGTGTAGAGGATGAAGAGCGGGTCTTCGGCGCTCATCTCTTCGGGCGGGCAGTCGGCATCGACCTTCTCGATTTCTTCGTGCAGCCAGTAATCGCCTTCCGAGCGCCAGGCGATCTGATCGCCGGTGCGTTTGACCACAAGGCATTTCACATCGTCCACGTCATGCAGCAGCGCCTGGTTGACGTTGTCCTTGAGCTTGGTCTTGCGCCCGCCGCGCGGGGCGGTGTCGGCGGTGATCACCAGCTTAGCGTCGCATCCGTTGATCCGTGCACCGAGCGCGTCGGGCGAGAAGCCGGCAAAGACAATCGAATGGATCGCACCGATCCGCGCACAGGCCAGCATGGCGTAGGCGGCTTCGGGGATCATCGGCAGGTAGATCACCACGCGGTCGCCCTTGCCGACCCCGAGATTCTTGAACACGTTGGCCATCTTGCAGACGTTTTCGTGCAACTGGCGGTAGGTGATGTGCTGGGCCTCGTCGCCGGGTTCATCCGGTTCCCAGATGATAGCCGTCTGATCGCCGCGAGTGGCCAGGTGCCGGTCGGTGCAGTTGGCGGCCACGTTCAGGGTGCCGTCCTCGAACCATTTGATCGCGACATTGCCGAAGTCGAAATTGACGTTCTTCACCTTGCTGAACGGCTTGATCCAGTCGATCCGCTTGCCATGCTCGGACCAGAAACCATCGGGATCGTTGACCGAGGCGGCATACATTTCGTCATAGCGGGCTGCGTCGACATGGGCCTTGGCGGCGAACTCGGCAGAAGGGGGGTATGTTTTATCGGACATGTCTGACCTTTACATTCTGGAATTTACTTCGAAAGGGTAGGTCGGCCCCGGCCCGCATGCAAGCGGCGTGGTGGGGGCCGATGATTTGCGTGTCAGATCGCAAGATACTCGGCGCGCAGCTCTTCGTTCGCCAGCACTTCGGAGGCGGCCCCATCAAACGCGATGGACCCGGTGTCGAGGATGACGGCCCGGTCGGCCAGTTCCAGCGCGCGAACGGCATTCTGTTCCACCAGAATGGTCGTCATGCCCTGTTCCTTGATCACGCGGAGGGTCTTTTCGATTTCGTCCACGATGACGGGGGCGAGACCTTCGTAGGGTTCATCGAGCAGAAGAACCTTGATGTCACGGGCAAGCGCACGGGCCACGGCCAGCATTTGCTGTTCGCCGCCCGACAGAGTCACGCCCTCCTGCTTGCGACGTTCGGCCAGGCGGGGGAAGAGATCGTAAAGTCGGTCGAGAGACCAGCCGATGGGCGGGGCGATTTGCGCCAGTTGCAGGTTTTCCTCGACCGTCAGGCCGGGAATGATGCAGCGATCTTCGGGAACCAGCCCGATTCCGGCGGCGGCGGCATCGTGGCTTTTCATGTTGTGCAGGGGTTGGTGATCCAGCCAGATCTCGCCATGCGTGACCTGCGGGCTGTCCATCCGCGCGATCGAGCGCAGCGTCGTGGTCTTGCCCGCGCCGTTACGGCCCAAAAGCGCAAGGATTTCACCTTCGTGCACGTTGAAGCTGATATTCTGCACGATGTAGCTTTCGCCGTAATAGGACTGCATGTCCCAGACCGACAGAAAGGCCGGGGCGGTTTCGGCGTAGTTCTTGCCCTTGGAGAAATCGGGTTTGACGTTCATCTGGTGATCTCCTTCTTACGCCGTTTCGCCAAGATAGGCTTCGCGGACCTTGGGGTGGCCTTTGATCTTGTCGGGGGTGTCCTCGACCAGCGGGGTGCCCTGGGCCAGCACCGTGATCCGCTCGGCGAGGCTGAACACCACATGCATGTCGTGTTCGATGATGGCGATGGTGATGTCGCGCTCGTCCTTGATCTGCTTGAGCAGGTCGATGGTGTTGTTGGTGTCGGCACGCGCCATGCCGGCGGTCGGTTCGTCCAGCAGCAACAGGCGCGGATTCTGCGCCAGACACATGCCGATTTCCAGCCGCCGCTTGTCGCCCCGGCTCATCGAGGCCGAGTGGAAGTGGCGTTTGTCGGCCATGTTCAGGCTGTCCAGCATGTGTTCGGCCTGATCGACGATCTCTTTTTCGTTTTCGGTGTGCTCGACCGCGTGCATGCGGAAGGCGCCGTCGCGCTTGGCGAAGATCGGGATCATCATGTTTTCCAGCACGCTCAGATCGCCGAAGATCTCGGGTGTCTGGAACACGCGGGAAATACCCATCTGGTTGATCTCGTAGGGTTTGCGCCCCAGGACCGACTGGCCGTCGAACATGACGCTGCCGGTGTCCGGGATCAGCTTGCCCACGAGGCAGTTGAGCAGGGTCGATTTGCCTGCCCCGTTGGGGCCGATGATCGCGTGGCAGGAGTTTTCCGCCACGCTGAGGTTGACGTTGCCCAGAGCCTGGAGGCCACCGAAGCGCTTGTTCACGTCCTTGACTTCAAGAATGCCCATTTCGTGGCTCTCCTTATTCCGCAGGTTCGGTGGTGGTTTCACTCGACGTTTCTTCGGGCTTGCGCCGCTTGAAGGCCCGCATGATCCGTTGTCCGCCTTCGACAAGGCCGCCGGGCAGGAAGATCACCACCAGCATGAACAGGATGCCCAGGGTCAGGTGCCAGCCCTTGCCGATGAAAGGATAGACCAGAGCGACCATCGCGTCCTCGAGGCCGTCGGGCATGAACGAGAACCAGCTGTGCAGGACGTTGTCGTTGATCTTCGAGAAGATGTTCTCGAAGTACTTGATGAACCCCGCGCCCAGAACCGGGCCGATCAGCGTACCGGCTCCGCCGAGGATGGTCATCAGGACCACCTCGCCCGAGGCTGTCCACTGCATCCGTTCGGCCCCGGCCAGCGGGTCCATCGACGCCATCAGGCCACCGGCCAGACCGGCATACATCCCCGAGATGACGAAGGCCGCCAGCGCATAGGGTCTTGCGTTCAGGCCAGTATAGCTCATGCGTGTGTTGTTCGACTTGATCGCGCGCAGCATCATGCCGAAGGGCGACCGGAAAATGCGCACCGCGAGGTAGAACGCCAGAAGCATGATGATTGCACACAGGTAGTAGCCGGTGTTGAACTGAAAGCTCCAGGGACCGGCGACCATTTCATAGGTTCCACGCATCTCGATGCCGAACAGGTTGGTCACGGGGATCGAGCCATCCGCCGTGGCCGACTCGCCCAGAATGCGGGGATCGTCCAGCGTGAGTTGCAGGCCGGTTTCGCCATTGGTGATCGGGGTCAGGACCGAGTAGGCGAGGTTGAAGCTCATCTGGGCGAAGGCCAGTGTCAGGATCGAAAAGTAGATGCCCGAGCGGCGCAGTGAAATGAACCCGATCAGCAGGGCAAAGAGCCCGGCAACGATGACCGAAAGGATAATCGCGGGGACCACGTTCATACTGAGCAGCTTGAACATCCAGACTGCCGAGTAGCTGCCCACGCCCAGAAAGGCCGCATGGCCGAAGCTGAGGTATCCGGTCAGGCCGAACAGGATGTTGAACCCGATCGCGAAGATGCCGAAGATCACGAAGCGCTGCATCAGGTCGGGATAGCCCGCGTTGAACTGCGCCAGGGCGCTGTCGGCGGGGAAAGGATTGAGGATGAACGGCGCCAGCAGGGTCAGGGCCGCCACGATGATCAGAAGCGTAGTGTCTTTTTTGTTGAGACCCAGCATGGATTAGTCCTCCATCACGCCCTTGCGGCCCATCAGGCCACGGGGACGCGTCAGCAGAATGATGATTGCGACGAGGTAGATGATGATCTGGTCGATACCGGGGATGATCGACTTGATCTCGTTCATCGAGGCAAAGCTCTCCAGAACGCCCAGCATGAACCCGGCCAGAACGGCGCCGGGCAGAGAGCCCATGCCGCCGACGACCACAACCACGAAGCTGAGTACGAGGAAATCCATACCCATATGATAGTTCGGTGAGTTGATCGGGGCGTACATGACCCCTGCCAGTCCCGCGACCGCGGCGGCGATGCCGAACATGATGGTGAACCGGCGGTCGATGTTGATGCCCAGAAGGCCCACGGTTTCCCGGTCGGCCATGCCGGCGCGCACCACCATGCCGAAGGTCGTGAACTGAAGGAAGGCGAAGACCGCACCGATGACGATCGCCGCGAAGACGAAATAGACCAGACGCCAGTAGGGATAGATCACCGCATTGGGATCAAAGCCCAGAAGAACGCCGAAATCGAAGCTTCCGGTCAGGGCGTCGGGCGCGGGGGTGGGAATGGGATTGGCGCCGTAGAAATATTTGATGACCTCCTGAAGCACGATGGCCAGGCCAAAGGTCACCAGGATCTGGTCGGCATGGGGACGCTTGTAGAAATGCTTGATCAGGCCGCGCTCCATGATGAAGCCGATCCCGATCATGATCGGGATCGAGAACAGGATCGCCAGTGGCACCGCCCAGTCGATCAGCATGCCGCCGGTTTCCGGCCCGAACCAGGCTTCGACATACGGGGTCTTGACCTTGAGGGGGTTGCCAAGAAAGTCGGTTCTGGTCTCGTCGACGGTTTCAAAGCTGAGTGTCAGGATTTTCGACAGGGTTACCGCGCAGAAAGCGCCGATCATGAACAGCGCGCCATGCGCGAAATTCACGACGCCGAGCGTGCCGAAGATCAATGTCAGGCCAAGCGCGATCAACGCATAAGCCGAGCCTTTGTCCAGCCCGTTCAGAATTTGCAGAATAATAGCGTCCATTGTTCCCACCCGTGGGTTAATAGAAGTGGCGGTTCATCCGGGGGTGACGGATTGTATCCGGCCACGGTTTCGCGTGGCCGGACACGTTGCCGGATCAGGCGCCCGGGTTGCAGCTGCCGAGGTTGCCGCCTGCGAACATCGGGTGATCCGGTTCGTAGGTGACCTGGGCTGCGGGCGTGACTTCGACCACTTCCAGAAGGTCGAACTCGCTGGTCGGGTTCTCTTTCCCGCGCACCACCAGAACGTCCTTGAAGCACTGGTGATCATCCGCGCGGTAGAGCGTCTTGCCGTTGCCCAGACCGTCGAACTCGAAGCCTTCCAGCGCTTCGCCAACACCACAGGGGTTGAAGGTTCCGGCGCGCTCGCAGGCATCCGCGTAAAGCAGCGTCTGGCAGTACACGGTATGAGCCGCCTGGCTGGGCGGGAAGCCGTATTTTTCACCGAAGGATTTCACGAACGCCTTGGATGCGTCATCCTGCAGCGACCAGTGCCAGTTGGTCGACCCGTGAATACCCTTCACGTTCTCGCCGGCGCCCTTGGCCATCAGGCGCGAGTAAAGCGGCACGACGATTTCGAAGTTCTTGCCGTTCACTTGTTTTTCGCGCAGGCCGAACTGCACGGCGTTGGTCAGCGAGTTGACCATATTGCCGCCGTAGTGGTTGAGAACCAGAACGTCGGCCCCCGAGTTCAGAACCGGTGCGATGTAGGACGAGAAGTCGGTCGCCGCCAGCGGCGTTTTTACCGTTTCAACGGTTTGCCAGCCGAGGGCCTCCGTTGCTGCGACAATCGACTCTTCCTGAGTCCAGCCCCAGGTATAGTCGGCGGTCAGGTGATAAGCCTTGCGATCCGATCCGTAGAGTTTCTCCAGCACCGGAGCGAGCGCGGCGCCCGACATGTATGCGTTGAAGAAATGACGGAACCCGTTGGCTTTCTTGTCTTTGCCGGTGGTGTCGTTCGAGTGGGTCAGACCCGCCATGAAGATCACGCCGGCCTCCTGGCACAGGCCCTGTACGGCGACTGCCACACCCGAGGACGAGCCGCCGGTGATCATGATCGCCCCATCTTTTTCGATCATCGACTTCGCCGATGCGCGGGCGGCGTCCGATTTGGTCTGGGTGTCGCCGGTGACGAATTCGACCTTCTTGCCCAGGATGCCGTTCCCTTGCAGCGCCTTGGAACTGAAGGTGTTCATCATGCCGCCGTCGCCGCCACCGTTCAGGTGCTCGACCGCCAGTTCGTAAGCGCGCAGTTCGTCGGCGCCCTCGTCGGCATAGGGACCGGTTTGCGGTACGTTGAAGCCCAGTGTGACCGAACCGCCGGTCGGTTCGTTGGTGTAAGCGGCCGCGGATGACGCCGTAAAGATCGTCGGCAGCGCGACACCGGCACCAGCGACAGCGCTGGTTTTCAGCAGACCACGACGAGTCAGGTTGCTCTTGGACATTGATATCCTCCCGTTAGATTTAGTTTGGGGTTGCACCTCCTCTGTGCTTCCCCAGACAGCACAATTGTGCAAACGCATTATCGCAAGGGCTAAGAAAATTTCGCAACAACTGCTTTTTACAAAACAATTTTTTTGTAAAAATATAGACAAGTGTGGGCTGTATTATGTAAAAATATTGTAGTGACGTCAGGGAAGTCACGCGAAACACAGGAAAAATGCCGATGCCGGGAAGCCTGATGATCGGAACGCGCATTCGCGAAAGGCGGGTGATGAACGGAATCAAACAGTCCGACCTTGCGCGTCAGGTGGGTATTTCGCCTTCCTACCTCAACCTGATCGAGCATAACCGGCGGAGAATCGGGGGAAAAACGCTGTTGCGGCTGGCGGATGCGCTGCATGTCGAGCCGACGCTTTTGTCAGAGGGCGCCGAAGCGACGCTGATCGCCGCGCTGCGGGAGGCAGCGAGCCGGCAGGGCAAGGACGGCGCCGAAATCGACCGCAGCGAAGAATTCGCGGGCCGTTTTCCCGGATGGGCGCATTTGCTGGCCAGTCTGAGCCGCAGGGTGCAGGATCTGGAGCGTACGGTCGAAACGCTGACAGACCGTCTGACCCACGATCCGCATCTGGCGGCCTCGTTGCATGAGGTGATCTCGACCGTCACCGCGATCCGCTCGACCTCGTCCATTCTGGTCGAAACCGAGGAGCTGGAACCGGAATGGCAGAGCCGTTTTCACCGGAATATCAACGAGGAAAGCAGCCGGCTGGCCGAAGGGGCCGAGGCGTTGGTGCGGTATCTGGAGGGGGCGGCCAGTATCGAGGCTGAAATCAGATCTCCTCAGGACGAGGTGCAGGCGTTTCTGGCTGGGAACGGGTTTCATTTTCCGGCCCTCGAGGGGAACGTGGATGAAACGGCGTTGGAGGACATTCTGTCGCAAAGCGATGTGCTGGTGTCCGATGCGGCGCGGCGTTTGGCGCGCGGGACGCTTTCGCAATACAGTGTGGATGCGCATCGTTTGCCTCTGGAGGATATGCTGTCCGTCGTGGCGGAGCACGGCCCATCCCCGGACAGGATCGTGGAGGCGTCCGGGTGCGATCTCCCCGCGTCGTTCCGCCGGCTGGCGGCAATGCCCGAGGATGCGGTCGGGCCGGTCGGGCTTGTGTCTTGTGACGGCTCGGGGGCACTGATTTTTCGCAAACCGTTTTCCGGCTTTGCCATGCCGCGCGATGCGGGGGCTTGCGTACTCTGGCCGCTGTTTCAGGTGCTTGTGCAACCTCAGGTGCCAGTGTGTGCGATGTTGCGTCAGGCGGGCCGGGGGCGGGACAAGGTTCTGGCGCTGGCTGTCGCCGAACAGGTGGCCCCGGCAACGTTCGAGCGCCCCGCGCTGTTGCACGCGCATATGCTGTTGCTTCCCGCCGGTGCTGAAGATGCCGAAACCCCGGCGCGAGACGTCGGGTCCAGTTGCCGGATTTGTCCGCTGCGCGAATGTCCGGCCCGGCGTGAGCCGTCAATCATGGTGGACGGGTTCTGATGTTTTGACACAGGCCCGGACATTGACGATAAATGCTTGGCGGTGAAGGCCGTATTTGATCGGAGGGGAGGCCGGTTGATTGGATAAAAAAGTGCTTCTTATCGAAGACGAACCCAATATCATCGAGGCGGTCAGCTTTATCCTGTCGCGTGATGGATGGAACGTGAAAACCCATTCCAACGGTCATGACGCTCTGGAAGCGGTTCGCAACCGGCAACCCGATCTGATCATTCTGGATGTGATGCTGCCTGGCAAAAGCGGTTTCGATATCTTGCAGGAAATCCGCGCAGACAGTGAACTGACGAAAACCCCGGTATTGATGCTGACCGCGCGCGGACAGGAAAAAGATCGCGATATGGCCGAAAAAGCAGGGGCGAGCCGGTACATGACCAAGCCGTTCTCGAATGCCGAGGTGCTAGAGGTCGTGCGCAGCATGGTCGAGCCATGAGCGCCAAGCTCGGCCCGGTTTTTCTGGAGCGCCGCACCTATCGCCGCCGCAGGGCCGCGGATGCGGCGCGGCTGTTACCGTTTCTGGGTGTCGTTCTGATCGGGGTGCCGCTGTTATGGGGGGACGAAAGCGCGGAGATGGCCAAGACGACCCGCGTGATGCTGTATTTGTTCCTGGTCTGGGTTCTGCTTGCGGGGCTGTCGGCGATCATTTCGCGCAACCTGGACAAAGGAGAAGACGACGCGCCGCCAGGCGAGATGCCGACAAGGGACGATATGTGAATGGCGACACTGAACGTCCTTGTTTTGGTTTGCCTTTTGTACGTGGCGTTTTTGTTTGCGGTGGCTTTTGGCGCGGATCATGCGGCGCGGCGCGGACGCGGGACATGGTTGCGCTCGCCGATCATCTACACGCTGTCGCTGTCGATCTATTGTACGGCCTGGACCTTTTATGGTGCTGTTGGGTTCGCCGCGCGCTCGGGGCTGGAATATGTCACCATCTACCTGGGGCCGACGCTGGTGATGGTCGGCTGGTGGTGGACCCTGCGCAAGATGGTGCGTGTAGGGCGCAGCCAGCGGATCACGTCGATCGCCGACCTGATTTCGTCGCGCTACGGCAAATCGAATATCCTAGCGGTGTTTGTGACGCTTTTGGCGGTGATCGGCACCACACCCTATATCGCGTTGCAGTTGCAGTCGGTGACGTTGTCCTTTGCGACTTTCGCGGCCAATGATCCCACCGCCGCGGAATTGCCCGATCAGCAGTCCACAGCGCTTTGGGTGGCGTTTGGGCTGGCATTGTTCACCATTCTTTTTGGCACCCGCAATCTGGATGCGAACGAGCGGCATCACGGCGTGGTCATGGCCATTGCGCTTGAGGCGGTGGTCAAGCTGTTTGCGCTTTTGGCCGTGGGGGTGTTCGTGGTGTGGGGGCTTGCCGGAGGCGTGTCGGAAACACTGGCGCGTATCGACGCTTCGCCCATCGCCGACTGGAATATGGCGGGCAGCCGCTGGATCGGCCTGACGATGCTTTCGGCGGCGGCCTTCATGTGCCTGCCGCGCATGTTTCAGGTGATGGTGGTCGAAAACGAGAACGAGGATCATCTGCGCACCGCGGCATGGGCCTTTCCCGGCTATCTGATGCTGATGAGCCTGTTTGTCATACCGATTGCGGCGCTTGGGTTGCAAACCCTGCCTGAGGGGGCGAACCCGGATCTGTTCGTTCTGACGCTGCCGCTGCAGGAAGGGCGGGACGGGCTGGCCATTCTGTCGTTTATCGGTGGCTTTTCCTCGGCCACGTCGATGGTGATCGTCGCGGCGATCGCTTTGTCCACGATGGTGTCAAACCATGTGGTGATGCCGGTCTGGTTGTGGGCCACGGGGGGCACCGCCGTTGTTTCGGGCGATGTTCGCAATGTTGCGTTGCTGGCGCGGCGTATGTCGATTGCCGGGATAGTATTGCTTGGATACCTGTATTTCCGTTTGTCCGGCGGCGGCACGGCGCTGGCGGCGATCGGGCTGGTGTCTTTTGCCGGGGTGGCGCAGTTCCTGCCTGCGCTGATGGGCGGACTGTTCTGGCGCGCGGCCAACCGCACCGGCGCGCTGGCCGGGCTTGGAGTGGGGTTCCTCGTCTGGCTCTATTGCCTGTTTCTGCCCAGCTTCGGACCCTCGGCGATCCTGCCGCAGGACGTGTTCGACAATGGTCTCATGGGGCTTGGCTGGCTGCGTCCGCAGGCCTTGTTCGGGACGCAGGGGATGGACCCGCTGGTGCATGCGGTGATGTGGAGCATGCTGTTGAATACGGCCGTGTTCGTCTTCGTATCGCTGGTGACGTTCCCGCAGCCGGTGGAACGGTTGCAGGGTGCGCAATTCGTGAATGTTTTCGAGCATTCCTCGGGAGCCGCCACCGGCTGGTCCGGGCATCTGGCGCGTAGCGAAGACCTGATGATCATGTCGCAGCGCATTATCGGCGCCCGGCAGGCCCAGGCCTTGTTTTCTGGCGCCGCGCAGCGGCAGGGGCTGGCCGGGTATCTGCCCGAGCCGACCCCGGATTTTCTGCAGGAACTCGAACGTGAGCTTTCAGGGTCCGTCGGGGCGGCGACGGCGCATGCTATGATCTCGCAAATCGTGGGCGGCGCGACCGTGTCGGTCGAGGATCTCATGGCTGTCGCCGACGAAACTGCGCAGATCATGGAGTATTCCAGCAAGCTCGAGGCCAAGACACAGGAACAGGAACGCACCGCGCGCCAGTTGCGGGCGGCAAACGAGAAACTGACCCAGCTTTCGGTGCAAAAGGACGCGTTTTTGAGCCAGATCAGTCACGAGTTGCGTACTCCGATGACTTCGATCCGGGCATTTTCCGAGATTCTGCGCGACACCGGTGAACTGAGGCCCGCTGAACAAGCGAAATACGCTTCGATCATCCATGACGAAGCCATTCGTCTGACCCGCTTGTTGGACGATTTGCTGGACCTGAGCGTTCTGGAGAACGGCCAGGTGGTGTTGAATGTTCAGATGGGGCGGCTTGGGGATTTACTGGACCGGGCCGTTTCTGCCGCGGGCGGAGATGATCGTGCGGCGTTGCAAATTCTGCGCGACCGCGACGATGAGGACGTGATGTTGACCACCGATCTGGATCGATTGGTGCAGGTGTTCATCAACGTGATTTCGAACGCGCGGAAGTATTGCGATGCCGCGCAGCCGGTTCTGACGATCTCGCTCAAGCGCGAAGAGGGCTCGTTGATGATCGACTTTATCGACAACGGGTCGGGTATTCCGACCAACCAGCATTCGGTCATTTTCGAGAAATTTTCACGTATCGGTGAAATCAAGGCGGACGGGGCCGGTCTTGGCCTTGCGATTTGCCGCGAGATCATGGCCCGGATCGGCGGTGAAATCACCTATTTGCCGGGGCAGTCCGGGGCTGCTTTTCGCGTGATTTTACCTGACTCGATTGCCAGCGAAGCACATGCCGCGCCGGCGTAAAGACCTTGGTAACCTTCCGTGCGGTAGGGTGTGGCAACACGGCTTCGCAAGGACGGCAGATAGTTGGGGATGGCCAGAGAACAACGCAATTCGGTGATTCACCGCATGGCGCAGGTCGCGCGTGAGGATTTCGACGCGCGTGCGATGTCGGCCTCCAAGGCGCTGCGTCTGGCCTTGTCACGGGTCGCGGAACGTCTGTTCAGCCTTGCGGTGACCGTTTCGACGGTAGAGCAAGTGAGCCTTGCGCAGCCGGCGATCCGGGACGGTCTGGGCGATGACGGGCTTTTATTGTTGCTGGATGGAGATGACGGGCAGCGTGGTGCGCTTCAACTGGACCGGCAGTTTCTGGCATCCTTGATCGAAGTGCAGACCATGGGCGAAGTCCGCTCCGGAGAAGCGCCTTCGCGTATCTTGACACGCACGGATGCGGCGATTGCGGCTCCGCTTGTGGACGGCATGCTGCAGCTGTTCGATGAGCAGATGAGCGAAGGTATTCCCGGTTATGTTCCGTTGGGGATGCGTTTTGGCGACATGATCGAAGACGCACGCACACTGGCCCTGACGTTGGACAAGCCCGATTACGATCTGTTTCGTATTACCGCTGATCTTGGCATCGGGGCCAGAACCGGGGTGTTGAACGTGCTGTTGCCCAGGCTTCAGCCACCCGCCGGCAAAGAGACTGCGGCGTCTTCAGGCGGCGCGGACAGCGCAGGTACACTTGAAAACAGCGCCTTGAATGCTCCCGTGATGCTGGATGCGGTCATGGCGCGGGTGTCGATGCCGCTCGACCGGATTTGCGCCCTGGTCCGTGGCCAGACCCTGACACTCCCGCGCGAGGCGATTTCGGACTCGCAGCTTCTGGGGGCGGGGAACCATCTGGTGGCCCCGGTGAAACTGGGGCAGGTCAATGGCTGGCGCGCTGTTCGGTTGCTCGGCCCGGAGGTCCTATCCGGGGCGAACCCGGCGTTGAAAAATATGGAAAAATCAGTGCGGCATACGGAAGGCGACGAAGCAGACCCCCCAACCCCAAGCGGGATGATTGCCGAGTCGCCCAAGGATGCGACATCACTTCCCTCTGCCGGTCGGCAGATCGAAGAACAGGCAGCACACTCCCAACACAGCGCATAGACGGTGGGCGAAAGCCAATGAGGTGAAACGCCGAAAGTCTACAGTTTGTTGACCGGGACCTTCAGGAAGACATTGCCTTGTTCATCCTCTGGGGGCGTTTGCCCGGCGCGCATGTTGACCTGTAGCGACGGGATGATCAGCCTCGGCATGGCAAGGGTCGCATCGCGCGCATCGCGCATCTTGACGAAGCTGTCCTTGTCTTGTCCGCCGCCGATATGAATATTGCGCGCCTTCTGTTCGCCGACAGTGGTTTCCCACGCATATTCATCGCGCCCCGGTGCCTTGTAATCATGGCCCACGAAGAGACGTGTGTCGTCGGGCAGGGACAGGATTTTCTGGATCGACCGGTACAGGGTTTCCGATGATCCACCGGGAAAATCGCAGCGCGCCGTGCCGAAATCGGGCATGAACAGCGTATCGCCCACGAATGCCGCATCGCCAATCACATAGGTCAGGCAGGCGGGGGTATGGCCGGGTGTGTGCAGGACATCCCCACGCAACTGACCGATATGGAAACTGTCCCCTTCACGAAACAACCGATCGAATTGCGAGCCGTCGCGTTGAAATTCCGTACCTTCATTGAAGACCTTGCCAAAGGTATCCTGCACGATGCGGATATTGTCACCGATGCCGATCTTGCCGCCGGTCTGCTGCTGGATATAGGGCGCCGCCGACAGATGATCGGCGTGAACATGGCTTTCCAGAAGCCACTGGACCTCAAGCCCTTCGGCCTTGACATAGGCAATGATTTCATCGGCTGATCCGGTATCGGTTCGCCCCGACGCGTAGTCGAAATCGAGAACCGAGTCGACCACGGCGCAGGCGCTGCCAGCGGGATCGCGCACCACATAGGAAACGGTATTGGTGGCATCATCGAAAAATGCCGTGACCTCTGGTGACATCTCAACCTCTCATTTTCGACTGTCGTTATATCGGATATATTGCATATGACGCAAACCCTGCGTCTTGACCTGTGTCAAGGTTATATGCCGTCCTGCGTGCAAGAGTACCTGTTGCTGACGGAGGATCGCAATGAATTCCAAAACGACTTATCGCGAACTACTGATGTCCCGGCTGGCCGAACTGGACGGTCGGTTGCATCGGATCGAATCCGAGTTGGACGAGGAGCACTCGAAAGACTGGGAGGAAGCCGCAGTCGAGCATGAGAGTGACGAAGTTCTCCAGCAACTCGGGCAAAGCGGACAGGAGGAAATTGCGCGCATCCGGGCCGCATTGCAGCGGCTGCGCGATGGTACATATGGTGAATGTGTACGCTGCGGTGATCAAATTTCCGCCGAACGGCTGAAAACGCTGCCCGAAACGCCTTTATGCAAGGACTGTGCGGCAGCCGTGTGATAGGCTGGGTCCACCGGTGTCCCCTGGTTTCGAAGCTGCCGGTATCGATACGGAGGAGAGTCGAATGGCCGATCTGAACGACCAGCTTGCAAAGCTGAAGGATGAAATCCTGAATGGTGATCCTGACACACGCCATGGTTACGAACCGCAGTTGGCGCAGTTGATCGAGGATATGCAACAGCAAGGTATGGCCGTGCCGTCCGATATTCGGTGTTTGCATGAAGAACTGGTGAGCGAAGCCATCGAAGCGCAATTCGACAACATGCCCGTTTGACATCGTTCGGTTAACGCCGGGGCAATCCGATGCTTGCGTAACGCGATTTTCTTCGTACTAATTCGTACAGATCGTGATTGTCATGACAAGCGGGGGACAGTTTGACGTCAGAAGTTCACCACGAATTGCGTGATGGTGTTGCTCTCGTCACTCTGGATCGCCCTGTCGCCAATGCGTTGGCCCCGTCCTTGCGGGCCGAATTGCGCGATGTTCTGGCAAATGTGATGGCCGATGATGCGGCGCGGGCTGTGGTGCTGCGTGGTGCGGGCAACGGATTTTCTTCGGGGGTCGATATTTCGGAATATGACGGGCCACTTGCCAGTCCGTGGATTTCCGATTTGTGCACCCTGATCGAAAACGCGCCCAAACCGGTGGTGGCCTGTTTGCATGGCGCGGTTCTGGGCGCGGGGTTCGAACTGGCGCTGGCGGCACATGCGCGTGTGGCGTCGCGTCAGGCGCGGTTGGCCTTGCCAGAGGTGACATTGGGCCTGATCCCGGGCGGGGGAGCCACGCAAAGGCTGCCCCGCATCGTCGGGGCGCAGGCTGCGTTGGAGTTCATGCTTTCCGGACAGATCGTTGCAGCCGATGACCCGCGCATGGCGCGGCTGTGCGATCGTATCGTCGAGAGCGACCCTTTGGACGCGGCGCTGGATCTGGCGCGTGATCTGGCCGGTCGCGGCACATGGCGGCGGACCTGTGATTTCCAACGCGGGTTTTCCGATCCCGAACGCTATCGAAAGGCCGTTGGGGGGATCGCGGCGCAACTCGCTGCTGTCGAGGGGCCCGAGCATGATGTGGTCAAATGTGTCGAGGCCGCGCAGCTTCTGCCCTTTGATCGGGGCCTGGAATTCGAAGGGGCGCTGTTTCAGGACCGGTTGAACAGCTCCGAGGCGCGCGCGCGCCGACATCTTTATACCGCCGAGCGCCGGGCTGCGATCTTTCCCGAAGTGGCCCGCGTGCCCCAGCCGCTGCCTTTGAATCGCATTGCTCTTTTGGGGGATGGCGCGCTGCTGGCCGAATTGGCGGTGGCATTGCTGGATGGTGGCAAGCATGTCGATTTGATCGCCTCGTCCGAGGGCGCGCCCGACGCCGTGCTGAAGCGTGTGGCGGGTATCTATGAAGGGGCGGTCGCGCGCAAGCGGCTGGATGCCAGTGAACGCGATGCCCGGCTTGCGCGACTGGCCCGGCAGGATGGTGCGAAAGAACCGCCAGCGGTGGATCTGGTGATGGATAGCGGACAGGTCGCGTTTTCGGATGACTTGTCCAGGTCATATGCAGGGGCGATATGGGCGGTATTGGGCGACGGGCATCGCGTGGCATCGCGGTCGGAGCACGTTGCAGGCCCTTCACGCTGTTTGGGGCTGCGGTTGTATCGCCCGGCGCATTCTGTGCGCCTGGCCGAAATCGCGGTTCCCGATGGTGCGGAACCGGCGGCTGTTTCGGCTGTGGCGCGCATGCTGATGGGGCTGGGCCGGACGGTGATCAGGTGTTCGGGTGCTCCGGGCGGAGTGGGCGATACGATGCACGCGGCGTTGTGCCGGGCCGGGCTGGCACTGGCGCAGGCGGGGGTGTCTCCTTACGAAGTGGATGCCGCAGCACGTGATCTGGGGTTTTCCCAGGGGCCTTTCCGAATGATGGATGCCGAAGGGCTGGAGCCTGAACTGGAGCGGATCAACCGCCTTGCGAGCCTCAAGGAGGCGCCGCCTTTGCCCGATGGGGGAGTGTTGCAGGCGCGTGTCGCCGACGGAGCGACAGGGCAGGCCGTTGGCCGTGGATTTTACCTTTATCCCGAAACGGGCGGTCCGCAACCTGACGCGGCGGTGTCGGCCTGGAGCGATGCGCAGGATACGGATGCCGATCTGAGCAATATCAGCGTGCAAGAGGCGCTTCATGCCGCGTTGGTGAATGCAGCGGCGCGTCTTGTGGTGGACAAGGTGGTGCAGCGTGCCTCGGACATAGATGTGGTGATGGTCAAGGGGCTGGGCTTTGACAGCAAACTGGGCGGCCCGCTGTTGCAGGCCGACTTGCAGGGTATGCTGCATCTGTTGCGGGTGATGCGGGAATTGGAAACGCTGGACCCGGCGCTTTGGCGCCCTGATGCCCTGATCGAGGATATGGTCAAGAATGGCCGCGGCTTTTTCGGTCGCTCGGTTTGAGACTCAAACAGAACAAGGGCCTCAGCCCAGCAGAATCCCGACAACCACCAGCATCAGTCCCAGGACCGACAGGAAAAGCGCGCCGGTGTTGATCGGCACCACTTTGCGGATTTCTTCGCGCAGCGTGTCATCGTCCAGCCCGGCCTTGCGGGCCTTCCAGACCTTTACGATGCACCATACAAGCCCCGCGAGTCCGATGAGCGAGACCAGCGCCCCAAGCCAGATCAGCCATTCCATAGCGTGCCCCTTTCGCGTTGCCATGCGCCGTCAAGCGCCTAGACGACCGGGCGCGAAACTGCAACCGTCAAGACGGATGCAGATGTATCTTGCAGGTGCCGTTTGGCGCGGTTAGGAGAGGAGCCTCTAGCGATCGGAGGACTTCATGGACGATACCAACCCACAGTCGAGCTATCGTGTCACTGCGGACGAACTGCGCCAGTTCATCGAACGGTTCGAGCGGCTGGAAGCCGAGAAAAAGGACATCGCCGATCAGCAGAAGGAAGTCATGGCCGAGGCCAAGGCGCGCGGCTATGACACCAAGGTCATGCGCAAGGTCATCGCGCTGCGCAAGCGTGACCGTGACGATATCGCCGAGGAAGAGGCGGTTCTTGAAATGTACAAGGAAGCGCTCGGGATGAGCTGACCGCCAGCAGCTTGTGCGGCCCTGCCTCGATCCCGGTCACGGTGTGATCAGCGTCACGCCCGGAATGCGCTGAATTTCCAGTACGTCGTCGTCATAGATATCGCTCAGGTGCTGGATGAATTCCTCGGTCCAGCCGGGGATGTCCAGCTCTTCTTCGATGGCCTCTTCGTCGGCGAACTTGTCCAGGAATGCCGCGATCACACGCCTTTTCTGCGTTTCGCTCATGTCGGGATGGGTTTTCAGATAGGCCTGAAAGCGTTTCCTGCCTGCTTGGGTCATGATTTCCGACAACAACGAGAATTCACCTTTGAAACCTTTGGCCGGGTCCAGTCCGGCCAGTTCCCGAACGACTTCGGCCCAGATCAGGGGTGTGTCCTCGTTGCACCAGACCGTGATCGGCAAATCGGGACAGGCGGTACGTATGCGCGCGATCATTTCCGACCAGCGAAAGCCGGCGGGGTCGCTGCCCCGCAGGAACTCGGGGAATGTCGTGAACGGTGTATGTTGAAAAATCGCGGGCAGGAAGGTGGCCGGATTGCAGATGGCCAGGAACAATTCCAGCTGGTCCTTGTGAAATATCCTGTCCAGCGTTCTGAGCCGCTGGTCGGCCGCGCCGTAAAACACCCCGGAGGATGCGGCCATCTTGGGGGTGCCGAAAAAGCCGGGGTTGGAGAGCACGATCCTGTCGGCGCTGTCGTCTTCCAGGAATGAATCGAGCAGGACTTCGCGGACCTCGGAAGACAGGCCGCCATGTTGCGCCTCCTGCAGGGTGTCGCGGATCAGTTTGCGATAGGTGGACGGGGGCGGTGCGAAAGTGCCCGCTTCGGCCAGCATGTCACTGTTGGCGTCCAGGCATCTTATCAACCGGTCCTCATCGGTCATGTGCGCGCCTGCGTGAAAAACGACGTGCATTCCTGTCCTTATCTCCTGCTTGAAACACGGCTAATATAAGCGGTTTCTCAGGTAGTTAAACCGTTTTGACATCAGCCCGGCCTGCATGCCGAATGACGCCTGAGAGCGCGCGATTCTTCGATGGCAGAGGTCCGGGCAGCCGGAAGCGCAAGGGGGGGGGCCAAGCGCATCGGGGCAGGCCGGATGCCCACCACACAATGGGAGGCTACTTGCCGAAAGAGGCAGCTATTTGGAAAACCAAAGGCATTCCGGTGTCGTTTTGTTGATAGGCCGGCTGTCTGCTGTGGTGGATAATGTAATGAAAACAGTTAATTATGGTGCCCCCACACGGACTCGAACCGCGGACCTACTGATTACAAATCAGTTGCTCTACCAGCTGAGCTATAGGGGCATACCGCCTGATCTGGGTCGGTCGAGCCGGGCAGGCCTGTTTTCGCGGTCGCTTATTGTCATAGTCGGACCGCCGTGTCGATATCTTTTTCGACCCGGAATGCAGGTTTGTGTCGCGTGGCCTGTGGATGGTTGGGGCTTGTGGTAGGCGGGATGTTCCCGCAGATTGATCCGCGGTTGCCTGTGCCGGACGGGGCGGGCGCGAAACGGGGATGACGGGACATGACGATCTGGACGGGCGAAGCGGAACCGGGGCGGCCCTGGTGGTGGGAGGCGGCGGCGCCGGTGGCGGAGTCCGACGATCTTCCGGGAACGTGCGATGTGCTGGTGATCGGTGCGGGGTATACCGGGCTGTCCGCGGCCATTGCCGCGCATGATTGCGGTGCGCGGGTCGTGGTGGTCGAGGCCGGGGTGCCGGGGCAGGGCGCGTCGAGCCGCAATGGCGGCATGTTCGGGGCGCATCCCCGGCTGGGCTGGGCGGATCTGGAACGCCGGTTCGGGGCGCAGACGGCGGATGCGTTGTTTGCCGAGGCGGGACCGGCCCTTAACTGGGCGCGCGGTCTGATCGAGCGCGAGGGAATCGACTGTGATTTTCAGCAGACGGGCCGCATTCAACTGGCCTGGACGGCGGGCCATTTCGAGAACCAGAAGAAACTGGCGCAGAGCGTGCGCGACAAGAGCGATGTCGCGGTGCGGATGGTGGAACGCTCTGATCTGAAACAGGAAATCGCGACCGAAAGCTATTTCGGCGGGCTGATTTTCCCGGAACATGGCGCCTTGCATCCGGCCAAGTATCACCGTGGATTGCTGGAGGCGGTGCGCCGTCGCGGCGTGCCCGTGGTGACGCAGGCGGCGGTTACCGGGCTGGAGCGTGCGGCGGGCGGGTTTAACGCAACGACCGCCAAGGGCCGGGTGCAGGCGGACAAGGTGATTCTGGCCACCAACGGCTACACCACCAAACCTTTCACCTGGCATATGGCGCGGGTGTTTCCTCTGTCGAGCTACATGATCGCGACCGAGGAACTGCCCTCGAACCTGATCGGGCATATCGCGCCGGGGCGGCGGATGATGGTCGAGACGCGGGCGCGGCACAGTTATTATCGCATCTCACCGGATGGAAAACGGGTGCTGTTCGGGGGGCGTGCGGCGATGGTTGAAGTGCCCCCGGAGCGTGCCGCCGAGCGGCTGTGCCGGACCATGTGCGAGATCTGGCCCGAGTTGCGGGGTGTGAAAATTTCCCATTCATGGCAAGGCTTTACCGGATTCAGTTTCAATCACATGCCCAAGGTGGGCGAACGTGACGGGGTGCATTACGCGATGGGCTTTTCCGGGTCGGGCACGGTGATGGCTCCCTATCTGGGGGCCAAGGCGGCGTATAAGGCGCTGGGCGATGCGCGGGGGGAGACGGCTTATGCCGATACAACGTTGAAACGGCATGTGTTGCATCCGTTCCGCAAGCCGCATTTCCTGAAGGCGGCGGATGTCTATTATCGCGAATGGGTGGACCGCTGGGAAACCCGGCAGGGGCGTTGAGGCGCGTTTCGTACGTTTTGTACGATGTGTACGCGCGTTTTGTACGAAACTTCGGGGGCTGACGGTCATATGTGTCCAACAGGGACGCACACCGGGGCGGCGCACGGGCCTTTAACCCAATTGCAAGACAGTCCGGGGCAGGGTGGAGCGGTGACAATTCCCGCGTAAGGACCGGACCGTTTTGACCACTTGTAAAATACCTGAGCCGATCATCGCATGGCTGGCGATCCTGTGCGGACAGGTGGCGATGGCCCGCACACCCGCGCGCAAGGCCCTGCAAAGCGGTGTGGCCGGGCGGCAACGGGGGGATGGAATCACCGGGTTCGGGCGGTGTGGTCGCCGTATAAAGAAGAAGAGTGCGGCCCGAAGGCGGAAACCGGTCCATGCGGGCGATATGGCGTTTAAACCCCCGGAAAACCTGCAACATGCCTGTTTTTCAAGGATAAGCGGCAGGCCCGTCCGGGGCGTGTGTGGTTTAAACGTCACAGACCGGACAACAACGCCACGGGCGGGGGCGGGTTCGTTGACACCTGAGGGGTGTTTGGAGCATTCCATCATCCAAGCCGTGTCCATCTTGGGCGGCGGTGGAACATGAAACTTCCTGCTTTGATGGAGGGACACCTTGAAAAAGCAACTTCTCTGCACCAGCGCGATCGCTCTCGGCGTCGCAGCTGCACCCGCAGCAGCCCAGGAATGGAACCTGGATTGGGGCGGTTATTACAACGTTGACGTTCTGTTCAACAGCACGAGCGGCAACAACATCCCGGCCAACGTCGATCTGGACGGTGCCAACATTCACCAGAACGGTGAAATCATCTTCACCCCGTCGGTTACGCTGGACAACGGCCTGACCTTCGGTATCAACGTTCAGATGGAAGCTCTGAACGCTGGCGGTGGTGCTGACGGCATCGACGAATCGTACATGTTCATCGAAGGCGACACCATGGGTCGCGTCGAAGTGGGTTCGGAAAACTCGGCTGGTTACAAGCTGATGACCGGCGCACCCGGCGTTGGCTTCGGCATCAACTCGCCGTCGCCGTCGGCCTTCCACCCGACCGCGTTCTCGCCGGCTGGCTTGCCGGGCGTCTATGGTATGGCCCGCAACGCATTCGGTTCGTCCTACACTGAAGTTGCCGGTAACAACGACACCGCGCGCATCAGCTACTACACGCCGAGCTTCAACGGCCTGACCCTGGGTGTTTCGTACGCACCGGGCAACACCAACGCCGCCAACTCGGGCCTGGTGAACCGTAATGTCGCTCTGAACGACATCTTCGACATCGGTGTGAACTACAGCCAGACCTTCGGCAATGTCGACGTCGAACTGGCCGCTCGCTGGGGTACCGGTGACGCAGGTCAGAACCTGGTGTTCGTTGCCAACCCCGGCGGTCTGCCCGGTACGGCAATCTTCACTCCGGCCGTTACCCAGCCGGGTGACCCGGAAACCTGGGGTGTCGGTGCGCGTCTGGGCGTTTCCGGTTGGACCTTTGGCGGTTCGTACGCTGAAAACGACAGCGGCCTGGCAAATGGCGTTGGCGACACCGAAGGCTGGAGCCTGGGCGTGACCTACGACCTGGCCGGTCCGTGGACCATCGGTTTCGACACCTATCAGGGTGAAGGCACTGCTGCTGCAGCTGGCTTTGTTAAAGCGACCGACGAGTACGAAGCCTACCAGCTTGGCGCAGAGCGTGAACTGGGCAACGGCGTTGCATGGCGCATCTACGCCATCCAGTCGGAAACCTCGCGTTCGGTCAACGTTCCCAACGCTTTCGCACCCGGTGTGTCGAAGCTGAAGGTTGAATCGACCACGATCGGTACTGGTATCCGCCTGAACTTCTAATCCGAAGTTTAGCAGGATCTAATGGGAAGAGCGGGCCTTGTGCCCGCTCTTTCTTGTTTCGGAGGGCCGGCTTTTCGCATAGACATGGCCCGACTGCGATGTCGCCCGTTGCGACCGCGATGCACGAACCAAAGACGCGAGATCATGAAGAAAAGCATTGTCTGGCTGGCCAGCTATCCCAAGTCGGGGAATACGTGGACCCGGGCCTTTCTGGCCAATTACCTGGCCAACGCGAAAGACCCCATCGGAATCAATGATATCCACAAGTTCGGTGTGGGCGATAACATTGCCGAGATGTATCGCCGCGTGGCGGGCGGACAGTTCGACCTGAACGATGTGGAGCAATCGGTCAGGTTGCGCGGGCGTGTTCTGGGCGGGATCGTGGCGAACAATGCCGACGTGAACCTGGTCAAGACGCATAATATCAATCGCGATGTCTATGGCATTCAGTTGATCCCGGTCGAGGTCACGCGCTCGGCCATCTACATCATGCGAAACCCGCTGGACATGGTGACGAGCTATGCGCGCCATTTCGGGCTGACGGTGGACGAGGCCGCGCACAGAATCTGCCATCCGCATAACGGCACGTCGCCTTATGAAAAGAATGTCGCCACCTTCATGGGCTCGTGGTCGGAACATGTAAGAAGCTGGACGCAGCGTTTGCCCTATCCGGTTCTGGTCATGCGATACGAGGATATGCTGGCCCAACCCGAGGTGGAATTCGCCAGGGTCGTCGAGCATTTCGGGATGCCCGTGGACCGGGAGCGGCTGGACCGCGCGATCCGGCATTGCAGCTTTGACGAGTTGAAGCGGCAGGAGGACGAGCAGGGGTTCATCGAAGGGTCGGAATACACGGATCGCTTTTTCAACAAGGGGAAAAGCGGGCTGTGGAAGGATGAATTGAGCCGCCGCGTGATCAAGGAAATCAAGCGCGGCAACCGGGATGTCATGAAGAAATACGGGTATTACGATGAGTGATCTCAAACGGATCATCTGGCTGGCCAGTTATCCCAAATCGGGCAATACGTGGATGCGCAGCCTGCTGGCGCATTATTTCATGCCGGTGGAGCACGCGCCGGACATCAACCATTTGCCGAATTTCACCACGGGCGACGTGCGCAAGGATTTCTTCAAGCGCGCCAATGGCGGTGTGCCGTTCCAGACCGACAGCGAAGAGGAATGGATGCGGGTGCGCTCCAAGGCGTTGCGTCTGATCGCGGCGTCCAAGCCGCATCATCACTTCGTCAAGACCCATTGCCAGACGATCCGCCTGTTCGATCAGGATGTGATCCCGCCGGACCTGACGGCGGCGGCGATTTACGTGATGCGAAACCCGTTCGATCTGGCGCCATCCTTTGCGCGCCATCAGTCCTGCGACATTGATACGGCCATCGACCGGATGACGAACCCGACCATGATGACCAAGACCGACGAAGGTATTTTCGAGGTTCTGGGCAGTTGGGACGATCACGTGAATGTCTGGACGCAGGCCCCCGGTTTGCCGCTGCAGGTGGTGCGCTATGAGGATTTGCAGACGAAACCCGGCCCGACCATGCGTGCGTTGCTGGGCAAGTTCCTGAAAGTGTCGGTGGATACGAAGAAGCTGACCTATGCGATCAAATCCACCAGTTTCGACGCGATGAAGAAGCAGGAAGACACCCTCGGATTCAAGGAACGCCCGCCGGGAATGGAGCGGTTCTTTGCCAAGGGGCGCGCGGGTGTCTGGCGTGAGGATCTGACCCCGGCGCAGGTGGGGCGTATCCGCGAGGCGTTTCTGCCGACGCTCGAGAAATGGTATCCCGAGATGCTGGCCGAGACCGAGGCGTTCGCCGCCGCGGGCTGAGGCAGGGGCCGCTTGCGCGCGCAGCCGGATGTATTACCTTGTGTACAGGCCCCCGATCGGCGGGGGTGATGGAAAGGCCGTGACATGAGCATTTACAAAGCGATTTCAGTGGCTTGCCTTTCAGGGCTGGCTGCCTGCGTGAGTCTGGAACCCGCCGGGGTGGCCCGGCTGGGCAGCGATCCCGCACTTGGCGGGGGCAGTTACACCTCGGGCGGGGGTATCACCGTGGCCGCCGATCTGCGCAATCAGGGCGGGCGCACGATGGTGTGCGGGGTCTGGGCGCAAAGCCGTCAGCAATCCATCCTGACCAAGCTGGTCGAGCGCAAGGTGCTGGGCACCGGAGCGGTATTTCTGGGCGACGAGCCCGTTGTGCGCGGGCTGGTGTTCATGCGCGAGGTCGAGCCGCGTGCCGATTACGGCGGGGCCGAGGCGCAATGCGTGATCACCGAGCGGCCCTGGCGCGCAGGAGACGAAATGCGCCGGCCAACCGTGCGCATCCCCGGACAGATCGTTGCCGACGAGAGTGATGAAAACGGGACGATGATCGTCGAGTTCAGACCGACGGGGCCGGGCGCGGGGCTGTAGGCCGGGGCCTGTCGGCCTGTCCGAAACCTGTTATCCTGCGGGCAGGCAATGGTGAGGCATGGCAGGATGCAGGCAATACCCCGTGGCAGGATCGCCGCCATCGACTATGCGCGGACTGTCGCGCTGCTTGGGATGGCGGTGTATCATTTCACCTATGATCTGACGGTGTTCGGGGCGCTGCCGCCGGGCATGGCCTCGCAAGGGGTGTGGCGCGAATTCGCGCGGCTGGTGGCGGGCAGTTTTCTGGCCCTTTCGGGGGTCAGCCTGTTTCTGGCCCACGGGCAGGGGCTGCGGCTGCGACCCTTTTTGCGGCGGCTGACGCTGGTCGGGCTGGCGGCGGGGGCGGTCAGCCTTGCGACCTGGGTGATGATGCCCGAAGTCTTTGTTTTCTTTGGCATTCTGCATTCCATTGCGGTGTCCAGCGTGTTCGGTCTGGCATTCCTGCGCGCACCGGGTGTGGTCACGCTGTTGGCTGCGGCGCTGTTTCTGGCGCTGCCTGCGGTGTTTCGCGCCTATGGGCTGTCACCGGACTGGCCGGTCTGGCTGGGCCTGTCCGGCCTGAACCGCCCGACCATGGATTTCGAGCCGGTTTTCCCGTGGACGGGTGTGTTTCTGGCCGGGCTGGGGGGGGCGCAACTGACCGCCCGTCCGGGAGGATTGGATGCGCTCTGCCGCTGGAGGCTGCGCGGGGGGCGGGTTCACGCGGCGATGGCGTGGCCGGGGCGGCACAGTCTGGCGATCTACCTGATTCATCAGCCGGTGCTGTTCGGCGCGGTTTATGTCTGGGCGAATTTTATCCGCTGATCGGGGGTGATGAGGCTTGCGACTCATTTATATTTCCAATATTCATGAAATATGGAAAAAGAAATCGCCTCCCGCCTCGCCACGTTAGGCCATCCGCAAAGATTGTCGATTTTTCGGCTGCTGATGCGCCGCTATCCCGACCGTGTGCCGGCGGGGGAGTTGGCGCAGGCCCTCGGGCTGAAGCCCAGTACGTTATCGGCCTATTTGTCGGCCCTGACACAGGCCGGGCTGATCACGCAGGATCGCGCGGGTACGTCCCTGCGATACGCGCCGGATATGACAGAGGTGCGACGCACCTTCGATTATCTGCTGATGGATTGTTGTCGCGGGCGGCCGGACATCTGTTCGCCCGTGTCCCTGTTTTCCCCAGAAGGACCAGAGACCATGGACCACCGGAAATACAATATTCTGTTCATCTGCACCGGCAATTCCGCCCGGTCGATTTTTGCCGAATCCATCCTGCGCCAGGTGGCGGGGGATCGGTTCAACGCCTATTCGGCAGGAACGCGGCCCTATTCCGAACTGAACCCCTTTGCTCTGGAGGTGTTGCAGGCCAAAGGGCACGATACCGACGCGTTGCGATCAAAGAACCAGACCGAGTTTCAGGGGGCGGACGCGCCGCGGCTGGATTTCGTCTTTACCGTCTGCGATCAGGCGGCGAACGAGGAATGTCCGGCCTGGGACGGGCAGCCTGTCAGCGCCCATTGGGGAATGCCGGACCCGGTGCAGGCCGGGGGATCGGATGCCGAGAAAAGTCTTGCGTTTCAGGCGGCTTACGGAACGCTTTTGAACCGGATCACCGCGTTCGTCTCGTTGCCCATCGACTCGCTTGACCGGATGTCGTTGCAGCGGGCGGTCGATGATATCGCCCGCGATGACGAGGTTTCGGCATGACTGTCTATGCGCTGAACGGACTTGGCCGGATGGGCAAGCTGGCGCTGCGGCCCTTGCTGGAGCGTGGCGCGCAGGTGGCGTGGATCAACGATGCGGTGGGCGATGCGGAAATGCACGCTCACCTGCTGGAGTTCGACACGGTGCATGGCCGGTGGGATGCGGAATTTTCCCATGACGATCAGTCGATTACAATCGACGGGGTGCGCATTCCGTTCATCGGGACGCGCGACTTGTCGGCGCTGCCGCTGGACGGTGTCGATGTGGTGATCGACTGCACCGGCGCGTTCAAGACCGAGGCGAGGCTGGCCCCGTATTTCGAGGCGGGCGTGAAAAAGGTGGTGGTTTCGGCCCCGGTGAAGGACGGGCCGACGGCGAATATCGTCTATGGCGTGAACGAGGAGACCTACGATCCGGCGCAGCACCGCATTGTCACGGCGGCCAGTTGCACCACCAATTGCCTGGCGCCGGTGGTGAAGGTGATACATGAGGAAATCGGTATAAAGCATGGGTCCATAACGACAATTCACGATGTCACCAATACGCAGACCATCGTGGACCGCCCGGCCAAGGATCTGCGGCGTGCGCGCTCGGCGTTGAACTCGCTGATCCCCACGACCACCGGCAGCGCCACGGCGATCACGCTGATCTATCCCGAGCTCAAGGGGCGGCTGAACGGCCATGCGGTGCGGGTGCCGTTGCTGAATGCTTCGATCACCGATTGCGTGTTCGAACTGGAGCGCGCGACCACGGCGGAGGAGGTGAACGCGCTGTTCAGGGCCGCTGCCGAGGGGCCGCTCAGGGGCATTCTGGGCTATGAGGAGCGCCCGCTGGTCAGTGCGGATTACACCAACGACACGCGGTCCAGCGTCATTGATGCACCTTCGACCATGGTGATCAACGGCACGCAACTGAAGGTCTATGCGTGGTATGACAACGAAATGGGCTATGCCCATCGCCTGATCGACGTGGCGCTGATGGTGGGGGGCAGCCTGTGACGGCACGGGCGCGCCCCGAGGGGATGTCGGCCTATGTCGCCGTGACGGCGGCCTATTGGGCCTTCATGCTGAGCGATGGCGCGCTGCGTATGCTGGTGCTGCTGCATTTCCACACGCTTGGGTTTTCGCCCGTTCAACTGGCCTATCTGTTCGTGCTGTATGAAATCGCTGGCATGATCACCAACCTGTCGGCGGGCTGGATCGCGGCGCGGTTCGGGCTGACGGCGACGCTTTATGCGGGGCTGGGGATACAGGTGCTGGCGCTGCTGGCGCTGGCGCAGCTCGATCCCGGCTGGGCGATCGGCGTTTCGGTCGCCTATGTCATGTGTGTGCAGGGGGCCTCGGGGGTGGCCAAGGATCTGGCCAAGATGTCGTCGAAATCGGCAGTCAAGCTGCTGGCCCCGCGCGACGGGGCGGGGCTGTTCCGGTGGGTCGCGGTGCTGACGGGGTCGAAAAACGCGGTCAAGGGCGTGGGGTTCCTGCTGGGCGCGGCGCTGCTGGCGGGGCTTGGCTTTGCCGGTGCGGTCTGGGTCATGGCCGCCGTGCTGGCGGCGACCCTGTTGGCGGTGGCGCTGGCCATGCCGCCGGGCCTGCCGCGCGGGCGCAAGGGGGCGAAATTTTCCGAGGTGTTTTCGGATTCGGCCAATGTGAACTGGTTGTCGGCGGCGCGGGTGTTCCTGTTCGGGGCGCGCGACGTGTGGTTCGTGGTGGGCATCCCGATCTATTTCTACGCCGTTTTGTCGGACGGGTCCGAGGCCGGGAACCGCGCGGCGTTTTTCCTGATCGGCAGTTTCATGGCGGTGTGGATCATCCTGTACGGGGCCGTGCAGGCCGCCGCGCCGCGCCTGTTGCGCGCCGCCAGCCGGTCCGAGGGCGACTTGATCGCGGCGGCGCGGGGTTGGGCGCTGGCGCTGTGCGTGGTGCCGGGGCTGCTGGCCGTGGCGGCATGGCTGGCCCCGCAACCCGCCGGGTGGCTGACCGTGGTGCTGGTGGCCGGTTTGCTGGCCTTTGGCGCGATCTTTGCCGTCAACTCATCGCTGCATTCCTACCTGATCCTCGCCTTCACGCGGGACGAGCGGGTGACGATGGATGTGGGGTTTTACTACATGGCCAATGCCGGTGGGCGGTTGATCGGAACGCTGCTGTCGGGGCTGACCTATCAGACGGGCGGTCTGGCGCTGACATTGGGCACGGCGGCGGTGATGGTGGCGCTGTCGGCGCTGGCGGCGGGGCGGTTGTGCCCGGTGTCAGCGGGATAGGGCGGATGCCATCGCCGGGGTCGGGAAACAGGTGGCGGGCTTGCCCGATGCCTCCTGCCAGCGGCCGATGGAGCGGCGGGTCTTGAACCCCGGCAGCCCGTCGGCACCGCCCACGTCATGCCCCATGCCGATCAGCGCGCGCTGCATCGCCGCGATGTCCGAGCGGTACATGCGCCCCACGTCGCCCCACCGGCCCTGAAAATCGCCGCTGCCGAACCGGATGCGGTCGCCCACATGGCCGACGAAGAGGGCGTAAAGATCGCTCATGTTGTAATCCTTCAGCACGTAGAAATTCGGCGTGACGACGAAGGCCGGGCCGTGGCGGCCCGCCGGCATGAGCAGAAAGCCCTGGCCGCGCCGTTCATGCGCCGGGAAGGGGCGGCCCGAGACGCGGGCGATGCCCATCGCCTCCCACTCGGAAATCCGGCGGCCCTGATCGGGGCCTTCCAGCGTGCAGGAGACCTGCGGCGGCACGCGCACCTCGAACCCCCAGTCGCGCCCGGCGATCCAGCCGTGACGCGCCAGATAGGTGGCGATGGAGGCGATGGTGTCGGCCTCGGAGCGCCAGATATCGGCGCGCCCGTCGCCATCGCCGTCGGCGGCGTATTTCAGGAAGCTGGAGGGCATGAATTGCGGCTGGCCCAATGCGCCCGCCCAACTGCTTTTCATGGCCGCGCCGGGGGCATGGCCCGCCTGCGCGATTTGCAGCGCGGCGATCAGTTCGTCGGTGAAATAGGGGGCGCGGGTGCTCATGAACCCCTTGGTGGCAAGCACCTGAAAGGCGTTGTGCGGGATCGCGGCGCGGCCATAGGCGCTTTCGCGGCCCCAGATGCCCAGAACGAAGCGTCCCGGCACGCCGGTGGTGCGCTCCACGCGGCCGAGGGTGGCGGCGTGGCGTCTGGCCATGGTCCGCCCTGTGCTGGTGGCCGCGTTCAGGTTGCCCGCGCTGAAATAGTTTGCGGGCGCGCCGAATTCCGATTGCCGTTGTGCCTTTGGGGTGCGCGGTGCGCTGCCGGGCGGCACCAGATCGGGCAAATCCCAGTTCAGCCGGACACCCGAAAACGCGCTGTCGAAGGTGGCGCGGCTGACACCCTCGGCGCGGGCGCGGGGCCAGATCGTTTGCTCCAGCCATGTGCGAAACTGCCGCTCGATGGCGGCGCGGTCCTGCGCGATGGCAGGGCCGGGGAGGGTGGTCAGGGCCACAAGCAAGAGAAGGGCGCGCAGCATGGCAAGCTCCGGTATCGGGACGCGGCCAGCATGGCGCAACCGCCCCCCGAGCGCCAGCAGGTAACGGGTGGGTCCGCCTGCCGGATGATGTCGCACTGCCCTGATCGTCGGCCCGTGGCGGCGGAGCGCACGGCAATGTGATTGTTCCGGTGGTAGACGTATTCCGATTGTGCAATATGTCCTTGCGCGGGCGACGACACCCGGATGTCAAACGGTAACGAAACCGAAACACCGGGTCTTGTTCACCATCCCTGACCGCCCGCCCGAAGGAGAGCTTGCCGATGCATCCGCTTTTGCGCCGCTACATGCCCATTCTCGATTGGGGCCGGTCTTATAACCGTGCGGCTCTGTCGAACGACCTGCTGGCGGCGGTGATCGTGACGATCATGCTGATCCCGCAATCTCTGGCCTATGCGCTGTTGGCGGGGTTGCCGCCGCAGGCGGGGATTTATGCCTCGATCCTGCCGATCGTTCTCTATGCGATATTCGGCACCAGCCGGGCGCTGGCCGTGGGGCCGGTGGCGGTGGTGTCATTGATGACGGCCTCGGCCATCGGGCAGGTGGCCGAACAGGGCACCGCCGGGTATGCGGCGGCGGCGCTGACGCTGGCGCTGATGTCGGGCGGATTCCTGGTGATGCTGGGGGTGCTGCGGCTGGGGTTTCTGGCGAATTTCCTGAGCCATCCTGTGATCGCCGGGTTCATTACGGCCTCGGGCATCCTGATCGCGGCCAGCCAGCTCAGGCATATCCTGGGCGTGCCGGCGCATGGGCATACCCTGTTTGACATGGTCAATGCGCTGCTGGCCCATATGGGGCAGATCAACGGGCCGACCGTCCTTATCGGGGCGGGCGCGACGGCCTTTCTGTTCTGGGTGCGCAAGGGGCTCAAGCCGCGCCTGCGTGCGCTTGGGGTGGGGCCGCGCATGGCCGATACGCTGACCAAGGCGGGCCCGGTTCTGGCCGTGGTGCTCAGCACGCTGGCGGTGTGGGCGTTCGATTTGCAGGCGCGCGGCGTGGCTATCGTGGGCGAGGTGCCGCAGGGGTTGCCGCCGCTCACGATGCCGGGGCTGTCGCCCGATCTGTTGGGGCAGCTATTGGCCCCGGCGATCCTGATTTCGATCATCGGGTTCGTGGAATCGGTTTCGGTCGCGCAAACGCTGGCGGCGCGCAAGCGTCAGCGGATCGACCCGGATCAGGAGCTGATCGGGCTGGGTGCGGCCAATATCGGCGCGGCCTTCACCGGCGGGTATCCGGTGACGGGCGGGTTTTCGCGCTCGGTCGTGAATTACGATGCCGGGGCCGAAACCCCGGCGGCGGGGGCGTTCACCGCGCTTGGGCTGGCGGTTGCCGCCGTGGCGCTGACGCCGCTGGTCCATTACCTGCCCAAGGCCACGCTGGCGGCGACGATCATCGTTGCCGTTCTGGGGCTGGTCGATCTGTCGATCCTGCGCAGGACATGGGCCTATTCACGCGGCGATTTCCTGGCGGTGGCCATCACCATTGTCCTGACGCTGGCGCTTGGGGTGGAAACCGGGGTGGCCGCCGGGGTCGTCACGTCGGTTGGGCTGCATCTTTACAAGACATCCAGACCGCATGTGGCCGAGGTGGGGCTGGTCCCCGGCACGCAGCATTTCCGCAATATCCACCGCCATGACGTGCTGACCGATCCGGGCGTCGTGACCCTGCGGGTGGATGAAAGCCTGTATTTCGTGAACGCCCGGTTCCTCGAGGATCTGGTGCAGGACCGTATCGCGCGGGGCGGTGGGCTGCGGCATGTGATCCTTATGTTTTCGGCGGTGAACGAGGTGGATTTCTCCGCGCTCGAAAGCCTCGAAGCGATCAACCGCCGCCTTGGCGAGTTGGGGATCGGGCTGCATCTGAGCGAGGTGAAGGGCCCGGTGATGGACCGGCTGAAAATGGTGCACTTCCTGCAGGAGCTGAACGGTCAGGTGTTCCTCAGCCAGTACGACGCTTGGATGGCGTTGACGGGCGGGCGATCGGACGCGACGGCCCGCGCCTGAGCCTTGCGCCGCCGGGGGACGGTTGCACAATGGCGCAACTGGGATATATGGGGCGTTCGTGATATGTTGCACCGCCCCGCGCCCTGACGAACTGACCGCATGATCGTAAACCGCCACGCCAAGCTTTCCGTCGCGCCGATGATGGACTGGACCGACAGGCATTGCAGATACCTGCATCGCCTGCTGTCGCGCGATGCGCTGCTGTATACGGAAATGGTGACCGCCCCGGCTCTGGTGCGGGGCGGGGCGCTGCATCTGCTGGAATACACCCCCGAGGAACATCCCGTCGCCCTGCAACTGGGCGGGTCGGACCCCGCGGAACTGGCGCAGGCGGCAAAGCTGGGCGCCGAGGCGGGCTATGACGAGATCAATCTCAATGTCGGCTGCCCCAGCGACCGGGTGCAATCGGGCACGTTCGGCGCGGTGCTGATGAAAGACCCCGGCCTCGTGGCCGAGTGCTGCGCGGCGATGATCGCGGCGCAGCCGGTGGAGGTGACCGTCAAATGCCGGATCGGCGTGGACGAACAAAACCCCGAAGAGGTGCTGCCCGAATTCCTGTCGCGCATCGTCGCTGCCGGGGTCGAACGCGTCACCATCCACGCGCGCAAGGCCTGGCTGCAAGGACTCAGCCCAAAGGAAAACCGTGATGTGCCGCCGCTCGATTACGATCTGGTGCAGCGGATGAAGGGGCTGTTTCCCAACCTGCATATCAGCGTCAATGGCGGGATTGCGTCGCTGGAACAGGCGCGCGGTTTTCTGGATGCCGGGCTGGACGGGGTGATGATCGGGCGTGCGGCCTATCACCAGCCCGCCGATGTCCTTTGCGCCGCCGACCGGGTGATCTTTGGCGCACAGGGGCCGGACAGCACGCCCGAGGGCGCAGTGCTGGCCATGCTGCCTTATATCGAGGATCACCTCGCGGCAGGCGGCAAGCTCAACCAGGTCACGCGGCACATGCTGGGCCTGTTCGCAGGCCGCCCCGGCGCACGGGCGTGGCGGCGCATCCTGTCCGAAGGTGCCACGCGCCCCGGCGCGGGCCCGGAGCTTGTCGAGATGGCCCTGGCGCAGGTCACCGATCCGGCGCGGGCCGCAGAGTAGCCCCGCCGTTTTCTTCTTGCCCGAAAATATCCTGGGGGGAGGCCGCAGGCCGGGGGGCAAAGCCCCCCTCACACCGTCAGACCAGCCGCGAGGTTTCCACCGCCGCGCGCACGAAATCGGCGAACAGCGGGTGCGGGTCGAAGGGTTTGGATTTCAGTTCGGGGTGGAACTGCACGCCGATGAACCACGGATGATCGGACCATTCCACGATTTCCGGCAGGCGGCCATCCGGGGACATGCCTGAAAATGTCAGCCCGACCTCTTCCAGTTTCTCGCGGTATTTCACGTCCACCTCGTAGCGGTGGCGGTGGCGTTCGTCGATGGCGGTGGTGCCGTAGACCTGCGCCACGCGGCTGCCCTCTTTCAACGTGGCGTCATAGGCCCCGAGGCGCATCGTGCCGCCCTTGTCGTCGCTGACCTTGCGCTTGACCTTCTCGTTGCCCTGCACCCATTCCTTGAGGTGGTAAACCACGGGGGTGAAACGCTTTTTCCCGGATTCATGGTCGAATTCCTCCGAGCCTGCGTCGCTCAGCCCGGCGAGGTTGCGCGCGGCCTCGATCACGGCCATCTGCATGCCAAGGCAAATGCCCAGGTAGGGGATCTTGCGCTCGCGGGCGAACTGGGCGGCCTTGATCTTGCCCTCGGTGCCGCGTTCGCCAAAGCCGCCGGGCACGAGGATCGCATGGAACCCTTCCAGATGCGGGGCGGGGTCCTCGGTGTCGAAAATCTCGGCATCCACCCATTCGACATTGACCTTCACCCGGTTGGCCATGCCGCCATGAGTCAGCGCCTCCTTGATCGACTTGTAGGCGTCTTCGAGCTGCGTGTACTTGCCGACGATGGCGATGTTTACCGTGCCGTCGGTGTTGTGGATGCGGTCCGAGACATCCAGCCATGTGCGCAGGTCGGGTTTGGGGGCGGGCGATATGCCGAAGGCGTCCAGCACGGCCTGATCCAGCCCTTCGCGGTGATAGGCCAGCGGCGCCTTGTAGATCGAATTCAGGTCATAGGCGGCGACCACGGCCTCTTTGCGGACATTGCAGAACAGGGCGATTTTCTCGCGTTCCTTTTCCGGGATGGGCTGCTCGGAGCGGCAGACAAGGATGTCGGGCGCGATGCCGATGGATTGCAACTCCTTGACCGAGTGCTGGGTGGGCTTGGTTTTCAATTCGCCGCTGGCGGCAAGGTAGGGCAGCAGCGTCAGGTGCATGAAGATGCATTCGCCGCGCGGGCGGTCATGGCTGAACTGGCGGATCGCCTCGAAAAACGGCAGGCCCTCAATGTCGCCCACGGTGCCGCCGATTTCGCACAGCATGAAATCGACCTCGTCGTCGCCGATACCGATCCAGTCCTTGATCTCGTTGGTGACGTGGGGAACGACCTGGATCGTTTTTCCGAGGTAATCGCCGCGGCGTTCCTTTTCCAGCACGTTGGAATAGATGCGCCCGGAACTGACCGAGTCGGTCATCCGCGCGGGCACCCCGGTGAAGCGTTCGTAATGGCCGAGGTCCAGATCGGTTTCGGCCCCGTCATCGGTGACGAACACCTCGCCATGCTCGAAGGGCGACATCGTGCCGGGATCGACATTGAGATACGGGTCCAGCTTGCGCAGGCGAACGGAAAAGCCGCGTGCCTGCAACAACGCGCCCAGGGCTGCCGAGGCCAGGCCCTTGCCCAGAGAAGACACAACGCCGCCAGTGATGAAAATATACCGTGCCATGCGCTGGCATCCCCCGTGATTGCAGGCCTGAAATTCAAGCCGGTGACGAGCCCTGACCGGCCGGATTCGACCGCAGCACCACGGGACTCAATATGTAATGGATTCGCGTGACCAAGGCAAGCAGACCGCAAGATGCTGTTGCGGCCTGAAAATCTGCCTCAAGTCGTTGTGTTCAGTCGGCGCTCGGCGTCAGCGGGGCGGTATCGTCCGCCGCCGGCGGCAGGAGCGAGTCGCCGCTGTCCGGCGCGGCGGGATCTTCGGCTGCGGGAACCGGCATGTCGGTGAGCCGGTCCAGAACCGACGAATCGGCCGATTGCTGTGCCGCCAGAATGGTCAGCGTCAGCGAGGTGACGATAAAGGCGATCGCCAGTCCCCATGTCACCTTGTTCAGCGCCGTTGCCGCCGAACGGCCCGAAATGGCACCACCGCCGCCACCGCCCATGCCAAGGCCGCCGCCTTCCGAGCGTTGCAGAAGCACCACGCCGATCAGGGCGAGGGCCAGAAGAAGGTGGATGATCAGGACGACGTTTTCCATGTGGGGCGGCCTTTGTCGGATGCGTGTGGCGTCTCGCGCGGTATCTATGCAATTCCGTGCGCGCCCGCAACCCGGCAATGTGCCGTGTCCGAATCCCGTGGTGATCCCGTGCTGCAGGGGGGCGGGTCACATCCTGTGGCGGGAAAACCGTTCGCGTTTGTCGTCATACATGCGCGCATCGGCCTGCGCCAGGAGGTGCCGGCCCGATTCGCCATCGGTCGGGAAACAGGCGCAGCCCATGCTTGCCGTCATGTGCAACGGCCCGTCGGGCAGGTCGAACGGTTTTGTGAAGGCCGTGCGCAGGCGGGCCGGAATATCGCACGGGGCCTGCCCTTCGTCGCAGCGTTGCGACAGGACGGCAAATTCGTCCCCGCCGATACGCGCGATGATGTCGCGCGGTCCGCAGGCCGCCCTGAGCCGCTGCGCCGCCTGCACCAGCAGGGCATCGCCCGCCGCATGGCCTTGGATGTCGTTGATGCGCTTGAACCCGTCGAGGTCGATCAGCGTCAGCGCGAATCTCTGTCCCGTGCGCTGCGTCCGGTGCAGGGCGGCGGCCAGTTGTTCGTCGAAGGCGCGGCGGTTCAGAACGTCCGTGACCGGATCATGGTTGGCCCGCGCGTGCAGGTCGCTCAGGACATCGCCGTCGATCCGGGTGCGCCGGATATGCGAAATGAAATGTGCCGGTGCGCCGTGCGGGTCGCATTTCAGCGTGACGTTCAGTTCCGCCCAAAGGTAATCGCCCCCGGGGCGCCAGTAGCGTTTGAGCATCGAATACCCGCCCATGCCCCGCTGGCGCAGGTCTTCGACATGCGCCTCGTCGCGCAGCAGGTCGTCGGCATGGGTGATGTCCTGAAAATACATGCGCCGCAGGGTGTCGGGGGAATGACCCAGCACCCTGGACAGCGCGCTGTCGACGGTCAGGAACCGGCCATCGAGGCTGACATTGGCCCGGCCAGCAGATGCAGAAGCGGAAAGTCGGGACAGCCATTCGAACACGAAATTCACCTCCCCCAGCAAAGGTGTTGTGTAAAATAATCTTAAGGTTTCATGATCTTCTGAAAGCGTTAACGAATGGTTAACGCGTCACGGTCCGGGCGTATCCGGCCATTGCATGGCTGTCGGGGCCGGGGCCGAACCAGCTGTGGTGTCGTGACCGCACCGGCCTGTTCCGAATGCCGCGCGAATTTCCGGTTTCACAGGCCGCGCCACCCGGCTATACCGGCGCGGGTTTCAATCTGACCACCATAGCAACCGACCACCAAGAGGATCAGCATGGCAAATGTCGTCGTCGTAGGCGCCCAGTGGGGTGACGAGGGGAAAGGCAAGATCGTTGACTGGCTCAGCGAGCGGGCAGACGTGATCGCTCGGTTTCAGGGCGGTCACAATGCCGGCCATACGCTGGTGATCGACGGTAAGACCTACAAGCTGAACGCGCTGCCCTCGGGGGTCGTGCGCGGTGGCAAGCTTAGCGTGATCGGCAATGGCGTGGTGCTGGACCCCTGGCATCTGGTCAACGAAATCGCCTCGATCCGCGAACAGGGGGTCGATATTTCGCCCGAAACGCTGATGATCGCCGAAAACACGCCGCTGATCCTGCCGATCCACGGTGAGCTGGATCGCGCCCGCGAAGAGGCTGCCAGCAAGGGCACCAAGATCGGCACGACGGGCCGCGGCATCGGCCCGGCCTATGAGGACAAGGTGGGGCGGCGCTCGGTGCGGGTGGCGGACCTGTCGGACGATGCCACGCTGGAGGCGCGCGTGGACCGCGCCCTGCAACATCACGATCCTCTGCGGCGCGGTCTGGGGATCGACCCGGTGGACCGCGATGCGCTGATCGCCAGCCTGAAAGAGATCGCGCCGCAGATCCTGCCCTATGCCGCGCCGGTCTGGAAGGTGCTGAACGAAAAACGCAAATCCGGCCAGCGCATCCTGTTCGAAGGGGCGCAGGGCGCGTTGCTGGACATTGATTTCGGCACCTATCCCTTTGTCACATCCTCGAACGTGATCGCCGGGCAGGCGGCCACCGGCGTGGGCATGGGGCCAGGATCGGTGGATTACGTTCTGGGCATCGTCAAGGCCTATACCACCCGCGTGGGCGAGGGGCCGTTTCCGACGGAGCTGGACGACGATGACGGGCTGCGCCTGGGGACGCGCGGGCACGAGTTTGGCACCGTTACGGGCCGCAAGCGCCGCTGCGGCTGGTTCGATGCGGCGCTGGTCCGTCAGACCTGCGCCACCTCGGGCGTCAACGGCATTTCGCTGACCAAGCTCGACGTTCTGGACGGGTTCGAAACGCTGAAAATCTGCGTCGGCTACGAGCTTGACGGCAAGCGGCTGGATTACCTGCCCACCGCCGCCGACCAGCAGGCCCGTTGCGTTCCGGTCTACGAGGAAATGCCGGGCTGGAGCGAGTCGACCGAGGGCGCGCGCAGCTGGGCCGAGTTGCCCGCCAATGCCATCAAATACGTGCGCCGGGTCGAAGAGCTGATCGACTGCCCCGTCGCACTTCTGTCCACCTCGCCCGAACGGGACGACACGATTCTCGTCACCGACCCGTTCGCCGACTGACCCGACCCGGCGGAGGCCCCATGGCACTCAGTTACAAGGCGCGGCGACGCTGGTCGCTGATCATCCTGCTGATCGGGCTGCCGCTGTATATTGTGGTGGCGGTGAATGTGGTCGACCTGTTCGACCGCCCGTCGATCTGGATCGAGTTCCTTGTCTATGTCGGGCTTGGCATCCTGTGGATACTGCCGTTCAAATTCGTTTTCCTGGGGGTGGGGCAGGCCGATCCGGACGTGCAGCCGGAGGATGACGACCGGCACGCGGGGGAATAGCCGCCGGCTTTCCGCGCCGGGGCACTGGGCGGCATACGGCCAAGGCATATCAGGCGGGTGTTGAGGCAGGCCGGTGTGCCACCTTGCGCTCGTTATGGTTGCATCCGTTCGATGCAGCACCTAGTCAGGGTAAAGCCGCGCAGAATCGCGGTTGGTACGGTATTGCGAGTGTGTGTCACGATGAAACGGCTGGTCCTGCATATTGGTACGCACAAGACGGGCACCACCTCGATCCAGTATACGCTGGCCCGATCGGAGCGGGCATTGGCCGATCAGGGCGTGATCTACCCCGCGCATTACGCCAATGCCAACAACCCCGGACATCATTTTCTGGCTCTCGGCACGGGGCGGGAGCGTTACAAGGCGCTGATCGAGACCATCGAAAAGGCCCCGCAAGGCACGGTGATCCTCAGCACCGAATTGCTGTCCACGGTGCCGACGGAGCGTGTTGGCGAGCTTGTCTCGCGCTACGATACGACCGCGATATGCCTGCTGCGGCGGCAGGACGAATACCTGGAAAGCATGTATCGCGAACTGTGCAAATCTTCGTTCTGTGCACAGACGCCCGACAGCTTTGTGGACAGCGTGCTGGCCGATGAGCCGCTTTTGATCTTCAGCGATTTCAAACGCATCGAGTTACGCGCGCCGCTGCCCGCGGGTTACGAACGGCTGCTGGCCGGTTATTCCGATCTGTTGGGCGAGGACCGGGTGATCGGCATTCCTTATGACGATCCGGCCTTTGGCGACGATGCGCTGAACCGGTTCTGCCGTGCCGCCGGGATCGTGGTGGAGCCCATCGGTGGCGGCCCGCGCAATGTCAGCTTTTCGCCCGAGGTGGTGGAACTGCGCCGCAGGCTGGATGCCAGTCTGGAGGACCACGAGAAACCTGCGTTGCGCCCCTTGTTCTGGAAGTTGAACGATACGATTGCGTCAGAGCAAAAAGGTCAAAGCATCCTTGGCACGGATCAGCGACGACGCATCCTGACCCATTATGCCGCTTCGAATGCCCGGCTGCGTAAGCGCTTTATCCCCAGGGCGACAGTCGATTGGCTGACTGCTCCTGAAAGTACCGCCCGCTCGGTCACGGCAACACAAGCGGCGCCGTTGGATGAGGCCCGCGCGATCGACCTGACGGCGCGTCTTTATCAGAGGGCAGACGCCGGGCAGCCATCGGCCAGGACTCACGTTGTTTCCAAACCCGCAGCGCCGCCGCGCAAATCACGTGCTGAACGCAAGACGGAAACATCCGGTCAGATCAATCTCATCGGTCTCAATTTCGCGAACATCAATCAGCTTCTGGACGATCCCGAGCGATTGCAGACCTATATGGATGCGATGGACGAATGCGCATTGAATGCAATTCGTATCCCCTTTTACTGGCGGCACCTGATCGCATATCAGGCGGATGGCACGGCGCGCGTCGATGATCGATTGGCCAGTCATTACCGCAGCTTCGTTGCGAAATTGCCGGAGCATGTGAAGATCACCGGAGTCGTGGTCAATTGTCATCCCGAGCCGGCGCGCATGGCCTATCTCGGGCAGCCGGGCTTTGCCGAGCGATATGCCGAATATGTCAGGCTTATGGTCGAAACCTTCGACTTCATTGACGATATCGAATTGTGGAATGAGCCGAACGCTTCGGATTTCTATGTGTCGGTCAAGGGGGAGGACGGGCTGCATCGCCCCTGGAACGGGTCGGAGTTCGTGGACATGGTGATCCGACCCGGTGTCGAGAGTCTGCGGCGCGCGGGATTTGCAGGGCGCATCTGCGGGGTGACATTCGCCGAGAACGGGCTTGTCGGCCATGTAAAGCGAACGCGCCCGGTCTTTGCCAACACGATGCGCGACTATGCGGATGAATTTGCGGCGGAATTTTCGGACAATCAGGGGCACGGGGCGTTCTATTTCCAGCCGGATTTCGCGCGTGACGTGATGCAGGCGCTGAAATCGCATTACCCGACTGCGCAGGATTTGCCGTTCGAGGCGTTCGGCATTCATCCCTATCCGTATTTCGGGCCGGCCCCGGATGGGTTTGCCGCCCATAGCTGGCATCTGACGCAGGATTTCCTGTCTCTTCTGGAAGACACGGGCTATTCCGGGGTGCCGGTCTGGATTACGGAGGTGGGCGCGCGTTCGCTCGATCTGTCGAAGGGATACGATTTCGACGCCGTGGCGCAGGCGGGTTTCGTAGACGATTTCATGGCGCATGCCGCTGGCGAGGCGAGTATCGAAAAGCTTTTCTGGTACAAGTACCGCGACGAGGCGTGGGATCTGAAACAGGAAAAATCCTTTGGTCTGGTCGATCACGAAGGGCGCAAGAAACCGGCCTATTACAGCTTCCGCAGCCGTGCTCTGGATTGTCTGCCGCCGCAAAGCATACGGGTCTTGCAGGACGATTTTGGCTCTGGTGCCGTGATGCAGGTCTCCAGCGTGGACAAGTCGTTTTGGAAAATCGAAAAGACCGAACCTTTTGCCTATGCGATCCCCGCCCATACCGGCACTGCAGAGGGGACTGCATTGCTGGTCTCGCCGGGGCGGGCGGTGGGCAGTGTCCTGCGGCTGGAAACCAGGCACCACCTCGCGACAGACAAAGCTCAGCGACTGAAGGCGGCTCTGCGATTCCGGCCCAAAGCGACGGGTCCGGGAAAGCCGGAAATGACGTTGGGCTTGCAGATCACCAATCTCGCCAATCCCGAAACGGGGCTGTTTCTTTCGATACGTATCAACGGTGTCAGCGGTGTCGCGGCGTTTGCGTTCGGGACAACCAGAAAGGCGCGAACCCCTGTTGCCGAGGTCGGGTTGGCCGACCTGTCGCAGTTCGCGGAGATAACGCTTGAAACCCGGAAGGGCCGGGTATGGTTATCCTGTGTGGATGGGGATGGTTCGGTTTTGACCGAAATCGACCTGTGCGCCGCGACACAGGCCTTTCTAGGACGTCGTTTGCGCGGCGCAATCGAAGTGTCCCGCACCAAGGGGCCCATTCATTTTATCGAATTGTCACGCTTTGGATTGGGACGCCAGGTCACCATCAATGATGATCGGAAGAGTGGTTCCAAAAAAGGTCCACGGTAGATGGGGGCGCGGGGGATGATCGACGAATGCGTGTTGCATATCGGAACCGGGAAAACCGGGACGACATCCATTCAAAAAGTTTTCAGCAGGAACCGGCAGTTACTTTTGGATCACGGGATTTGCTATCCCAACCCCGAAAATCACTGGGTCTGGGCCGCCGCATTTACTGATGGTGTGAAATCGCCCGGAACATTGCGTTTGCAGGAAAACAAGAAAGTTTCCTACGGCGAAGCACGTGAACTTGGGCAAAGGTTCCTTTCGAATGCTGTCGATCTGGCAAGTAAAAGAAAATCGCGGCAGTTGGTGATTTCAAGCGAGTTTTTCTTTCCCGAGTCTCCCGCTTCGATCGCAAACGCGTTCGAACTTTTGAAACAGCAGGCAGAGTCGGTAAAAATCCTGTGCTATGTGCGGCACCCGGTAGCGCGGGGCGCGAGCGTCTTTCAGCAGCGGCTGAAAATGGGAAAGATCACTTTAGAAAGTTATGCAGATTTGTCCGAGCAACTTGTTGTGGCCGACAAGTTGCTGAAAATATCCGAGGCGATTGGGCGTGAGAATTTGATCGTTGCGGCATTTGACCGTCATCAAATGCTAAATGGCGACGTTGTGGATGATTTCTTTGGATTGATGGGGCGGAGCGATGTTTTAAACCACCTCGAGCGAGGCTTGAAAACCAACGAGAGCCTTTCCAGAGAAGCCGCAACAATCGCAAACGCCTTGAATGAACTCGTTTTGAATTGCAACAAAGCCGAGCCAACGATACCCAGGGCAAGCAAGATACAGCATAGCCTGATGAAAATCGGAGGGAGCAAATTTATCCCTCCGGCGCATTTTGTGGAAGAGTCCCGGAAAATCGCGCGTGATGAGCTTTTCAAGTTGAAAGAGTATTTCGGAGTCGTATTGCCTGACGTTCAGGAGACACAGCCGGATGCGATACCCGGTCATTCGTTTTCAACAGACGCTGTAAAGGATATCGCCATTATCCTGAACCAGCTACATCTCGAAAACGACAGGTTGCGCAAGGCAAATGCCAGTTCGGACAAGTAAACAGCGCCCATTTGCACCCTTGCCCATGGCGCGGGATTTTGGAATAACCGGGGCGTAACAAGGAGTCCGCCCGAATGTCCGCGCGTATTTACAAACCTGCCCGCAGCACCACGCAATCCGGCATGGCCCGGACCAAGCACTGGGTTCTGGAGTTCGCCCCCGAAAGCCGCCGTGAGGTCGATCCGCTGATGGGGTGGACCAGTTCGGGCGATACGCAGGCTCAGGTCAGGCTGCGGTTCGACAGCAAGAAGGCGGCGCTGGATTATGCGCAGGAACATGGCATCGACGCCGTGGTTCTGGAGCCGCATCGCCGCAAGGCCAACATCCGCCCCGGTGGCTATGGCGAGAATTTCGCGACCAATCGGCGCGCTGTCTGGACGCACTGACATCCACTGATGTAAATGCGCCACAAGACCGCGCCACCTGCGGTTTTTTGACACGGATCAAGGCGGTTTTGCGTCGTCTGCACTAGCCCCTTCACCTGCATGAGTGAAGGAGACGCAACATGAGTACATCGGCCACCGCCAAGACGCAGGTCAAGTCCGCGCAGGGTGTTCCCGCCAAACCGGACACCGCCGCCAAGCCCGTTCCGGCCAGTCCCGAAAAAGAAGAACGAGAGGTCAAGTCGACCGACAAGGTGGCCGAGTACCGGCAGACCTTTGAACAGGGTGAATACCCTTACACGGACAAGCTGGGGCGCAAGGAATACGAGGCGCAAAAAGCAATGCTTCAGGCCGAGTTGCTGAAGGTTCAGCACTGGGCGCAGGAAGCGAATGAGAAGTTCGTCCTGATTTTCGAGGGGCGCGACGCCGCGGGCAAGGGCGGGACCATCAAGCGCTTTACCGAACATCTCAACCCGCGTCAGGCGCGTGTCGTCGCGTTGAACAAACCCACCTGTGAAGAACGGGGGCAGTGGTTTTTTCAACGCTATATCAGCGAGTTGCCCACGGTGGGTGAGATGGTGTTCTATGACCGGTCGTGGTACAACCGCGCGGGTGTCGAGCGTGTGATGGGCTTTTGTGAGCCGTGGGAATATCTTGAATTCATGCGCCAGACCCCCGAGTTGGAGCGGATGCTGGTGCGCTCGGGTATCCGGCTCTACAAGTACTGGTTCTCGGTCACGCAGGACGAGCAGAAACGCCGGTTCGACAGCCGTGCCAACGATCCGTTGAAGCAGTGGAAGCTCAGCCCGATCGACAAGCAAAGCCTCGACAAATGGGACGACTACACCGAGGCGAAAGAGGCGATGTTCTTCTATACCGACACCGCCGATGCGCCGTGGACCGTGGTGAAATCCAACGACAAGAAACGCGCGCGTCTGAACTGCATGATGCATTTCCTCAATTCGCTGGATTATCCCGGCAAGGATCGTTCGGTCATCACCGGTCCCGATCCGCTGATCGTTGCCACCGCGCAGCATGTTCTGCACAGCACCGATCATATTCTGGGCAAGTCCCTGCACCCGGAAGTGCGCAAGACCTGACACGCGGTAAGCCGCGTATTGCCTTGGGCCGGCTTGCCGATGGGGCGGGCCGGCCCTAAACATGCCGCATGACCCGCTGGATCGTCCTTGGCTGTGCTTTGCTGGCTGCGCCCGTTGCGCAGGCGCATCCGCATGTGTTCGTCGAGGTCGGCCTGCGCTTTGTCTCCCAGCCCGATGGTCGTCTGAGCGGTGTCGAGGTGACCTGGAGCTATGACGATTTCTTTTCCCTGCTGGTGCTGGAGGATCGCGGTCTGGACCCAGATGGCGACATGGTTCTGACAGAGGATGAGCGCGCCGAACTGACGGGGTTCGACCTGACCGACTGGCCAGACGGGTTCGAGGGCGCGCTGTTTCTGTATGACGGCGCGCGCAAGATCGCGCTTGGCCCGCCGACGCCCACCCATATCGGGATGGAGGGCGGGCGGATCGTCAGCCGTCATATCCGCCATTTCGATCCGGTGGCCGCCGATGGTCTGGTAGGGCGCCCTTACGATCCATCCTATTACGCCGCCCTGACGCTGAAAGAGGTCACGGGGTTGAGCGACGGGTGTGCGGTGAGCGTCGAGCGTGCCGACAGCAAGGCCGCCGACGCCATCGTGGCCAAGATGGGCAACAGCGCCGAAGAGGGCTTTTTCGAGGAGGCGCATGTGGGGATTCATTATGCCGATGCGTTCGAGGTGACATGCGCGCCCTCCTCCTGATCGGTGCTTTGTCGGTTCTTGCGCTGGCTGTCTGGCTCTGGGGGTTTGGCGGTGCAGGCGATGTGATGCGTTGGGCCTCTGAGGGCCAGCGCGAGGTGCAGCAAGGCATGGCCGGATATCTGCGTCGCCTGCGCGCCGGGGACTGGGCGGCGCTGAGCGGGCTGTGGGGGCTGTGTTTCGCCTATGGGTTCTTTCATGCGGCGGGGCCGGGCCATGGCAAGCTGTTGATCGGTGGCTACGGTCTGGGGGCCGGGGTGCCGGTGATACGCCTGTCGGGGCTGGCCCTGGCATCGAGTCTGGCGCAGGCGGCAACGGCGGTGGTGCTGGTATATGCCGGTGTGTTTTTGCTGGGGCTGACGCGTCAGGCCATGACGGGTGTGGCCGAGCGGATCATGGAGCCCGCCAGCTATGGCGCGATTGCGCTGGTCGGGCTGTGGCTGGCGTGGCGCGGGCTGCGCCGGTGGCGGCGTGCGGGGCGGGTGCAACTGCAAGGCTGCGGTCATGACCATCCTTCCCACGGAGATCACCACGATCATGATCACGAAGGCGATGGCACCTGCCCAAGCTGCGGTCATCGCCACGGCCCCACGGCGGAGGAGGCCGCGCAGGTCCATTCGCTGCGCGAGGCGCTGGCGCTGGTTGCCGCCGTGGCGATCCGGCCCTGCACCGGAGCGCTGTTCCTGCTGATCCTGACGTGGCGCATGGGGCTGGATCTGGCGGGGATCGCCGGGGCCTTCATCATGGGGCTCGGCACGGCCAGCGTGACGGTGGCCGTGGCGGTGGCCTCGGTCACGTTGCGCGCGGGGCTGCTGGCGCGGCTGGCGGGCGGGCGGGGGCGCAGCGCCGCCCGTGCCCTGCCGCTGATCGAGATCGTGGCCGGTGTTCTGATTGCCGCGCTTGCCCTGCAATTGCTGCGCGCGGCGGTGTAGCGGGCCTTCGTTCTTGCGCTGTGGCGTGCCCGCGCCTAAGGGCAGGGCATGACGACCCGCATGACATATCGCCAGCACGCCCGCGCCATCCTTGGCCTTGGCCTGCCGCTGATCGGCAGCCATGTGGCGCAGTTCGCCATCACGCTGACCGACGCGCTGATGCTGGGCTGGTATTCGGTCGAGGCGCTTGCCGCCGAGGTGCTGGGCGGCACCCTGTTCTTCGTGTTGTTCATCATGGGATCGGGCTTTGCCTGGGCGGTGATGCCGATGGTGGCCTCGGCGCAGGCGGCGGGCAATGAGACCCAGATCCGCCGCGTCACGCGCATGGGGGGATGGGCCTCGGTCATGTTCGGGCTGGCCTGCCTGCCGGTGATGGTGTGGTCAACGCCGGTTTTTCTGATGCTCGGACAGGATGCGAACGTGTCGGTCCTGGCGGGGCAATATCTGGGGATCATGGGCTGGGGCATTTTGCCTGCGCTTCTGGTCATGGTGTTGAAATCCTACCTTGCGGCGCTCGAGCGCACGCAGGTCGTGCTGTGGGTGACGGTGGCCGCTGTCGGGCTGAACATCCTGGTCAACAACGCGCTGATCTTCGGCAACTGGGGCTTTCCCGAACTGGGGGTGCGCGGCGCGGCAATTGCCTCGCTCTCGGTCAATGTCGCTTCGCTTCTGGCGCTTGCGACCTATGTCGCGCGGGCCACGCCGGAACATGCGCTGTTCCAGCGTATCTGGCGCGCTGATTCCGAGGCGCTGATCTCGGTCTTTCGTCTGGGCTGGCCCATCGGGATCACTAACCTGGCCGAGGTCGGGTTGTTTGCAGCGTCCTCGGTGATGATGGGCTGGCTGGGGGCGTTGTCGCTGGCGGCGCACGGCATCGCGCTGCAAATCACCTCGGTGATGTTCATGGTTCATATGGGGCTCAGCAATGCCGCGACGGTGCGCGCGGGGCAGGCGCATGGACGGGGGGACGGGCAGGCATTGCGCGACGGTGCGGCGGTGGTTCTGGTCCTGTCCTTCGTCGCGGCGGCGGTGACGGTATGCCTGTTCCTGGCCTTGCCCGAGCCCCTTATGGGCCTGTTCATGAGCCCCGACGATCCCGACCGTCCGGCGGTGATCGGGATCGGGGTGGGGCTGCTGGCGGCGGCGGCGCTGTTCCAGCTGGTCGATGCCGGACAGGTCATGGCGCTTGGCCTGCTTCGTGGCGTGCAGGACACGCGTGTGCCGATGGTCATCGCCGCGCTCAGTTATTGGGCCATCGGCGTGCCCGCCAGCTATGTGCTGGGGTTTGCGCTCGGGTTGGAGGGCATCGGTATCTGGCTGGGTCTTGCCATCGGGCTGGCCTGTGCCGCTGTGTTCATGCTGGCCCGTTTCTGGGGCTGGTCGGCGCGCGGCGTGTCGGCTGGACAAGGGCGGCGCGGCAGGCCTTGATCGGGAGTGCTCTGTCGGGGTTTTCCAGAATAGGGGGCGCGTCCGGAAGGCAATAAGCGCTTTGGTAAGTGCATGAATTTAAATGATATAATTTTCTTGCAAAAAAACACATTCTGCTGAACGATTGTTTCGGGTTCAAATGCGAACCTGAAAATATAATGAGCAAAGAGGCTCTCCGACCGTAGCAATCCAGCTGCGTTGGAGGGCCTTTTTTGTTGCCGTTTCAAATGGCCGCTCAAAAACAACAGAGGAGATAACTAAATGAAACGCCGCGATTTTCTTGGTGGGGTTGGTGCTGTCGGAACGGCTGGCATTCTCTCGACACCGGCACTTCTGACCTCGGCAAGTCGCGCTTTGGCGCAGGGCAACGATATCCCCGTCGGCCTGCTTTTCTCGCTCACCGGCGCTGTGGCCGTGGTGGAAAGCACCTTGCATGACGCTGCCCTCATGGCGATCGAAGAGATCAATGCGGCAGGTGGGATTCACGGCCGGCAACTACGTCCGATCATCGAGGACCCCGCCTCGGACCCCGCGACCTATGCCGACCGCGCCCGGCGTCTGATGATCCGCGACAAATGCGTCAGCGTCTTTGGATCGTATACCTCGGCCAGTCGGCAGGCTGTCTTGCCGGTGACGGAACAGCGCAAGAACCTCTATTGGTATCCGACACTCTATGAGGGGCGGGAGTGTTCCAGGAATGTCATGTATGGCGGCGCCGTGCCGAACCAGCAGCAGGACGAACTGATCCCCTGGGCCATCGAGAATTTCGGTCCGCGGTTCTACATGATCGGGAACAATTATGTGTATCCCAAGGAAGAGAACAACTATTGCAAGACGCTGCTTGCGAAATACGGCGGGGAAGTGGTGCACGAGGAATACGTGCCTCTGGGGCACTCGGATTTCAGTTCCGTAATCAACCGGATCCGCTCTGAGCAGCCCGATGTCATCTTTGCCACGGTGGTGGGCGATTCCGACGTGGCGTTTGCGCGCCAGTATCATGCGGCGGAACTCGATCCCGCCAAGATGCCGGTTGTCAGCCTGACGCGCTCGGAAGTCGAGGTAAAAGCGATCGGCGGCGACGCCGCGGCGGGGCACTTTTCCTCAGCGCCATATTTCATGGGGCACGGCACCCCGGAAAACGAGAAATTCGTGGAAGCCTACAAGTCCCGCTACGGGGCCGATCAGGTCACGCATTTCGTCAGCGAGGCGGCCTATTTCCAAGTCTATCAGTTCAAGGCGGCGCTCGAGAAACTGGACACGGCAAACATCACGCCGGAAACCATTCGCGATGCGGCGGTCGGGCTGACACTCAACGCTCCGCAGGGTGAAATCCTGATCGACGAAAACCTTCACACGCATCTTTGGCCAAAAATCGGCCAATGGCAGACCAACGGTCAGGCCGAGGTGCTGGTGGAGTCGACGGAGCGGGTCGCGCCCAAGCCCTATGCCGCCTACGAGGGCCAGACCTGCACGGGTGAAGGCCTGGTCAAAGCCTGAACATCTCGAGCAATTCCAGACAGGAAACAGTGTCCGGCTCTGAAACATGGGCCGGACCCGTGGGAAAGGCGTTTTCATGGACGTGATAGCTAATCAATTGTTTGCCGGGCTGAGCATGGCGTCGATCATGCTCATGATCGCCCTTGGCCTCGCGATCATCTATGGCGCGATGGGGGTCATCAATCTGGCTCATGGCGAGTTCGTCATGCTTGGCGCCTACGCGACATGGGCGCTCCAGACCTATGCGGGCCTTGGCATTCTTCCGGCACTGCCCCTGGTGTTCGTCGCCGTGGCGGCGGTCGGCTGGGTGATTGAAAAGGCGGTCGTTCAGAACCTGTATCACAGGCCACTGGACACGATCCTCGCGACATGGGGTATCGGGATCATTCTGCAACAGGCCGTTCGCCTTGGCGTCGGGGCCGAATCGCGTTTCGTCAAAGGGCCAGAATTGCTTGCCGGGAACACGGAAATCGGCCCCCTGATCATGTCGAATTATCGCTTGTTCGTGATTTTCTTTTCGATTGCCGTCCTCTGGGGAAGCTGGCTTCTGATGACGCGGACCGAGTTCGGTATGAAACTCCGGGCCATTATCCAGAACCGTAGCATTTCGGAATGCTACGGGATCGAGTCAAAGCGCGTCTACTCGATCACCTTTGCCTATGGGGCAGGGCTGGCGGGGATCGCCGGGGCGTTGATTACCCCGCTGTTCAGCACGATCCCGACAATGGGAACGGGTCTGGTTGTGGATGCCTTCCTTGTCGTGATCGTCGGTGGGCTCGGAAGCCTGATCGGTGCGGCGACGGCCTCGGTTCTGATCGGCGAAGCGACAGCGCTGTTCTCGATGATCATGAACGACACCCTGGGCCGCATTGCGGTTCTGGCGGGCATCATTCTCCTGATCCGCTTCCGTCCGCGCGGGCTTTTCCCAACAGAAACACGTCGCTGAGGAAACCAGTATGACTTCCAGATTCCACTACGATCTCGTGGCGCTCGTGATCTTTGCGATCGTGATTGCATTCGGAGTTCCGGCTCTGATGAACTACGACGGTTTCGAACTCAACACGTTCGCGCGATACCTCGCACTGGCGATCGTATCCATGGCTCTGGCGCTGTCATGGGGCACGGCTGGGCTGCTCAACCTAGGGCAGGCCGCGACCTTTGGCATGGGATCATATGCAATGGCCATGCACCTGAAGCTGCGTGCCAGCAATGGGCTGCCGGATTTCATGGGATGGAACAATGTCCCGGAGCTTCCCTTGATCTGGGTGCCGTTCGAATCCCTTGCCTTCACGTTGCTGGCCGGATTGCTGATCCCTGCTTTCGTCGGGGGGCTGATCGCGATTTTCATGTTCCGCGCCCGGATTGCCGGTGTTTTCGTGGCGATCATCACGCTGGCTTTCCTCGTGGCGTTCCAGCTTCTGGTCATCAATCAGCAAGGGCTGACCGGAGGACAGAACGGGCTGACCGGTCTGGCGCAATTGTCGCTTCCGGGCTGGACGGTCGATCCCTACAGCATGGGGTTTTACTATCTCGTTGCAGGGTGTCTGACCGTTGCGCTTGCCGCTGGTGTTTACCTGACCCACAGCAAATTCGGTCTGGTCCTTCGCGCCATTCGCGAGGATGCCGATCGGACGCGTTTCTTCGGCTACAACGTCGCGACGTATCAGACTGCGGTTTTCTGCATCTCCGCCGCGCTCGCCGGGTGGGCGGGGATGCTCTACACGATGGTGCTGGAATTCGCGTCGCCAACCTACATGGGCGTTTCGTTCAGTCTGGCGATCGTCATCTGGTGCGCTGTCGGCGGGCGGGAGTCGGTCATTGCCGCGGCGTTCGGGGCGATTATCGTCAACCTGCTGGAGGGGCGGCTTTCGGACGTCTTCGTCGAAGGCTGGCACCTCATGCTGGGCGTGATCTTCGTGCTTGTCGTCATGTTCATGCCGCGCGGCATCTACGGATTGCTGTCCGAACTCGCAACGAAACTTCGGCGGACGGGACGGCAGCAAAATGCCGCCAGCATAGACCCCTCGTCAAAAACTCAACTCGAAACCGGGCAGGAGCAATAACCATGCAGCAACTGCAAGTCACCGATCTGCATGTCGAATTCGGCGGTCTGCGCGCCGTGGACGGGCTCAGCTTTGCCGTGGAGGAAGGAGAGATCCTTTGCCTGCTGGGGCCGAATGGCGCGGGGAAGTCCACGACTTTGGATCTGATCTGCGGCAAGACCCAGCCAACGGGCGGGTCCATTCGGCTGAACGGGGTCGAAATTTCACAGATGCTGGAGTTTCGCCGTGCCCGTCTTGGAATTGGCCGCAAGTTTCAGGTTCCCTCAGTCTACAAGGATCTGACCGTCGCCGAAAACCTGTCGGTCGCAAGATCGCGGCGACCGGGGCTGTGGAGCGCATTGACGCGTTTCTCTCTTTCGGACGTGCGAGAGACGGAAGGGATACTGGAACGGGTCGACCTGAGTTCGAAGCGCGAAGAACTGGCAGGCAACCTGTCACATGGTGAGACGCAATGGCTGGAGATCGCCATGCTGATTGCGCAGGACAGCCGGCTGATCCTGATGGATGAGCCCACCGCGGGCATGACGATTCAGGAAACCGAGAAAACCGCCGAAATTTTCCGATCCCTGAGCGACAGCCACACCCTGATTGTCGTCGAGCACGACATGTCGTTCGTCCGCACCGTCGCCGACCGGATCATCGTTATGAACCGTGGCGCGATGCTCGCGGAGGGTTCGATCGAGGAAATCGAAACCAATGAAGACGTGAAAACAGCGTATCTGGGGCATTGATCATGGAAAATATGCAAGCGAGAGACCTGTATTCCTTTTACGGAAAGAGCCCGGTGATCCAGGGGGTGTCTTTCGATCTGGACCCCGGTGAGTTCCTGGCGGTGCTCGGACGGAACGGCGTCGGGAAAACCACGCTTCTCAAATCCATCATGGGGCTGACGGATCGTTGCGAAGGCGGGCTTGCCTTCGGGAGCCAGGACATACTGGGCCTGTCGACGCCCCAGAGATCGAAGCTCGGGATCGCGTATATCCCGCAAGGCCGCGAAGTCATTCCCCAGTTCACGGTTCGCGAAAATATACTCATGGGCACATTTGCCCGACCGGACGGCAAGCGAGAAATACCGGACTACCTGTTCGAGATGTTCCCGATTCTCGACGAGTTCATTTCACGCCGCGGCGGCGATTTGTCCGGCGGTCAGCAGCAACAGCTGGCGATTGCCAGAGCGCTGGCCATGGACCCCAAGATTCTCATCCTCGATGAGCCCACGGAGGGCATTCAGCCCAATATCGTGAAACAGATCGAGGATGCGATTGTCCGGCTCAATCGGGAACGCGGGCTGGGCATCATCCTTGTCGAGCAAAATGTGCCGTTTGCACGAACAGCATCGGACCGCTTTCTGGTGCTGGACAAGGGACGCGTCGTTCTGAGCGGAAAATCCGAAGACCTCACCGACGACGTTGTCGAAAAACACCTGACATTCTGACCGGTCAGGGCAACCCACCATCAAGGACCAACAGGAAAGGACCAGAAAATGAGACATGGTGACATTTCAAGCAGCGACAACACGGTTGGCGTCGCGGTTGTGAACTACAAGATGCCAAGGCTTCATACCAAGGCCGAGGTCATGGAGAACGCAGAGAAGATTGCGGACATGATCATCGGAATGAAGCAGGGCCTGCCCGGCATGGATCTGGTGATCTTCCCGGAATACAGCACGCAGGGCATCATGTACGACCCTGACGAGATGATGGAAACGGCCGCCAGCATTCCCGGCGACGAAACGGAAGTGTTCGCCAGAGCGTGCCGCAAGGCCAATACCTGGGGCGTTTTTTCGCTTACCGGGGAGCGTCATGAAGAGCATCCGAAAAAGACGCCCTACAACACGCTTATCCTGATGAACAACAAGGGTGAGGTCGTGCAGAAATATCGCAAGATCCTGCCCTGGAACCCGATCGAAGGCTGGTATCCCGGCGATCAGACATATGTCGTCGAAGGTCCGAAAGGTCTCAAGGTCAGCCTGATTATTTGCGACGATGGCAACTATCCCGAAATCTGGCGCGATTGCGCGATGAAGGGGGCGGAACTGATCGTTCGCTGCCAGGGATATATGTATCCCGCGAAAGATCAGCAGGTCATCATGGCCAAAGCCATGGCTTGGGCCAACAACAGCTATGTCGCGGTGGCCAACGCCGCGGGCTTCGACGGTGTCTACAGCTATTTCGGGCACTCGGCGATCATCGGATTTGACGGGCGTACCCTGGGCGAATGCGGCGAGGAAGAGATGGGTATCCAGTATGCCCAGCTTTCGATCCCGGAAATTCGCGATGCGCGCGCCAACGATCAATCGCAGAACCATCTCTTCAAGCTGCTGCACCGCGGATATACCGGCATTCATGCCTCGGGTGACGGCGACAAGGGCGTGGCGGAATGTCCGTTCGAGTTCTATCGCAACTGGGTCAATGACGCGGAAAAAACGCGCGAGCATGTCGAGTCCTTCACGCGTTCGACGATTGGCGTGGCCTGCTGCCCCGTCGGGGGGTTGCCGACAGGCGCCAAAGAAAAAGAAGCGAAATGATCTTTCATGAGCTATATGGGCGGCCCGGCCGGGCCGCTCATCCTCAGTTTAATTGGTAGGAGCGGACATGCCTTTCCTGACGGACCGGATGCGTGACAGCCAGAGACAACAAAAGCTCGAAGCCGCCTTGGCGGATGAAAATGCCGGCGTTGTCGGGAGGGCCGATCACAAAGCGGCTTCTGCGCGTGCTCTTGCATCGCGCTTTTCATTCGATCTCGATCTGGTCGAGGCCGAGCTGCGCGCGGCGATCATCGGGCAGGACGAGGCGATCGGGCAGGTGTTGGAAATCCTGAAGGTCGTTCGTGCCGATATCGGCGATCCGCGAAAACCTCTGGCATCCGTTCTCTTTTGCGGCCCGACGGGGGTGGGCAAGACGGAAACGGTCCGCACGATTGCACGGGCGATGTATGGCGATGCGGATGCGTTTTGCAGGATTGATATGAACACGCTCTCGCAGGAACATTATGCCGCCGCGCTTACAGGCGCACCGCCGGGATATGTGGGGTCCAAGGAAGGGACGACCATTCTGGATCAGGAAAAGATCGAAGGAACCCGGAACCTTCCGGGGCTGGTTCTGTTCGACGAACTCGAAAAAGCGAGCAACGAAGTGGTGCTTGCCCTGATGAACGTATTCGACAATGGTATCCTGACCGTAGCTTCGGGGGAACGTACGTATTCCTTCAGAAACAGCCTGATCTTCATGTCGTCCAACCTTGGGGCGCGGGAATTGATGGCGCTCGACGATGCGGTCGCGTTTACCCCGCGTGCGATCTGGGCGCGGCTGACCAGCGTCTCCAAACTGCGGAGCGAACGCGCGCATGACATCGTCATGCGTTGCCTGCTGGAGCGATTTCCGCCTGAACTGGTGAACAGGATCGATCATATCGATACGTTCAACTGGATCGGCAGCGACAAGATGCCGGCGCTTGTCGATGTGGAACTCGAACGTTTGAACCGGCGCCTGAAGAAACATGACCTCTGGCTTGAAATTTCCGACGAGGTTAGAGGTTTCGTTGCCTCGAAAGGCTATGATAAACGCTTTGGCGCACGGGGGCTTCGGCGTGCGATAAGGCGCCACCTGGAGTTTCCTCTGGCCGGGTATCTGCTTGGCGATCACGGAGATTTCTCGCCTCCTGACGGAAGCGCCGTAACCAGGATCCAGGCCCAGTACCGAGATGGAATTGTTTCATTTCGACAGTTTTGAAAGGGATTTCTTCGTTGGAAAGTTGGAAAATCGGGCTGCTGTTTTCGGTGACGGGGGTAACGTCGATTATCGAGCGATCGCAACTGAACGGTGCGTTGCTTGCGATCGACCAGATCAACGCCAAAGGCGGCGTGCTCGGCCGTCCATTGGAGCCCGTTCGCTATGATCCCGCCTCAGTCGTCAAACGATACGGGGAACTGGCGGAAAAACTGATTGTCGAAGACAAGATCAGTGTGATTTTCGGTTGCTACATGTCGTCATCGCGCAAAGAAGTGCTGCCCGTTGTCGAACGCCGGAACGCGTTGTTTTTCTATCCGACCCTTTACGAAGGCTTCGAGTATTCTCCCAACGTGATCTATGGCGGTGCATGTCCGAACCAGAACAGCGTTCCGCTGGCCAATTTCCTGATGAACACCTATGGGAAACGCGTTTTCTTTGTCGGGTCAGATTACATCTATCCGAGGGAATCCAACCGCGTCATGCGCAATGTCCTTCGCCAGGGCGGCGGGGAAGTCACGGGAGAAGTCTATTTCGACCTCGGGGCGGAAGCCGCGGATTTCTCTGGCGTCGTCGACGAGATCATGAAGGTGAAGCCCGATGCAATTTTTTCGACAGTTGTCGGACAAGCCTGTATTGAGTTCTATAAAGCCTATCATCTGGCCGGTGGGGACGGTCGAAAATGTCCAATTGCCAGCCTGACCACGAATGAAGGGGAGATCGACGCCATAGGTCCTGAAGCTTCGGTCGGGCACATCACCGCCGCACCGTATTTCCGCTCGGTCAATTCACCGGCCAATCGCCGGTTCCTCAAGGCATACGAGGAAAAATTCGGTTCGACAGTGGATGTCACCAGTTGTTGCGAAGCGACCTATAGCCAAGTCCATATGTTTGCTCTTGCGCTTGAAGAAACGGGTGAGGTCGATACCGAATGCCTGCGAGAGGCGTTGCTCGGCGCGAGCTTTGACGCCCCCCAGGGGCAGATCAAGATCGACCCCGACAACAATCACACCTACCTGCAGTCGCGAATTGCGAAGGTGGATGACAACGGTGAATTCGTCATCGAGGCCAAGGTTCGCCGCGCGATCAAGCCAGACCCCTATCTGGTGTTTCCAGCCATCCATGACTGGAGCTTCCGGACGCTGAAAGTAGCCGGAGGCGGGCGTTAGGATGAGTGATCCGATCCAGGATCTCAGGGATCTTCATGCGCTTGTCGTCCATCCGAGGGACAGAAGCGCCGACGAGCTGATGCAGCAAGTCAACAGGATCGGGTGTAATTTTGACCATATGTGGCCGGTGCCCAAAACGCTGCCGGAGAAGTTCGATCTGGTCTTTGTCGATGTGACGGATCAAAACGCGCAAAGGCTGAAGTCATTTATCGGAAGCAGCTCGAAATCGCCTTCGGTCGTGGCCATTATCGGCTATGAAAATCCTTCGGTTCTCGACCTCATTTTCGAGATCGGGGCGCATTCGGTTTTGATGAAACCCGTGCGTGCCGCGGGTGTGTTGAGCAGTATGCTGATGGCGCGCCGGTTCCAGCAGGAGCAGTTGCGCTTTGAAAAAGACCTCACCAAGCTGCGCGAGAAACTCGACAACGTGCAGAAGGTGAATGACGCCAAGTTCATTCTGATGCGGCATCGCGGAATTACCGAGAGGCAAGCCTACGATCTGATACGCAAGCAGGCGATGGCGAAAAGGGCGACCACCACAGAGATCGCGCAATCAATCATCAATGCCGAGAGTATCCTTAGCAATATGGGGGATACGTGACCGGGTGAGTTGCTGCCCGGTCGGGGTGTTCCGGGACGGTCTCGGGCGGCGATCATATCTGGCCGATAACGAAATCCGGCGCGATGCCGGACCGGCGTACCGCCGTGTCGGCGTCCATCCCGGCCAGCAGGCCGTGATTCATGACCAGCGCCGTGGCAAACCCCATGTGCCGCCCGCCAAGGACATCGGTGTGCAGCGTATCGCCGACCATCAGCACGCGGGCAGGGGGCGGTGGCGGATCGTGGCGTGCCAGCGCAAGGTCGTAGATTTCACCAAAAGGCTTGCCCAGAAACCGCGGTTCGATCCCCGTGACATCGGCGAGCCGGTGCGCGAAATAGCCGGGCTCACGTGACAGCCCGCCCTCGCGCGGGGCGACGATATCGGGGTTGCCGACGATCACCGGCCGGGGATTTTTGCGCAGCGAATTTTCGAGCATGTCCTGGCGCGCATCCGTCCAGCCATCCGAGCCGACCAGCAGGATGCCTTCGGCTGCGTCATAGGCGGCGGGGTCGTCCGCAAGGACATGCGCGTCGATCCCGTTCAGGTCGTCGCTCCCGTTGGACACGTTAAGCATCATGCCCCATCTCCGGCGTGGCAAGTCGGCGAGATGCGCAAGCAGCGCTTCGCGGCTTGTGACCACCTCGGACGGGGTGAAATCGAAACCGAGACGGGCATAGCGCTGCATCATCCGCGCCTTGGGATACCCTGCGGAGTTCGACACCACCATGACCCGCTTGCCCGCCGCCCGCAGCGCTGCAATCCTTTCGACCGCCCCCTCAATCGGGGTTTCGCCGACATTCAACACGCCATAGGCGTCGAGCAGGATCAGATCGAACGTCTCCGCGATCTTCTCCAGCGATGGCACGACTGTCCAGCTTGTGCCGAACGTGGCGTTGGGCAGGCGATGGCGGACCGAGAGATAGGCGTTGAATGCGGTCTCGGCGTCTGTCGTCATCATCCGGTTCAAAGGATACGCCGCCGCAGGAAGGCCGAGACGATCTCACCCAGTACCACCAGCGCCAGGATCGCCAGAAGAACGGTCGCCGCTTCGGGCCAGTTGAAAGTGTCGATTGCGCCTTGCAGGATGATGCCGATCCCGCCAGCCCCGACGAGGCCAAGCACGGTGGATTCCCGCAGGTTGATATCCCACCGCAGGATCGCGACGGCCCAGAAGGTCGGCATGACCTGCGGTATGATCGCATAGACGATCACCTTGAAACGCGAGGCGCCGGTGGCTTCGAGCGCCTCGACCGGGCGCTTGTCGATTTCCTCGATCGCTTCGCCGAGAAGCTTGCCGATAAAGCCGATGGACCGGAACATGATGGCGAGGATACCGGCGACGACGCCAGGGCCGAAGATCGCGACGAAAAGCAGTGCCCAAATGATGGTGTTGACGGAACGCGACGTGACCAGGATCAGCCGCCCGAACCATAGTGTGGCGCGGTTGGGGGTGGTGTTCTGCGCCGCTAGATAAGCCACCGGCAAGGACATCAGAACACCGAGGGCCGTCGCGAAGGTGGCGATATTGACCGTTTCCATCAGCACGTTCAGGATCGTGCCGAGGTTGGACGGGTCGGGGGGATACATCCGGCCCAGAAGGTCGCCCATCTGTTCCGGCGCATCCCAGACCCAGGCCCAGATGACGTCGATCGAACTCAGCGCCCAACCGAGCGCCAGCGCGCTGAAGGCGAATGCGGCGTACCGCTGCATCCGTTGTTTCGGGGTAAAGCGAGACCAGTCCTCACGCCCGAATTTTTCGGCAATGGTGCTCATCCGATGCGCTTCCTTATTACGCCGCTGATCCCTTCGGAAATCAGGATCACGCCGACGATGACGATGGTGATGGCCAGTGCGAAATCATAGTCATAGCGCCCGAAGGCGTTGGCGAGCGTCGCGCCGATCCCTCCGGCGCCGACGATTCCCACGACAGCCGAAGCGCGCAGGTTGGAATCGAGCTGATAGATCGAAAGGCCGATCTGGCGCGGCATGATCTGCGGGAAGATCGCGTAGAACAATGTCGAGAGGTAAGGTGCTCCGGCGGCGCGCATTGCCTCGACCTGGCCGAAATCTATCTCTTCTATCCGCTCGGCCAGCATCTTGGCGACGAAGCCGATGGAGTAGACGATCAGCGTCAGCACCCCTGCGAACGGGCCGAAACCCACTGCCTTGACGAAGATGATCGCAACGATCACCGGGTGAAAGCTGCGGGCGATGATGATGATCGCGCGACCGAGATAGTAGATCGGCAGCGGTGCGATGTTGCGCGCGGCCATGAAGGCAATGGGGATCGACAGCGCCACGCCGCCCGCAGTGGCCAGCAGGGCGATTTTCAGGCTTTCGAGAAACCCGTCGATCAGCAGGCCGCTGCGCTCGAAGCTCGGGGGGAAGGCCCCGCCGAAGATTCGTTTGGCCCGGCCGAGTCCGTCGGCGACCCGTTCCCAGTCGACGGGCAGGCTTGTCCCGACCCAGAGGATATAGGAGATCACTCCGAGATAGACCGTCCAGCGCACCCAGCGGTTGGCGATGAAGGGCGGTTTGCGCCAGGTGTCGGGTGTGCCGCTCATGACGCTTCTTTCAGGTCTTCGCTGCGGTCGGCATGGGGGCTGCCGGAATAGATCTGGTCCATCGCCTCCTGATCCAGCTTGTCGGGCGTGTCGTCAAAGATGATCCGGCCATAGCGCATGCCGACGATCCGGTCGGTGTAAATCTTGGCTTCGGTGACGTTGTGGATGTTGATGAGTACCGGCAGTTTCAGCTCACCCGCCAGGTCGCGCAGCAGCCCCATGATCTGCTCGGACGTCTTTGGGTCGAGCGATGCGGTGGGTTCGTCCGCCAGCAATATTTCGGGGTCTTGCATCAATGCGCGAACCACGCCGACGCGCTGACGCTCGCCGCCGGAAAGCTCGTCGGCGCGTTTGTTGGCGTAATGCGCGATGCCGACCCGTTCCATCAGTTCATAAGCGCGACGGATGTCTTTTGGGGGATACCGGCGCATCACCGCCGCCCATGTGGGGATATAGCCGAGCCGCCCGGACTGAACGTTTTCCATGACCGTCAGGCGATCGACCAGATTGAACCCCTGAAACACCATCCCGATCTTGCGCCGGGCCGCGCGAAGCTCGCGACCGCGCAGTCGGGTCAGTTCCGTGCCGTTCAGTTCGATACTGCCCGAGGTGGGTTCCACCAGCCGGTTGATGCAGCGCAGGAGGGTCGATTTGCCCGCGCCGGAAGAGCCGATGACGGACACGACGCTTTCGCCCTCGATGGTCAGGTCGAGGCTTTTCAAAACCGGGCTTCCCGTGCCGTATCGTTTGACCAGGTCGGTGATTTTCAACATGTATTGGCTCCTTGAAAGGGGCCGATGCCGTGGCACCGGCCCCTGTCGCACAGGTTTTATTCCGCGGCGAGTCCTTCGGGCGTGTATTCGACGCCGTTCGCCTTCTGAATCTGGCGGATGACCTTCCACTGATCCTTGTAGGTGATCGGAATGAATTTGCTGACGCCCGTGAATTCCTCACCCAGGGCCGTTCCCGCGAAATCGAAGCTGAAGAAGGCTTCTTCGATCTTCTTCTTGAGTTCGGGCGCAAGGTCGTGGGCATAGCCATAAGACGTGGTCGGGAAAGGGTCGCTTTCCCAGACGATGCGAACGTCTGCGGGATCGTAGAGGCCGCGTTCCGCCATCCGGTCGACAACCTCGGAGGCCACCGGGGCCGCGTCGTAATCGCCCGCCACGACACCCAGCATCGACTGATCGTGCGAGCCCGAATAGGTCACTTCGTAATCCTCGTCCGGCACGACGCCGAGGTCCGGGAACAGCGCCCGCGGCGCGAGGTTGCCGGAATTCGAGGTCGGTGAGGTGTGTGCGATGCGCTTGCCGGCCATGTCCGCCACTTCCTTGATGTCGCTGTCGGCCTGCGTGTAGATTTGCAGCTTGTAGCCGAACTGGCCGTCATCACCGCCCATGATCGCAAAGGGCACGGCCCCGGCGAGGTTCACCGCGAAGGGTGTGGGGCCGGTTGAAAAGCCTGCGATATGCAGACGGCCCGAGCGCATGGCCTCGACCTCGGCCGAGTTCGACTGCACCGCGAAGAACTGCACGTCCTTGCCGGTCACCTCTTCCAGATGTTCGATGAAGGGGTTCCAGATGTCTTCGTAGATCGCCGGATCTTCGACCGGCGTGTAGGCGAACACGAGCGTGTCGGGGTCTTTCAGCGCGCTCGGGTCTTCTGGCGCGTCGGCCACGAGATCGCCGTCCGCGTCGGTATATTGACTGTCGAGCGCTGCCATCTCCGTCTCTTGTGCAAAGGCGGACCCCGCCACAAGGGCAAGTGTCGCCAGGAACGTCGTTCCCAATGCCGTCTGTCTGAGCATGGTCTTCTCCTCCCATATATTTTGTCCTGCGCCCGGTTGGCCGGGCTCAGTCGGGGGGATGACAGCATTGATATCTGCGATATGCAAGATAAATTCTCTGGAAATTTTGGAAAACCAAAGTATTTTTTGGGAAGAGCCACAACACGACAATATGTCGGGGAGTTTCCCACCGTGACCACACGGCGATACAAGAAGCAGGAACGGCACGAGCAAATCCTGCTGGAGCTGAAGCTCAAGCCGCATGTCAGGGTTGCCGAACTGGCCAAGCAATTCGGTGTGACCACGGAAACGGTACGGCGCGACATCGAAGACCTTGGACGCGACGGACTTTTGCAGCGCGCGCATGGGGGGGCGTCGGCGCGGCATGCGGGGGCGCATCACGATCTGGATGCGCGGCGGCATCAGCGGGTGGCGGAGCGTGAGCGTCTTGGGCGGTTTGCGGCCTCGCTGGTGGCGGAGGGGAGTTCGATCATGGTCGATGCCGGGGCCACGACGATGGAGTTCGCACGCTTCCTGGCCTTTGCGGAAACGCGGGTGACGGTGATCACGAACAGCCTTCAGGTGGCGATGATCCTGGGGCAAAGCCCGGCGACGGATGTGCGTCTTGCGCCCGGTGAGTACCTGCCGCGCGAAGCTGCGGTGGTGGGAACGGAAACCTGCGAATACCTGGCCGGTTATAACGTAGACGCTTGTTTTATTGGGGCTGCGGGGCTGAGCGAGGTCGGCGTCACCGAGGCGATTGCCGGGTTCGGCGCGGTCAAGCGGGCCATGATGCGCCAGAGCCGGGTGCGCCATTTCCTGATCGACGCCAGCAAGTTCGGGCAGACCCATATGACGCGGGTTGCGAGTCTAGACGAGATTGGATCGCTCGTCAGTGACCGGCACCCCACGGCGCCGCTTTCCGGGGTACTGCGGGAGCGGGGGGTGCGGATGCTGAGCCCCGATATTCAGAAATCCGCACCTGCCAGAGCGTAGTCCGGCGGGGTTGCGTTTCGTACAAAACGTACGAAGTGTACGCGGGTTTTGTACGAAATTCGGGCCCCACGGGCAAAGCTGCGTACAACATGGACGCAAGCGTCAGGTGTTTTCCAGAATCTCCGGCGGGGAATAGGCCTTTACCTCGGGCAGCGGACCGGTGTGAGCCTCGACGCGCACGAGACAGGAATGCGCGGTGGGGCCCTGCGCCAGCCGCGAGGTTCCGGCGTCGCGCGTCACGGCGTTGGGATTTCCCACACGGCACTGGCCGTCGAGCGGATCGAACCATGCGCCGGTCGCGATCTGGATGACGCCGGGACGGAGCGTTTCGCTGAGACAGAGCCCCGCGAGGAAGGCGCCCCGGTCGTTGAAGACGCGAACGATGTCCCCTTCGGAGAGATCCCGCGCCGCGGCATCGGCCGGGTGCATGGTCAGGGGCACGCGCCCCCGGATGCGGTCCGATTGGCTCACGCTGCCGTGGTCGAGCTGGCTGTGCAGCTTGGTGCGTGGCTGGTTGGAGATCATGTGCAATTCGCCGAGGCGCGCGGATCCGAGCCATTCGACCGGCGCGGTCCAGGCCGCATGGCCGGGCACATCGTCATAGCCGAACCCGGCGACCGTTTCGGAAAACAGTTCGATCCGGCCCGACGGGGTGTCGAGCGGGTTGGCCTCGGGATCGGCCCGGAAGGCCGAGAGCAGGACCGGCTCGGATTCGGGCGGGGGCAGTTCGGCCCAGCCTTTTGACTGGAATTCCTCCCAGCCGGGCAATTCGATGCCCGATGCCGCAACCTGCTGCCGGGTGACATCGTAGAGGTGACGTTGCCAATCGTCCGGTGTGCGGCCTTCGGTGAAGGCCTCTTCACAGCCCAGCCGGGCCGCGATGCCGCGAAAGATGTCGTGATCGCTTTTGGCGTCGCCGACGGGGTCGATGGCCTGGTCCATCGCGACCTGATATGTATCGCGCGGGTTCAGGCCCAGATCGCGGCGTTCCAGCGTCGTGGTGCAGGGCAGGACGATATCGGCGTGTTTGGCGGTGGCGTTCCAGCACCATTCGTTGACGATGAATGTCTCGCATTGGGGCAGGGCGCGGCGGAACCGGTTCAGATCCTGATGGTGGTGGAAGGGATTGCCCCCGGCCCACCAGATCATGCGGATATCGGGGTAGGTGCGCCGCTGACCATTGAAATCATAGGCCCCGCCCGGATTTTCCAGCATGTCGCTGATCCGGGCGACGGGGATGAAATCGTCAACCGGGTTCCGCCCTTGCGGAAAGGCGGCCATGTGCGGCCAGCTCAGGGACGCGCCAATGAAGTTTTCGGCGGAATAGCCGAACCCGATGCCGGTGCCGGGCAGTCCGATCTGCCCGAGCATGGCGGCAAGGGAAATGGCGGCCCAATAGGCCATTTCGCCGTGATCCTGCCGGGTCAGGGCCCAGGCGATGGAGGTCATCGTCCGATGCCCGGCCATGCGCCGGGCGAGGGCGCGGATCGTGTCGGCGGGCAGATCGCAGAGGTCTGCGGCCCAGTCGGCGGTTTTGGCCTGCCCGTCGGTCTCGCCGGTCAGATAGGCGGCGAAACGGTCGAAGCCGTGGCAGTAGCGATCGAGGAACGCGCGGTCATGCAGGTCTTGGGCCAGAAGCGTGTGGCACAGGGCCAGCATCAGGGCCGTGTCCGACGAGGGGCGCGGCGCGATCCAGTCCGCGCCGGTTTCCTCGAGAAGGTCGGATTTGAGCGGCGAGACATTGACGAATTGCACGCCGTTGGCATGTGCCGCGCGCAGCCCGGCCCTTTGGACGTGCCGACCGGTGCCGCCCTGATTGATCTGTCCGTTCTTCAGCGGGACACCGCCAAACGCGACGAACAGTTCGGCGTTCTGCGCGACGGAGGCCCAACTGGTCGTGTCCTGCACCAGTTTGGTGAAATCGCCGATGACATGCGGGACCGTCACCTCGGCGGCGGCATAGCTATAGCTGTTGACCGAGCGCACGAACCCGCCGTTCAGGTTCAGGAAGCGTTTGAGCTGACCCTGGGCGTGGTGAAACCTGCCCGCGCTGGCCCAGCCATAGGAGCCTGCGAAGATCGCGCCGTTGCCGTGTTGTTCCCGGATGCGGCGCAGCTCCTGCGCGACGATGTCGTTGATCCGGTCCCAAGTGACGGGGACGAACGCGTCCTCGCCGCGCCGTTCGGACGCGGCGCCGGGGCCGTGTTCCAGCCAGCCCTTGCGCACCATGGGCCGGGTGATCCGGGTCGGGCCGTCGAGCACGCCGACAATCCCGTGGCCGATGGGGGACGGGTCCGGGTCGTGTTCGAAATCGCGCAGGGCGATCACGCGACCGTCCTGGACATCGACCCGGTAGGTGCCCCAATGGGCGGTGGTGAATATATCGCGATCCCGGTGAGTCACGTTGGTCATTCCTGCTGAACCTGATCGCCAGCCGCTGTGGCGGGGCCGATGGGAGAGGGTGCAGGTCAGTTCAGGGCCAGTGGACGGGAAAGTCAAGGCTTTGGCGGCGGGGTGTTGCGGGCGGCTGTTTCCCGGTATAGGCGGTCAAGACCTCGTCGAAAGCCGATTGAAAATCCTGCATCTGCGCCTGTGGGCGTTTCAATCATCGCTGAACGTGCGTTTCAAAAGCCGTCTGCCAAGACGTGATCCGGTCAACGCTTTGCCTCATCTATGAAGCTGGCGATGGCGCGCTTGTTGTCTTCGTCGATCCTCGTTTCGCCATCCGCCACCAGATCGGTAGGGCCGTTCATGTTCATGTTCACGTTCACGCTCGTGTTCCGTGGCGCCTGCTGGCATCATGGGATCGGGCACGCCCGGCCAGGCGGCAGGATGAGCGGGTTTCGGTATGGCCCTGAACGGAACTGACAGGACAGGATATCTGAATGGAACATGACTACACCTCCCAAGTGGTCTGGACGGGAAACCGTGGCGAGGGCACGTCGGGCTATCGCGGCTATGATCGCACATGGGACATCGCCGTGCCGGGCAAGGTCGTTGTGCAATGTTCGAACGATCCGCTTCTCGGGGGCGATCCGGCAAAGATGAATCCCGAAGACCTTCTTCTGTCGGCGTTGTCGGCCTGTCATATGCTTTGGTATCTGCATTTTGCCTCGGACGCGGGAATCGTGGTGACCGCTTATGAGGATACCCCCGTGGCCACGGGCGAAGTCGCTGCCGGAGGCGCGGGGCGCTTCGTGTCGGCAACCCTGCGCCCGCGCATAACGGTCCTGCCGGGGACGGACATGGAAAAAGCGGCCGCCCTTCACGAGCGTATCCACGATGTCTGTTTCATCGCGCGTTCGGTCAATTTTCCCGTCAGGTACGACCCCGCATTCGAGATCGCGGACCAGAGCGCGCGGCGCCAGCCGGGCGATGCGGCGCCTGAATTGTAGAAAACTATGGTATGTTAGCCTCAGAGTTGTGACCCAATTCAATTTCATGAGGCCAATATGTTTTACCGACTATCCTTTTATGCCCTTGCCGCGCTGGTGCTCGGCGCGCAGGCCGCCGCGAGCCTCGATCTTGGCCAACTGGGTGAGAAGCTGAAGGCGGAACTGGAGAAAAATCAGGATTTCCGGGCCCTTACGCCGGCCGGGCACAGGCTTGGACGGATCGAACTGGAAAGCGACATTTCGCCGGGGCCGCTGGTGTGGGGGGAGAGTGCCGAGCCGCTGGGGCTGATCCCCGTCGGGAAGGGCTCTACGCCGTTCATGAATTGTGCCTATGACAGTACGCGGATCGGCCGCAAGCTGATCGAAGCGTCGCATACCGATACCTATTCCTTTTCGACAACCGACAGCAGTTCGCTTGCTGTCGAAGTCGGGGTGGAAGCCAACTGGCCCCTGGTCAGCGTGTCGGGGAAGGTGACCGGCACGGTGTCCTCGTCGTCCTCGGAAAGCACCGGGCAGGGCAAGACCCTGGTGCTTTCGAGCCAGATCGAAGGGCCGATTCCGCCCCGGCATTATTTCGAGGTGAGCGTGGTGGCCTATGAGCGGCGGATCGCGAACCAGCCCTTTCACGTCGATGTCGAAATCACCGGCAATGCCCGTCTGCATTATGTGCCGACGACAAGCTGGCGCGCCGCGGGCAGCGCGCCGCGAAGCACCTATGTCCTGGCCGGAGACGAACCTGTTCCCGATCGCAACACGCGCCGGGATCTTTACATCTGCGGTGTCGGGGAGCATCCCGGCAAGGTGGTCGCGGGCAAATGCAACTGGACCTATGCGGGCGAAGAGAGAGAGGCCAGCAGCTATACGATGCTGTCGGCCCCTGCCGGCAGCTATGAGTGGATGACCCGCCGCGCGTTCGAGGAGGCGTGGAGCGACGACGAGGTTGCCAAGGGCGAAAGTCCGGCAATCTTCTCGGGGCAGGAAAACCGGGACGACCGGTATCATGGCCGGCTTCTGGTGTGCCGGGCCAAATACAAGGGCGGTGTCCATCCCGGCAAGGTCGTCATCAACGATTGCATGATCGGGTATGACGGGCGGGAGGTGCAGATCGGCGATTACGACGTGCTTGTGCGCACCGAAGGGCGCGACCGGCAAGAGCTCATCGCGCTCAGGGATTATTTGCCGGATGGGTTGCGGTCCTTTCGCATCGAGGGCGTGTTCGAGGGCGCGCGGGCCATGTACATGACCGCCATCGCCAGTCAGAACCATCCCGTTGACGGCAAGTTCTGCCCGGAGGGCCTTCCTGCCACCGATGATCCGGTCGTGGCGCAGGGGGCGGCCCCCGAGCCGGTGGCCCGCGTCGCACGGGCTCCGGCGCGTGGGCTGGCCGTCAAGGCGGCGTTGACGAAGGAGCCGGTGCCACGGGATACGGCGGGAACGGATGGCTCCGATTCCGGGGAAGAGCCGTCGCTCGACGGGCAGACCGTGGCGCGTTTCGATCTGTCGCAAGACGGGGACGAAGCCAGGGTCCGGATGGTGTACCGCGTTCTCAGCGTGGAGGAGCCGTTGCTGTTCGGGATCGACGTGCTTGCGCTGCAGCGCAAGCTGGACGCGGCGGGCTGGCCGTTGCGGCAGGACGGGTTCTACGGGATCAATACGCGCCGGGCGGTCACGCTGTTTCAGGCCGCCCACGGGCTTGAGGCTGACGGCGTCTTCGGCCCGGCGACCGAAGCGGTGCTGGAGCGCTATTTCAGCGGGTGAGTGCCGTCGGGATGTGATGTGCGCCGCCGCAGGTTTGGCCACCGTTCCGGAGGCTGATGGAAGCGGGCGGGTTTGTGGCTTGTGCCATGCAGTCTATTCCAGCATGTCCAACAGTTCGTAGCCGAACGTCACGGCCCGTACGCCGAGTGAGCGCAGGGGATAGAAGGGCAGTTTGAGCGGGCGTTCCCGGTGAATGAGGCCGAGTTCGACGGGGCGGCCCGTCATCGCTCCGGCGATCCGGTGGCCGACATAGCCGGACATGGCGACACCGGCGCCGTTGAACCCGGCGGCATAGCTGACATTGGGCGCGAGGCGGCCCGCCTGGGGCAGGCCATCGAGCGTCAGCGCGACATGGCCCGACCAGCGATATTCGGTGCGCAGGTCGCGCAGTTCCGGGAATGTGTGGTGCAGGGCCTTTTCGAGCCGGCGAAAGGCGGCTGGAGAGTCGACAGCCCCCAGGGCGCCCCGGCCGCCGAAGAGAACCCTGCCGTCAACCTTGCGAAACCAGCGCATCATCCGATGGGTTTCGGTATAGCTTCGCTCGGATGGCAGTATCTGACGGTCAAGCTGGTCGGGCAGCGGTTCGGTGGCGATGATGGCGCTGCGGAACGGAACGAGGCAGCGCGCAACGGTGTCGGATGCGCCGGTGAGGGAAGAATAGGCATTGGTCGCCAGAAGCACCTGAGCGGCGCGCACGCGTCCGCCCGGCGTTTCGAGGATCACGCCGGTCGGGTCTTCTCTCAGGGTTTGAACCGGGGTTCGGGTATGCAGCGCAATGCCCTGTTTCGTAACGGCCCCGGCCAGGGCATGGAGATAGCGCAGGGGGTGGATCGTTCCGGCGTCGTCCTGCAGGATGCCGCCGTGGAAGATGGAACTGCCGGTTTCCTCCCGGACCTCTTCGGAACTCAGGATGCGACCGGCGCGGCTTCCGAAGGCGTTTTCCAGCCAGTCGGTTTCGTCCTTGATGCGGGCAAAGGCCTTGTCGGTATGGGCGCATTTGAGCGCGCCGGACTTGCGAAATCCGGTATCGGCAAGGCCGAAGCGGTCCAGTGTCTCTTGCAGGTGCCGGACGCTGGCATGGGCGATGTCATACATGCCCCTTGCGGTTTCGAGACCGTGTTGGCGGGCGAGGTCGGGGTAGCTTCTGCGGAATTTTGCAGAAACCACGCCGCCGTTGCGCCCGCTGCCGCCCGCGCCGAGATCTGCCGCCTCGAGGAGGACCGGGCTCAGCCCCGCCGCAGCCAATGCCAGTGCGGCGTGGAGGCCGGTATACCCGGCCCCCACGATGGCGACATCACATGTGATGTCCCGGTCAAGCGCCGCCGTCTGCGGTGGCTGGCTGGCGGTGTCGCTCCACAGGGAAAGCGCGGCGGGGGGCTGGGGAGGCATCGGGGTGTTCCTTATGAGGCCTCGACCGCGTCTGCCAGTTGGCCGAGGCTGTGGAAATGGAAATCCGGGGTTGTTTTCTGCTCGGGGTCCGGGGTGCCGCCATAGCCTTGCTGATCGTGGCGCCGTTCGATCCAGCAGACCTTGTAGCCCAATTGCCGGGCGACGCCGATATCGTGATACTGGCTTTGGGCGACGTGCAGGATTTCGTCCTGCTTGTAGCCGAGGGCGGATTGCCGGCCGCGATTGAACTCGAAAAACCGGGGGTCGGGTTTGGCGAGGCCCGCGTCGTCCATCGTGACGGCGTCGTGGAAGGGGTTGCCGAGGCAATGCGCATAGGCGGTGTAGGCCGTGCGGTCTGCATTGGTCATGGCGACAAGGCGGAAGCGTTTGCGCAGCCGGGCGAGCGCATCGGCGGAATCGGGGAAGGCGGGCCATTCGAGCACGGACAGCTGGAAATCGCGCGCCGCGGCTTGTGTGGCGGGCAGACCGAGTTCGTTGGCAAGGTGCAGGTAGACATCGCCGAACACCTGGCTCGAGCGTTCGTAGTTGCGTTCGCGCCCTGCCAGGTAGGGGGCAAAGATATCGTCGTCGGACAGGCCGCTGGCGGCATCGCCCCCGATCCTGCGAACTGCGTCGAGGACGCCTTTTTCGAAATCTATACAGGTGCCGACAATGTCGAATGTCATGACCTTGAAGCGGGAAAAGTCCATATGAGCCTCGTGTCTTGGGGGTCGGGCCGGTGGTGGGCCGGGATGAGCGTTTGATGAGGTCAGAGTGTTGCAAGAGGCAGAGTCGAAGCAATTGCAAAATAGTTTCTCATGTCATAATCTGAAGTAATGAATGGATTGCGTCGCAAATTGCCGTCTTCCGGGTCGCTTTTCGTTTTCGAGGCGGCGGCACGGCATCAGAATTTCACACGCGCTGCGGATGAACTGAACGTCACGCAACCCGCTGTCAGCCGGTCCCTGGCCGCGCTGGAGGCGCATCTGGGGGCGCGGCTCTTTTTGCGCGGCAAGCTGGGTGCGCAGCTTACCGAGGACGGCGTGATGCTGAAAAATGCCATAGTTTCAGCGTTTTCGCAGATCGAGGATGCGTTGCGCGAGGTGGAGGCGCGGCGCACCGGGAAGTCCCAGGTCACGCTTTCGGTTTCGACGGCCTTTACGACGCATTGGCTGATGCCGCGAATATCGCGTTTTCAGGCGGCGTTTCCGGAGGTGGATTTGCGGTTTCAGTTGATCTCGGGGGCTGTTGCCGGACCCCTGGGAGATGTCGATCTGGCGATGCGGTATTGTGCGCCCGGCGATGAGCAGGGGCGTTTTGTCATGCAGGAGGCTTATGTTCCCGTGGCTGCGCCGGGTTATGAGGAGGCGCTTGGGGAAGGTGAGCTTCCGGCACTTATTCAGCTGGAGGGAAACGAATGGAACCGGCTGCCGGGGGACGAGGGCTGGACCAGCGGCGACCCCGAACCCCAGCTTTCCTTTTCCGATTATTCGGTTGTCGTTCAGGCCGCGCTGGTCGGTCAGGGGGTGGCGGCGGGGTGGCTGAATGTCGTCGCGCACTGGATCTGCGAAAACCGGCTGCGTCCTGCCGAGAACAGCGGACTCGTCAGGCCGGGGCGCGTCTGTCGGCTGATCCAGCGGCATGACGGCCCGCAGGTGGACATTGTCGACCGCGTGGCGGAGTGGCTCGTTCACGAACTGCGCGAGGATGTCGCCAGGATGCACGGGCAATATCCGAAACTCGGGATCGGTGCCTTGCTCGATCCGGTGCAGAGCGAAGGAAACAGGACATGAGCCTTCATCCGGCGATCCACGAGTCCTTCCAGGTGGTCATGCGCTCGGGCACGATATCCGGCGCCGCCGAGATGCTTGGGCGCAGTCAGCCGGCGGTGAGCCGAATGATCGACAAGCTGGAAGAGGACATGGGCGTCAAGCTGTTCGAGCGCCGCAAGGGCCGCGTGGTTGCCACGCATGCGGCGCACCTGCTGCTGGAAGAGGTGGAGCGGCTGTTCGTGTCGCTTTCGTCGCTGGACGATTTCGGCAAGCGGCTGGCCGAGGGGCGCGAGGCCGGGGTGGGGGTGGCCTGCCTGCCCGCGCTGGGGCTGGATTTCATGCCCGAGGTCATCTCGCGGTTTTCGGTGGGGCGACCGCAGGCGCGTGTCATCCTGAATGTGCGCATGTCCGTGAGCGTGGAAAAATGGGTTGCGACCCAGCAGGTCGATTTCGGTCTTGCCGAAACGCCGTTCCAGTTGTCAGGGTTCAAGACCAGCCTGTTTGCCGATACGTCCTATGTTGCGGCGGTCCCGGCCTCGCATCCGCTTGCCGGGGAAGAGGTGCTGAGGCCGGAGCATCTGGAAAACGAACGGCTGATCGCGTGGACCGCGTTCGTGTCGGCGCGGCGGATTTTCGACGATGTCATGCAGGGGGCCGGGGTGGTGCCGCGGCAGGTGACGGAATGCACGATGTCCGCGCCGATGTGCAGAATGGTCAATCGCGGGTTGGGGATCGCGATTGTCGATCCGTTCACGGCGTGGTCGCACCGGGATGCCGGCGTGGTGTACCGGCCATTCCTGCCGCGTATTCCGTGCCGTTTTGCATTGCTTCAGTCGGAAATGCGCTTGCAGACCGAACTGACCGGCGAGTTGATCGGCTATGCCGAAGAGCTGCGCGACGAAGTGTTGTCGGACATGACGTGAGGCGAGTCCTTTCATTATGCGTGTGACGCATAATGAAAGGCAAATTTTGCATTTTGCTTCTAACTTGGCATGGTTTCTAATCGTCGCCATGCAGACCGAATGCGCCCCCTTGCCCAGTGACCAGAAATACGACGCTGTCGTCATCGGCGGCGGCGTGAATGGAACGGCCGCGCTGAAAGAGCTTGCGCGTGCGGGGTATCGTGTATTGCTGGCCGAGGCCGAGGATTTCGCGGCGGGGGCAAGCAGCCGGTCGTCACGGATGTTGCATTGCGGTTTGCGGTATCTCGAAAGCGCCCACCCGGTTCGGGACGCGATCACCCATCCGTTCCGGTTTGCGCGTGCCCTGGGCATGGCGCGGGACGCGATGGAGGCGCGGGCGGAACTGGCCGGGGATGCCGGGGTTGCCACGCGTGCCATCGAGTTGAGCTTTCCGGTATGGCGTGACGGGCCGTTTCCGCGTTGGCAGCTGGATGCCGGGCTGCGCCTTCTGGAGATGCTCGGCCCAGGAGAGCCGGGGCTCGACCGGCGCAGCTTGTCCGCTGCGGAGGCGCGCAACCATCCCATCGGGCGCCATTTGCGGGATCGGGACGGCTTGCGCGGGATGGTGAGTTTTCGGGAATACCTGTTTGCCGCGCCCGAGCGTATCTGCGTCGACAATGCTCTGGATGCCGAGGCGCATGGCGCGGACCTGCGGCTGCGCAGCCGTGCCGAATTGCGGGGCCGGGATGCCGACGGGTTTTGGCGCGTCGCGCTCGAAGGCGAGGACGGCGGGACCGCGACGGTGCGGGCGCGCGTCGTGCTGAACATGGCGGGGACCTGGGCGGATGAGGTCGGATCTTTCGGCAAGCGTCTGATACGTGGGACCAAGGGCGCCCATATCGTGATCCGCCTGCCCGAAGGATATGCCGACCGGGGGATCGCCACCCTGCATCGTGGCGGTCATCCGTTCTATGGCCTGCCATTGGGGGAGGACCGTTTCTATTTCGGGCCGACGGAAACCCTGTTCGAAGGCGATGCGCGCGGGGTTCATGCCGACCGCGACGATGTCGATTTCCTGTTGGCCGAGGCAAATCATCTACTGCCCGGTCTTGATCTGAAACATCGGGATGTCGAGCAATGCTGGGCCGGGGTTCGCCCGCTGACGGAGGACCCGGCGCAGCCCATGGGCGCGCGTGAGCGGCGGATTCACGATCTGGCCGACTCCGGGTTCGGGAATGTCCTGGCGATGACGGCTGGCCCGGTCATGAGCCATCGCAGCGCCGGGCGCCGGTTGCTCGAAGAGGTGCGCGGCAGGATCGGCGCACCGAGGGCCGCCGCCGGGGATGGGCGGCCAATCGCGGTGTCGGGGCAGGGCGACCCTGAAACGGATATGGCCAGCCGCGAACATGCGCAGGATCTTTTCGGCGTGCTGGTGCAGCGCAGCGGGCGGGTCTGGTCGGGGCTGGTTTCGCGCGAGGACGCAATGCATACCGCCCGGACGCTGGCGCCCGGTCTGGGCTGGACCGAGGACCGTGTCGCGCAGGAGGTCGAGACATTCATGACGCGCCAGGCGCGGGAATTCCACGTGCCGTGGCACGGGGGAAATGGCCCGGATCATCCGGGTCCAACGATCGGAAAAAATCAGTGAACCAACCAACAAGGAGACAGAAATGAAAATGTTGAAAAGCACCGTCGGGGCGCTGGCCCTGACCGCCATTACGGCGACCACGGGTATTGCCCAGGACGACGTCCAGAACAACCGCTTCATGGAGGTCATGGAGCGCGGCGTTCTGCGCGTCGGTGTTCAGGGGGCGTTTCGCCCCTGGGCTTTCCGTTCGCCTGACGGCGATCTTCAGGGCATCGAAGTGGACCTTGCCCAGACCGTCGCGGACCGTATGGGGGTCGAGCTTGAGACCGTGCAGATTTCATCGGCGAACCGGATGGAATTTTTGCAGCAGGGCAAGGTCGATCTGTTGATCGGGGCCATGTCGGACAGGCCCGACCGCCGCAAGGTCGTGGGGATCGTCGAACCGGCCTATTGGACATCGGGGCCGACCCTGATGGCCAAGGAGGGCGTGATCTCGTCCTGGGACGACATCGCGGGCAAGCCGGTTTGTGGCAAGCAGGGCGTCTTCTACAACAAGATCGCAGAAGTCGAGTTCAAGGCCAATGTCGTGGCGTTCGGTGGCAATACCGAGGCCAAGGAGGCGCTGCGCTCGGGCAAATGCGTGGCGTGGGTCTATGACGACACCTCGATTGCCGCGGATTTGGCCAGCGGTGACTGGGAAGGCTACGAGATGCCCGTCGAGACGGTGTTCTCCAACCCCTGGGGTGCGGCGGTTCCGCTGGAAGAGAAAGACGGCATCTGGGGCGCGTTCATGTCCGGGATGGCCTACAAGTGGCACGAAGAGGGCACCCTGATCGAACTGGAAGAGAAATGGGGTGTGAAATCCTCGCCCTGGCTGGCGGGAATGCATGAAAAGCTCCAGTATGACGACTCGTACCTGGAGAACTGATCCGGGCGCATACTGAACAGGCTTTCTGAAACTTCCGGGCGGCGTTTGCCATATGCGGACACGCCGCCCGTGCATCCAGGGAATACGCATCTGTGCTGGATCTCATCGCACCCTATTTCGAACGGCTTTACGATACGACCGGTCTGAACTTTTCGCCGTTCTACGATTCCTATGACTGGTCGCGCCTGCTGGAGGGCATGTTCGTGTCGGTCAAGCTGATCGCCGCCATTGTCGCCGTCTCGCTGGTGATCGGCGTGATCGGGGCCGGTGCGCAGACCTCGCGATTGCGGCCGGTGCGCTGGTGCGTGGCCGCCTATATCGAGATTTTCCGCAACACGCCGCCCATCGTGCAACTGCTGTTTTTCTATTTCGGTCTCGGGGCGATCACGCCGCAGGTCGATATGGGGGGCTGGTACGAGCCGATGATCGGCTCTTTCGGCTGGGCGGTGATCGCCATCGGCATTTTCGGCGGAAGCTACAATGTCGAGATTTTCCGCTCGGGCGTGGAGGCGGTGCCGACGGCAACGACGGAGGCCGCGGAATCGCTCGGGTTTTCCAGCTTCAAGATTTTCGTCTATATCACCCTTCCGCTGGCCTTCCGGTTCTGCCTGCCGGCGCTGACGAACAATATCGTCAGCCTCGCCAAGACGGCGTCGCTTGCCTATGTGATCGCGGTGCCGGAAATCACCTATTCGCTGAGCGGCATCTGGTCGGACAATGTGAACGTGCCCGAAATGATGCTGTTGCTGTTCACCTATTACATCGTTCTGGTCGCGATCATCGCCAAGGCGATGGCGTTGCTGGAGCGCAAGCTGGCATTGCCGGGGTACGGACAATGACGGCATATTCGGTGACACGGCTGACATGGCGCGCCCCGGCGCTGGCGGCGGGGCTGTGCGTGGCCGCAACGGTGGCGGCAATGGCTCAGCAGAGTGGCGGCGAGGCCCGTCCGAGTGCCGTGGCAACGCTGGTGACGTGGATTCCCTTCATCATGGAAGGGTTCGTTCTGAACCTCGTGATGAGTGTTCTGGCGATGGCGATTGCAACCGTGACCGGCGTGATCCTCGGGTTCATGCAGATCAGCCCTCGGGGGATCGTTCGTGTTCCGGCCAAGCTGATCACGCATCTTTTCCGCAACTCGCCTTGGCTGGTGATCCTGTTCGCGATCATGTTCCTGATCCCGTTCCAGATCCGTCTGCCGGGCGGCGATACGGTGATGGTCCCCGACTGGGTCAAGGCGACCATCGGGTTCGCCTTGCCGGTGATGGCCAATATCTCGGAAATCCTGCGCGGGGCGGTGGCTTCGATCCCGTCGGGCCAGTGGGAAAGCGCCGAGAGCCTTGCATTTACCCGGATTCAGACATTGCGTCACGTCATCCTGCCGCAATGTATCCGCCGGATGATGCCGCCCTGGATGAACTGGTATGCGTTGCTGACGCTGATGACGCCGATGGCCGCGATCCTTGGTGTGAACGAGGCGCTGGGCAACACGCAGGCGGCGATGGAGGCCGCAGGCGCGCGCCCCGAGTTGCTGATCCCGTTTTACCTGTTCCTGATGACGATCTTCTTCGTCTTCATCTACCCGATTTCGCTTTATACCCGCCGGCTTGAACGCCGTTTTTCCACCGGGTCCTGAGACAGGAGAGTTTGACGCATGACTCCATCAGAAAACTGGACGCCCGATCAGCCGATCGTCGCCCTAAAGGATGTTCACAAGAGCTTTGGCACCTTCGAGGTTCTCAAGGGCATCGACCTGACGGTGATGAAGGGCGAGGTGGTGTGCATCATCGGGCCGTCCGGGTCCGGGAAATCCACCCTGATCCGCACCATCAACGGGCTGACGCCGGTGACCCAGGGCTCGGTGCAGGTCGAAGGGCAGGAGGTTCACGACGGTAATCTCGACAAGCTGGCGTTGCGCCGCAAGGTCGGGATCGTCTTTCAGCAATACAACCTGTTCCCGCATCGCACCGTTTTGCAGAACGTGATGATGGCGCCCCTTCTGGTGCTTCGTGAAGACAGGAAAGAGGTCGAGGCGCGTGCGCGCGAGTTGCTGGCCAAGGTCCAGTTGCACGGCAAGGAGAATGCCTATCCGGCGGAGTTGTCCGGCGGGCAGCAGCAGCGCGTGGCCATCGCGCGCAGCCTGTGCATGCGGCCCGATGTCATGCTGTTCGACGAGGTGACCGCCGCGCTGGACCCCGAAACCGTGGGTGAGGTGTTGCTGACGATCAAGCAACTGGCGGCGGATGGCATGACCTGCATTCTCGTCACGCATGAGATGGGCTTTGCCCGTGAGATTTCCGACAGGGTGTATTTTACCGACGCGGGCAGGATTTGCGAAAGCGGCCCGCCAGCCAGCCTGTTCGACAACCCCCAGGACCCCAGAACCCAGGAGTTCCTGTCAAAGGTCCTCTGAGGTGCGTGTCCGATACGTGTGAACCAACGGGGCAGGAAAGCAGCCTGCCGCCCGACAGAAGAGGTGTGCCATGACCCAACAATCGACCGTACGCGCCAGCGATCCGCTGCTGAAGCCGCTGAGCATCAAGAAACTCGTGCTGCGCAACCGGATCATGAGCACATCGCACGCCTGCGGGCTGGAAAGGGACGGTTTTCCGCAGGATGCCTATCAGGCCTATCACGAGGAAAAGGCGAAAGGCGGGCTTGCGCTGACCATGTTCGGCGGGTCGTCCAATGTGGATATAGACAGCCCGAGCATCTTTCAGCAGCTCAATGTGGGAACGGATCAGATCATCCCCTATTTCCAGAGGTTCTCGGAGCGGATTCATGCGCAGGGGGCGGCGCTGATGTGTCAGATCACCCATCTCGGTCGGCGCGGCGACCCCTATGCGCAGGACTGGCTGTCGCCGATCGGGCCGTCGCCGATCCGCGAGACCTTGCACCGCGGTATCCCGCGCGAAATGGACGAGCATGACATCGTGCGCGTGGTGCGCGCCTATGGGCAGGCCGCGCGCCGCTGCGAAGAGGGCGGGCTGGACGGGATCGAAACGCTGGCGTCGGGGCATCTGATCGGGCAGTTCCTGTCGCCCAAGACCAACCACAGAACCGACCGTTTCGGCGGGTCGCTGCAAAACCGCATCCGGTTTGCCCTGATGGTGCACGAGGAAATCCGGCGCAATGTCAGCGACGATTTCATCGTGGGCATGCGCTATGTCGTGGATGAGGGGATCGACGGGGAACTGTCGCCCGAAGAGTGTATCGAAGCCGCCCGCATCCTTCAGCAGGAGGGGGCGGTCGATTTCTTCAATGCGCTTTACGGGTCGATGGATACGTCGCGTTCGCTGTCCGAGGAGGTGTTTCCGGGCATGGGCGTTCCCGCGGCCCCGTGGGTCGGTGCGGTCGGGCGGTTCAAGCGCGAGGTCGATCTGCCGGTGTTCCATGCCGCGAAACTGTCGGACATGGCCTCGGCCCGGTTCGCGGTGTCCGAGGGGCATGTGGACATGGCCGGGCTGACGCGCCCGCAGATTGCCGATCCGCATATGGTGTCGAAGCTTCTGGCCGGTGAAGAGCACCGGATTCGCCCCTGTGTCGGGGCCGGGCATTGCCAGTCGCCGCATCGCCCCAAATGCCTGCATAATGCCGCGACGGGGCGCGAGCTGAGCCTTGGGCACGGCATCGCAAAGGCCGAAACGCGCAGGCGTGCGGTGGTTGTCGGGGCCGGGCCGGGGGGGCTTGAGGCGGCGCGCGTCCTGGCCGAACGGGGCCACGACGTTTCGATATTCGAAGCCGCGCCGCAGCCGGGGGGGCAGTTGCTTTTGGCGGCAAGCGGCTGGCGAAAGGATCTTGTCGGGATCGTCGACTGGCGGTTGGGCGAACTTGAACGGCTGGGGGTGCCTGTTCAGTGCAATCGTTTCATGGAGCCCGCAGACATTGTCGCGCTCGACCCCGACCTGGTGATCCTGGCCACCGGGGGCATCCCGCAGACCGAGTTCGGCGACGGGGCCGATCTGGTGCTGTCGGCATGGGATGTGGTGGGCCGCCAGGTCAAGCCGCAGGGCGATGTGCTGATCTGGGACGGAACGGGCCGTCATCCGGCGCTGTTGGCCGCGTTTAGCGCGATGGAACAGGGCGCCGAGGTTCAGCTTGCGACGATCGACACGGGCGTGGCCGAAGATCTGGTCTATCCCGAGGCGACGCGCTGGCAGAAAGACATGGCAAAGGCCGGGTTGAAATCCGATGGGCATTTGCGGCTGATCCGGGTGAACAGGCAGGGGAACCGGCTTGAGGCGACGTTGCTGAACGAGCTGACCCATGATCACGAGACGCGGCTGGTCGATCAGGTCGTGGTGGAGATGGGGACGCTGCCGATGGGCGATCTGTTTGACGGCTTGCGGGATGGGGCGGCGAATGACGGCGTGACCGACCTGCATGCGCTCAAGGAGTTGCGCGCGCAGCCGCGCCCGCGTGCCGGGTTCGAACTGCACCGTATCGGGGATGCGCTGTCATCGCGCAACGTCCATGCGGCGATCTATGACGCCTTGCGGCTGTGTTCCGTGTCCTAGGGGGGCGATGATCGGCAACGGTCCGATGCTTTCGTGCGACGGGGTTCCGGGGTGGCGTGGTTGAAGGCGGCAGGGGGAATGTTGGCGACGGGGTGCGGTGTTGCTAATGGAAATCCCGGCTCGGGAACAGGCGCTTGGCCTGCTCCCTCGGATGCGTGGCGCGGGGGGCTGGCAAGGGGCGTGGGGCGGTGTCGGTTTGCGGAGTCGTCTGGCCAATGGTGTTTTCCATCGGATGGCCGAGATCGGACAGGCGGGGCGAGAGGTCTTCGATCTGTCGGGCGATCAGATGCACGACGATGCCTTCGCGTTGCAGATGGCCCGTTACACGCAACAGCCGCCCGCCCATGACGATCCGGCGGAAGCGTTCATAGGTTTTGGGCCAGACCACCACGTTCGATACACCTGTCTCGTCCTCCAGTGTCAGGAAAATCACGCCGGATGCCGTGCCGGGGCGCTGACGGGTGATGACGAGGCCGCAGACGCTGACCTGTCCGGGGGGGACGGTTGCCAGCTTGTCGTGCGGCGTCAGGCCGGGGATCGTGGGGCGCAGCAATTCCACCGGGTGCGCCCGCAGGGTCAGGCGCATGGAGACATAATCCTCGACCACCTCTTCGCCCAGATGCATCGGCGGCAGCACCACTGACGGCTCGTGGATGGTTTCCCCGTCAATCGGATCGTTGAACAGGGGCAGGGGGGCCTGCCCCCGGATCGCGCGCACCTGCCAGAGCGCATCGCGCCGGGTCAGGCCCATATCCGCGAAGGCATCCGCCTCGGCCAGCCGTTCCAGAGCCGAAGGGGCCACCCCGGCCCGCAGCCAGACGGATTGAGGATCGCGATAGCCATTGCCGCGGGCGGCCACGATCCAGCCGGCGTCTTCTTCCTTGAACCCCTTGATCTGGCGGAAGCCCAGACGCAGGGCCAGCGCCCCGTCGGCGCGGCGTTCCAGCGTGTTGTCCCAGTGGCTGGCGTTCACACAGATGGGGCGCAGCTCGACCTGATGGTCGCGGGCATCGCGCACGATCTGGGCGGGGGCATAGAACCCCATTGGCTGGGAGTTCAGCAAGGCGCAGGCAAAGACCGCAGGGTGATGGCATTTCAGCCAGGCCGAGACATAGGCGAGCAGGGCAAAGGCCGCCGCGTGGCTTTCGGGAAAGCCGTAATCGGCAAAGCCTTCGATCTGCCCGAAACAGCGTTCCGCGACCTCTTGGGCATAGCCGTTGCGGAGCATTCCGGCGATGAACTTGTCCCGATGCGTGCCAATCGTGCCCATGCGCCGGAACGAGGCGAGCGAGCGGCGCAGGTGATCGGCCTCTTCGGCGCTATAGCCCGCCCCGACCACGGCGATTTGCAGCGCCTGTTCCTGAAACAGCGGCACACCGAGCGTGCGCCGCGTCACCGCTTCCAGTTCGGGGCCGAACGGTTCTGCCTTTTCCAGCCCTTGCCGCCGTTTGACATAGGGCTGCACCATGCCGCCCTGAATGGGGCCGGGGCGCACGATGGCGACTTCGATCACCAGATCGTAAAAGGTTCGGGGCTTCATCCGGGGCAGGAAATTCATCTGTGCCCGGCTTTCGACCTGAAACACGCCGACCGCATCGGCCACGCAAAGCATGTCGTAGGTGGCGGTGTCCTCTTGCGGAACGGCGGCGATGGTGAGGGTTTCGCCCATATGTGTCTGCATCAGGTCGAAGGCCTTGCGGATGCAGGACAGCATGCCCAGCCCCAGCACGTCCACCTTGAGGATGCCCAGCGTGTCGATGTCGTCCTTGTCCCACTCGATGATGGTGCGATCCTCCATCGCCGCATTCTCGATGGGGGCCAGTTCATCGAGCCGTCCCTTGGTGATGACGAAGCCGCCGACATGCTGCGACAGGTGACGGGGAAAGCCGATGATCTCGCCGATCAGGCGGATGGTCTGGGCAAGGCGGCGGTCGGTCGGGTCGAGGCCGAGTTCCCTGATGCGCTCGAGGTCAGCGCCGCCATTGGATATGCCCCAGATTTGACCGGAGAGGCCTGCCGTCACGTCCTGCGACAGCCCCATGACCTTGCCGACCTCGCGGATGGCGGCACGGCTGCGGAAATGGATCACCGTTGCGCAGAGCCCCGCGCGATGGCGGCCGTATTTTTCATAAATCCACTGGATCACCTCTTCGCGCCGCTCATGTTCGAAATCCACGTCGATATCGGGCGGCTCACCGCGGTATTTCGAGATGAACCGTTCGAACACCATGGCGATCTGGTCCGGCGACACATCGGTAATGCCCAGCAGATAACAGAGGATCGAATTGGCCGCCGAGCCGCGCCCCTGGCAGAGAATGCCGCGTGAGCGGGCGAACTGAACGATATCATGGACGGTCAGGAAATAGGCCGGAAAGCCCAGCTCCGTGACGAGTTTCATTTCCTTTTCCATCAAATCGTGCACCCGTTGAGGCGCGCCATTCGGATAGCGCCGTTTCAGGCCATCCTGTGCCAGTCGCTCCAGCCGTGCTTGCGGGGATTCGCCCTTGGATATTTCATCCGGGTATTCGTAGCTGAGTTCGCTCAGGCAGAAACTGCACCGGGCGGCGATATCCAGCGTGCGGCGCAGGGCGGCGGGGTGATTGCGAAACACCCGTTCCATATCGGCGTGACCTTTGAGGCGGCGCTCGGCATTGGGCAGGGCGCGGGTGCCGATCCGATCAATCGTGATATGTTCGCGCATGCAGGTCAGCACATCGGCCAGTTGACGGCGTGAGGCCCGGTGCATGAGCACGTCCCCGACCGCGACCATCGGGGCCGACGTTCCGAGCGCCAGACGGGCGCAGGCGTTCAGATAGGCCTGATCGGACCCGTCATAGCGCGGGGCCGCCCCCAGAAAGACGTGGCCGGGGAAATGCCGCTGCATCTGCCGGATATGTGGCGCGGCGGCGGCCAATCCGGCCTGTGGCAGGGCGATCAGGATCATACCGGTGCAGCCATCCTGCAAATCGGCCCGGTCAAGGTGGCAATCCCCTTTGCCCGCCCGCCGCTTGCCCAAGGTCAGCAGGCGGGTCAGCCGCCGATAGGCCGCGCGATCCCGTGGCAGGGCGATCCAGTCCACCGGGCTGTCGCGCAGCACCAGACGGCATCCGACGATCAGTTTCGGCAAGCGCACCGCATCTGGCCGCTCAATCGGGGTGGTCTGGCCGATTTCCCGGCGTGAACATTGGTCGATCCGGTGTTGCGAGCGGATGCGAACGGCCTTTTCGACACCCCGCCGAAGCTCTGTCAGCGCCCGATAGGCGCGCACCACGCCGGCCAGGGAATTGCGATCTGTAACGGCAATGGCGGACAGGCCGAGTTCTGCGGCGCGAACGATCAGTTCCTCGGGGTGGGACGCCCCGGTGAGGAAGGTGAAATTCGTCGTCACGCAGAGCTCGGCGTAACCGGCTTTTGCCTGTTTCATGAGCAAGTCATCGAAACGGTCCGCCTCGATCTGTCGCTGATCCCGGACGATTTCGATCATGCGAATTCCCCCTGTACGAACCAGCCCGGATTTTGCGGTGTGTAGACCAACCAGAGCCGCCGCCCCTGGCGGGTTTCCACATGCCAGTAATCGCGCAAACCGCTGCGCCAGTTTTCATCCGGGAGCCACCATTCCGGGGCGATGCGTTCCGGCCCCGTGGCCCGTGCCGTGGTCAGGGATATGCGCCGCCAGCGAAACCGCTCGGGGGGGCGCGGCCCGGTTCCGGCGATGGGGTCCGGCGGGAACAGGCGCACAGGGCGCGGGCGCAGCGCGACCCACGGCCCGCCCGGTTTTGAAAAGGCCGCTGCGGCAATGATGAAGCCGCGTTCGGGGATGTGGCTGTCGGCGGGCAGGAAGCGTTGCACGTTCTCCAGGCCGATCCGGGTGCCGATGCGGCTGATGAGGTCGTTGAGCCTGTCCGTCCGGCCCGAGGACATATGGCTGATCTGATGCACGGGCAGCGGTTCGACCTGCGTCGCCTCGAGGCGCATCTGGTCGATACCGTAGCCGGCGTCGATCTCGCCCACGCCACGTTCGAACAGCGGCAGGATACGGGCCGCATCCCGCAGCGGGCCTGCAAGGCGCAATTCGACGGTCAGGGCCTCCTGATCGACCCGGCGCAGGGTCAGGCGCAATACCCGCGCGCCGGTTTCCCGTGCCTTCAGCCCGGCACAGAGCCGGTCCAGCAGGCGGGATGTTCCGGCCATGACATCATCGAACAGGCCAATCGGATCGGGCAGGCTTATCCGTGCGGCGTAATGGGGCGGCTCTTTCAGCGGGGTGACCTGTTCCGGCTGGCGGCCAAGGGCCTGATCCAGCCGCAGCAACAGGTCCGGCCCGAAACGGCGGGCCAATGGGGCACGCGCCGCGCCTTCCAGATCGCCGATCGTGCGCAGGCCAAGACGTTGCAGGGCGGTGACCGTCTTGCCGTCCAGCCGCAGCGCGGTGACGGGCAGGCCTGACAGCGTATCGAGGGGCTGCCCTGTCTCTGCCCGGCCTTCTCCGAAACGGGCCAGCGCCCAGGCCGCCCCGCGCGTATCGCCCAGCCCGATCCGGGCGGTCAGCCCGGCGCGGTTCAGCCGTTGGCGCATGTCGGACAGCATCATCGGTTCACCGCCGAACAGATGCGCCGATCCGGTGATGTCCAGCACCAGCCCATCGTCACCTTCGATGCCGACCCACGGGCAATAGCGCGTGGCCCAGCGGCGCAGCACGTGCAGGAACCGGGCGTCGCGGGCCGGGTCCGCCGGGCGGCTTTGCAGGGCGGGGCAAAACGCCCGCGCATCGGCAAAGGGCATTCCCCGGTGCAGCCCTTGCCGCTCGGCCTCGGGATTCAGGCAATAGAGCCGCTCCGCATTCGCCTGCCTGAGCGTCAGGGCAAAGGGGTCATCAATCGGACGCGCCCGCAGAACCCGGTCGCTCGCCAGCCGGGGAAACCACATCGAGACGATGCGACGTTGCATTCCATCGAACATGCCAAGATCCAAGTGTTCCTGATTTGTTCTTGATAATTTTCCAGCGCATCAGAGTCGAGTCCCCGGCATCGAAAACCGGCGTGCAGTGCCACCGTGTTTCCGCCGCGTTGCTTCCCATGCCTTCGGGAATCAGGCACAGCCCCGTCGCGTTTCCCGCCTTCGCGGCAAGCTGCAAGCGCCGCCCTTCGCGCAGATTGAGCGGGCGGGTGATTTCGAGGGTGACAAGCGGCACCGATCCATCCCTGAGCGCCTCTTCCGCGACGGCCAGAGTTTCCGTCTGGTCCCCGGTCCGGGCCAGAAGCAAGTGCGCCGGATCGAAAAACACGGACAGGCCCACAGGGTTTATCATCTCTCCCAGCCACCTTTCGCGCACCCAGAGCACAGGCCCGGCCCGGCTTGCAGCGATAGCCGCAAAACTCACGGCGCCCGGTCCGTATGCTTCGTGAACACGCGCTTTGCGTAAGGGCAGGGGGATGTCGGCGGTCGAGGTCATGTGGAGCATCATAACGAGAGGCGATGCCCCTGTGCCACCATGAATGCGCCCGGCGCCATCATAGTCATGATTGACCCTTGTTATGCCGGGCGTCTAAACTTTGGGCAGAACCCGCCATTTCGCATAAAGAGTAGTCTTGGGCTTCGACTTGTGACCATTGGCGCGGCCTACTATTGGCAGACGCCCGGTTTGCGTTTACCATTTGGTCAAACAATCGAGGCACGCCTCGTTCAACAGGGGGATCAGTTCCATGAATCAATCACGCAATACCAAGTCGTTCGGCCTGACGCGCCGGCGCTTTCTGGGCACCACCGCCGGCACCGCGCTGCTGGTTGCCGCGGGCATGCCCGGTGCGCTCGAGGCGGCGGAGCCTCTCAAGGTGGCGGGCATCTACACCGTGCCGGTCGAACAGCAATGGGTCAGCCGCATTCACAAGGCGGCGGGCATCGCGCAGGAGCGCGGCGATATCGACTATGTCTTTTCCGAAAACGTATCGAACACCGACTATGCGCGCGTGATGCGTGAATATGCCGAACAGGGCTATCAGCTGATCATCGGCGAGGTCTTCGCCGTCGAGCAGGAGGCGCGCGAGGTGGCGGCCGAATATCCCGACATCGCCTTCCTCATGGGGTCCAGCTTCAAGCAGGACGAGGCGCTGCCGAATTTCGCGGTTTTCGACAATTACATTCAGGACGCCTCGTACCTGAGCGGAATCATTGCAGGTTCGATGACCGAAACCGGCAATATCGGCATGGTCGGCGGTTTCCCGATTCCCGAGGTCAACCGGCTGATGCACGCCTTCATGGCGGGGGCGCGCGAGATGAACCCCGATATCACCTTCCAGGTCAGTTTCATCGGCAGCTGGTTCGATCCGCCGAAGGCCAAGGAAACCGCCTTTGCGATGATCGAGAACGGTGCCGACATGCTGTATGCCGAGCGTTTCGGCGTGTCCGACGCGGCGAAGGAAAAGGGCGTTCTGGCAATCGGCAACGTGATCGACACGCAGGCCGATTATCCTGAAACGGTCGTCGCCTCGGCCATCTGGCATTTCGAGCCGACCCTGGACAAGGCGATTGCCGAGGTGCGGGCGGGTACGTTCGCGGCGGCGGATTACGGTGTGTATTCCTTCATGAAAGAGGGCGGGGCTTCGCTGGCGCCGCCCGGGACGTTCGAGGGCAAGGTTCCGCAAGAGGCGATGGATCTCGTCAAACAGCGGAGCGAGCAGATCAAATCGGGTGAATTCACCGTCGAGATCAACGACGAAGAACCCAAGTCCTCGTAAATGACGGGCGCAGAGGCCGCGCAGGTCGTCCTGCGCCTTGACTCCATTACCAAGCGGTTTGGCAAGCTGGTCGCGAACGACGCGGTCAGCTTGTCGCTGCGCGAGGGCGAGGTGATTGCCCTTCTGGGTGAAAACGGCGCGGGCAAGACCACGCTGATGAATATTCTTTTCGGCCAGTACACGGCCGATGAGGGCTCGGTCGAGGTGTTCGGGCAAACCCTGCCTCCGGGCAATCCGCGCGCTGCGCTGGATGCCGGGGTGGGCATGGTGCACCAGCATTTCACGCTGGCCGACAACATGACCGTTCTGGAAAATGTCACGCTCGGGACGCGGTCGCTTTTTTCTCCGAGGCTCGACCGTGCGGTGGCGCGCGACAAGCTGGCGAAGCTGTCTGCCGATTTCGGCCTTCAGGTTCATCCCGACGCCAGGGTGGGCAGCCTGACAGTGGGTGAACGTCAGAGGGTGGAAATCCTCAAGGCGCTCTATCGCGATGCCCGCGTCCTGATCCTGGATGAGCCGACCGCCGTATTGACCCCGCAGGAGACCGAGGATCTTTTCGCCACCCTGCGCAAGGCGGTGAAGCTGGGCCTGTCGGTGGTGTTCATCTCGCACAAGTTGCACGAGGTGATGGCGATTTCCGACCGGGTGCTGATCCTGCGGCATGGCAGGCTGGTGGCCGAGCGCCCGATTGCGGAGGTGGACGAGGAAACGCTGGCCGCGCTGATGGTCGGCTCGGACGTCAGCGCCCCCAAGGTTGCCGCCGGGCAACCCGGTGCGGCGCTGTTGCGATTGCATGAGGTCACGACGCCGGACCGTGGCAGCGCGCCGGGGCTCAAGCGGGTGTCGCTGTCGCTTCATGGCGGTCAGATCACCGGCCTTGCCGGCGTGTCGGGCAACGGGCAGGGAGAACTGGCCGACCTGATCGGGGGCTTGACCGGGCCCGATACCGGGCGGCTGGAACTCGACGGCGCCCATCTGCAAAGCTGGTCCCCGCGCGAGGCGGTGCATGCGGGCATCGCCCGCATTCCCGAGGACCGCCACAAGACCGGCACCATCGCCGAATTCGACCTGATCGAAAACGCGATCCTGGAATCCTATGCGCGGCCCCCCTATAGCCGCTCGGGCTGGATGAACTGGGGACGGGCCGAAGCGTTCACGCGCGAGATCATCGACACTTATGACGTGCGCTGCCCCGGACCGGGCACGCGCATCCGGCTTTTGTCGGGGGGGAACATGCAGAAACTGATCCTCGGCCGCGTGCTCGAGGCGGGCCCGCGCATCATCCTTGCCAACCAGCCGGTGCGCGGCCTCGACATCGGCGCGGTGAACTATGTGCATTCGCAACTGCTGGCGGCGCGTGACCGTGGTGCCGCCGTGCTGCTGATTTCCGAAGACCTCGACGAGATCATGGCGCTGTCGGACGTGATCCATGTCATTTCCGAGGGCCGCCTGTCCCCCGGTTTTGCCCGCGGTACGATGACGCCTGCGGAGCTGGGCGTGTGGATGGCGGGCCAGGGGTTCGAAAAGGAGACGGCCCATGCGTCTTGAACCCGTCGCCAACCCGTCGCTTTTGCGGACCACCGTGCCGCCGGCCATCGCCATCGGTTCGACCGTGGTGATCGCGTCGCTTCTGGCGATGGCGGCGGGGGCCAATCCGTTTTCGGTGCTCGGCCTGATCCTCAAGGGCGCGTTCGGATCGAAATTCGCGCTTCTGGAAACGCTCAACCGCGCCACGCCGCTTATCTTTACCGGGTTGTCCGTGGCCGTCGCCTTTCGGGCGCGGCTGTGGAATATCGGGGCCGAGGCGCAGCTTTATGCCGGGGCGCTGATCACCGTGGTTCTGGGCACGGGACTGCTGCAATGGGGCGCGTTCGCGCTTTTGCCGACATTGGTTATCGCCTCGGTTCTGGCGGGGGCGCTGGTGCTGCTGGTGCCTGCGCTTCTGAAGGTGCGTTTCGGCGTGGACGAGGTGGTGACCACGCTCTTGTTCAACTTCATCTTCCTGCTGTTCATTTCGATGCTGCTGGAGGGGCCGCTCAAGGACCCGATGGGCATGGGTTGGCCCAAGTCCGAGCGCCTGATTTCCGAGGCCCGCCTGCCGCGAATCGTTGACGGGTTGCGCCTGCATTGGGGGTTTGCGCTGGCGCTGATCGCCGCAGTGGTGGTCTGGGTGATCGAGCGCCGCACGACGCTTGGGTATGAAATGCGGGCTGTGGGGCTCAATCGCGAGGCGGCGGGGTTTGCCGGTATTCCGGTCAATACCGTGCTGATCAAGACGGCGCTCTTGTCGGGCGGGCTGGCCGCGCTGGCCGGGTTTTCCGAGGTGGCGGGGCTGAAGGGGAACCTGACGCTCGATCTCAGCCCCGGCTTTGGCTACACCGGAATCGTCGTGGCGATGCTGGCGCTGCTCAATCCGCTGGCGGTGATCGCGGCGGCGCTTTTCGTGGCCGGGATTTTCGTCGGGGCCGACAGCATGAGCCGCGCCGTCGGCGTGCCGAGCTATCTGGCCGATATCATGCTGGCCACGGCGCTTTTGCTGATGGTGCTGGCGATCCTGCTGACCCGGTTCCGCGTGGTGAGGGAATAGGCGATGGACATCTTCGAAATCCTGCTCTCGGCCAGTTTCTGGACCGCCGCGATCCGCATCGCCAGCCCGCTGATCTTTGCCACTTTGGGCGAGTTGATCTGTGAGCGCGCGGGCGTTTTGAACCTTGGGATCGAAGGCATCATGGTCGCCGGGGCCTTTGCGGGCTGGATGGCGGTTTATTCCGGTACGGGGCTTTGGATGGGGGTGGCTGTCGCGATGGCCGTGGGCATGTTGTTCGGGCTGGTGCACAGCCTGCTGACGGTGCCGTTCGGCCTGTCGCAGCATGTGGTGGGGCTGGGGGTCACGCTGCTGGCCACGTCGCTGACCTATTACGCTTACCGGCTGGCGCTTCCCGAGGTGACGAGCCCGCCCAAGATCGAGGCCTTTCAGCCCTACGAGGTTCCGCTTCTTTCCGATATTCCGCTGATCGGGCCCGCGCTGTTCGCGCAGACGCCGCTCACCTATCTGGCGTTCATCCTTGTGGGGGTCGTGGGGCTGGTGCTGTATCGCACGCCGCTTGGCCTTGCGCTGCGGGCCGTGGGGGAGAACCCTTCGGCGGTGGCGGCGCAGGGGCTGTCGGTCACAGGCATCCGCATGGGCGCGGTGATCGTGGGCAGTGGGCTGATGGCCGTGGGGGGCGCGTTCCTGACCATGTCGGCCTTTGACAGTTTCTTTTTCGAGATGGTCAACGGGCGCGGCTGGATCTGTATTGCACTGGTGGTGTTCGGCGCGTGGAAGCCGGGCAAGGCGCTTCTGGGTGCGGTTCTGTTCGCCGCGTTCGATGCGCTGCAGATCCGGGTGCAGCAGATGCCGCTTGGCGCCGATATCCCTTATCAGGTTTTCCTGATGATGCCCTATTTCCTGTCCATTCTCGCGCTCATCGTCATGTCGCGCCGGGCCGAGGTGCCTGCCGCGCTGATGGTGCCGTTCAACAAGGGGGAACGCTGATGTTCGATCTGATCGTCAAGGGAGGCACGCTGCCCGATGGGCGGGTGGCCGATATCGGGATCGAGGGCGATGTGATTTCGGCGGTCGAAGACCTGTCCGGCGCAGAGGCGGGCGAGGTGATCGACGCGGCGGGCGATCTGGTCAGCCCGCCTTTTGTCGATCCGCATTTCCATCTGGATGCGACCCTGTCCTACGGGCTGCCGCGTATCAATGCCTCGGGGACGTTGCTGGAGGGGATCGGGCTTTGGGGCGAACTCAAGCAGATCGTCACGCAGGACGAGATGGTTGAACGCGCGCTGTCCTATTGCGACTGGGCGGCAAGCATGGGCCTGCTGGCGATCCGCAGCCATGTGGACACCTGCGACGACCGGCTTCTGGGGGTCGAGGCGATGCTGGAGGTGCGCGAGCGCGTTCGCGACTATATCGACCTGCAACTGGTGGCGTTTCCGCAGGACGGGTTTTACCGCGACCCGACGGCGCGGGCCAACACGATCCGGGCGCTCGACATGGGCGTCGATGTGGTGGGCGGCATCCCGCATTTCGAGCGGACGATGAGCGACGGGGCGGCATCCGTGCGCGAATTGTGCGAAATCGCGGCGGATCGCGGGCTGATGGTCGATCTGCATTGCGACGAATCCGACGACCCTCTCAGCCGCCATGTGGAAACGCTGGCCTGCGAGGCCCAAAGGCTGGGGCTTCAGGGGCGGGTGGCGGGGAGCCACCTGACCTCGATGCATTCGATGGACAATTACTATGTTTCCAAGCTGCTGCCGCTGATGGCCGAGGCGGGCGTGGCGGCGATCCCCAACCCGCTGATCAACATCACCCTTCAGGGCCGTCACGACACCTATCCCAAGCGTCGCGGGCTGACGCGGGTGAAGGAAATGCAGGCCCACGGCATCTCCGTCGGGTGGGGGCAGGATTGCGTGCTGGACCCGTGGTATTCTCTGGGCACGGCCGACATGCTGGATGTGGCGTTCATGGGGATGCACGTGGCGCAGATGACCAGCCCGGAAGACATGGCGCGCTGCTTTGACATGGTGACCAATCAGAACGCGCAGATCCTGGGGCTTGACGGGTATGGTCTGGCTCCGGGCAAGCGCGCGTCGCTGGTGGTGCTGGATGCGGGGACGCCCATCGAGGCGCTGCGCCTGCGCCCCGCGCGCCTGGCGGTGGTGTCGAACGGCAAGGTCATCAGCCGCATGCCGCGTGAGGATGCGGCGCTGGCACTGCCGGGACGGCCCGAAACCGTGCGCCGCCGTCACAAGGCCGGAAGGTGAAACTGCCCCTTATCCGGTATAGCCGGACGAGTGGATAGGATCGTTTTTTACCTCTGCGCCGGCGAGAAACCTAAAATTGGCAGATTGCGACCAGGTTCCGATCAGTTCGCCCATGATATAGCGTTTTCGTTCCTTTGAAGGGGCGATCCGTCCCGGCGGTGGCGTTTTCACAGAGAAACATCACAGGCTTCAAAAAGGGCAGGTGGCGTGGAAACGGACCCCTGGGTCATCCCCTGATAAAACACTATTGACCGAATCAAAAAAACAAACCAGTCTGTTTGTAAATGAGGGAAGTATGACAATTACCACACGCAGAACCCAGGACCAGCGCAGTGCGAAGACACGCCAGCTTCTGTTGGAGGCGACGATTCAATCGCTGATGGAGGTCGGCTATGCGAATACCAGCACGGCGATGATCGCCAAGCGGGCAGGGGTGTCGCGTGGGGCGCAGACGCATCATTATCCGGGCAAGATGGACCTGATCGTCGCCGCGACCGAGGAGATGTTCGGAAATTTCGCCAGCGGTCTTGAAACGCTGGCGGGTGAGTTGCGGGCGGGGCGGTTGAGCTATGACGCCTTTTTCGATGCGGTCTGGGACGGTGTACTGAATGGCGACTGGTTCTACGCGTCGCTTGAAATCATTGTCGCGGCGCGTGGGGACGAGGAATTGCGGCGCCAGCTTGCGCCGCTCATTCTGGACCTTCACGAGCGGTTCGAGACCACTTGGTCGCGCAGCTTCGTTGCGGTCGATCCCGATGTCGTTTCTTCGCGCGTGGCGCTGAACCTGGCGATGAATTTTTTCCGCGGCATGGCGGTGCAGGCGGTGTTGCGGCGGGACGATGCCTATTTTCTTGAAATGATCACTGCCCTCAAGGCTGTGATCGCTGTCCATGTCCGCCCGCTGGAGGCGGGGTGACGGAAAGGTGAACGTGAGATCGGCTGAGAATAAAACAAACAAGCCAGTCGGTATTTATTATACAATATCCACGTATTGAAGAATGCGGCGCCAGACCGCAGCAACACAACCGAAAGTCCAACAGGAGAAAAACATGAAACGATTTATGCCACTACTTGCAGCCGCGACACTGGCCGCAACGCCCCTGTTTGCCCAGGACGACGACTGGGAAACCACGGGCCTGACCGACGATGCCATTACCATTGGCGTCATGGGGCCGTTTTCCGGCAACGCCTCGTCCTACAGCAAGGCGCTGATCGGGATGATGGCCTTTTACGAGAAGGTCAACGAAGAGGGCGGTATCCACGGGCGCAAGCTTGTGGCCGTTCAGGAAGACACGGCATGCGACAGCGCAAAGGGGCTGGCCGCCGCCAAGAAGCTGATTTCGCAGGACGAGGTCTTCATGTTGCAGGGCAATTCCTGCTCGGGTGTGGCGCTGGCGCTTCGACCGACCATCGAAGAGGCCGGGCTGCCGTGGATCGTCGCGCATGCGGTGAGCGACTCGATTTCCGATCCGCTGGTCAGAAACATCTTCCATGGCGTTCCCACCGGGCGGGCGAATGGCCGTGCCATGGCGGCTTTCGTTCTTTCCAAACCCGAAACGTCGAATGTGGCGATTATCGAACACTCCAATGACTGGGCGCACAGCTATTCGAACCCGGCGCGGGAGTATCTGACCGAGAACGGCGTTACGCCGTCGATCGAACTGACGATGGAACGCGGGCAGACCGACGCGACCGCACAGGTGCAGAAAATACGGCAGGAAAAACCCGATTTCATCATCGCGGCGCTGTATGAGGCCGAGACGGCGATCTTTTTGCGCGATCTCAAGAAATACGGGATGGGGGACATCCCGGTCATGGGCACTGCGGGCACCGATCTGGAGAATACGCTCAAGCGCACCGGCGATTTCGACACGGTCAGGAACTATTACGTGATCCACTCCTATGTCGATAACCTCGACGGTCCGCTCATGCAGCCTTGGGGCGACATGATCCACAAGTATTATCCGGACGAAGAGCTTTCGACCTTCTCCTTCGTGTCGATCGGGTCCGCCGAGGCGCTGGTGGCGGCGCTGAAGGCTGTCGGGCCCGATCTGACCCGTTCAAAGCTGATGGCGGCGCTCGAAGAGGTGCGTGACTTCGATACCGGCATTCTGTCTGACGCGATCACCTGGACGCCGGAGGACCATCAGGGCGTCAAGGGCTCTGCGGTGGCGGGGTTCGTCGATGGCGAGCCGACGGTGCTGAAGGCCTGGAGCCAACCTTACTGATCCCCGACTGCCGGGTGCCGCAGTCACGGCGCCCGGCCTTTTCCTGGAGCAGACACTATGTTGATGCAGTTGACTTTGGGAGGTCTCTCCCAGGGCATGATCTATGCGCTCATCGCGCTGTCGCTGACGGTGGTCTATCGCTCGACCACGGTGGTGAACTTCGGGCATGGCGATTTCGTCATGGCGGGCGCCTTCCTGTCCTACATACTGGTCCTGCTGGTGGGGGTGGCCTTTCTGCCCGCGGCGGCGCTGGCCATGATCGCCATGTTCGTGCTGGGGGTGATGTTCAATCGCGGGCTCATACGTCCGATCCGGGGCGGTCCGCATATCGGTCTTGCGCTCATGTGCATCTCGGCGGGGTATGTGCTGCGCGGGATTGCCCGCATGGTCTGGGGGCGCGAGGTGCTGCCCATGCCGCCGGTGTTTGACATGGACCCGATCTTTTTCGGCGATCTGGTGATTACCGGAGACGCGGTTTTCATCATCGGCACGGTGCTGGTGCTGTTGCTGGTCTTCTTCGGGCTCATGGCCATGACCGACCTCGGCAAGATGGTGCAGGCGGTTTACCAGAGTGCCCGCGGAGCGCGGCTGATCGGTCTCAATGTGGATCGTTTCAACGACTTTTCCTGGGGCGTCGGAGCGGCGCTCGGGGCGCTGGGGGGCATCCTTGTGGCGCCGGTCTCGTTGTTGCATCCCGATCTTGGGGCCTCATTCCTGATCAAGGGGTTCGCGGCCATGACGCTGGGCGGATTCGGCTCGCTCGGTGGTGCGGTGCTGGGGGGTGTGTTGCTGGGCATCGCCGAGCAATATGCCGGGGCCTATATCGACACCGCGCTGATCGAGATCACGGCCTATGTAACCATCGTCCTGGTGCTGTTTGTCCGCCCGCAGGGGCTGTTTGGCCGCAAGGCCGTGGTGAAGGTGTGATTCGATGAGCCAGACCATGCCTTCCGCCCGCCAACGCAAGCTGCGCACCTGGATTTTCTGGATGGTGCCGGCACTCCTGCTGCTTCTGCCGCTGGGCACCAATCCCTATACGCAATTCATCGTGAACGGGATGCTGATTTCGGTGCTGGTGACCCTGGGCTTCACCCTTGTCATCGGCAATCTCGGCCAGCTTGCCTTTGCCAACACGGCCTTCTTCGGAATCGGGGCTTATGGATCGGCCATCCTCGCGGCGAAGTTGGGGGTGCCGTGGCTGCTGACCATCCCGTTTGCCGGTGCGCTTGGGGCGTTGGGCGGGTTTCTTGCCTCCTCCGCCGCGCTGAGGGGTATCCGGAGCTATTATCTCGCGATCATCACGCTTGCCCTGGGCGAGCTGCTGCGATGGTCCTACCTGCATGCCAAGCCGCTCACCGGCGGGACCGACGGGATGCCGATGCCGCGCGAGGTGTTTTTCGGCATCTCGCTGACCGATGACACGCTGAAGTTCTATATCTTCCTGATCATCACCGTGTTGCTGGTGAAGGCCACGCTCAACCTCATGCGCTCGCGGTTCGGCCGTGCGGTCATGGCCGTGCGCGAGAACGAGATCGCCACCGCCTCGCTGGCCATTCCCACGTCGCGGGTGATCCTGATCTGCTTCATGTGGTCGGGCTTTGTCGTGGGTTGCGCCGGTGCGCTTTTTGCGCGCCATGTCGGGCATGTCTTTCCCGAGAGCTTCGGGATGCTGCATCTGATCGCGTCCTTCGCGATGGTGCTGGTGGGCGGGCTCGGGTCGGTTCTCGGATCGGTTCTGGGGGCGGTGCTGCTGACGGCCTTGCCGGAATATCTGCGTGCCTTTCCGGGTATGGAAGAGTTGTTCTTCGGTCTCATTGTCGCCGGTGTACTTGTGGCCATGCCGATGGGGCTGGCCAGCCTGCTGCGCCGCATTTCGCCCATTTTCGTCGAATGTTTCTATCGGGAGGCCCCATGACCACACTTCTGACAGTCGAGGGGCTTAGTGTGCGCTTCTCGGGTCTCACGGCGCTCGACGACGTGTCATTCTCGCTGGAGGAGGGCAATGTGCGCGCGGTGATCGGCCCGAACGGCGCGGGCAAGTCCACGCTTTTCAACGCGATTTCCGGCTATGTCACCCCGACCTCGGGAACCGTGCATCTGAGAGGCCGAGACCTGACGCGGCTTACGCCACACGAGATCGCCGAGCAGGGCGTTCGCCGGACCTTTCAGAACGGCGGGCTTTTCCCGGCGCTCACGGTTCTGGAGAATGTGCTGACCGGCCTTCACGCGCAGACCGAGGCATCGTTCCTCGATATCCTGCTGGGCCGCTCGACGGCCCTGAAATCCGAGGCCGAGAACATTCATCGCGCCCGCGAATTGCTCAAGCTCATGTCGATGGATCACATGGCCGACACGCGGGCCGGGGATTTGTCGGGCGGCCAGCAGCGTATCGTTGAAATCGTGCGCACGGTCGCCTCCGATCCGCCTGTGCTGCTTCTGGACGAACCGGCGGTCGGGCTGTCGCCGGTCGCGCGGGCGCAGATGATGGATATCATTCACCGGCTCGCTGGTGAAAAGGGGGTTGGCATCCTGCTTATCGAACATGCGGTGGAACTGGTTATGGCCGCAGCCGACCGTATCCTGGTGATGGCGGCGGGGGCCCGCATCGCCGAGGGTACACCAGAGGAAATCCGCGAAGATCGCGCCGTGCTGGAGGCTTACCTTGGACACTCCTGAACCGCTTCTCAATATCCGCGACCTGCACGTGGGATATGGCAAGAAGCCGATCCTGCGGGGCGCGTCCTACGATGTGCTGCCGGGTGAATGCCTGACGCTTCTCGGGGCGAACGGCTCGGGCAAGTCGACCTCGCTGAATGCCATCTGTGGCTTCGTGAAGCCCAGTTCGGGCTCTGTTCTCTTCGATGGCGAAGAGACCGCGGGGCTGCCGCCGCACCGGATTTTCACGCTTGGGATCGCGCAGGTCAGCCAGGCCCGCGATCTCTTTCCCGATCTCACCGTCGAGGACAACCTGCGCCTTGGCGCCATGCGGCGCGGCGGCAAAACCCTGAGCAAGACGCTGGGGCAGGTCTATGAGCGCTTTCCGCGTCTAGCCGAGCGCCGCAAGCAGGCGACGCGCACGCTTTCGGGGGGCGAGCAACAGATGGTCGCCATCGGGCGCGCACTGATGTCCCGGCCACGGCTGCTCTTGCTGGATGAGCCATCGGGCGGGCTGTCGCCGCAATTCTGCGAGGAAATCGCCCGGATCATCGACACGCTGAAGCAAGACGGCGTGACCATGCTGATGGTCGAACAAAACCTCAATCTCGCCTTCCGCGCCGCCGACCGCTTCATCGTTCTGCGTGACGGCCAGGTTGTCGATGGCGGCGATGTCCGCGCCATGGCAGGCGATCACGACGCAATCGTGCGCAACATCTATCTCTGAAATCAAGGACTACCAAATGACCACGCTGCATGACGATCTTATCGTATTCGATGGACTTATCATTTCTGACTGGGGTCGCCCGATCTTCGAGGCGATGGCGCAGGGCGGGCTTACTGCAGCCAACTGTACCTGCTCGGTCTGGGAGAATTTTCGCGACACGATGACGGCCATCGGGGAGTGGAACGCCCATTTCCGCGACAACGCCGACCTGATCGTGAAAGCCAGGAGCGTCGCGGATATCCGGCGCGCCAAGGCCGAGGGCAAGACCGGCATCGTTCTGGGGTTCCAGAACACCAGCGCCTTCGAGGACCGGCTGGAGTTCATCGAACTCTTCAAGGAGCAGGGGGTCGGAATCGTCCAAATGACGTACAACACCCAGAACCTTGTCGGTTCGGGGTGTTATGAAAGCACCGACAGCGGGTTGTCCGATTTCGGCAATGAGGTGGTTGCCGAGATGAACCGCGTGGGGATGCTCTGCGATCTGAGCCATGTGGGCCCGAAAACCTCGGAAGAGGTTATCCGCGCCTCGAAGAAACCCGTGGCCTATTCGCATTGCCTGCCCGCTGGGCTGAAGCCGCATCCGCGCAACAAGACCGACGAGCAGTTGCGCTTTATCGCGGATCATGATGGTTTCGTCGGTGTGACGATGTTCCCGCCGTTCCTTGCCGCCGGCAATGGCGCGACGGTCGACGATTATGTCGCCGCGATCGACTATATCGTGAACCTCGTGGGGGAGGAGCGCGTGGGCTTCGGCACCGATTTCACGATGGGCTACGGGGCGAGGTTCTTTGAATATCTGAACCGGGACAAGGGATACGCCCGGCAATTGACCGAAATCTGGGAGGTCGAATTTCCCGACGGTCTCGGGTCGATTGCCGATTTTCCAAATCTCACCGCGGCGATGGAGCGCGCGGGCTGGTCGGACGTGAAAATCCGGCGGGTCATGGGAGAGAACTGGCTGGCGCTTCTGGATCGCGTCTGGTGAACGGGTCCGCGCGGCCCTGTTGCGGGGCCTTCGCGGGCGTCAGAGGGGCAGGGTAGGGACCGCCCCGCCTGGCGAGAGCGGCGGCGCGCTGTCGCCGGCTATCGTGCCTTGAGCGGAGGCCGTGCCCGGAGGCGGGCGGGAGGCGTCCTTGCTGCCATTCGAAAGGACAGGCTTTGCATTGTTGGCAAATTGCCGCATATTCGTGCAACTTGGCGCAAGTGTCCTGCAGCGAAGGGAGATCGGGGGAGGGCCATGTCCGACGCGTTGCGGATCAGAACAGGCGAATTCGGCCGTGTTGCCCTGCTCGACATGGATCGCTCGCTGGTGCGCCATGCCCATCCGCATTGTCATGTGCTGCTGAAGGTCGATGGCGCGGACACGTCCTTTCTGGTCGGTGACGAGGTCGCCCCCCTGACCGACGACAGCGCGGTCCTGATCAACGCCTGGACGCCGCATGCCTATGTTCATCGGCAGAATGCGCCCCGGACGATCATTCTTGCCTTGTATATCGAGCCCTCGTGGCTGGCGGGGTTCCGCCCCAACTGGGCCGCGAGCGCAGGTGCGGGGTTCTTCGAGAAGACGGTCGATGCGATCACACCGGCTATCCGCAAGCAAACCATGGATCTCGCGGCGAGCATGGTACATACGCCAACCGCGATAGCAGAGCATGAAAGCCAGCTTGGCGAGCTCATGATCGCAGTCATCGAACGGTTCACCGAATGGCGCTCGGTCGGCGACAGCCTGCGCGATGCCGCCCGCAACCACAACATAGACTGGCGCGTTGCCAAGGCCGTCAGCGAATTGCGCCGCAACCCCGGTGGCGTGACGAATATCGACAGCCTTGCGGACACCGCGGGCATGAGCCGGGCGAATTTCTTTCGCGTCTTTGAAAGTTCGACAGGTGTTACCCCCCGAGTCTTTCTGAACATGATCAGAATCGAGCGCGCGGTGAGCGCGGCGGTGACCAGCGATATCAGTTTCGGTGCGCTGTCGGATACGCTCGGGTTCACCACCCAGGCGCATTTCACGCGGTTTTTCCGCGATCATTCCGGTGTCACGCCTTCGAGCTTCCGCTCGATTTCCCGGCTTGGGAATGTGTCGGGTTTCTTACGTATTTGAGACTCCTCGGTAAATTCTGCGCTCCCTGACAATCGGTTTCCGCCCTCTCACTGCCTAACCTCTCTTCCAATGACATGACGGGTCTTGGAGGAGGGCCTCGATGGCGAAGGATGTGCCGCATCAACCGATGTCGCGGCTGGAAGACGCACCCCTTTTGACGGGGCGCGGGCAGTTCTTTGACGATCTGCCGGTGCCGCATGGCACGCTTTATGCCGCCATTCTGCGCAGCCCGCATGCCCATGCGCGTTTGCGCGCGATCCATGTGGATGCGGCGCGCGGCCTTGCCGGTGTGCATTCGGTTCTGACCGGGGAGGATTATGCAGGGGTCGCGGCTCCGCTCATGGTTGGGGTCAGGCTTCCGATCGAATGCTGGCCGATTGTGCGGCACAAGGTTCGCTATGCTGGCGAACCCGTCGCCGTCGTACTCGCCGGAGACCGCTATACCGCCGAGGATGCGCTCGATCTGATCGAGGTGGATTACGATCCGCTTGCGCCGGTGCTCGACCCGGTCGAGGCGCTCGGCGCGGATGCGCCGGTTCTGCATGACGAGATGGGCGGCAATCTTGGATCGGACCGGCAGTTCACCTATGGCGATCCGGGCGCGGCCTTTGACAGTGCAGAGCATGTGGTGGATATCTCGGTGCGGTATCCGCGCAATTCCTGCACCCCCATCGAAACTTATGGCGTTCTTGCCCAATGGGAGCCACATGGCCAATCCTTTGACATCACGGCAAATTTCCAAGGGCCTTTCTCGATCCATCCGGTGATTGCACGGGCCTTGCAAGTGCCGGGCAATTGCCTGCGCCTGCGGACGCCCGAGGATTCGGGCGGCAGCTTTGGGGTCAAACAGGGCGTGTTTCCTTACATTGCGCTGCTGGCTGCATGTGCGCGGCTTGCGGACCGGCCCGTGAAATGGGTTGAGGATCGGCTGGAACACCTCACAGCGTCTGTCTCATCGACCAATCGCGCCATCACACTGCGGGCGGCGGTTCGGGGAGACGGCCGGATCACCGCGCTCGATTACGATCAGGTCGAGGATGTGGGTGCCTATCTGCGCGCGCCGGAACCGGCGACGCTGTACCGGATGCATGGCAATCTGTGCGGCGCCTATGACATCGCGAACCTGTCGGTGCGCAACAGGATCGTAATGACCAACAAAACGCCGACGGGGTTGAACCGCGGCTTTGGCGGGCCGCAGATATACTTCGTGCTCGAACGGCTGATGCAGCGTATCGCGGTGAAACTGGACCTCGATCCGATCGATGTGATCCGGACGAACCTGATCCCGACGGGTGCATTCCCCTACAAGACCGCCAGCGGAGCGACCTATGATTCCGGTGATTACGTCAGGGCTTTTGAGCAGGCGTTGAGAGACGGGCGGTACGATGCGCTTGTGGCTCGTCGGAACGAGATGCGCGCCGAAGGCCGGATGTACGGTATCGGTTTGTCGGTCGCTGTCGAACCCTCGGTGTCCAACATGGGGTATTTGTCGACTGTGCTGACGCCCGAAGAGCGCGCCAGATCGGGCCCCAAGAACGGCGCGCAGTCGAGTGCCACGGTCCATATCGACCCGGTGGGCACGATTACCGTGCAACTCGATTCCGTACCGCAGGGCCAGGGACACAAGACCGTTGCCGCGGGGATTCTTGCCGAGCGTTTCGGGCTGTCGCCGGGCAATATCAAGGTTGTCGCCGCGCTCGATACCACGAAAGATGCCTGGTCCATCGCCGCAGGCAATTACGCCAGCAGGTTCGCGGCGGCCTCGGCCGGGGCCGTGCGCATCGCGGCGGATCGCTTGCGTGACCGGCTCGCGCGGATCGCGGCGGCGCAACTGAACGTGGTAGCGGACGATCTGCGGTTCGAGGGGGGCAGGATATTTGCGACCGGCAATCCCGATGCGGCGCTTCCTTTCGCGCGTGTGGCCTCGGCGGCCCATTGGGCTCCGGCGACCCTGCCGGAACTCGATGGTTCGCCGATCCGGGAAACAGCCATCTGGACAGCCCCCGAACTGAGCGCGCCAAACGAAGCGGACGAGATCAACTCGTCGCTGTGCCATGGATTCATTTTCGATTTTTGCGGGGTCGAGATCGACCCGATCACCCACGAGGCGCATATCGACCGCTACGTGAGCATGCATGACTGCGGCACGATCCTGCACGAAGGCATGGTGGAGGGCCAGATTCGCGGTGCCTTTGCCCATGCAATCGGCGCATCGCTTTATGAAGAATACTCTTATGACGAGGACGGGGCGTTTCTTGCGGGCACTTTCGCAGATTATCCCGTTCCGACGGTTCACGAGATCCCGGATCTGGAAATTTACCATATCTGCACCCCCTCTCCGGTCACACCTCTCGGGGCGAAAGGCGTGGGCGAAGGCAATTGCATGTCGACACCGGTTTGCGTGGCGAACGCGGTTGCAGATGCGTTGCGTCCCGGTTGCGGAGAGGTCGATCTGGTGCTGCCGCTGATCCCCGCACGGATCGCAGGGTTTCTGCAAGACGAGCCCAAGGCGCCCGAGGGCCAGGAAAAGCGCCGGGAGACTGGCGGCAAGGGGCTGTCCGGGACGGGGGAGGCGCGCGTCGATGCGGCACCGCAAGACATCTGGGATTTGTTGATGGATGCTGACCAGCTTGCCGCGATCATTCCCGGCGCGCATGCGGTCAAGCGCCTGTCGCCAACGCGGTTTTTGGCGGATGTCACGCTTGGCGTCGGCCCGGTGAAGGGGCGTTATCGCGTGGATGTGGCGCTGTCGAATCTGGATGAGCCGCGTTCGGCGGTTCTGACCGGCAAGGCCAGCGGCGCGCTGGGTACGGGCATGGGGGAGGGCAAGGTAACTCTTGCGCCGGACGGAGCGGGCGGCACCATCATCGGCTATGCCTACGACGCTTCGGTCGGCGGCAAGGTCGCGTCCGTGGGTGGGCGCTTGCTCGACGGGGCGGCAAAGATCGTCATTGGCCAGTTCTTTTCGGCGCTGGGCCGCAGGGCGGGCGCCCCTACACACCGTCAGGGAATCTTCGCGCGGCTGCGCGCGCGGCTGGGAGGTGCATCGTGAAGCCGGCACCGTTTGACTATATCCGCTGCGACAGTCTGGACGAGGCCGCCGGCCTGATCTTCGAGACAGGTGACGAGGCCCGTGTGATCGCCGGCGGCCAATCTCTGATGGCGATGCTCAACATGCGTCTTGCGCGGCCTTCCGTGTTGATCGACTTCATGAATGCCGAAGAAACACGCAGGGTCGAGACCGGGGAGAACATGTTGCGGATCGGTGCCGGGGTGCGTCAGGCAGAGTTGCTGGTGCGCGAGGATCTGGAGGCGCTCAATCCGCTTCTTGCGAAGCTGCTGCCTTGGGTCGGGCATCCGCAGACACGCGCCCGCGGAACGATCTGCGGTTCGATCGCCCATGCAGACCCGTCGGCTGAAATCCCGCTCGCTCTGTGTGCGCTCGACGGCAAGGTGGTTCTGCGCAAGGGGCGAAAGCTGCGCCGTGTCAGCGGTGCGGAGTTTTTTCTGGGGATGATGCTCACCGACAAGGCCGAGGACGAATTGATCGTGGCGGTCGAATTCCCCGATCTGCCTACCGGAAGCGGCACGGGGTTCGGTGAGGTCGGTCGCCGCAAGGGCGATTTCGCCATCGTTGCCTGCGCCGCTGTCGTCACGAAATCCCGTGTCCGCCTGGCCGTTGGTGGGGTCAACGACACACCTGTGGTCAAGGATTGGGATGCGCTTGCCCCCGAGGACGAGGCGGACGCGCTCAATGCGCTTGCCTGGTCGCTCGACGCGCGCGGCGATCTGCATGCAACGGCCCGGTATCGTCGCGACCTGGTGCGTGGCCTTGGCTCCCAAGTGCTGAAGGAGGCCCGCGCATGCGCCGGTTAGATGCCACGCAATCCCATGTGATACGGTTTACGCTGAACGGGCGTGCCGTCGAAACGCATTCCTCTCCGCGCATGCTGCTCAGCGATGTGCTGCGCGGTGAATTGGGCGCAACCGGAACGCATGTCGGCTGTGAACACGGTGTTTGCGGCGCGTGCACCGTGCGGATCGACGGAATGATGGCGCGTAGCTGCCTGACGCTTGCCGTTCAGGTCGAGGGAGCAACCGTCGACACGGTCGAAGGCGTTGCCCCGGCGCCGGGCCGTCTCTCGGTGCTGCAAGACGCATTCCGAAAACATCACGCCCTGCAATGCGGGTTCTGCACAGCGGGGATCGTGATGTCGCTCGACACGTTGCTGCGCGACGCCCCCGACGCCGATGAGGCGCGCATCCGCGATGTGCTTTCGGGGCATCTGTGCCGCTGCACTGGCTATCACGCCATCGTTCAGGCCGCTCTAGAGGCGGCTGAAACTTTGCGGAAGGAAACCGATCATGCTTGATCTCGGACGCTCACTTGTTGCGAGCGTGTCCCGCGCGCCCGATGCGCTCGCCTTGGTCGATGGCGAGATCCGCCTGACCTATGGTGAATGGTACGGTCAGATTTCGGCCCTGACGCAAGGGCTTGCGGATATGGGCCTGAAACAGGGCGACCGTATCGTAACGACGCTTCAGAACAACCGTGCCGCGGCCTCGGTTCACTGGGCCTGCCAACTCGCGGGGATTGCAATCGTGCCGGTCAACTGGCGCGCGACACCTGATGAACTCGGCTTTTTCGTCGCCAACAGCGATGCGCGCTCGATCATATTCGACGCTTCCAGCGAAAAATCGGTTCGGGAGGCGGAGGGCGTCACGGGCCTGCCGAAGATCGCCTATGGTGTCGCGGTCGAGGGTGGTGCGTCCTTTGACGATATCGTCACGCAATCCGCACCCGATGCGACACCGCAAGCCAGCACCGAAGATTGCTCGGTCATGCTATACACGAGCGGGACGACGGCCAGACCCAAGGGCGTACCGCGCCGCCATCGCGCGGAACGTGCAGGCGCTGTGGCGCATGTCGCGCAGAACATGATGCCGATGGGCGATACGACCCTCGGGGTCATGCCGCTCTATCACACGATGGGCGTACGGTCGCTTCTTGCGATGACATTGCTGAACGGGACTTTCGTTTGTCTGCCGCGGTTCAACTGCGCCGATGCCCTGAACCTGATCGCGCAGGAACGGATCGGCAGCCTCTACCTTGTCCCGACGCTCTATCATGACCTGATAGATCATCCCGATTTTGAACAGACCGACCTGTCGTCGGTGAAGCGTCTCGGTTTTGCGGGGGCGTCGATGACCGAGGGCCTGCTCAAACGCATCAATGCTGCGTTCAGGCCCGATCTGTTCGTGAACCATTACGGCTCATCGGAGGTTTATACCTTTTCGATCGAACAGGACGCGGTCGCAAAGCCCGGCTCCGCCGGCAAAGCCGGGCTCAATCAGCACTTGCGCGTGGTTGAAATGGGGGCGGGCGATCCCGATGCCATCCTGCCCCAGGGCGAAGAAGGCGAGATTATCGCGACACTCAGTGGCGACGAGGCCTTTGAAGGCTACTGGAAACGCCCCGAAGCCAACGAGAAATCGCTGTGCAGGGGATGGTTCTTTACCGGCGATTGCGGCCATTTCGATGCCGACGGCGATCTGTTCGTTACCGGACGGGTGGATGACATGATCATCACCGGCGGCGAGAATGTCTCGCCGGTCGAGGTCGAAAGCTGTCTTTCCATGCATCCCGGTGTGGCGGAGTGCGCCGTGGTCGGCCTGCCCGACGAACGCTGGGGCAAGATCGTGACCGCGTTCATCAAGCGGCGGGGCGATGTGACCGCTGAAGAGCTCGACCTTCACTGTCGTACTTCGGCCCTCGCCAATTTCAAGCGCCCGCGCCGTATCGTTTTCGTTTCCGAACTTCCGAAATCACCGGTGGGCAAGTTGCTGCGTCGCGAACTGGTTGCGGGAAACTTCACCCCTGAACACGAACAAGCCACAGCGAAATAAGCTGTTCAAAAGGAGACTACATTCATGACCAACCCCTATTCAGACCTGCCACTGCTGGCCGAACCCGATGGGTTTCGCATCGAAGTCGATGCCGATAGCGAGCGTGGCGACATCGTTCTTGAGCGCCCGCCAATGAACGTGATCTCCATGGGCCAGCGCGATCAGTTGCGCGCCGCCTTCGAAGCGCTCGATGCAGACGATCGCGTACGCGTGATCGTGTTGCGTGCCGAGGGCGAGCATTTCTCGTCGGGCGGTTACATTCATGGATTTCTCGACGCGTCCCCTGAGCATGTAAGCCATCTGGCCGACAACGTCGCCGCGCCGTGGCGCTGCGCCAAGCCGGTGATCGCGGCGAACAAGGGGTACACCTTTGGCGTTGGTTTCGAAATTTCGCTCGCTTGCGATTTCCGGATCGCGGCCAAATCCACGCGCTACGCCTTGCCCGAGCAGAAACTCGGCCAGATTCCTGGCTCGGGCGGTTCGGCACGCCTGCAGGCCATTGTCGGGCTGGCGCGCACCAAGGATGTCGTGATGCGTTCGCGCCGGATCACCGGCCAGCAAGCGCACGACTGGGGCATTGCCGTCGAACTGGTGGAGGATGACGCGCTCGAACAGGCCACCGCCGATCTGGTCAACGAACTCCGCAGTTTTTCGCCCATGGCACAACGCACGGCGAAGAAACTGCTCAACGACAGCGAAAACGCGACGGTCGCCATTGGCATCGAACTCGAGGGCCATTGCTACAGCCGCCTGCGTCAATCCGAGGATTTCGCGGAGGGCGTCAAGGCTTTCCACGAAAAGCGGAAACCGACTTTCGTCGGCCGCTAATCAAAGTTCACAGGGAGGAACTACAATGACTATCAAAGGACTGATGACAACTGCAGCCTTGACTGCGCTTTTCTCGGGCTCGGCCATGGCCCAGGACGAGCCGATCCGTATCGGTGTCGTCACCCCGATTTCCGGCACGTATGCCGGTATCGGCCAGCAGGTGACCTGGGGGCTCGACATGGCCACCGAGGAGATCAACGAAGCGGGCGGCATCATGGGCCGTCAGGTTGAACTGATCTACGAGGACAGCGAGGCCAACCCTTCGGTCGCCGTGCAGAAGGCCGAGAAACTCATGACCGCCGAGAACGTCGATTTTCTCACCGGGACGGTGAATTCTGGCGCGACTTTGGCTGTCGGTCAGGTCGCCGAGCGGGCGGGCAAGCTTCTGGCCACGACCGTATCCTTCTCGGACGCGATTACCGGCGACAAGTGTTCACCCAACGTGTTCCGGGTGAATGCGCGTGCGGGTCAGCAATCGGCCGCGCTTGCCGCTTGGATTCAAAAGGAAAAGCCCGAAGCCAAGGTGTTCTATCTCGGGCCGGACTATGAAATGGGCCGGTCTACCGTGGCCGCGTTCAAAAGCAACGCCGAGAAGGTGGGCGCCAAATCCACAGGGGAGGTATTTGCCCCGCTCGACGCCAAGGATTACAGCCAGTATTTCGGGCATATCCGCGCGGCTCAGCCCGAGGTGCTTTACACGTCGGTAGCCGGCAACGACACCGTGCGCCTCTTTACCCAGATGAAGGATTTCGGTGTGCGTGACGGCCTGACCATTCTTGGCGCATCGGGTACGGTAACTAGCCAGAATATCGGCGCCATTGGCGATGCGGCTGAAGGCTTCATCACCGGTGTGGGCTATTCCACGTTGATTGACACGCCCGAGAATGCGGAATTCGTCAAGGCGTTCAATGCCCGCAACGGCGCCGATCCGGATCTTTACGGTGCGGACAGTTATGGCTTGCTCTTTGCCTACAAGAAGGCGGTAGAGGCGGCTGGTGGCACAGGAACCGATGAGGTTCGCGCGGCCCTCGAAGGGCTCGAATGGCAGACGCCGCAGGGCGTGAAATCCATCCGTGCGGGGGATCATCAGGCGGTGCAGCCGATGTACGCCGTGCAGGTCAAAGACGGAGCTTTCACCATCGCCGATACGATCGACGGCGAAGCGGCGATCGGTCCCGACACATGTGAACGTTTCTGAGCGGGGCGCGGAGAGAACGCATGGCGGATTATCTGCATTTCGTTCTGGCGCCGCAGATGCTCAATGGCTTGGCGCTGGGGATCTCCGTGATCCTCGTGGCGCTGGGCCTCACGATCATCTTCGGTTTGCTGGATGTCATCAATATGAGCCATGGCGAGTTTTACGCTGTGGGCGCCTATGGCGCGCTGGCGCTGAGCCTTACGGGGCTCAACTATTGGGTCCTCATCGCGCTGGTCCCGATCCTGATGCTGCCGTTGGGCGTCATCACGGAGCGCTATCTGATCCGTCGGGTCTATGATGGGGCAGACCGGCATGTCTCGACGTTGCTTTTGACCTTCGGGCTGGGGCTGATTGCCGAGGATGTGCTGAAAATTCTCTTCGGGCCGAACACGCACCGGCCCGAAAACCCGCTTCCGGGCGCGACCGATCTGCTCGGGGTGTATATTCCGACCTATCGGCTTTTCCTGATCGGTATCGGGGCGGCGGTGATCCTTGCGGTTGCTTTCGTCACCTATCGCACGCGGCTCGGCGCGATCGTTCGGGCCGCCTCGTTCGACCGCAACATGGCGGCGAGTCTCGGTGTCCGTGTGGGCTGGGTCTATTCCGGGGCTTTCGCCTTCGGCGTGGCTCTGGCAGGGCTTGCGGGGGTTTTGCTTGCGCCTGTTTACTCGGTCTTTCCCACGATGGGGCGCGACTTCATCCTGATGGCCTTCACGGTGGTGATCGTCGGCGGCATGGGGTCGATCTGGGGCGCAGTCATCGCGGGAATTCTGCTCACACAGGTTCAGGCGATCTCGAGCCTCGTCATCTCGCCTGTCTGGTCCGATCCGATCGTCTTTGGCGTGATGGTCGTTGTGCTCATGTTCCGCCCTCAGGGACTGTTCGGGAGGATCGGCCATGCATGACCGTCTAGACATCTCCATGCGGGCCAACCATGTGTTCTTTGCCCTGCTGCTGGTCGTGGCGGTGATCGGCATGGTCCTCGCCGCGGTAACCAACGACGTGTTCTATCTGAGACTCGCGACCGAAGCCCTCATCCTTGGCGGTCTCGCTCTTTCGGTCGATATCCTGCTTGGCTTCGGCGGGCTGTTGAGCCTCGGGCAAGCGCTCTATTTCGGAGTGGGTGCCTATGTTTCCGCTCTGGTTTTGCGCGAAGTGCCGTCCTTCTGGCTTGCGATGGGCGCGGCCATCACAGCGTCGCTTTTGGCAGGGATCATTGGCGGGCTGATCGCCAACCGGGTCCGCGGCGTGTATTTTGCGCTCATCACCTTCGGTATGGCGCAGGTCGTTGCCAAGGTGGTCTACAACACGCGTGAACTCGGCGCGTCTGACGGGCTGATCGGTGTGCCGGTGCTCGACATTCCGCTCGGGTTCGTCACGATTTCGGCGGGTAGTCCGCTGGCGTTTTTCCTGCTGACCTTGGTGATCATCACGCTCCTTTATGCGGCAGTGGCGTATCTGCTCACCACTCCGTTCGGCAGGCTGGTCATCGCCCTCAAGGCCAACGAGAACCGTATCCCGTTTCTGGGCTATTCCACATGGGGACCAAGAATGGTGTCCTATGTGGTCGCTGCGCTCATCGCGGGGATCACTGGCGCGCTGTACCCGATGCTGCGCGGCTTCGTGTCGCCGGAGCTGATGTACTTTGCCGCGTCGGGCAATGCCGTCATCATGGTCATTCTCGGTGGGGCCGGGACACTGGTCGGCGCGCTTTATGGCGCGGTCATTCTGACCTTTCTCAAATCGGTCGTGGGCAGCTTTACTGAACACCACCTCATCGTGATCGGCCTGATCTTTATCTGTGCAATTCTCTTTATGCCGAAAGGGCTTGTGGGGCTTGTGAAGCCTAGGCTCGAAACCCGTATGCGCAATTCGGAGCGGCGTCATGCCGCTGCCCAAGCCAAGACGAAAAGAGCGACGTGATGAAACCGATCCTGAACACAGATGCGCTCAGCATCGCATTCGGTGGGCTCAAAGCGGTCGATGCGGTCACCATTGCCGCGATGCCCAACGAGATTACAACGGTGATCGGGCCGAACGGCGCGGGAAAAACGACGCTGTTCAATCTGATCTCCGGTGCGCTCAGCCCCAGCGGCGGTGCGGTGTATCTCGATGGCAAGGACGTTACCCGCGACGGGCCTGCGGCGCTTCAAAGGAACGGGCTGGCGCGGTCGTTCCAGATCACCAACCTGTTCTTTGAGATGACCGTGCGCGAGAATCTGAGATTGGCGGCCCAGGTGCTGGAACCTGTTTCGCATGCCTTGCGCCCGCTCCGGCGCACCGGGCGCGCGGCGCAGAAGGTCGACGAGTTGATAGATCGCTTCGAGTTGCACGCGAAGACCCATGAGCAGGTTGGCTATCTGAGCCATGGCGAGCAACGCCGCCTTGAGATCGCGATGTGTCTGGCTTGTGAACCCAAGGTTCTCATGCTTGACGAGCCGACCCAGGGGATGAGCCACGCCGATACCGAAGAGACGGAAGAGATGATCCGCAGCCTTACGGACAGCGTTTCTATTCTCTTGATCGAACACGACATCGGCATCGTGATGGCAGTCTCGAACCATGTCGTGGTCATGCATCAGGGCCAGAAAATCGCGGATGGTACACCCGACGAAGTGCGCGCCAACCCGGCTGTCCAGGCGGCATATTTCGGAAATGGATGAGACAATGCTGCATATCAGAGATATTAACAGCCATTATGGCCTGAGCCATGTGATTCAGGGCATTTCTCTTGACGTTCAGAAAGGCGAAATCCTGGGTGTTTTCGGGCGCAACGGGGTCGGGAAGACCACCCTTCTGAAAAACATCGCGGGTTGGGTGAAGCCAAGCTCCGGTTCGATTCAGCTTGACGGGAAAGACATCGGCGGGAGCGAGCCGGACGCGATCAATCGTGAAGGGCTTGCAATCGTGCCGGAAGATCGGCGGATCTTTCCGGGGCTGACGGTTCAGGAAAACCTCGAACTCGGCCTGCTCGGCCTCAAGGGGCCGAAGCCCGCTTCGAAACTCGATCCGGTGCTCGAACGATTTCCGCGGCTGGCCGAACGCGTCAGGCAACCGGCCACGACCCTGTCGGGCGGCGAGCAGCAGATGCTTGCCATGGCCCGCATCATGGTGGCTGATCCCAGGGTGGTCCTGATTGACGAGCCCTCCGAAGGGCTTGCCCCGATGATTGTCGCCGAGATTTTCGCGATCGTACGCGAAATGCGGGATGCGGGCTGTGCCATCGTCCTTGTCGAGCAAAATATTCACGAGGCGCTTGCCGTCTGCGACCGTTTCGTTCTCATCGAACGTGGGACGGTCGTGTTCGAGGGCGATGCGGAGGACGAGCCGACCCGAGAAAAGCTGCTTCAAAAGCTTGCAGTATGAAGACCTTGCGCCATACGTCTGTGGGGCCGCTCGAAGTCGTTCGATGCGGCCCTGAACAGGCCGAAACGGTGATTTTCCTTCATCATGGTTTCGGGACGGCTGCGTCGATGCAGGCTGTCATGGAGGTTTTTGCGGTCCGCTGGCCCGATCTGCGCCTGATTGCCTATTCGCGACCCGGCTGCGGGTTGTCGCCGAAGCGTGCCGCTGCCAAATCCGTCGATTATCTGCATATCGAAGCAACGGAGGTTCTTCCGGCGCTTCTCGATGCGGAGGGCATCAATATCGCGCATGTTGTCGGTCACAGCGATGGAGGCAGCATCGCGTTGATCGCGGCTGCGCAACCGGATGCACGGGTGGCGTCGGTCACGGCGATCGCCCCCCATAGTTTCGTCGAGCCCCATACGATCTCCGGTGTTCGCGCGTTGGCGGATAAACGCGAAGATCCGGCGTTGCGCAAGGCGCTTGCCCAACGGCATGCCGACTCTGGTTTCGCCTTTGAAAGCTGGCTCGATCTGTGGTTGTCGGCCGGGATGCATCGATGGAGCATCCGGGATTTGATGGATCGAATATGCTGTCCTCTGGGCTTGCTTCAGGGAACCGAAGACGCGTTCGGCACACGCGCCCAACTCGACGCCATCCTGCCCCGAGCCCGTTCGCAGAAGGTCGGTCTTCACATGGTTCGCGGCGCGAGCCACGAGTTGCACAAAGAGCACCCGGACGCTGTAGTGGATATGTGGCAATTCTTGACGGCCTGAGGGCCAAGCCGGGCGTCGTAAACGGCAAGAACCTGCTGCGCAGCGGCCGGGACGGCGAGGGCCATGACGACGGCGCAGCCAAACAGGGTTGCTCTCATAGCCATGCCCTCTCAATTCGACACGACGTTTCCCAAATGAAACGCTTCGATCCTAAACGTCCTGCGGTTTTATGTACCGGTCAAGTGTTGCGGGCGACTGAGCGACGGAACTGGCTGACATGGGGTGCTGCCAGACGGATTCAGGTCAGCCCCGGCACAGGTGCGCATTCGTTGAAACAGGTAGTGTTGAATTTCGGAGGTGAATTCTGGGCCGACCCTACTCCCCTAGAATCGGACGGTGTCAGACGAATTCGAACCAGTCTCTGCAAGGGCAGGGTAGCCGCCCCTTATGCCATGCAAAGACCACGCCACTCAGCGAGAGCGGCGGCGCGGTTGAGCTTGAAATTTGATCTTGAATAGAGGCTGCGCTCCGAGTTGAACAGATAGTAGACTGAGGCGTGGACGGCGGCGAATTTCTGCAGACTTCGTAGTCGCCGGAAGCGCAACATCGCCCGCTCTCGCCTTCGGAACGGCAGGTGGGAATTCTCGACGCGATTGTTCAATCAGCGGCCGGTTTCCTGTCGATCTGCATTGCCGATCTCTTTCAATGCGGCGCCATATGAACGCAGCCGGTCCGTGACAATTACGTCTGGGCGACCGTGCTCGCGCATTGCTTTCTTCAAGAATTTCAGTGCCGCCTTCTTGTCGCGGGTTTTCGTCACGAAGCTTCCAGGATTTCTCCCTCGTGATCCACCGCGCGCCAGAGGTAGTGCCTCTCGCCGTTGATCTTCACGAACATCTCGTCCAGGTGCCAGCGCCATCGGCTGGATTTCATTCCGGCCACGCGGCGCTTCTTGATCTCCACCGCGAAGAGGGGGCCGAAGCGATGCCACCAATACCGCACGGCTTTGTGGCTGACATCAATGCCTCGCTCGTGAAGCAGGTCCGCGACGTTCCGCAGCGAAAGCGGAAACCTGACATACAGCATAACGGCCAGGCGGATGATGTCCCGGCTGGTTTTGAAATACTTGAATGGGTCGCGTTTTGTCATCCGGGCAGGCTAGACCGCCGCCGATTGCGTCTCATCCCGGTTTTATTTGACAGTGCCCCTTTATGTCTTCGGCCGCGAATTCGATCAATGCGCGGACTTTCCGTGGCAGGGTCCGTCCTTCCAGGTAGACCGCCCCGATCGGGGCGATTTCCGAATGATGATCTTCGACAAGTGGGACGAGGGTGCCCGCTTCGACAAGATCACTCAAGGCAAAGCTTGGCACGTTGGCTAAGCCAAGGCCGCTGATAGCGAGTTCTACGGCAGCACGCGCGGAGTTGACCTGAAAGCGGCCCTTTATGGTGACAACAGTTTCCTTGCTGTCTTTGTGGAACACCCAGCGACGGGGGTTGCGTCTGTTGGTATCGACGATACAGGCGTGGTCCGAAAGGTCCTCGAGCGTCGTTGGCGTACCGTGGTGCGCAAGGTACTCAGGGCTTGCCACAAGCACACTGCGAAACGTGCCAAGCCGGCGGACCTTGAGCGATGCCTGATCGAAATGGCCGAGGCGGAAGGCCAGATCGAGGCCTTCGGCAGCGAGGTCCTGATGTCGGTCGTTCAGGCGCAGATCGATGGACAAAGCCGGATGGGCCGCCGCGAAACGGGCCAGCATGCCCACCACGTAGACCTCACCGAAAGTCACCGGCGCGGAAACGCGCAACATGCCCGAGAGTCCTTTCGAGCCCTCGGCAATCCCGCTGAGGACGTCGTCGAAATCGTCCAGCAGCGCAGGTGCGCGCGCAAGCAGGTCCGCTCCGGCGGGCGTCAACCCCACCTTGCGGGTCGTGCGTTGAAGAAGGCGGACGCCGAGCCGCGCTTCTAACTCGCCCACGTATTTGGATGTCAGCCGATTCGAAATGCCCAGCTGATCGGCGGCAGCCGTGAAGGACCCGGTCTGGGCGGTGGCGACAAAGGCGCGGATCTGGTCGATGCGGTCCATGGTTAAATTGAGAACATTTTGGCGATAGTCATTCTATAACATCGCCATTTTGTTGTCGGTATGCAAGGCGTAGTTTGGCTGCAGATCGAAACACACCGTCATACCTGGCGGTAAAGAGATGGAGAAGACCATGAAGATCGCAATCATAGGGAACGGCAATGTGGGCTCAGGCCTCGCCAAGGCCCTTTCTGGAATATCGCATGACGTGGCCGCTTACGGTCGCGAAGCTGATATTGGCGCCGCAGTTGCAAGCGCAGATATCGTCATTCTGGCCACACCCTACGAGGCCGCGGCGGACCTGGCGACGAAGGCGGATTACGCCGGCAAGATTGTCGTCGATGTCTCGAACCCTGTCTCAGAGGATTTCTCGGGCTTGCAGGTCGGACACGACAGCTCGGCCGCCGAGGAGATCGCTGCTGCATTGTCCGGTGCCCGGGTCGTAAAGGCCTTCAATACCGTCTTCGCGCAACACTATGGCGGGGACCTTAAACTGGGCGAAACGCCGATCCAGACCTTCGTTGCCTCCGATGACGATGACGCCAAGGAAACGGTGAAGGCGCTGGCCGTTGAAGCCGGGCTCGACGCACTCGATGCCGGTCCGCTGAAAAACGCCCGTTACCTCGAGCCGCTCGGTTTCTTGAACATTCAATTCGGATACGTGCTCGGCAAGGGCACGGAGATTGCACCGCGCTGGCAAACGGCCTGAACAAGATCCCATGGAGTGATTGACATGTCTATCGAATCCGCAACCATCAAAGCTGACCTCGCCGCCCTTATCCTTCGCGTCACAAGCGGTGTGGCCTTCCTCGCCCATGGCTGGATGAAGGTGAGCCTGTTCACCATCCCCGGCACCGTGGCCTTCTTCGAAAACCTCGGTCTGCCAGGGTTCTTCGCCTACTTGACGATTCTCGGCGAGTTGGCTGGCGGTCTCGCGCTGATCCTCGGCGTAGGTGTCCGCGCCGTCTCAATCCCGCTCATCGCGATCCTGCTGGGATCGGTCTGGGCGCACTCCGGTTACGGCTGGAGCTTCTCGAATGAAGGCGGCGGCTGGGAATTCCCGTTGTTCTGGACCGTCGTCCAAGGCGTGATCTTGCTGCTCGGCGCCGGGGCCTACGCACTGCGCCTCCCGGTCCTCGATCGCATCTTCGGCAGATTCGCCTAAGGAGAACACTACTTCCGGGTCGCCGTGGGCGACCCGGCATAGACAGGAGATACCTCATGCAGACTCATAGCCTTCAAGACCTCCGCGACAAGTTCGCGCCGACCGATCGGATGCCGGTGGTGTTTCTTGGACACGGCAGCCCGATGAACGCGATCGAAGATACTGCGTTCAGCCGCGCCTGGACCGAGTTGGGCCAGAGCCTGCCCCGTCCAAAGGCCATTTTGGTGGTCTCGGCACATTGGATGACCCGAGGAACGACGCTGGTTGATGTCTCGGCAATGCCGAAAACGATTCACGATTTCTACGGCTTCCCGCAGGCGCTGTTCGAAGAACAGTACCCGGCGCACGGCAAGCCAGAGTTGGCCCGCGAGGTGGTGACGCTGCTCAAAAGCCACCGCGCGCAGGAGGATGACCGCTGGGGCCTGGATCACGGTGCCTGGGCCGTTCTGAAATTTCTCTATCCCGAGGCCGACGTGCCGGTCTTCCAGGTCTCGATCGACATGAGTCGCGAGCTCACACATCAACTCGAGATCGGCAGGACCCTGTCGGAGTTGCGCGACCGCGGTGTGCTGATCCTCGGTTCGGGCAATGTTGTCCACAACCTGGGAGCCATGCGACCTGGCGGCAAGCCGCTGGATTTCGCGCTGGAATTCGACAGGCTTTTTGCCGACCGCCTCGCGGACCGCGACTTTGCCGCGCTAGCCGACACCGAAAGCCTAGGCTCGCTTCTGCGCGCCGCTCATCCCAGTGTCGATCACTACCTGCCCGCGCTCGCCATCGCTGGCGCGTCGGATGCGCGCGACGATCTGACCTTTATGACCGATGCCATCGACCTCGGGTCGGTGTCGATGCGGTCCTTCATCTTTCACGCGAATTGAGGAGACGCGATCATGCTTGTCGACGGAAAATGGGTGGAAAATTGGCAGCCGGTGCAGAAGGCCGACGAGAAGGGCCGCTTCGTACGTCAGGTCTCCAGTTTCCGCAACTGGATCACGCCGGACGGTCGCCCCGGTCCAACCGGGGAGGGCGGTTTTGAGGCCGAGCCCGGTCGCTATCGGCTCTATGTCGCGCTGATCTGCCCTTGGGCGTCGCGTACGCTGATCGCCCGCAAGCTGAAGGGGCTCGAGAATGTGATTGCGGTGACCGTGGTGAATCCGGCCCTAACCGATCAGGGTTGGAGCTTCGGCGGCTTTCCCGGTGCGGATGAGGACCCGCTCTTCGGGGCCAGCTACATGCACGAGCTCTACACGCGCGCCGATCCGCAATTCACCGGACGCGCGACCGTGCCTGTACTCTGGGACACGAAGCGGAACGTGATGGTGAACAATGAAAGCGCCGACATCCTGCGCATGCTGGACACGGCTTTCGAGCACCTCGTGCCCTCGGAGATCTGCCTGTATCCGGAAGCGCACGCGGTAGAAATCGACGTGCTCAACCCGCGGATCTACGATCTGCTGAATAACGGCGTCTACAAGGCTGGCTTTGCAACGTCGCAAGCGGCTTATGACGAAGCGATGGACGGCGTGTTCGCGATGCTCGACGAGCTCGAGGTCAGCCTGACTGGCGATTACCTCTTGGGCGAAACGCTGACGGAGACGGATATCCGGGCCTTCGTGACGCTGATACGGTTCGACGCGGCCTATCACGGTCTTTTCAAAACCAACCGCCGTGAAATCCGCGACTATCCGCGCCTGTCGGCCTATCTCGCCCGCATCCTGGCCGTCCCCGGCGTCCGCGAAACCGTAAACATGGACCACATCTTGCAGGGATATTACTCGATCAAGGCGCTCAATCCGCTTGGCGTTGTGCCGAAACCGCCGGCCCATGTCGCCGCACTGCTTGACGCGGCCACAGGCAGTGCCCGTCAGTAACAAAGATAGATGCGCCCGGTCCTGGTAGTGGCCGAAAACCACGCGCCACCTGGCGCTCCGGGTGTCATCCCGGCCATAGTTGCGACGACACCGCCAATGGCCGCCATAACGGCATGAACACATCAAATCAGTAAGAGGAAAGACCATGACTATTGCAGTAACCGGAGCAACCGGACAACTCGGACGGCTCATCATCAAGCGGCTGAAAGAGAAGGCGGGAGATGAGGCGATCATCGCGCTGGCCCGGACCCCTGCGAGGGCGCAGGATCTGGGTGTCGACCTGCGCGCGAGTGACTACGAGGACCGCGAGAGCCTTGATGCCGCTCTCGAAGGCGTTGACACACTGATGTTCATCTCGGCCAGCGAGATCGGCAAACGCGTGTCTCAGCACCGCAATGTGATTGAAGCCGCCAAGTCGCGAGGCGTCAAACGCGTCGTCTACACGAGCCTGTTGCACGCCGACAGGAGTCCCATCTCGCTGGCCGACGAGCACCGCCAGACCGAAAAAATGCTGGCCGAGTCCGGCCTGGAAGTCACTCTGCTGCGCAACGGCTGGTATACCGAGAACTACGCAGCCGCAGTTCAGGCGGCGGTCGCACATGGCGTGTTGGTCGGCAGCGCAGGAGAAGGGCGTATCTCTTCGGCGACGCGGGACGACTACGCCCAAGCCGCAGTCGTGACCCTGACCACGGGTGGTCATGCCGGCAAGACCTACGAATTGTCGGGCGACGAGGCCTACACACTTACTGATCTGGCCGCTGAAGTTTCCCGCCAGACTGGCCGGGAAATTCCCTACAAGGATTTGCCACGCGACGAATACGCACATATTCTGACCGGCGCCGGGCTCGACGCCGGCTTTGCCGCTGTTGTGGCCGATTTCGATGTCGCTGCCTCTGAGGATGCACTCTATGACGAAGGCCGCACGCTGTCGCAGTTGTTGGGTCGTCCAACAGTATCTCTTGCCCAGGCTGTCGATGCTATGTTGAATTGATCCAGATGGACGGCCCGCAGGAGCGGGCCGTTTCGCCTCTTTAAATAGCTAAATGCGTCGGACAAATAACGGTATTTCGGTAAGCGGCCATTTGAACCCGTGCGCGTAGGGAAAGCAGACCACACAGACCTAAAGTGCTGCTCTGTATCCGTCTTCTGACAGCCGCTCTGATCGTACCTATCACGCTCATCGTCCGTGTCTTGAGCATTGCATAGCTTTGAGCCGATCGGCGGCCCAATCTGACTGGTCCTGATCGAACCTGAGTGCATGGCTGGCCGGGCTACGGCCGGGATGAGGGTTGAGGTGCCCCTAGTTTCCTAGACACCTGCCTGGTTCAGTTTGTGCTGTCTGTTTTCGAAACCTGACATACAACATAACGGCCAGGCAGATGATTTCCCGGCTGGTTTTGAAATACTTGAACGGGACGCGTCTTGTCATCCGGGCAGGCTAGGCTGCCGCCGATTGCGTCTCATCCCGGTTCTATTTGACAGTGCCCGCCGTTACGTCGATTTTCTCGGCTCCGCTTTCGTCAAGGCACTTGGTTTCGATCTGGAGGGTAACGAAGAAGAAGCCGAATTCCGATTTCAGCATCGCCTGCGCCTTTTCCAGAAGATCATGCGATTCTACACTGTCTGACACGCGCAGGTGACCGGAAAAGACGTTGTGGCCACTGGTCAGCGTCCATGCATGGACGTGATGGACATCTTTCACCCCGTCCAGGTTCTCCAGCTTGTCGATGACCTCGGACAGGTCGATGCCGTCAGGTGTTCCTTCCATCAACAGGCGCATGGAATCCCGCAGGATGCCCCAACTGGCCCATAGCAGGACAAAGCCGAAGGCCATGCCCAGGATCGGATCGATCAACAGGAAGCCCGTGAACTTGATCACAAGGGCTGTCACGATGATCAGCAGGCTTCCGACAAATGTCTGAATGATATGCCAGAGCGCTCCGCGCACATTTAGGTCGCTTTTGCTCTGTTTCCAGATCAGGCCGAGCGAAATGAACTCGGTTACAAGACCGCCCGCCGCGGCAAGCAGCATCGGCCCCGTCGGCAAATCGATTGGAGAGCCCATGCGCATTGCCGCCATGTAGATCACGATCAGGGCCATACCCAGAAGAAAGCCGCCATTGACCAGCGCACCAATAATTTCCGAGCGATACCAGCCAAAGCTGAAATCCTTGTCAGCGGGGCGTTTGGCCAGGCGTGCCGCGATGATCGCTACAAGTACGCCACCGACGGCTGAAAAGGTGTGGAAGGCATCCGAGATAACCGCAATCGAGCCCGTCCAGAGCCCTATACTCATCTCGATGATGAAATAGATGCCGGTCAGCCAAGCCGAAATCGCCATGCCACGTCCGCTTGACGGCATGTGCCCGGCGTGAGGGTTTCCATGATCGTTCATTCCACTTCCTTTCCACGCAGGGTTTTGTTGCCAAAGCGCATGTTGCGTAAGTGTCCGATTGTTTCGACTGGCATGTGTCTGGTGCGTGATGTTCGGGCACCAGGGCCGCCCCGGTGGCGTGCCTGCCAACGGGGCGGCTCTTTCTCAGAACATCAGGCGCGTACCGAACACCACTGAAAACGCATCGGTTTTTTCGCCGCTTGCGCGCCGCCAGTCTGCCGTACCGCCATAGGCCTTTTCGTAGTTGACGCCGATATAAGGCGATACAGCGCGATCAATGAGATCATAACTCAGACGGGCCCCGATTTCGAGGATCGGCCCCCCTGCGCGGCGACCTGCGGCAAGGTCATCCTTCAGGGGGATGTCGATCTCGATACTGGGCGTCAGGATCAGCCTGTTGGTAAGTAGGGCTTCGTAATCGGCCTCGACCCGGAAGAACGGATGGTCCGACAGGTAAAGATCGGCATCGATTTCGAACCATTGCGGGGCAAGGCCTTTGATACCGAGAACGCCATTGAAACGGTCAGGGCCGTTGTCGGGTGTGCTGGCTTGAATCCCGATGACCGCATCAAAGAAATCGGAGACCGGCATTTGCAGGCGCAGCTGGTTTTCCAGTCCCTCGAATTCGTCCGAAGTGAGGCCGAATTCGCCCTTGCTGCGCCATACAAGCTTGAGTTCGTCCGATCCGACAAAGGCATCGAAATCCCATGCGAAGGCATCTTCTCCGTCAAGCGAGCGGTATTCCAGTTGTTCGGCCTGGAACCCGTATATCAGGGGTTCAGCCGTTGCGGTCGTCGGCATTGCCACTGACAGGGCCATAAGGGCCGGGGGCATTGTTTTAGGGAATATCATATTCGTTTTCCTTGGATTCTTGCCGGATCAGGCCGGGCGGCCCTTGACCACCACCTTGCGGAACATGCCGCCATCGGCGTGGTAGGAGAGGTGACAGTGAAAGGCCCATTGGCCGGGCGCGTCGACTTCGACCTCGATGTCGGTCGTGGTTCCGGGCTGGACGCTGACCGTATGCTTGATCGGGTCGTGCGCACCTTTGCCGGTATCGAGGATTGACCACATGCCATGCAGGTGCATCGGGTGCGCCATCATCGTTTCGTTGATGAACCGGATACGTACCCGCTCGCCGTGGTTCAGTATGATCGGGTCGGCGTCGTCGAATTTCACCCCGTTGATGGACCAGATGTATCGTTCCATGTTGCCGGTCAGGCGCAGTTCGATCGTTCGTGATGGCGCGCGGTGGCGATAGCGTGGCCTTGCGGCCCGCAGATCCGAGTAGGACAGGAACCTGCCGCCGTTGTATGCCTTTGGTGTCAGGCCGCTGCCCGGCGCATAGAATGGTTCGCCGTCTGCCATGCCTTGCTGCATGGACATGCCCGACTGGGTCATACCCTGCATGGGGGTTTGATCTGATTGCGCCATGTTGGCATGGTCCATGCCGCTCATATCGCTCATGCCATTCATGCCGGGCATGTCATGGGCGTTCTGCATGACGTGATCGCCCATATCCATGCCTCCCATCATGCCGTTCATATCGGCCATGGTCAGCAGGGGTTTCGTCCTGAGCGGCGGAACGGCCCCGGCGTGTCCCTGTTTGGGGGTCAGCGTCCCCCGAACCAGGGCGGTGCGGCCCATGGATTCGGCGATGATGCTGTAAACCTTGTGTTCGCGTGGTTCGACGATCACGTCATAGGTTTCCGCCACCGCGATCCGCAATTCATCTACGGTAACGGGTCTGACGTCATTGCCATCGGCCTGAACGACGGTCATCCCGAGGCCCGGAATACGAATATCGAAATAGGTCATCGCAGACGAGTTCACGAACCGCAGGCGGATTTTCTCGCCGGGTTTGAACAGTGCTGTCCAGTTCTGCGCTGTGCTGCGCCCGTTGATGAGCGGTGTGAACCCCTGAACATCCTCGATATCCGTGGGCATCATCCGCATCCGTCCCCACATGCCGCGCTCTTTCAGGGCTGCCTTGAGGCCGGATTGCCGGGTGTCGTTGACCAGGTCCTGAAAGGTGCGTTGCGAGCGGTTGTAATAGTCCGGCATCATCTTGAGGTTACGCATGATACGCCGCCCCGGATGGGGGTGCTTATCGGCGAGTTGCACCACGTAATCGCGATCCGCACGGAAGCGTTCGCCGTTTTTCGGTTCGATCACGATGGCCCCGTATGCGCCGTCGGGTTCCTGAAAGCCCGAGTGGCTGTGGAACCAGTAGGTGCCGGCCTGAACGATCGGAAAGCGATAGGTGAAGGTTTCGCCGGGCGCGATGCCGTTGAAGCTGATGCCCGGGACGCCGTCCTGACGGAAGGGCAGGATCAACCCATGCCAGTGGATCGACGTGCTTTCGCGCAGGTTGTTGGTGACGTTGATCGTGACCTCTTCGCCTTCTTTGAACCGCAGAACGGTGGGAATCTGGCTTTGGTTATAACCGACGCCCATTTTCCGGAAACTGCCGGTATCGATCCGAATGCGATCAACCGTAATGTCATATGTCCCGGTCGAGGTGGTCCTGGGTGATCCGTGTGCTTTCAGAATGGTCGGGGTGGCAATGGCCGCCGCAGCGGCCAGTCCGAAATTGCGCCGTGAAAGGTGGTGGTTTGACTTGGCGGATGACGTGAGGGCGGTGCCCGATAAGGCACTTCGTTTGCTTGCGAAGAAACGCATCGTGTTTCCTTCCAGATGTATCGTTTACCGCGTGTTGAAATTTCACGCGCTGTTTTGGGGAGGTTTTTTGAAGTTCGGCCACGGTCAACGGGCAAGCAGCCTGTTTTCTGGCGCGGCCCGCAGGACCGTCTGGATATCAGACGCAGTTGCTCAGCCCCGCGGTATTGGCCGCATGGGGGCGTTGCCGAAGGGGGCGATTACGCGCGTGGCGGTGGAAAGCTGGCTTGCGGTGAAATACCGATGGCTCGAATTTCGATGCGAGGGTGGTATTGAACCGAAACGCTGTGGATACGCCCGATCGGGGCGACATCCAGAACGACGAATGACAAGCAATGCAAGGACATGCCGGGGCAATCGGCGCCGTTTCCATGTATGGCGGCAAGGCTATCGCAGTCCGTGGATTGCATGGCCGCGTGTTGGCTTTGATCGCCGCCGGGCGCAGGCATGTCGGGCAGGACAAAGGGGATCGCCACAGCGATCAGGGCCGCAAGCGCGGCCATGTGAAACCGTCGTGCAAGTCTGAAAAACCGCATCCGTTACAAGCCCATTTGCCTTTGCGCCGAAAAGCATGCGCGGTTTCAGGAAAATGGCAAGCCGGTTTCCGGTTACATCCGATCAGGAGATTGTGATCGCATTCGGCTTGACCTTCCAGCGCTGGAATCTGGGCAGTTAGCCAAAACACGGGAGTCGCCATCGTCCTTAAGAAGCGCGACCGGCAGAATGTGGAATCGCTGAGCATGAGCAGACATTACTGGATAATCGCTTTGATATTGATCGTGGGTGGTGGCGCACTGATTTGGCGTTCTGTCACCCCCGGCCAGTCTCCGGCAGAGTACAGCATGACACCGGCTGACACGTCGGGAATTGCCGAGGGGGCCGCACTGGTCGAGGTGCGTTTGCCGGGCGAACTGTCGCCTCAAGCGCAAATCGGTGAACGTGCCTTTGAAGCGAAATGTTCAACTTGCCACGGAACCAGCGCCTCAGGGCGGGCAGGCAAGGGGCCGCCGCTGGTTCACAGGATTTACGAACCCAACCATCACTCGGACATGGCGTTCGTTCTGGCCGCGAAGAATGGCGTGCGGTCGCATCATTGGACATTCGGCAACATGCCTCCGGTCGATGGGCTGACTGATGGCGAAGTCAAGGCCATTGCGACATATGTCCGGGAACTCCAGAAAGAAAACGGTATCCATTGATGACCTTCGGGGGGCGATTGCGCCGGATCGTTATGGGCCTGTTGCCGGGGCTTGCGGTGCTATTGCTTCTTTTCGCCCCGCAGGCCGCCGAGACTGAGGGCCTGGCCAGCCATGTCCTTCATCACGCCAAATCCACGGGCGTGGCCGTATCCGGCCTGTCAAATGGCGGGCATCCGAACGAGATCTGTCATAAGGGGCCGGTTTGTTCCCCGATTGATCTTCGCATCGCGCAAAGCACGTCCTGCTTTGTACAACGGTCATTTGACATCGTGGCTCATGTCGCTGCGGTCCATGCGCGTGAGGTCATTCTCACCTTCGATCCTCCACCGCCGCGAACGTTTGCCTGATCCACTCATCAGCCAACCAATTCGCAAGATCAAAAGGATCAACAGATGATCACCAAAAGCAAGACAGTTATCGTATTCGCCGCGGCGCTGGCCGCGTCCACCTCTGTGACGTTCGCAGGCGGAAGCCATGGCGGCGGCCACGGCGAAAGCGCCGGGATCGGCAAACCCGGCACGCAGGAAAATGCCAGCCGCACGGTTGAGGTCAGTATGACCGAGATGAAATACAGCCCTTCAAAGATCGAGGTGAAACAGGGTGAGACCATCACCTTTGTCGTCAGCAATGACGGGCGCATGGTACATGAATTCAATCTCGGGACGCATGACATGTGGAACGGTCATTCGCACGAAATGCGCTCCATGATGCAAAAGGGCATGATGACCACGCGCAAGTTGTTCCACGACAAGATGAAATCTGCCGGTATGATGCATGACGATCCCAACAGCGTCCTGCTGGAGCCGGGCGAAACCGCCGAAATCACCTGGACGTTCAGCGAAGACAGCGAAATGGGTTTCGCCTGCAATGTGCCAGGCCATCGCGAAGCTGGTATGGTAGGTGAAGTCAGGTTCGGCGGCGGTTGATCCCCAACCGCACCCGATAAAAGCGGCAACCTGTTTTGGAGGGGCGCGGCATGCGCCCTTCCACCTCTTTGAAAAGGATGACAGTGCGTGACGACACGAAGAGCATTTCTTGCAGGTGGGGCGGCTTTGGCCTCGTCTACTGCGGTCCCGGTGGCCGCATGGGCCGGTGCCCAAGGCAAAACGGTACTGGAAGCCAAAGAGGGAACGGCGCAGATCGCACCCGCGGGGTACGCCAGGACCGCGATATGGGGGTACGATGGTGGCGTGCCCGGCCCGGAAATCCGGCTGCGACAGGGCGACCGGCTACAGCGGACGTTCCTGAACGGTTTGCCCCAGCCCTCCACTGTGCATTGGCACGGGCTGCGTATCGACAACGCAATGGACGGCGTTCCGGGCCTGACGCAGCAGGCGGTGCAACCCGGTCAGACGTTCGACTATAGCTTCACCGCGCCGGATGCGGGAACCTATTGGTATCACGCGCATGAACGCTCGACCGAGCAGGTGGCGCGTGGCCTGTATGGTCCGCTGATTGTCGAGGAACCGGAGCAACCGGATGTCGACCGCGAGGAGGTGCTGGTTCTGGACGACTGGCTGCTGAACCCCGAAACCGCCCAACTGGACCCTGACTACATGGCGCGCCACGATCGCAGCCATGCAGGACGGCGCGGCAATCTGATCGTGACCAACGGGCGATACGACCTGTCCATTCCCGCCCGCCGTCACGAACGGCTCAGGCTAAGGCTGATCAACGCGGCCAATGCCCGGATTTTCGAACTCGGCCTTGCGGGATTCGAGGGCTGGGTTCTGGCTGAAGACGGGATGCCGCTGGCGGCACCACGAAAGATCGCTGGCACGTTCCTTTTGGGGCCGGGACAGCGGATGGACCTGTTCGTGGATGTCGTTGCCGAAGCCGGGGACATGGCTCATCTGGTGCATGTCGTCGATGGCGAAGGGCTGGCGCAGGTATCGTTTCCGGTTCAGCGCGACAACAGCCGCACACGCCGCGCGCCGCCCACGGCGCTTCCTGCGAACCCGGCGATGGAGATATCCGGCCTCGAGGCCGCGCAAAAGGCCCGGCTTCACATGGAAGGCGGCGCGATGGGCCGGTTGCAAACGGCTGTTCTGGACGGAAAGGAAAGGACATTCCGCCAGCTTGTGCAGGCCAATCAGTTCTGGTCCTTCAACGGAACGGTCGGCATGACGGACACGCCTTTGGTCGCGGTCGACAAGGGCAGGGCTGTCAGGCTTGAAATCTTCAATGACACGGTATTTCCCCATGCGATGCACCTGCACGGGATGCATTTCCGCGAGGTCATGACAGACGGGCAATTTGGCCCGCTTCGCGATACGTTGCTGATGATTGGCGGCCAGAACCGCGAGATCGCCTTTATGGCGGACAATCCGGGGGACTGGTTGTTTCATTGTCATATGCTGGGCCATGCGGCCTCGGGGATGATGACATGGGTCAGGGTGGCCGCATGACGATGCGCCGTACAATAGTCGCGGCATTGGCCGGGGGTGTCATCGCGTTCCTTTGGGGGACGATGGCAAGTGCTGAAACGGCGAAGGCTTCTGTCGAAATGGCCAGCGACCCCGCGCAGGGGGAACGTCTTTATGGTGAATATTGCGCATCCTGTCATGGTGCCAATCTTGAGGGGCAACCGAATTGGCAAAGCGCGGGCGAAGATGGCCGCTTTCCGGCGCCACCGCATGATGCAAGCGGACACACCTGGCACCATAGCGATGCCTTGCTTTTTTCCTACACGAAATTTGGCGGTCAGGCGGTCATGGCCGAACAAGGGGTTGCGTTCGACAGTGCAATGCCGGGGTTTGGCGACCGTCTGAGCGATCGGGACATCTGGGACATACTCGCGTTCATCAGATCCACATGGCCAGAGCGCATGCGTCAAATTCAGGAAGAACGCACGAATCTTGGCAGCGAATAGATGGAAGTCCGGTGAGGGGCGCGCGATGAAGAGGTGGTCGAATTCCAAGTGGACCATCCGAGCTGACGAAATATCATGTTTGTAATCATGTAAAGCGGGTGGTGCTTGTTCACTGAAGGCTTCGGTATCTGGGCACCTCGGGGCGATAGCCAGTATCAAGCCGTCAGTGTTGATTGTTTCAGCGAGATATCGATATCTGACCGGGTACATATGTCCAAATCATGCGTCGTGCATATTGGTGAAGGTGGGTTCACAGAAAGATTGGCGGACAGCAGACCTCCACTGCGCTCACCGAGAACGTCTGCTATCCCTCACTCTGCGGCACGGTGGACGACTCGAGAACTAGCCCGCGTCGCCTAAATTCTAGCGAGAATCTCAATTAAAGATCGCTTGCAGCGATATGCATGATCGCTGGCCACTTGGCCTCGGCACCTGCTATGACCCCCGCAGGGTCTTCTTGGTATTTCGCCAGGATGGCGGCATTCACGAAAAGATAGAGTTTGCCATCCTTGATATCGGCATAGCGGACATCGCCGTCGAGTTTCGCGCCAACGAAGACGCCGAATGCGCAGAATCCTCCGAACTGGGGCAGGTAGCCTGCCGGGTTCGCCTCGAACATCTTCTCGGCCTCGGCAGAGGCGAAGTAGTAGTCAACACCATCATGCGTCATGGCATGCGTGGCGTTCCCGACAACTGGGCCCTGGTCGCCGAACATCGAAACCGGATCAACGCCGTGCAGTCCAAGCGGGTGCCCGGAAAGGGTGAGGCCGTTAACAACATTGTATTCGTCGGCAGCATTGGCCCAAGTGGCGAGGGCGAAGGTGGCCGCGGAGGCGACGGCTAGGATAGTGGTCCAGGTGGCGATGCCCTTAATGAGTTGGGAAGTCATTGGAAGTCTCCTTCAGGTTTAGATGAAAGGTGGGTCTTGGGAAAATCAGCTTGCGGCGGCGATGCGCTTCACGGCGTGGTCCGTCCACCAGACGCCGTTGGCAACCATGCGGAAATTGATGATGGCGGCGAGATACCCATCGCCCTTGGGCACTTTGGCTCCCGCCGTTGCGACGCGGACCACGGCCACTTCGTAGCCTAGCTCCAGCAACTCGTAGAGGTGCGCTTGTGAGCAAAGGTTTGCGGACATGCCGGCCAGGATCACCTTGTCGATCTGCGGCAGGCCAGGTGTCTTGGGTTCGGCGCAATAGGCACGGGCCTCGTCGGTAGCCGCCAAGGCGGCACCACCAGTAAAGGCCGCGGTCCCAGCAGTGGCGCTGGCCGCAGCCCCGGTAAGAACCCGGCGGCGAGCCAGATCGACGTATTCGGGCGTGATGCCGCAGCCGCAGTTGGGGCCGTGGTCATGTTTATGGTCGTGTTTCATGGTCAGTTTCCTATTCAGGGGTGAGGACAGCGCGGCGTCATTGCCGCGATGCCAGGTTGCCGGGATCACACCGACCGCATCAGGAGACAGCTGTCACTTGGTCACGGTCGTGGATCACGCCGCGGGCGAGAGGGAGCGATGTCCGCTTTCCTTCGGAGCCGGCACCGTCGGGGCTGCCGGTATCGGGGTCAGTTCGCTGGCAATTCGGTCAATGCGAGGGCGCAGGCGGCTGTTTTCATGGGCGCGTGGCCGTCGTGGGCGGCATTGGCGGCCACCCCTATATGGGCTGGATCGAGTTCCGTCATGGCCGACGGTATCGCGATGTTGCCGACGGCAATCGCCATGGCCAAGGCCGAGATGAGACGCGAGTTTCTGTCTTTCATTTTAATGATCCACTTCGTGGCTTGAAATTCGGGCCTGCGCCCTTGGGATTGATCCTTCCGGTCAGGTCGGGGAAATCCCGGCCTTGATCAGTTGTCCTTCAAGTGCCTGAATGCGCTCCTCCAGGCGGAGGATTTCGCCACCATGTTCGGTATCGGTGCGGCGCACCGGGATGTGCTGGGGACAGTTCCAGTCATAGGCTTCAATACGAATGATGATCGCGCGCTCCGCCGGTGGGGCAACGGGCGTGGAGAGCAAACCGATCACTCTGGCATTTTCGGAAATTTCGACAGTTCCCCAGAGCTTCAGCCGCTTGCGCGCCATGTAGTCGACGGCAATGATCGCCACGCGGGGATTGGTGCGCAGGTTGCCGGTGCTGATATACTGCCGATTACCACGGTAATCGGCATAGGCTATGGTCTGCGGGTCGAGCACCCTGAGAAACCCGGGGACGCCGCCACGGAACTGCACGTAGGGCCAACTTGTTTCCGAGACAGTAGCTTGGAACATCCCGTCGCGTGCCTCAAGGAAGGTAGCTTCGCGCTCAGTAAGGCTACGCCCGCCGTCGCGGTCGGGCGAGAGGGCACTCGCGTATAGCGTGGCAGAACCAAGGCGCTCCTGTTCGGCGCGCACGGTCGGCGTGAAGGCGATATCGGCAACTCCGAGAGGCATGGCTCCACTCCTATAGGCCAAGGGCCGACAGGCCGGGGTGCTCGTCCGGGCGACGCCCAAGAGGCCAATGAAAGAGACGCTCTTGTTTCGTTATTGGCACGTCGTTGATCGAAGCGATGCGTTGACGCATCAGGCCGTTTTCGGCGAATTCCCAGTTCTCGTTGCCATAGGCGCGGAACCATGAACCGGTGTCATCGTGGTATTCATAGGCGAACCGCACAGCGATCCGGTTGCTATGGTAGGCCCACAATTCCTTAATGAGCCGGTAGTCCAGCTCTCGCGCCCATTTGCGGGTAAGAAACTCTATGACCCTTTCGTGCCCTCGGAAGATCTCGGCGCGGTTGCGCCATCGACAATCGGGCGTATAGGCCTGGGCGACTTTTTCCGGGTTGCAGCTATTCCAGCCATCCTCGGCCATGCGGACCTTGGTGATGGCGGCACTTTCGTCGAAGGGCGGGAGAGGAGGGAGTGTCATGAAAATTCTCCGATAAGAGGAAATACTGGCGCCCCGACCGGGGGACAGGGAGCAATCCGGGGAGAGGATGCCGGGGCGCCTCGGGGTCAGGCCACCTTGGGGCTGACCACCGGAAAGTCGATTGGCGTGTCGAGCGCCGAATTGAGGTAGTTTGTCAGCGTGTTGATCGCGACATGAGCGACGATCTCGACAATCTCCGCCTCCGAGTATCCCGCGGCCTTGATGGCTGAGACATCGGCGTCAGCGACATGGCCGCGTTCGATCACGAGAGCGACGGCAAAGCGAATGGCGGCCTCGGCCTTCACATCCTGTGACTTACCGGCGCGGTTTGCGGCGATCTCCGCCTTGTCGAGCTTGGCCACGTGCGTGCCAAGATAGGTATGGGCGGCCAGGCAATAGTCGCAGCCGTTGACCTGTGCCACGGCGAGCGCGATGCGCTCGCGGGTCCTGGTGTCGAGGCTGCCCTTGGCGAGCGCGCCGTTGAGGCCGAGATAGCCTTCGAGCGCGGCGGGGCTGTTCGCGGTAATGCGGAACAGGTTCGGCACGCTGCCGAGCATTTTTTTCACGCCTGCAAGAAGCGGCTGAGCCGCAGTCGGGGCGGTTTCGATCGAAGGGGGAAGTGCGATGCGGGTCATGGTGTTGCCTCACTCTGATTGGTTCGAATGGATAGAATATATACAGACAAGTCTGTCTATGAACAAGATCAGGAATCTTAAATACTTTCAAAATGCCATCACTTAATCGCTTGAAAATTTGCGTTAGTTGCGCCATAATTATACAGAACTGTCTGAATATGTTATGAATTATGCCAAAGTCTCGTCGTGACGATCTTATAGAAACCGCCTTGAAACTTTTTTATTCGGGCGGCTTCAACGCCACAGGAATCGACAAAATTCTGGAAGAATCCGGCGTTGCGAAGATGACGCTCTACAATCACTTCCGCTCCAAGGATGAACTGATTCTCGCGGTGCTGCACCGGCGTGACGAACAGTTCCGCAACTGGCTGATGGGGGAAATGGACAAGTCCTCCGCCGAACCGCGCGGGCGTCTGCTGGCGATGTTTGACGCGCTCGAAACTTGGTTCGAGGGTCGGGCGTTCAAGGGGCTGGGCTTTCACGGCTGCGCGTTCATAAACGCCGCCGGAGAATTCAGCGATCAATCCCATCCTGCGCACCGCGCCGCAGCCGAACACAAGCGCAGTATCTTGGAATATCTGGAACGTCTCTGCATCGAGGCCGGCGCGTCCGATCCGGCAAAGCTCGCCGAGCAACTGGCCTTGCTTAAGGAAGGGGCCATCGCCACCGCCCATGTGCGCGGGATGCCCGAGGTGGCGCAGGTCGCCAAGGAAATGGCCGCTGGGGCGATCGACGCAGCCCTCGCCGAGGTATAGGTGGCTTCACGGGGCGAGCTTGTGAGATCATTTCCGGCGAGTTGGATGCATCTCCCAAAATGCGCATCATTACCGAAACCTTGATGAAGGCCCGAGCCTCGGTTTGCTATCAGATAAGGGTGATGGAAAAGAGGCTTTGAGCAATCGCGAAAGAGAGCTCTATACCTGCCCGACCCAAACTGTATTCAAAGTCCCCTCGCCAACCGCTTGGCGAGGGGTATTTAAAAACGGTGAGCCGAAACTATTTACCGACCACGAGGCCCTTGTTTGGCATCCAGATGATCTAGGCTGGGCGTTTCGAATGACGTCAGCTCGCGGGAGACGGTATTGGAGCTCAACGCCTCGTCAACGAGCTCGCGACTTTCCGAAGCAGAGTGCCCTCCGATGAGAACACGCTCGCCAAGCTTCTGAGCATGGTCAATCTCATAAATGTCATAATCGTCCATGGCGGCAAAATTGCTTTCACTGATCCAGTTGGGCACTTGGTCAGATGGGTTACGCTCTGTGGCATTTGCCGAAATTGCCGTCGCTGCTAGCGCTCCGGCAAATGCAAAGGCTGCCAAGCGGAGCATAGGTGTTTTGGTTGCGTAGGTCATGTCAGTTTCCTTCTGTGTTCTAAGGTTGTGTCAGCTTTGTTGAATGCGGGTCGGCCCGCTTGCTGTGGGGTAGAAATGCGCCCTCAAAGCTGGCCACAAAAGGCGTGTCTACGCGATGTGAGAAGATGGTAACGTCAAATCTCATGTGCGTGAAAAAACAGAACGACGTAGATCAACCCGGCGTGAACGACGCCATAAAATTGTTAATAAATTTATTTATTTTCAAATATTTACATTATTACAATCCGCCCTGCGAAAATGCACGAATACTGTGTCAATATGCAGTCCAAACCAACTCTGTAACATATCTGAGAAACGCCAGCGTAACTTCGGTGGAGACGACTGAACGAAGCGCTGGCCCGCATGGATCTTTCACAAGAGGCGACCCACGCCTATCCTGTCCAATTTGGATCTTTGGCAACCAACTCGACGGTGTTGCCGTCGGGATCAAAGGTGAAGACCCCGCGCCAACCGACCCAATCGAAGGTCTCGATGCGGGTCTCCAACCCAAGTTCCCTATACCAACCGATTGCCGCATCCTGTTCGGCCCAAGGCAAGCTGAGCGCGATATGATGCAGCGATGATCTTGGACCAGTCTCAGGCGGTTGGTCGCAGGCCCGGGTCTGGCCGGCGCTCTCGATGTCGTGGCGAAACAGGGCCAAAACGGCGGTGTGGCCTTCAAAGCCGTCGGCGATCCGGAAAAAGGCGATCGGAGCGTCTTGCAGGTCCCTCATCGGCTCAAGCCCGATCACATCGCGGTAGAACGCGACCATGGCGCTGTGATCGATGCAGCGGATGGCGATTTCGCCGAGCGCGCGGATGGTAAAGCCTCGTTCGGTCATTTGTTTATCTCCGGGTTGCTGTGATTTGGGGGGAAAGAAAGTTCTCATGTTACTTCGGCGCCTTCTGCAGAAGTAGACGCAGACAGAATGCCGTCTCGGCGAGGATCGTCAGCCCGTAGGCGGGTAGGAAGACCGGCAGTATTTCGGGTGGGAAGAACCGCAGGCAGCTGCCGCTGAGATAGACCACTCCGGCAAGCGCGAGCCCCGCACCGAACGCCTTGTCAATGAGACCCGAGCCCCAGACGAGAACGCCCATGATTAGGCTGTTCACTCCGAAGAAGACAAGTCCGAGATCGTAGCCGTGTGCATGCAGGTCGAGGAACATCAGCGCGAGCACCGGAGCTTCGGTCAGCCCGTCGGCGTACTTCAGCACCAACCAGGTTGCCAGCAGAGTCATGAGGCTCGTGGCGATCAGCGCCGTCTGGATCAGGTGGAACACCATTGCCGACAGCGCAAGGCTTGGTGCCACGGTGCGAAAGATCAGATAAAGTAGGATCGCAAGACCTGCATCGCTGAACGCCATCACGAGATCTACGGCGATGGCGAGGCGGAACTGGACCGGTGCCGCGAGGATCGCGGCGGCGGTCGCGTCAGCATCGCTGAAGTCGATCAGCGGACCGCGAAGGCCAAGCTCCGCCCAGAGACCCGAGATAATGATGACGAGGTAGAGAAGTCCGGCAAACCGGGCCTTCCGGGCGAGGTCGTCTGTGGGTGCAAGGGGGGTCATAAGGCGTTTACCTTTCCGAAAGAGTGATCAGACATATTATGCGCAGCTTTTGACCGGGCTCGTAGTGGCGACACCGACGGATGGGCGGTTCGCTCGCTGCCCGGCCCAGACAGAGCCGAGAATGATTGCTGCGCCAAAGCACTGTACGAGCGTGAGGGATTGGCCCAGCACCAGCCAGCCAAGCAACACGGCTGTCATGGGGCTCATCATGCCGAGCATCGAGACCGCGCCGGGCTCGATCCGGGCAATGCCCCGGAACCAGAGCGCATAGGTGGCCGCCGCGCCGATGAGCCCAAGCCAGATCAGCCCGGCCAGGTTCGTCGCTGTAAGCGGCGGCAGAGCGGGTTCCATGATTAGCGCCAGCGGCAACAGGATCAAACCTCCGGCAGTCAGCTGCCACGCGGTAAAGCTAAGGGCCGATACCGGCGGCTGCCATTTACGGCTGAGAACCGTGCCGGCTGCCATGGAAGCGGCACCACCAAGCCCTGCGGCGATACCCACGGAGTCGAGTGTGGCGTTGGGGCCTATCAGCAGCAGCGCCACGCCCAGAACGCCGGTGGCTGCAGCGGCGACCGCCCCCGCCCGGATCGGGGTGCCAAGCCAACCGCGCGCCATCAGGATCACCAACATGGCCTGCAAAGATCCCAGCGTGGCGGCGACGCCACCCGGAAGCCTGTAGGCTGCCACGAACAATAGCGCCCAGAACAGCGCAAAGTTGAAACTGCCAAGCAGGAAGGTCCGCCCGAGCCACGCGCGGGGTGGCAGGCGTCGCGTAAGGAGCAGCAGCAGCAGCCCAGCCGGCAGGGCGCGCAGCGCGGCAAGAGTTACGGGATAACCTGCTGGCAGCGCCTCGGTCGTGACGAGATATGTGCTTCCCCAGACGGCCGGGGCGAGCGCCGTGAGAAGAATGTCGGTTGTGCGGGACATGGGGTGTCTCCTGTCTATGGCTCACCAAAGCGGGTGAAGGGGCAAGCGCGGACGATGTGGCCAAGGGTCGAGGCCGATGTCGCGCATCAGGTGAGGCGGCAGATCGCGCGGAACGCCGCGCGGGATGCGGTGGAGGTGCCGGGCTGCAGTGTGTAGGAACGAGAGGGTCATGGCATTTCCTTTCAGGCGACGAGGCGGAGGGCGGCGCGCAGTTGCATGGCCAGATCCTCGCGCGGTCCGTTGACGAGGCGGGAACCGGTCTCGCGGACGAAGAGGGTCGGGATGGACCGGACCTGGAGGGCACGGGCGTATTGCCGGTCGGTCTCTACGGTACGAAGGGTTTCCGGGTCTTCGAGAACATCGGCGAAGGCTGCAGTTTCGAAGCCCAGTTCCTGCGCGGCGTGAAGCACGACCTCGGGATCCGCGATGTTCCGCGCCTCCGTCAGATGCGAGCGCTGCAGGTGATCGAACATGTCCCAATGGGCGGCCTGTCCGCCAAGCTGTTCCGCCGTCTTGCATCCCAACGCGGCAATCAGCCCGTGGGGATAGTCGAAGGGCGCGGCCCGCATGGCGTCGATATCGACAAGCTCCGGTCGGTCGCTGACTTGGCGGCAGACGGCCCAGTGCCCGAGGATGGTCTCGCGGGCGTCCTCGGGTGTGCCCCAGCGCGCGGTCATCTCGGCTGGGCTGGCCTGCAGGACGAAGGTCCGGTGCCGGATGTCGAGGTCAAACTCGGCGGCAAGCGCCCGCATCCGTGACGAGATGTTGAAGCACCAGCAGCAGACGACGTCGTGGAAGAAATCGATGGTGAGCGCGGGCATCAAGCTGCCTCCTCGGTCAGGGTGGCCCCCGAGAGGCGCGCGGCGATCCGCGCCACATGCGCGCCCTGGAAACGTGCGCCGGCGAGGTCGGTCTCGGTGGGCGCGCGCGAGCCATCGGCTCCGGCGATGGTGCCTGCGCCATAGGGCGCCCCGCCGACGATGCCTTGGGCCGTTGTCTGACCGGCGAAGGTGTAGGGCATGCCGACGATCAGCATCCCAAAGTGCTGGAGCGGAATCTGGGTTGAGAGCAGCGTCGCCTCATGCCCGCCATGCTGCGAGCCGGTGGAGGCGAAGACGGCTGCGACCTTGCCGACCAGTGCATTCCGCGCCCAGAGTCCACCGGCCTGATCGAGGAAGGATTTCATCTGCCCGGCCATCATGCCGAATAGCGTCGGCGTGCCGAAGATAATGGCGTCATATGTTTCCAAATCGGCAGGCGTGGCAATGGGCGTGTCATCCACTGCGAAGCCAGCCGTCTTCCGGACCTCATCCGGAACGGTTTCAGGCACGCGACGCAAGTCGACATGGGTGCCGGGCACACTGCGTGCCCCGTCGGCCTCGGCCTGTGCAAGGGCACGGACATGGCCGTAGCTGGAATAATAGAGAACGAGAACGTGGGTCATGGGATCCTCTCGGAGTTGGGGTTGCGATGCCCAAGAGGATCGGGTATGGGGGCGGCGGGAATAACCGGCCGGCTGTCACTTCATTCTTTACGCCCGTTGAAGAATGTCAGGGCCGAAGCGTCGCGCGCAGGTAATCGAGAAATGCAGTTACCTTCGCGTCCATGCCGAGGCGCGAGGCCGTCACAGCGAAGATCTCGGGCGCGGGAAGTTCCCAGTCGGGCAGCACCCGGACAAGATCGCCCCGTATCTCGGGCTCTTTCGAGACGAAATCCGGCAATGTGCCGATGCCCTGACCTGCGATCAGCAGGTCGCGCAGCACTAGGCTGTTACCGACCCGAACCGGCGGATCGAGATCGATCGTGGCCGTCCCGGAAGAGCCGTGCAGCTCCCATGATGTAAGGTGGTCCGCGAGCAGGAAGCCAATCACGCGGTGCCGTGCAATGTCATCGGGTGTCGACGGAGTACCTGCCCGTTTTAGGTAGGCGGGTGCGGCGAAGACCCTCTGATGCATTGTCCCAATCTTGCGCGCGACGAGTGCCGAGTCGGGAAGTCCGGCCCGGATGCGGATCGAAACGTCGAATCCACCCTCGACCATATCTATGACGCGATCATCCATTGATAGGGTGAGTCTGACGTCGGGATAGGCTTCGAGAAACTCAGGCAATATTGGGGCAATGACCGTCTGTCCGAAGGAACTGGACGCATTGACCTTCAGGTGCCCCCGCACTGACCCGGCGCCTTCGCGTATGCGCGTCTCGACCGTGGTCACGGCATTGAGAACGACGGTCGCCTCGTCGAGGTAGAGCCGCCCGGCATCGGTCAGCGACATGGAACGTGTCGTGCGTGTGAGCAATGTGGTCCCGAGGGATTCCTCAAGCAGCTTTATCTCGCGGCTCAGAAGGGCGGGCGAAACGCCCAGATCCTCCGCCGCCCGAGCGAAGCTGCCGCGTTCGACGATGCGGCGGAAGGCGTGCATGACCGAGAGCTTGTCCATTCCGGGTCTCCAACTCCTCACTAAAGACTGCTTGATACAGGAAGGCTGCGCCACGATACCATGTTCCGCGCCAAAGAACCGTAATCATTGAAACACTGGGCCCGAGAGATCGTAATGCACGCAATGGCCAGCGCAAGCTTTGGCGTCGAACCCGACGTTTTCTGCGCACAGCGTGAAAGGCAGCTATGGGCCGTATTCACCGAAACAACCAAACACTCAGATGGAAGAGAGTAGGATCGGAACCGACGGTTCTTCGTCCCCGAGATCTTCCGAGCCGATCTGCGCCGGAGACATCTGGCCAAATTATGCGCCGCATTTTGAGCAGAACGGGATTGAAGATAAACTGGCGCGGGCCAAACGCCTCAAAAAATGACCGGCTTGTGAGAGCCGGCCAGTCTAACAGGGAGGTAGGAGATATCGTTTCTCCATGCTTCACCTTACCATGAAACCGCCGTTGCGCTTGCTGCCTGAATGGTCAAATGCCACACCTGTGCTTTTCCGACATCACCTGCGACGGTGTAATGGTTGCTGCGCATGCCGTCTTTTCCCGCCCCCCGACTGGACTTCAGCGCCACGACGAGCATTGCTGTGCCCGCGCCCGAGCGATGCTTCGGGCTTCTGCCGGTAGCAGGGCTGACAACGGGTCGGCCCCCAAACCGGGAGACCCTCATGATCAAAACCAAGCCTCAAACCAAACCCTCGCGCAAATCCAAGGCAGAGCTTCTGCGCGACATGCTCACGCGCGCAGATGGTGCAAAGCTCGACGACCTGTGCAAGGCCACCGGCTGGCAGGCGCATACGGTGCGCGCGGCGC